>CAVFAY010000003.1:0-147345 GCA_963620595.1 Anaerotignum sp. | reverse complement strand
ATAGGGCCCTTATAGGGCCTGGTCAAACCACCGGTTCAACCGGTGGTTTTGATTCGTATTTCCGATAGAATTCCGCAAGAGAATGATTGAACAATGCAGCAGAATAGATTATAATGATATGCATGAGTGAAGCTGCGAACATTCAAAACATGCTTTTTTATCATAGAGGCAGGATGGCAGCGGAATGCATAAAAAGACTTCCTGCGCACTTCACGCTGGTGCGGGAAGAAACAGGCAGCGAAAGGAGCTACAAAAATGGTCAAATTATATGACGGCGGCGTATATCTGGTCGGCGGCAAGCGGATTGTCGAAGAAAAAGATGCTGCTAAAGTACAAGAACTGACCGGTCAGGCAGCAAACAAGGCAGAAGCGAAGAAGGGCACGATTGCGTATTCGATTCTTTCGGCTCACAATGTATCGGATAACATGGATAAGCTGCGCATCAAGTTCGATGCCATGACATCCCATGACATTACATTTGTCGGCATCGTGCAGACAGCAAAGGCCTCCGGCATGGAGCGTTTTCCGCTTCCGTATGTGCTGACCAACTGTCACAACTCCCTGTGTGCTGTCGGCGGCACCATCAATGAAGATGATCATGTCTTTGGTCTGTCCGCTGCAAAGAAGTACGGCGGCATCTATGTTCCGCCGCACATGGCAGTCATTCATCAGTATATGCGCGAGACCATGGCGGGCTGCGGCCGCATGATTCTCGGCTCTGACTCCCATACCCGCTACGGTGCACTGGGTACGATGGCAGTCGGCGAAGGCGGTGGCGAGCTGGTAAAGCAACTGCTGTGCGACACGTATGACATTGCCTATCCGGGCGTTGTTGCTATTTATCTGGACGGTAAGCCGCAGCCGGGTGTCGGTCCGCAGGATATTGCGCTGGCAATTATCGGTGCCGTATTTAAGAATGGCTATGTCAAGAACAAGGTCATGGAATTTGTGGGTCCTGGCGTTGCTTCGATGCGCACCGATTATCGAAACGGTGTCGATGTTATGACGACAGAGACCACATGTCTTTCTTCGATCTGGCGCACAGATGAGGACACCAAGCAGTTCCTCACCATGCATGGCAGAACGGATGCATATAAGGAACTGAATCCGGCAGATGTTGCGTATTACGATGGTATGGTTTATGTGGATCTGAGCACCGTAAAGCCGATGATTGCTCTGCCGTTCCATCCGTCTCATACTTATGAAATTGATGAGCTGAATGCGAACCTCGGCGATATTCTGCGCGAGGTGGAAAAAACAGAGCGCCTGATTGCGGACAATCCGCAGATTGGTTTCAGCCTGACAGATAAAATCGTTGATGGCAAACTGCACGTACAGCAGGGCATCATTGCGGGATGTGCAGGCGGAACCTATTCCAACATCATGGAAGCGGCACATATTCTGCGCAATGCACATCTGGGTCAGGATGAATTTACGCTGTCTGTTTATCCATCTTCCATTCCGGTTTATATGGATCTGGTCAAGAAGGGTGCCTTTACAGAGTTGTTGACTGCTGGTGCGGTGATCAAGACGGCATTCTGTGGCCCGTGCTTTGGTGCAGGAGACACGCCGGCAAACAATGCACTGAGCATTCGCCATACCACCAGAAACTTCCCGAACCGCGAAGGCTCTAAGCCGGGCAATGGTCAGTTGTCCGCAGTTGCTTTGATGGACGCACGTTCTATTGCAGCTTCCGCGGCAAATGGTGGTGTTCTGACACCGGCAACCGATTTCGCAGATGATTATGTGGTACCGGAATATGAATATGATGATTCCTCTTACCGCGCTCGCGTATATCAGGGCTACGATGCACCGGTTGATGGCGCAGAACTGGTATATGGTCCGAATATCAAGGATTGGCCGGAAATGAGCCCGCTGGCAGACAACATTCTGCTCAAGGTCTGCACCAAGATTATGGACGATGTAACCACGACAGACGAACTGATTCCGTCCGGCGAGACATCCTCGTATCGTTCTAATCCGCTGGGTCTGGCAGAATTCACACTGTCTCGCCGCGATCCGGAATATGTCGGCAGATCCAAGGCTGTTGACAAACTGGAGAAGGCGCGCGTAGCGGGCAAGAATCCGGCAGAATTGGAGCCGGAGTTGTCTAAGATCTATGAACAGATTCGGAAGATTGATCCGTCTATGGTACCGGCAGAGACCGAAATCGGCAGCATGATTTACTGCGTCAAGCCGGGTGACGGCTCCGCTCGTGAGCAGGCGGCTTCCTGCCAGCGCGTGATCGGCGGTCTGGCCAATATCTGCCGTGAGTACGCAACCAAGCGGTACCGTTCCAATGTCATGAACTGGGGCATGCTTCCGTTCCAGATGAAGGAAGAGCCGAATTTTGAGATTGGCGACTACATCTATATTCCGAACGCAAAGGCTGCGCTGGATGGCGATATGAACGACATCAAGGCGTATGTGCTGGGCGATACGGTAAAGGAAATTTCGCTGTACATTGCAGACATGACCGAAGACGAAAAGAAGATCGTCAAGGCTGGCTGCCTGATTAACTACAATCGCAACCGAAACAAGAACAAGTAAGTTGTCGTGACGACAAAAAGAGGGCTTTCCCATCGGGAAGGCCCTCTTTGTTCATTCTAGTTATTATAATTGTCGGATGAAAAAGTCTGCAATCAACTGCTTGGTGCTGTCTTGGAAAAATTCTCGTGTGCCGTGTCCGGCGCCGGTGACTTCGTAAAATTCCGCCCGATTTTCCATGCCGGAGGATACAATGGCGTCATAAAAATCCTCGCTGATTTTCAATGGGACAATAGGGTCTTGATCTCCATGGAAAATGGCGATGGGGCACATGGCGCGGTTGATATAATGAATAGGACTTGCCTCATACGCTCGTTTGGGCAAGGTTTCTTCGGAACCACCGAGCAAGGCGCCTTCGTGGCTCTTTTTGATGCTGCTCCAACGGCTGTGTCCGCTGTTTACTTCTGCGGTTGTTTTTTGCAGCAGTTGGGACAAATCCACGGGGCCGAACAAATCGCAGCACGCCTGAATAGCAGAGGAGTAATTACTCCATTCATCGGATTCTCCCAAATCGTTGTTCATGGCGACCATTGAGGCGAGATAACCGCCCGCCGAACGGCCAATCATGCCAATGCGATTGGGGTCAATGTGATATTGCTCAGCGTGAGCGCGAAGAAATCGTACGGCTGCCTTAACATCAATCAGTTGTGCCGGATAATGTGCCTGCGCACTGCTGCGGTAGTACATGGATACAAGCGCAAATCCGCGTTCTGCGAGAAACTGCATTTCTGCGATGCTTTGATTTTTGTCTGTGCCGCGCCATGCGCCGCCGGGTACCCAGATGATTGCGGGAAGAGGCTCGGACGGAGCGTCTGTAGTCATGCCGGAGGCCAGACGCATTTCCTGATTACCATAGTGCAGCAGGATAGATAATTTCAGATCTAATATCGAACCATCCGATTGCTTAGCGTGAGAATATACGATGTTATCCAGCAGGGTGAGAGTGCTGCGCTGAATACGCGGATGAATGACGGTTTTCATATGTATAAACTTCCTTCTTTTTTGTTCGTTATCTATGATAATATGTGAGCGGTGTGTTGTCAAAGAAAAGATTGGCTTGAAAAATAGAACAATTATCGGTAAAATAAACATAAGCTAATGGAAAAGGAACGAGAGCCATGGAAATCCTAGATGTATATGATATGCACCGCGTGCCGACGGGACGTACCTTTGTGCGCGGTACCAAACCGGAAAATGGATATTATCTGGTGGCGCAGGTAATTATCTTTAATACCAAGGGACAGATGCTGATTCAGCAGCGACAGGCCAATAAAGTTGGCTGGCCAAACCGGTGGGATGTGTCCGCAGGCGGCAGTGTGCAGGCGGGAGAGACGAGCCAGCAGGCTGCGCATCGGGAATTGCAGGAAGAATTGGGATTGTCTGTAGATTTTACCGGCGTCCGACCGCATGTGTGCTCGACGTTTGCCGAAGGCTTTACCGATGTGTATATCGTCAACCGCGATGTCGATATATCTCAGCTCACCCTGCAAAAGGAAGAAGTGCAGACGGTACGCTGGGCGGGAAGAGAAGATGTCCTTCAAATGGTTGAAGAAGGTAAATTTATCCCGTATTATGCGGGTTGGATTGCATATTTGTTTGATACGCATAGACAATACGGCAGCTTTCGGCGCACAGGGTATTGACAGAAAAATCCCCTTTTCCTAATATCATATAAATTTTATAGGAATTTAGGAAAAAAGGCTTGACACTGGAGGGCAAACATGCTATCCTATACTCAGTTAAACGAAAACCCTACTTACACAGTAGGTTTTATGGGAAAGAGGAGGGACGACATGAAACATCGTATCTTCATCACGAAAGAATACACCTTCTACGGACGAATGTGTTGCTGTTGAAGATTTTTTGATACACAGAAAGAATACCAACACAAAAATACACAACATCGTCTATATATAAGGAGAATATACAATGAGCGAGAAGAAATTCCATTTTGAAACTTTACAGCTGCACGTTGGTCAGGAACAGGCTGACCCGGTTACCGATGCACGTGCCGTGCCGATTTACCAGACCACTTCTTATGTGTTCCACAACAGCGATCATGCACAGGCTCGTTTCGGTCTGGCTGATGCTGGCAACATCTACGGTCGTCTAACTAACCCGACTGAGGACGTTTTTGAGAAGCGTATGGCAGCTCTGGAAGGCGGATCTTCTGCGCTGGCAGTTGCCTCCGGTGCGGCAGCTCTGACCTATACCTTTAAGACATTGGCTCATCAGGGTGACAACATTGTAGCAGCTAAGACCATTTACGGCGGCACCTACAACTATCTGGAGCACACTCTGCCGAAGGACGGCGTAACCACCAAGTTCGTTGATCCGGATGACATCGAGAACTTTAAGAACGCCATTGATGAGAATACTAAGGCAGTATTCTTTGAGACACTGGGCAATCCGAACTGTAACCTGATCGACATTCAGGCTGTTGCAGACATTGCGCATGCACAGGGCGTTCCAGTTGTTATCGATTCTACTTTCGCTACTCCGTATCTGCTTCGTCCGTTTGAGTACGGCGCAGACATCGTGGTTCATTCTGCTACCAAGTTTATCGGCGGACATGGTACCACGCTGGGCGGTGTTATCATAGAGAGCGGCAAGTTTGATTGGAAGGCGTCCGGCAGATTTGCAGATCTGGTTGATCCGGATCCGTCCTATCATGGCATCAGCTTCGTAGATGCCTGCGGAGCGGCAGCGTTCACCACCAAGATTCGCGCTATCCTGTTGCGCGACACCGGTGCTACCATTTCTCCGTTCAACGCATTCCTGCTGCTGCAGGGTCTGGAAACCCTGTCTCTGCGTGTAGAGCGTCATGTAGAGAACACCAAGAAGGTTCTGGAATATCTCCAGAAGCAGCCGCTGGTTGAGTCCATCAATCATGCATCCCTGGATCCGAAGTATCAGGATCTGTACAACAAGTACTTCCCGAACGGTGCGGGTTCTATCTTTACCTTCAACATCAAGGGCGGCGAGAAGGAAGCAAAGAAGTTCATCGACTCTCTGAAGATCTTCTCTATTCTGGCAAACGTTGCAGACGTAAAGTCTCTGGTTATTCATCCGGCAACCACTACACACAGCCAGTGCACTGCTGAGGAACTGGAGGAGCAGGGTATCCATCCGAACACCATCCGTCTGTCCATCGGTACCGAGCACGCAGATGACATCATCTGGGATCTGGATCAGGCATTTGAAGCTGTTAAGGCTGACGCATAACATTAGAACAATTTCAAAGTATTATTTATAGAACAGCTGGCAGGACCTAGCCGCCCTGCCAGCTCATGAAAAATGAAAAGAGGCATTTTTATTATGGCTATCAAGCAGAGCATTACAGAACTGATTGGAAACACTCCGCTGCTGGAACTGGTAAATTTTGAAAAGGCAAACAACCTGAATGCAAAGATCGTTGCAAAGCTGGAGTATTTTAATCCGGCTGGAAGCGTCAAGGATCGTGTTGCAAATGCAATGATCGCTGATGCAGAAGCAAAGGGCGTTTTGAAGCCGGGCGCAACCATCATTGAGCCGACTTCCGGCAATACTGGTATTGGTTTGGCTGCTGTCGGTACCGCGAAGGGCTATCATGTCATTCTGACCATGCCGGAGACCATGTCCATTGAGCGCCGTAAGCTGGTTGCTGCATATGGCGCAGAGGTTGTTCTGACTTCTGGTTCTGCTGGCATGAAGGGTGCTATCGCAAAGGCTGAAGAGCTGGAGAAGTCTATTGAGAACGCTGTGATTCTCGGTCAGTTCGTCAACCCGGCAAACCCGAAGGTACATTACGATACCACTGGTCCGGAAATCTGGGAGCAGTCTGAGGGCAAGGTTGACATCTTTGTTGCCGGTGTTGGCACTGGCGGTACTGTTTCCGGTACTGGTGAGTATCTGAAGGCACAGAATCCGAATATCAAGGTCGTTGCTGTTGAGCCGGCTACTTCTCCGGTACTGTCTGAGGGCAAGGCTGGCCCGCATAAGATTCAGGGCATCGGCGCAGGTTTTGTTCCGGATACGCTGGATACCAAGGTATATGATGAAGTATTCCCAGTACCGAATGAGGCTGCTTTTGAAGTGGGTCGTGAAATTGCACGCCGTGAGGGTATTTTGGTTGGCATTTCCTCTGGCGCAGCTGTTTACGCTGCTGCTGAGTTGGCAAAGCGTCCGGAAAATGCAGGAAAGACCATCGTAGCACTCCTGCCGGATACCGGTGAGAGATACCTGTCTACTGCGCTGTTTGCAGACTAATTGTTATCGAACAAAATAACAAAGGGCAGAATGAGCGGAAAGCCGCCATTCTGCCCTTCTTTTCTTTACACATGGTTTGTGATATAATAACAACTGTATAACATACAAAATGCGAGAAGGTGACACATGAAGCGGATAATTGAGACACTTTGGGCGCAGTGTGATCTCAGCGATGAAGAACTTACCGCGCTGATTACACGGGAGAGTGATGATAAAGATTTATTTGAAGCGGCGGACGCTGTCCGGCGGCAGCATTATGGAACCGATGTATTTTTGCGCGGACTCATTGAATTTACCAATGTCTGTCAAAATGACTGCTATTATTGTGGCATTCGCAAGAGCAATCCGCATGCAGACCGGTATCGGCTGACACAGGAGCAGATTTTACAATGCTGTGCCAATGGTTATGAGATGGGATTTCGCACCTTTGTGTTACAGGGCGGCGAAGATCCGCGCAATACAGACGCGTGGGTTTGCTCTATGGTTGACAAAATCAAGACGGCGTACCCAGACTGTGCGGTTACCTTGTCTATCGGAGAACAGTCTCGCACCAGCTATCAGGCGTATTTTGATGCGGGAGCTGATCGGTATTTACTGCGGCATGAGACTGCGAGCGATGCCCATTATCGCAAGCTGCATCCGGAAGAAATGAGTCTGGAGCATCGCAAACGGTGTCTGTTTGATCTGAAAGATATTGGCTATCAGGTTGGTGCAGGCTTCATGGTCGGTTCTCCATGGCAAACGCCAAAAGAATTGGTCGCAGATTTGCGTTTTTTACAGCAATTGCAGCCGGATATGATTGGTATTGGCCCGTTTATTCCGCATCACGAGACGCCGTTTGCAGATAAACCGGCAGGCACCTTGGAGCTGACATTGCGAATGCTGTCAATCCTGCGTCTGTTATTCCCTTATGTGCTGCTTCCGGCAACAACAGCACTCGGCACGATTAGTCCGATAGGACGAGAATTAGGCCTGAAAGCCGGTGCCAATGTGATGATGCCGAATTTGACGCCGACAGATGCGCGGAAACAGTATGATTTGTATGACAACAAAATCTGTATGGATGAAGAAGCGGCAAAATGTCGGCTGTGTCAGGAAGGGCGTGTGCGTTCTGTGGGGTATCAGATCGTCAGTGACCGCGGCGATGTACGCAGATAAATAGAAAGGGGAAGGAAACATGGTACAGAAAGAACGGCTGGTGCAGACCTTTTGCAAGCTGGTTTCGTTTGACAGTCCATCGTATGGAGAGCGAAGCATCTGTGATTTTCTCATTGAGACATTGACCGCATTGGGGTTGCAGGTACAGGAAGATCATGCAGCGCAAAAAATACAGGGCAATGCGGGAAATTTATATGCATATCTTCCGGCAACCAAAGGAATGGAACAGCTGCCGCCGTTGCTGTTTTCCGGACATATGGACACGGTAGAGCCGTCTAATGGGAAGAAAGCCATTGTCCATGCAGATGGAACTATTACATCGGATGGAACCACGGTATTGGGTGCAGATGACTGTTCTGCCTTGACGGCGATTTTGGAGGCACTGGCAGCGATTCAGGAAAATCAGTTGTCGCATCGAGCGATTGAAGTACTGTTTTCTGTAGCAGAAGAGACCTATTGCATTGGTGCGAGTGTGTTTGATTTTTCTCAAATTCAGTCCAAAGAAGCTTATGTATTGGATTTAACCGGTGCTGTTGGCGAAGCAGCAATTCAAGCACCAACGCTGCTTTCCTTCCACATTGCTGTGACGGGCAAAGCCAGCCACGCTGGATTCCATCCGGAGCAGGGTATTCATGCCATTTGTGTGGCGGCATCGGCGGCACGCAGGCTGAAAAATGGTTGGCTGGATGAAAATACTACACGCAATATAGGCACGATTCACGGCGGCACACAGACCAATATTGTACCGGCAAGCTGTATCGTCACAGGAGAGATTCGCAGCTTTGACCATGAACAAGCTATGCGCACATGGGAAGAAACCAAGCATGTTTTTGAAGAAGAGGCACGCAAATTGGGAGCTGCGGTTTCGGCACAGCACACAGTACATATTCACGCTTATCAGACACCAGAACAGCATCCGGTTGTCCGGCGATTCCAGCGCGTATGCGCCAAGCATGGCATTGACAGTCAGCTGTGCAGCACGATGGGCGGCAGCGACAACAATCCGCTGTCTGAGCATGGTCTGACAGGTATGGTATTGGCAACTGCGATGAATAACTGTCATTCCTGTGAAGAGTACAGCAATGTGGACGAACTAATGAAAATCGCTGCTATCACTGTCGATTTGATGTGTTCAGAGGAGTAAAAAAATAAATGAAAACACCGTTACATTATCAAATCTCAGAATATGACTGCGGTCCAACGACCATGATGAATGCCATGAGCTTTCTGTTTACACGGGAACAGTTGCTGCCGGAAATTGTCCAACACATTATGCTGTACAGCTTGGATGCATACAATGCAAAGGGGGAGACCGGCAGAAGCGGTACCTCACGTATGGCAATGATGTTTTTATCCAATTGGCTGACACAGTTCGGCAAAGCCTGTCAATTTCCGATTGAATGCAAGTATCTGAGCCAAGATGCGGTATATTTGGGCGGAGACAGTGAATTGACACAGACACTTCGCTGCCATGGTGCAGTGATTGTTCGCCTGAATTACGGCGGCGATCATTACGTCTTGCTGACGGAACAAGAGGGAAAACAGGTTTCTATGTTTGACCCGTATTTCCGCAAGCGGCCATTTATTCAAGAAGACATTGCACTGATTGATTCCGAACCGTTTAAACGCAATCGCATTGTGACCATTGACCGACTCAATGCCAAACAGAAGGATGGCTTGTATGCCCTCGGCCCAAAGGAGGGGAGAGAGGCCATTCTGCTGTTTAATCAGAATACCCGCCTGACCGAAGAAAAGACGATTGAGTATTTTATTTGAGTTATTATAGTAGAGTTATAACTGCTACTTTCGTACAAAAGGATAGTGTTCTTAAAGGGATGGCTTTAAGAATGCTTGGATAACAATCTTAGAAAATTAATAATAGTAAATTTAAACCTGAATTTTAGATAAAAATACGAATAGCTCAGTATTTGATCTCATACAAATACTGAGCTATTGGCTTAATATATTCTTTAAAATGGTATTTACCGATTATCAACCTTCTCCGGATACAGGTCGTGATTTGCCATGCGGTTCCAAGCGACTTCCTCCCAGCGGGTGCCCGGCTTGCCGTAGTTGCAGTACGGGTCAATCGAGATGCCGCCGCGCGGCGTGAACTTGCCCCAGACCTCGATATACTTTGGCTCCATAAGCTTGATGAGATCCTTCATGATGATGTTGACACAGTCCTCATGGAAATCGCCGTGGTTGCGGAAGCTGAACAGATACAGCTTGAGCGATTTGCTCTCAACCATGCGGACGTCCGGTACATACGAGATGGTAATGGTGGCAAAATCCGGCTGGCCGGTAATTGGACACAGGCTGGTAAACTCCGGACAATTGAATTTGACAAAATAATCGTTGTCTGGATGCTTGTTTACAAAGGTTTCAAGCACTTCCGGTGCATAGTCATCTTTGTACTTCGTATGCTGATTTCCAAGCAGGGTAATACCCTGCTTTTCTTCTGCAGTTCTTCCTTCCATGGGTCAATCCTCCAATGCTGGGTCTTTTACGCCGTTTGCGGCAAAAGCTGCTGCGCGATCAAGACAAGTGCCGCATTTACCGCAAGGCGTGTCTCCGCCTTCATAGCAGCTCCATGTCAGATGATACGGAACATGCAGACGCAAACCCTCACATACGACGTCCTTCTTTGTCCATTTGACAAATGGTGCTTCGATGGTCAGTTGATTGCCGCTGCCCAATTCAATGGCAGATTTCATTGCCTCGTTGAAGGCATCGCTGCAATCCGGATAGGCATTGCCTGCGGCATCATCACTGTGTGCACCATAATAAATCACAGAGCAGTTCTTGGACAGCGCAATGCTGGCAGCAGAGGACAAGAACAGACCATTTCGGAACGGCACATACGTAGAAACCGGCTTGCCGTCGGATTTTTTGAGCTGATCGGCATAGGATTCCTCAGGAATTTCCTCCGCACAGCCCTGTAACAGCGTGCATTTGGTGTCGTACTGGAAAATTTTTGCGAGATCCAGTGTAATCAGTTCGACACCGTAATAGCGAGCAACAGCTTCTGCTGCTTTCACTTCCTTTTCGTGCTTCTGTCCATACGTGATAGATAATGCGGTGACATTTTCTTTTCCATATTTTTCAATAGCGAGGCCGAGACAGGTCGTGCTGTCTACGCCGCCGCTGGATAAAACAAGTGCTCTCATAGTATTCTCCTTATGCCTGATATAACCGTTGCTGCAAATCAGCATCGGTGCGGAAGCGTCCGCGTAGGGTGGTTGTGGTTGTCTTGGCATTGGTCTGTCGGATACCTCGGGCAGTCATACAGCTGTGGCATCCCTGAATCAAGACGCCGACATCTTCTGAATCAGTGACCATCTGCATAATCTGCGCAATGTCGGAACCAATGCGTTCTTGCAGCTGCAACCGCTTGCTTACCATGTCGGCAATACGAGCGATTTTACTCAAACCGATGACCTTGCCGTTTGGCACGTAGGCGACAGTGGCAGTCATGTCATACATCAGCGCGATGTGATGTTCACAATAGCTGAACAGCTGAATGTCTTTGACAACGACAACATCCTTTGAGTCGCTGACAAAATCCATTTCGTCCTCGAATGTCTTGCCAAACATCTGCGCAATCTCTTCGTTGGTATAATTCATGCCCTCAAATACTTCGTTGTACATGCGGGCAACACGATCCGGTGTATCTTTCAAGCCCTCGCGATCCGGATCATCACCCAATGCAATGAGGATACCGCGGATGTGTTCTTTGATTGCTTTGGTATCAATAGCCATAATTTTTTTCGTCCTGTTCTGCGGATCATACGCCGCGTTTATTTGGGTCCCAGATAAATTTATGCATTTGCAGCTGTAAGGTCACATCGTTGAGTGTGTGTGCCTGCATAAAGTCTACGATTTCAGCCGGTTCAATGGAACCAAACACCGGACTGAAATATACATGACAGCGGTGCGTCAGATCATACGTTTGAATGACGGCTAGAGCACGCTGTAAATCCTCCTGACTGCCTGCGACAAATTTGACGGTATCCTGTGTGCGGAGCAGAGAAAAATTCTCTGGACGCATGTGCGCTTCCATATCGCTGCCCGGCAGTTTGTAATCCATCGTGAAGGCGATGCGGGGGGAGATGCCGACAAACGGTGTCAGATCAACACTGCCATTGGTTTCGATTTCAATATATCGGTTTTCTTTTTGTGAGAGCGCCGAGAGCAGTTCCGTCATGCCGTCGCGCAGCAGCGGTTCACCGCCGGTGAGTGTGATGTTGTGTATACCGGTGGCATCGACAGCGGCGCAGATCTCCTCTGCGGTCTGACAGACATGCGGTACATCTGGTTCATTTGCCCACATAGTATCGCAAAACGAGCAATGCAAATTGCAGCCGCAAAAACGAACAAAGACAGCAAGCTGTCCCGCGTGTGTACCCTCGCCGTTGATGCTGGTAAAGATTTCTGCTACGTCAAATAATGCCATTATTACTCCTCTCCAGTATACGAAGCACAGTTGTTCGGCGTTTCATATACCGTTGCCTCTGCGACAGTATAGCCGCATTCGGTCATGCGCTGATAAAAATATTCTGCGAAGTGTTCTGCGGTCGGACGAAAAGGCACTTCGGTCAGCGAAAATCCATCTTCTGTCAGAGCACAGCGGGTTGCCTCACGCAGTGTACCGGTTTCATAAATCAAGGTATGATCCAGAGCATCTGCAATGCGCTTCAGATCGAATTTCAGCTGAGAAAAATCGACAAGCATACCGCGTTCCTGTGTTGCGGTCTGTAAGGTGCTGCCGCTGATACGGATTTGGACAATCCAATGATGTCCGTGGATATTGCTGCACTTGCCCTGATAGTGAGCGAGAAAATGTGCGGCGTCAAAATTCGCCTCCGCTCTTAAATAGTACATAAGAACTTCCTTTCAAGAAAAAACAGCAGGCATCCCAGCCTGCTGTAGAATACAAAAATGATTCGTCAGCCCTGGTTTTGTTTTAAGACAGGATGGTGCAAACGAACTGTCTGGTTCAAAGATGTATATACTATACACCTTCTCTGTTTTGCTGTCAATTGAATTTCCGCGTTTCCTTGAATCGGAGCACAAAATGTGATAATATAAACAAAGACCCGCAAAACTGCGGAAATTTCAGTCAAATATTGGAGAATGAAAGTACATGCTTTTAAAACGAATTTCAGCCATGCTGCTCGCGGGATGCATGGCTTGGACGTTGGCGGGCTGTGGCACCGCATCGACAGATGGCAGTGCAGGCAGCAGACAGCGGACAGAAACACCGACACTGGAACAGATTTATGCGGCCAATACGTTGGAAACATATGAAACGGATAACATTCAGCCGTCATTCAGTACCTGTCTGCGCGTAGGTGCAGAAAAGAAAGAATCTAATGCCCTGCTGACACTGTATTATGACAATGTGCTGGGGATGATTTGCCGCTATCGCAAGACAGAGACTGGAATGCTGTTCAAATACTATTTCCAGCACGATGGACAGGACTTTTACACCTATGCAGAGGCAAACGAAGATGGAAGCATCAAAGATCAGGCTCTCGTCATTCAGGCAAAAGTGGCTGCGAAGCAAGAAAACAACTGCTCCTATGCAGAACAACTGTTTGAAGAATATGGATTTGGCGCCTATAACAGCAAAGAAGCTATTATCTCGCTGCGCGATTGCGGTGAAACCTATCATATTGTGACAGATATTTCTGCGTTGTCCGGGAAGGAAGATAGCGGAAAAACCTATACGTACACCACACAGGAATATGATGTGGAAAAAGAAACGTTGCGCATATTGAATGTTTTCCGAACCTATACGGTCAAGAATACGAACGGAGAAGAAAAGACTTGTACGATGTCGCGCAGCATGACGTACAGCAGCGATGGAGTCGTCAAACCAGCAGACTTTATCGAGGAACAACTGATTGCACCGGCGTGGACACGTACCATCACACTGGTATCTGATAATGGAAAACAGACCATTTCCGTACCGAACGACATTCCGGTTTTGGTAGACGCGCCGGACGGATATACCGCGTATATAGACAACTCTTATACGCAGAAATATACGAAGGATACACCGAGCACAGACAAGACCTATCCTGACAGAACCATTTATTTGAGCAAATAAAGAAAAGCTCTGATTGTACCGAAAAAGCGGTACAATCAGAGCTTTTTTGCGTCTCAAATTAAATGTGCTTGTGCAGCAGCTGGAGAACCATGTGCAGAGAATCCAAATCGATCTGTCCCGGCGCAGAGGCAGCACCAATTGTGCCGAAAGTAATAGCACTGCCAAAGATTTCGCCGCTCATACGGCTGATAATGCCGCTCTGACCCATGGACATGGTAATGAGCGGGCACTCGCTCTCACGAGACATCTGCTCGGTGGCATACAGTAGTTCCAAGACGTCATGCTTGTCCTGTGGCATGACTGCGATTTTCAAAATGTCTGCACCTTCTGCCTCGGCGCGTTTCATGCGGGAAACCAGTTCTTCTTTTGGCGGTGTACGCTCAAAATCGTGGTTGGAGATAATGACTGGCATTCCGTGGCTGTGAGCCAGATCCACCAGTTCTTTTACAATGTTGTCACCGATGCACAGCTCTACATCAATCATATCTACCAGATGCTCTTCGATAGCGGTGCGATACAGCTCAACGTAATATTCTGGTTCGATCGGTTGGCTGCCGCCTTCGCCAATGGTGCGGAAGGTCAGAATAAACGGTTGGTCATCTAAGATGCCGTGTAAGATGCGAGAAGCGCGGCGAACCATGTTGATGTCATGAAAGTGCTCAAATCGGTCAATGCGCCACTCAATCAGGTCAAAATTTTTGCGCTGCATACCACGCGCCTGAGAAAAAATCTCGCGTAGGTTAGTGGCAACGATAGGAACACAGATTTTCGGAATTCCGCTGCCGATGCAGCAGTTCTTTACACAAACATTGCTCATAATAATGTCGTCCTCTTTCTAAACAAGTTGTGGAACTTTTACTTTTTCAAGTTTATCATATTTTTGTAAAAAATACTATGCATTTTGCATAAAAATTTCGAGAATTCTTACAGCAGAACAAAACCAATCCATCCGGCGAGCAGCCCGAGGCAAAAACCGGCGATGACATCGCGGGGGAAATGTACACCGCCCAACACGCGAATGATAGCTAACAGAGCTGTGACGAGAAGCAGTACAATGCCAATCTGAGAAAACGTATACAAGAATGCACAGGAAATCACGGCAGAAGAGAAGACATGCCGACTGGGAAACGAGTGCCCGCGTGTGTCTTTGTGAATGAGCGGCTGAATATCCAGCTGCTCATAAGGACGCGACGCGTTTACACGGTTGCGAAATACAGATACCAGCACAAAAGAAATCGCCGGTGTCAAAAATACAGACAGAAACCGCGCATCGTTTTGCAGCAACAGCACGAGTAACAGTAAGGGGTATGCAATATATACGAGTGCTGTCAAGGTCTTGTTGATACCCAATACGGCTTTGACTAAGTATGGATGCTTGCGCAAAGGGCGCGTCCATGCTTCATACTGGTTAGCGGTCATAGAGGAACTCCTTTGGTTAAACGAAATCACCTTTTTCCATCTGCGGCATAGAATACATCAGAATATCTGAGATGGAGGGAAAACATATGAGTGAACGTGTGACACCCGGTCCAATTTGCGGAGAAAAGCCCATCCGTGAGGCGGTCTGCACGCATACGCGTAAAGTCTATGATGCATGTCGCTCCAAAGAATGTATCCGCGATCTGCGGGTGTATTTGACCCGACAGTCGCAAGAATTGCTGGAACGTTCGTCTAGCGTCAAGCCGCGCCGCGCGGAACTGCTGTGGGTAGATATTGACGTACAGCCAGTAGATTTTAACCGCGGCTTTTTCCATGTGGATGTCCGTTATTACTACAAAGTATTCGCGGAAATCAGTGCGGGATGCGGACGGATGCAGGACATTTGCGGTCTGGCATATTTTGACAAGCGGACGATTTTGTACGGCAGCGAGGGAACGGCAAGAATCTTTACTTCACAAGCAGGTGCGCCGAATGCACAGACCATTGAGCGGACGAACAAGCCGGAGGCAGTGGTTGAGCCATTTGCCCCGCTCAGCGAGAAGAGGACAACGGCAGCTGTACGCCATCTTTCGATGCGAATACCAGCTTATCTCCCTCATAAATAAACTTGAGAGAGAAAAATGGCTGCGTTTCATCGAACAGCAGCTTTAGGAAAATTTTATCCCCTTCCCAGGCGGGCAGAGATAAAAGCTGTTCGCGCGGGATCCATTCGAGATCCCCCTCGTCACAGTCAATTAATTTTCCGGTAAAGCCATCCGCGGTGAACAGATGCATGTATTCGGTCTCCCATATATCCGAAACAAAGGTCACAATACCGCGATATTTGTAATGCGTCAAGGTCAGACCGGTTTCTTCCTTAGTTTCGCGCAGAATGCAGTCCTCTGGACTTTCCTTGTCTTCAAATTTGCCGCCAATACCGAGCCATTTGTCGTGGCTTTGGTCGTTTTTCTTTTTCGTACGGTGTAGCATCAAATAGTTGTCATTTTGTTGGATATAAATCAGTGTTGTATTGCGCATAAAAATCACCTAACTTTCTGCTTGTATTGTAAAAGATTTGGCGGAAAAACGCAATGGATTTCTGCATATACTTGTCAGTGGGGAGGGAATACAATGAAACCATTGCGCATGGCAGCATATTGCCGCGTATCGACACAAAAAGAAGCACAGCTAGACAGTCTGGCACATCAAGAGGTTTTTTTCGCATCGTACGCACACAGAGAACAGCTGGTTTTGACGCACATCTATGCAGATGCAGGTATTTCCGGCAGACAAATGAAGCATCGAACGGAATTTTTGCACATGTTGGATGATGCGCGGAAACACGCGTTTGATGTGTTGTGCGTCAAAGACATTTCGCGTTTTGCTCGTAATACCGTAGACTGCCTACAGGCGGTGCGGCTGCTCAAAAAGTATGGCATACAGCTTCGCTTCTTGTCAGAAGGGCAGGAATGTATGGGGAACTCGGAATTTATTCTGACCGTGTATGCGTCGTTAGCGCAGGAGGAGAGTGCGCATTTGTCCAAGCGCATTAAATTTGGGAAGGAAATCAATGCAAAACGCGGGCGGGTGCCGCCGGTGATTTTCGGCTATACGCGTACGGGGTTGTTTTCTCTGCGGAAACAGCCGAAAGAAGCGGAAATTGTACGGAAAATTTTTCAGATGTATTTGAACGGTATGGGCACAGCAAGCATTGCCACACAGCTTAATCATGCCGGAAAGACAACCAAACGCGGAAAGCAATGGAATGCACGCGGTGTTCGGCGCTGTCTGGACAATCCAATTTATTGCGGTGTGCTCGTCAATCATAAAAGCACGGTGACAGATTATCTAGAGGGAATCGTTGAGCTGTTGCCGCAGGAACAGTGGTATGTTCACGCACGCCCAACATGGGCCATTGTTTCGCCGGAAACCTTTGCAGATGTGCAGCACGAACGCAAACGCCGTCGTGCTGTTGCTGAAGCTGGAAAAGCCTGCGGCACAAATAGAAACACTTGACCCGCTGGTGCTGTCTGTCAAGATCATGGAACCAGAGTGCCGCTGCGGCTGCTGCTGCGATTTGAGCGAAGTGCCGGAACCGCTCAGCTGTCTGTTTGGTGATGATATTATTCTGGATACCGGCGTGAAAAAGCTGTTTGTTACGTTGGGACAATTCTCCATTATTCGCTTGGAGCGAGATATTCAGCTGCTTATGCCGGCGTATGACATTTGTATGCCTGCCAAGGATTGCAGCTGCGCTGGTGGATGCTGTAAACAAGAGGACCCCTGTGAGATGTTCAACCGGTTTGAATTTCCAGTGGAGGAATTTTTCCCGAAGGATGGACGCGGTGCATCGGACGATTTCAACAAAGACTGCGGCTGTCGCTCGAAAAAGGATGAATGCCGTGGATGCCGTAGCTGAGAGCAGGCGATGGATAGGAAAGCCGGAGAGAAATTTCCGGCTTTTTTGCTTTGTACGCTCCAAAACTATTGCGAAAATGGTGTATTCGTAGTACAATAATTTTGATTCTAATTTGGTGAATCAGGTGGAAACCATGAACAGTTTGCAAGTTTGCGGCAAAGTGTACGAAGAAGATTTCGTTTTATGATTTGATTTTTATGATATGACGGTTTTATCCGGATGGAATAGGAGATACAGCATGTTTGAGAGTGTAAAGGAACTGCTTAGCGCAAGAGAAACGCTGGAAACAGTCAATGAACAAATTGCAGAGTCCGAAGCTAGGCTGCAGGAGCTGCAGGAGCAGCTCAAGGATGCTGAGGCAGAGCTTGCCGCACGCAATGACACCATTGCGAAAAAGGATGATATTGTCATTGCGATCCATAAGCAAACAACAGAGGAGCGGCAGAAAATCGTCGATCACTACGATAGATTGGAAAAAGAAGCGCACAACAGACTGAATCAAACGGAAGAGCTGCTCAAAAAAGCAGAGACACATTTTCAGGATTGTGAGCGACAGGTATATTGTATGGCAAACCTGTACAAAGCAATGCGCGCAGCTATTTCACGTTACAGCGTGTCATCCGTGCCGGAAGATATTGCGATTACGCCGGAGGAGATGGAGGAACTTCGTCTAACCGAGGAATCCGTTGGTCTTAAGATGCATTCATATAAGATGGAAGATTTGCACAAGATGCATGAGGCAAACAATGCGCTGATTGAACAGCTTCTGTCGAGATATGAGATGCGCTTGAGCATGCCGACCGATCGCGTGGTATTCCAGCTCATGACGTTGGGACTGCGCGCAGAGCTACAGCGAATCATTAGTGAGTTGACTTATGGAGAACTAAGCCGTGCACAGGTACGGCTGCATCTGGCAGTGAACAAATATATGAAAATTGTATCCTTTGGCAAGCTGCCGTCTACAGATGAGCTGGCGGCATATGCGTCCGAATTGGAAGTGCTGCTTAAAGAGACGCTACGTTTGGAGCATACATATTTGGAACGCCAGTCGGACTATGAAAAGCACAAACGCATTTTTGGTGATCCGGATGAAAAGGATACACAGAAGTCAATTACCTGAACCCTGCAACGAGCGGGCTCTTCGGTCCCCAACGGTCGGAGAGCTCCTTTCTTTTGAACCGAACAAACAACGATAAAAAATGAGGTACGAATTTTATGAAGCTCTCTCGGAAGCTGAAACGAATCCTGCCGCGAGTCCAAAAACCTGCCCGATATGTCGGAGGAGAATGGGGCTCTATTGTCAAGGATAAGGAAACCATCGATCTGCGGTTTGGTATGTGTTTTCCAGATACATATGAGGTTGGTATGTCTCATCTGGGAAGCCGTATTTTGTATGGATTGCTCAACCATCAGGATGGTATTTGGTGTGAGCGCGTCTTTGCACCGTGGATTGATATGGAATCAGAGATGCGACGGGCGGATATTCCGCTGTATGGATTGGAAAGCGGCGATCCAATTACAGAATTAGATATTTTAGGCTTTACGTTACAATATGAGCTGTCATTCACCAATGTACTGAATATGCTGGATTTAGGTGGTATTCCAGTACGCGCCTGCAACAGAAAGACGCTGAAAAACCTTGTTGTGTGCGGCGGCCCGTGCGCCTATAATCCGGAACCGCTCGCCCCGTTTGTCGATGCGTTTCAGATTGGCGACGGCGAGGAGATTATGATCGAATTTACCGATCTGTATCGTCAGGCAAAGCGGAAAAATTGGAGCAAGGAAGAATTTCTGCGCAAGGCATGTCATATTGAAGGATTGTATGTTCCGTCACTGTATGATGTAACATATCACAAGGACGGAACGGTAAAGGCTGTGACACCGAAAGACGGCGCACCGGCATTTGTGCAGAAGCGAATCGTGCTCGATCTGGATAATATGTACTATCCGGAATCTTTTGTGGTTCCGTCAACGGAAATTGTCTTTGACCGTGCGATGGTCGAGCTGTTCCGCGGATGTCCGCGTGGCTGCCGCTTCTGTCAAGCGGGGCATACCTATCGCCCGCTGCGCAAAAAAAGCGCAGATGTCCTGCTCAAACAGGCAAAAGCTGTGCTGGACAATTCCGGTTATGAAGAAATTTCGTTGTCGTCACTGTCTACCAGTGACTACTCCGAATTGCCAAAGCTGGCGAATGATCTGTTGGACATTTGCGAAGAGCGCCGCGTCAGCTTGTCACTGCCGTCGCTGCGTGCGGATTCCTTTAGCATGGAGCTGATGGAGCGCGTGCAAAAGGTGCGCAAGAGCGGTTTGACCTTTGCGGCAGAGGCGGGAAGCCAGCGCCTGCGCGATGTTATCAACAAGAATATTACAGAAGAAGATCTGCTCAAGGCGTGCACCTATGCCTTTGAAGGCGGCTGGAACAATGTCAAGCTGTACTTTATGATGGGTCTTCCGACTGAAACAAATGCAGACTTTGACGAAATGTCTCAGCTGTGCAAGAATATTGCATATCGCTGGCGCATGACTACACCGAATCGGGCACGTGGCGTCAAGATTACCGCATCGACTTCCTGCTTTGTTCCGAAGCCTCAGACGCCGTTCCAGTGGGACGCGCAGGCGACCAAGGAAGAACTGGACGAAAAAACAACTTATCTGCGTCAGGTCATGAAGACAAAAAATGTCACCTTCCGCTGGCACGCTTCGGACACCAGCTTTTTGGAGGGTGCCTTTGCTCGCGGTGACCGTCGGATGGCAGAAGTGCTGTATACGGCATGGAAATCTGGCTGCAAGATGGATGGCTGGGAGGATTGCTTCTCGTTAGAAAAGTGGATGGATGCTTTCCGGACAGTTGGCTTGGATCCGGCATTCTATGCCAATCGACAGCGTCCGTTGGATGAAGTGTTCCCGTGGGATCACATCGGATGCGGAACGACAAAGGAGCATCTCAAGAAAGAGTGGGAGCGTTCGCGCAGAGCGGAACCGACTCCGTCCTGTCTGGAAAAATGTGCTGGCTGTGGCGCAGCCAGATTGTTGAAAGGATGTGCGTGCAGTGTTTAAGGCAAGAATGCGATTTTCCAAGACCGATGAAGCGGCATATATTTCACATCTGGATTTGATGCACTGTATGCAGCGCATTATCACCCGCGCCAAGCTGCCGGTGTGGTACACAGAGGGATTTAACCAGCATATTTACATTTCCATTGCCCTGCCGCTATCCACTGGATACTCCGGTGAATGGGAGTTTTTGGATTTCAATTGTACGGCAGAACAGTTGCCGGAGGATGCTGTGCAGCGCATGAATGCGGTATGTCCGTCCGGCATTTCGGTGCAGGAGATGTATTCCATTGAGAACGGTGCGGGACGAAAGGTGCGCGATATTGCATACTCTAAGTTTGAGATTACTTGGGAGTTTGACAACGGCGTGCCGACAGATTTTTGTGAGCGTGCGCAGGCACTGTTTGAACAGGATGAGATTCTCATCATGAAAAAATCCAAGCGCGGAGAAAAAGAGGTCAATATCAAGGATTACATGAAGGCGTTCACGCTGGAATCGGATACAGACTGCGTGCGCTGCTATGCTATCCTTGGAGCGGGCAACAATAATTTGAGCCCGGAATATCTCACAAAGACCATTGTGCGCGATTTGCCGGATTTGACACCGGACGGCGCAAACTATCATCATCTGATGGTATATGATGCAGAACTCAACGAATTTCGATAAACTGGATGATATAGGATGAAAAATACAACTTCAAGACAAATACCAAAGGAACAGATTGCGCATCAGCTGGATTATATCGAACAGGTGAGCCGACGCAATGCGCTGCTGCCGGAACAGCAGTGTTTTTTCTGCCAGACATTCGGCTGCCAGCAGAACGAGGCGGACACCGAGCGCATTGCGGGTATGTTGCGCGATATGGGCTATCAGCGAACCGAGGATTATACCAAGGCAAATGTGATCGTTGTCAATACCTGTGCCGTGCGTGAACATGCAGAAAAACGCGTGTTCGGCATGATGGGCAAGTACACGCATTTAAAAGATACCCGCGATGATCTGGTTATCTGTATGTGCGGCTGCATGGTACAGCAGGAGCATATCACGGACAAAATCAAAAAGAGCTATCCGCGCGTGGACATTGTGTTCGGTACGCATATGCAGTGGAGATTTCCTGAGCTGCTGCTGCACCGTTTAAATGGCAGCAAGCGCATTTTTGAAATTGCCGGTGATCCAAAGGGCGAAATTGCTGAGGGTCTGCCGGTGCAGCGCGGCGAGGGTTGCCATGCATGGCTGTCCATTATGTACGGCTGCAACAATTTCTGTACCTACTGCATCGTGCCTTATGTACGCGGCAGAGAGCGCAGCCGTCAGCCGGAGGACATTGAGGCGGAGTTGCGCTGCTTAGTAGAAGAAGGCTATAAGGACATCACCCTGCTCGGTCAAAATGTCAATTCGTATGGCAAGGATTTGGGCATGGATATGGACTTTTCCGATTTGTTGGCGCGGCTGGATGCCGTGCCGGGCGAATATCGTCTGCGATTTATGACGAGCCATCCGAAGGATGCATCGGAAAAGCTGTTCCGCACGATGGCGCAGGGAACACACATCAGCCACCAGCTGCATTTGCCGTTCCAGTCTGGATCCAATCAGATTCTCAAGCGCATGAATCGCGGATATACCAAGGAGGCATATCTGGAGCTGATTGCAGCAGCCAAGCGATATATGCCGGATCTTGTGCTGTCCTCAGATATTATCGTTGGTTTCCCTGGCGAGACTGAAGAAGATTTTCAAGGGACACTGGACGTTGTGCGGCAGGGACAGTATGATCAGCTGTTTACGTTTTTGTATTCCAAGCGCAGTGGTACACCGGCGGCGGAAATGCCGGATGCGGCAACGCCGGAAGAAAAGCAGGATCGCTTCAATCGTCTGCTGGAAACACAGGAGGCCATCAATCAGGTGCGGCAGGATGCTTATCAGGATCGAGAGCTGAGTGTCCTGATTGACGGTTTGTCCAATGGCAGGGATGACAGCGAGTATACGCACTGCGGAAGGACAGTCGGTGGTCTGCTGGTACTGGTTTCCGGCGAAGATTTGCATATTGGCGATTTTGTCGATGTGAGCATTACAAAGACCTCTCTGCGTGCATTGTACGGCAGAGCAATTAGGAAGGGGTATCATGGCTGAACTTACGCCGATGATGCGGCAGTATTTTGAAATTAAAAATCAGAATCAGGACGGTATTTTGCTGTATCGTCTCGGTGATTTTTATGAAATGTTCTATGATGATGCAAAAATTGCATCGAAAGAACTGGATTTGGTTCTGACCGGAAAAAATTGCGGACAGGAGGAGCGCGCACCGATGTGCGGCATTCCGTTCCATTCCTGCGAAAGCTATATTGCCAAGCTGGTCAAGAATGGACACAAGGTGTTTATCTGCGAACAAACCGAAGATCCCAAAAAGGCAAAGGGATTGGTGCGGCGTGAAATTATTCGCACGATTACGCCTGGCACGGTGATCGAAGCATCTATGCTGCAGGAGGACTGCAACAACTATATTGCATCGGTTTATTTCGGCGCGATGGGTGCGGGTATCTGCTTTGCAGATATTACAACCGGCGAAATGCTTGCGACGGATATGTCCGGCGACGACATGACAGTGTATGCGATGAATGAGATCGGTCGCTTTACACCAAAAGAAGTGCTGCTCAATCCGGCAGCGGCGGATGATGGTGCGCTCATTGACTTTTTGCATGAACATATGGACTCCGGTTTGGAGCGCATGACGGATGAGCAGTATGAATATGCAGCGTGCGAGCAGCTGGTTCGCAGACAGTTCGCAGCGAGTATGGAAACGGAAACGGTTGCGGATCATCCGATGATTGTGTGTGCAGTCGGCGCGCTACTGCGGTATTTGATGGATACGCAGCAGTCAGACTTATCCAATTTGGATACGTTGCAGCTGTATTATCAGGGACAGTATCTCGAACTGGATCTCAATGCCAGACGCAATCTGGAGTTGTTTGAGACTATGCGCACCAAGGAAAAGCGCGGCTCACTGCTGTGGGTACTCGACCATACCAAGACGGCGATGGGCGCACGGTTGCTGCGCCAATGGATGAGCAAGCCGCTTCGCAGCCCCAATCAGATTCTTCAGAGACAAAAAGCAGTCGGAGAACTGAAGGATGATTTGGTTCGACGTACCGCTTTGACAGATGAAATGCGCCAGATGTTTGACATTGAACGTCTGATTGGCCGCATTGTCTATGGAACAGCCAATTGTCGGGATATGCGAAGCATGTGCGCGACATTGGAGCATGTGCCGGAAATTCGGATTCAGCTGGCACAGTGCCAATCCTCCATGCTGCAAGTCCTGTGCGAATCTATGGATGAACTGCAAGATGTCAAGCAATTGATTCAAGCGGCCATTGTCGAAGATCCACCGTTTTCTCTGCGTGAGGGCGGTTTTATTCAAGAGGGATACAGCGAAGAGCTGGATAAGTTGCGCGACATTGCATCGGGCGGCAAAGGCTCTATTGCAGCGATTGAAGAGCGAGAACGCGAGGCAACCGGCATTTCCAAGCTGAAAGTCGGTTATAACCGTGTCTTTGGCTATTATATTGAGGTCGCGCGTTCGCTGGCGGACAAGGTTCCGGCGCATTATGTGCGCAAACAGACACTCGCAAATGCAGAACGATATATTACCGATGAACTCAAGCAGTATGAAAATACTGTTTTGCAGGCACAGGAGCGCATCACCGATCTGGAATATCAACTATTTACAGAAGTACGCGAACAGATTTCTGCTGCTGTGCATCGAATCCAAATTACTGCACAGACCTTGGCGCAGACGGATGTGCTGTGTTCGCTGGCAGAAGTGGCGGATTTGTATCAGTATTGCTGCCCGGAGGTGGAATATTCTCCGGTTATCGACATCAAGGAAGGCAGACATCCGGTCGTGGAACGTATGCTGCGCGATACGATGTTTATTGCAAATGATACGCTGCTGGATGACAAGGCAAACCGCATTGCTGTGATTACCGGCCCCAATATGGCAGGTAAATCGACATATATGCGTCAGGTCGCGTTGATTACCATTATGGCACAGATGGGCTCTTTTGTTCCGGCAAAGTCCGCCCGTATCGGTATCGCTGACCGCGTGTTTACGCGTGTCGGTGCATCGGATGATCTGGCGAGCGGACAATCGACATTTATGGTTGAGATGAGCGAAGTGGCAGATATTTTGACGCATGCGACGCGATTTAGTTTGGTGATTCTCGATGAGATCGGTCGAGGTACATCCACGTTTGACGGCATGAGCATTGCCCGTGCTGTGGTAGAATACATCGCAGATCCGAAGAAAATCGGTGCCCGCACGCTGTTTGCCACGCATTATCACGAATTGACTGCACTGGAAGATTTGATGGAAGGTGTCAAGAACTATAATATCGCTGTCAAAAAACGCGGCGAGGATATTACGTTCCTACGCAAGATCATTCCGGGCGGTGCGGATGACAGCTATGGTATTGCTGTGGCAAAGCTGGCAGGAGTTCCGAAGCCGGTGCTGCGCCGCGCAAAGGCAATTCTTAAGGATTTAGAAGACCATGCGCCGAAGATTGAGGTGCATGAAGTGGAAGACGCGGAGGAAGAAGCAACGCAGATGTCTCTGTCCAGCTATCAGTCAGATGATGTGGCAGAGAAATTGCGCGCAGTCAATGTCAATACCATGACGCCGATTGAGGCGCTCAATCTGGTATTTGAGCTGCAAAAAATGGTGGAATAATCAAAAAAATCCGTGTATAATAGATGCACAGAGTTTTAGAATAGAAAGTAAACTGGGAGGTGTGCTGCATGGCAGTGATTCATGAATTGGATTCTCATATGGCGGATTTGATCGCTGCGGGTGAAGTGGTTGAGAGGCCTTCCTCTGTGTGCAAGGAGCTGGTGGAAAATGCCATTGACGCTGGTGCGACACAGATCACAGTTGAATTGGAGCACGGCGGTATCACGTATTTGCGTGTCCGTGATAATGGCTGCGGCATGGCGCCGGAAGATGCGCCGATTGCCTTTCGTCGCCATGCGACGAGCAAAATTCGTACACGAGAGGATCTGAGTGCCATTGGCACACTGGGATTCCGCGGCGAAGCGCTCGCCGCAATCAGTGCGGTTTCACGTGTCGAGCTGTTTACCAAACAGACTGGCTGCATGGAGGGTGTTCATGTGGCGTTGGAAGGCGGAAAAATGACGGCGAATGAGCCGGCAGGCTGTCCGGACGGCACGACATTTCTCATCCGTGATCTGTTTTATAATACACCGGCACGCATGAAGTTTTTGAAAAAAGACTTTACCGAAGCAGGATATATTCTTTCTGTGGTGGAACACGCCGCAGAGAGCCATCCAGAAATCAGTTTTCACTGTATTCGGGATGGAAAAAATGTGTTTCATTCTCCGGGAAATGGCAGCTTAAAAAATGCAGTATTCAGCGTATTTGGCAAAGAGCTGTCCAAAAATCTCATTGAAATGCCGGAACATACGCTTCATGATATTCGGGTTTGGGGATATATCTCCAAACCGCATGCACCGCGCTCCAATCGAACCTATCAGCATTTTTTCGTCAATGGACGATTTATTAAATCCAAGCTGATACAGGCGGCGATGGAAGAAGCATATCGAAACAGCATTATTACCGGAAAATTCCCGTATGGCTGTGTTTGTCTCGATCTGCCGCTGGGACTGGTGGATGTCAATGTCCATCCGGCAAAGACGGAAGTCAAATTTGCGGAGGAGAAGAAAGTATTCTCTGCTGTTTATGCCGCAGTAAAAAATGTGCTGGCGGGAGAAGAAAACATTCCAGAGATTGAAGCAAAGCCGCAAAAGACGATGGCAGAGGTATTATCACCCCAGCTGCCGGAACCGCAAGAAAAAAACGAGGTCATTTCGCGTTCTGCGATTCGCATGGCACCGCAGAGTCCGGAATCGATGCATGGCAACATAGAACGCTTGGAACAGGAAAGAGTATATCAGCCTGCACCGACATCGAATGGACGAGTATCATCTGTACAAAAACGTTCCGGCTTCCTGCCATTTATTGATGTGGATGACAGGGATGAGCGTGTACTGAGTAATATTGGTACATCTAAGCCGACAATCAAGTCGATACAGCCGGACGATTTCGCCGGACGCGTGTCGCAAATAGAAAAACAGCCGCAGCCGACAGAACTAAAAACTCCCGAGAAAGAAAAAAAACCAGCTTCGGCACTGCCAAAAGAAACCTTGCTTGATGATATGCCAAGGGCGCATGTGATTGGCAGCTGCTTTGACACATATATTTTAGCGGAGGATGCAAGTGGTCTGATTCTCATTGATAAGCACGCCGCGCACGAGCGGATTTTGTTCAATCAGTTGAGAAAACAGGTGGATATTCCGACACAGATGCTGCTGCAGCCGGTTGTAGTCGATTTGTCCGGCGAGGAATATGCGGCAATCATGGATGGCATGGAACAGATTCAGTCGATTGGATTTGTTATGGAACCGTTTGGCCAGCACAGTGTTGCGGTGCGCGAAGCGCCGGCATATATTGATGCTGGTGATTTGTCCATGACTGTCTCCGAAATGGCGCAAAAGCTGATGGATCGCCGCACACCGGTGCCTGACCGTCTGGATGATTTGATTCATACGGTTTCGTGCAAAGCGGCGATTAAGGGCGGTTGGAAGACGAGCATGGAAGAACTGCAATCGCTGTGTGACCGCGTGCTGTCCGACTCGGAAGTGACCTGTTGTCCGCATGGCAGACCGGTTACTGTGCGCTTAACCAAATATGAGCTGGATAAAATGTTTAAGCGGGTGAATCAGTGATGAAGCAAAAGCTTATTTGTATTGCCGGACCAACGGCTTCCGGCAAAACAGCATTGTCTATTGCGCTGGCGAAGCGATTGGATACAGAGATCATTTCCTCAGATTCCATGCAGCTGTATCGCGGCATGAATATTGGAACGGCAAAGCCGAGCATAGAAGAACGAGACGGTGTCGTACATCATATGTTTGATGTGGCGGATGCCGGAGAAACGTTTTCTGTGGCAAAATACCAGCAGATGGCGGATGCTTGTGCACGAGATATTTTATCGCGCGGAAAAGTTCCAATTGTGTGCGGAGGCACGGGATTGTATCTGGATGCACTCATTGAGGGCAGTGTATTTTCTGGCGATGAGACAAATTTAGAGGCGCGAGAAAAATACAACGCGATTGCGCGGGAACAAGGTGCTCATGCACTGCATGAAATGCTGCGCGCTGTCGATCCGGTGTCGGCACAGCGCATCCATGAAAATAACGTCAAGCGTGTCGTGCGGGCGCTTGAAGTGTATGAGCAGACCGGCATGACGATTAACGAGTGGAACGAAAAAAATAAACGACCAGAGCCAAAATACGATGCGATTTTGTTTGCGCTCTGTCCTTCTGAACGGCAGATGCTGTATGACCGCATTGACCGTCGTGTCGATCAGATGGCGGAACAGGGACTTGTCGAAGAGACTGAACGCCTGTGGAAGGGCGGAAAACTTGTTGGGACGGCGGGACAAGCCATTGGTTACAAAGAGCTGGTGCCGTATCTGGAAGGACGAGAGAGCTTAGACGTTTGTCTGGATACACTTAAACGGGCATCGCGCAATTATGCCAAGCGTCAGCTGACATGGCTGCGGCGAGACGATCGCGTGCACTGGCTGCAATACGATGCGCCGGAAGATTTTTCCGGAATTCTTCAGCAAGTGACAGAAATTTTATCTGAACGTGGTGTAACATATTAAAAGTATCTATATACATCACGGGAGGATTCTTTTATAATGAAAACAGAAATCAATTTACAGGACACCTTTTTAAACAGGGCACGGCAGGACAGAGTTCCGTTGACCGTCTTTCTCACCAATGGATTTCAGCTGCGCGGTGTGGTGCGCGGATTTGACACGTTTGTTATTTTGTTTGACTGCGATGGGAAGCAGGAAATGATCTACAAACATGCGATTTCCACAGTTATTCCGCAGCGCAAGCTGGAAATGAACGGAAGAAAGGAAACGGCTGCGGTATAAGATCCTCTGTTCGGAGGAGTACTTTCTATGGCATTCAAAGGAAATCCGTTTCGGCGGAACAATTCCGATAAAACATCCAATGTATGGCGAATTGGTGGGCTGCGCATCAATCGCACGCTTCGGATACCGATTATCATTTTTGTGATTATTTTTATTTACAGCATTGCTGGATTTGCCATCAGTCATTATAATCCGGTCAAGACGACACCGGCACAGCAGGTGTCACTGGATGATTCTTTTTCCGCGGACGGATATTTTATTCGAGAAGAACAAACCGTGGATATTGCGGAGGGCAATACCGTGGAGTATAATTATTCTGACGGCGACAAGGTCTCCAAGGGAGCAGCACTCGTCACAGAGTATTCCAATCAGGATGCACTGACTGTCAGTCGTGAGTTGAAAAGCATCAATGACAATATCAAACAGTTGGAAACATTTAATTCGACCTCTTCCGCGACGACTAATTCAAGCCGTCTCAATCAGAAAATCATCGACCAGATGAATGCTCTGTGTGAGCAGGTAGAAAACGGTTCGCTGGGACAGATTACTTCGATTACTTCTGAGCTGCGTCAGTTGGTTTTGAAGAGCAGTTCAATTTCCGATAACAGCAAAGACATCAAAAAAGAACTTGCCAGCCTGAAAAAACAGGCAGCCTCGCTGGAGTCACGCCTGGACGGCAAAACGACCAGCATTTATTCTCCGTGTGCAGGCTATTTTTGCGAGTCTTCCGATGGATATGAGACTATCTTCACGCCAGATGTTGTAGACAATTTGACATTGTCTTCGTTGAAAAAACTGGCGGAAAAAAGCCCGTTATCGACATCCGGAAAAGGAAAAGTGGTCTCAGGATATG
This sequence comes from Anaerotignum sp., assembly GCA_963620595.1. Taxonomy (GTDB): domain Bacteria; phylum Bacillota; class Clostridia; order Oscillospirales; family Butyricicoccaceae; genus Butyricicoccus_A. Next base: position 117,513 of record CAVFAY010000003.1, on the reverse strand, counting down.
CTTGGTACTATGCCGCTAAGGTTGCCGACGCAGATGCCAAGAATATCAAGCAGGGCGATACCGTCAGCCTGCGTTTTTCGCAGGTCAATCGAGATGTCTCTGCAACGGTACAAGCTGTGCGGGATGACGAGAGCAATGACAACACGCTGGTGATCTTTCAGTCCGAAGATATGAATGCAGAACTTGTTTCCATGAGGGAACAGGTGGCAACGGTTGTCATCGACTCATATGCAGGTCTCAAAGTGCCGAAATCTGCGGTGCGCATGGAAAATGACGAGATGGGTGTTTATGTCCTGTCCAATTCTGTGGCAAGCTATAAGAAAATTGAGCCGCTGTATGAAGGCAGTGATTTCTACATTGTAAAGCAGAATGTAACCGATAATGATTCGCTGGTTGTCAATGATGATATTATTGTGAAAGCAAAAGATGTGAATGACAAGAAGGTAATGAAATAATGACAGAGGAAGAACGCAAATTTATCGCAGAAGCGGTGCAGACCGCAAAAAAACGCATAGCAGAGGCTGCGATCGCTTCCGGTCGCAAACCAGAGGATATTACGCTGGTCGCTGCAACAAAAATGAACGATGCAGAGCGTGTCCGCGCTGCCATTGAGGCCGGTGTGGATGTCTGTGGCGAGAACCGCGTACAGGAATTGTTGGAAAAGTACGAGCAGCATGCCTATGATGGAAGACCACTGCACTTTGTTGGAACCTTGCAGACAAATAAGGTCAAGTATTTGATCGGCAAGGTATCCATGATCGAATCGGTCAGCTCGGTCAAGCTGGCAAAAGTCATTGACAAGGAGGCTGCTAAGGCCGGAATTTGTCAAGATATTTTGCTGGAACTGAATATCGGCAGAGAAGAGAGCAAACTGGGCATTGATCCGGATGAGATTGATTTAGTCATCGAGCAGGTTGCTCAGTTGGAACATGTTCATGTGCGCGGACTAATGGCAATTCCACCAAAACCGCAGCCAAATCAAGAAAAAACTCTTTATTTTGACAGAATGTCTCAACTATTTATTGACATATCGGCGAAAAAATACGATAATATCACCATGGACTGCTTGTCGATGGGAATGAGTGCTGATTATTGTGAGGCGATTTCCTGTGGGGCAACAATCGTCCGGCTGGGCACGGCACTGTTCGGCGCCCGCCATTACTGAGAAATTAGATTTGTTCCATTCAGGAGGAAGCAGAAATGGGTTTAGTAAACGATTTTAAGCGCTGGGTTAGCGGAGAGGTAGATGACGAAGAAGATTTTGATATGGATGAAGGCCCTGTAGAAGAGCCGGAAAACAGAGAAACTTCTTCGTACTATAATCATCGCGAGATGTCATCGAGACCGTCTGTTCCATCTGAAGCACGGCACAATGTGCAGGTTGAGCCGCGCAAAAACAATCAGGTGGTAAATATTAACGCGACAACCAAGCTCGCTGTCGTTCTGGTGAAAGCGGATCAATTTAATAATGTAGCAGACATTGCAGATCATCTGAAGAACAAGATGACGGTTGTTCTCAATTTGGAAACAACAGATAGAGAAACATCCAAGCGCATGTTGGACTTTATGAGCGGTGTTACATATGCCATTGAAGGCAAGATCAAGCGCGTGGCAAACGATACGTATTTGATTACCCCGCTGGATGTGGAAATTGTCGGCGATGATTTGATTAGCGAATTGGAAAACAGCGGAATGAAGTTCTGATGTTTTTTCAACCGAGAGGTATGGATTTCATATGATTCTTGCAAGCATTATGATTCGGATTCTTAGAATATTGCAGTGGCTAATTGTCATTCGGGCACTGTGCTCATGGTTTCCGCAGGTGCAGCAGTCTGTAGTCGGAGAGTTTCTGTACACGGTGACAGAACCGATGCTTGCGCCATGCCGCAGTTTACTCTGCAGATTCCAATCCGGACGAGGCATGATGTTGGACTTTTCTCCGATCATCGCTTTTGTGCTTTTGGAGTTTGCGGAGCGACTGATTTATGCGCTGTTGTAATATGCAAAGTTTCGCGGGATTCGTCCGGCCGGGTTTATCCCGGCCATTTTCCGGTTTTTTCCGGCCGTTTGATTTCAGGGAGGTAACATGTTAGGTTCAAAAGAGATCCGGGATTTTGCGCCGGAAAAAGCGGTATTTGGCGGATATGATGCCAGAAGCGTTGATATGATGCTGGATCAAGCGGCAGATGACATGGAGGCTCTGGAACGGGAAAATGCAGAATTGCGGGCAAAGCTCAAGGTCATGGTGGATAAGATTGAAGAATATCGCCGCATTGAGAGCGGAATTCGGCAGGCGCTGATGACCGCGCAGAGCATGGCAGACAAAACAAAGAAGGAAGCAAGCGAGCAGGCAGACCAAACGCGCAGTCAAGCGCAGGAGGAAGCGGAACAGCTCAAACGAGAAACCAAGGAACAGTGCGAAGCTATCGTCAGACGGTATCAGGTGCAGGCTTCTCAGGAGCAGGCACGTCTGCGGCTGGCACAAAAAGAAGCCGCCTCTTTTATTGAAAAAATGACACGTGCTTTTCGTGAAGAAAGCGAGAAAATTGCGGCCATTCCACAGAAGGAAGGTGTGGAATTTACTTCGATCTCAGATCATACTGTTTACAGCGAGACAATTGAAGGGCGAGTAGAAGGCCCGGCGGAGCTGGAAATTCCCAATCCGCCAGAGGAAAACCTGGGAACTGATATTCCCGCAGATATTTTAAAAATTTTTGCTGATGCCGAGCACACATCCCATATGGATGGAATGGAACAAACCGCATACACCGTAGAGGTCAGCGGTTCACAGGATGACAGCAATTAACATGGAGAATAAACAGCAACAGCTGTTTAGGATAGAATTCCGCCGGATTGGCGGGACGGCGTTGGTTCAAAAAAGAGGACAGCGTCGAGAATCAGAAAGGATGGTACGGTTACATGCCGCAGGATTACAACAAAACGATCAATCTTCCGCAGACTGATTTTCCGATGCGCGCGGGTCTTCCTAAGCGCGAGCCGGAATTTTTGGAGAAGTGGGAGAAAGAGGATATTTACCATACACTGATGGAGAAGAATGAGGGTAAACCGCTGTTCATTCTTCACGATGGCCCTCCGTATGCAAACGGTAATCTGCATCTGGGTCACGCACTGAACAAGATCCTCAAGGACTTCATTGTGCGTTACAAAAACATGGCTGGCTTTAAGGCTCCGTATGTACCGGGCTGGGATACCCATGGCCTGCCGATCGAGCGTCAGGCAATTGCTGCCTTTGGTCTGGACAGACACAAGGTCAGCAACAAGGATTTCTGTGATAAGTGCAAGGAATTTGCATTGGATCACGTAAACACGCAGCGTACCCAGTTTAAGCGTCTGGGCGTTGTCGGTGATTGGGATCACCCGTATCTGACCCTGACCAATGACTTTGTTGCCAAGCAGGTTTCTGTCTTTGGCGAGATGGCTAAGAAGGGCTATATTTACCGCGGCATGAAGCCGGTATACTGGTGCCCGCACGATGAAACCGCTCTGGCTGAAGCCGAGATCGAGTACAAGGATAACAAGTGTGCGTCTATCTACGTCAAGTTTGCTGTCAAGGACGATCAGGGCAAGATTAGCTCTGTCATCGGCACGACAGAGAACGTATACTTCGTGATTTGGACAACTACCACGTGGACACTGCCGGGCAACCTGGCTATCTCTCTGAATCCGCGCTTTGAGTATTCTTTCGTCAAGGTACCGAACGGTGAGATCTATGTTCTGGCAACTGACTTGATTCCGTCTGTTGCCGCTGCGGCAAAGATTGAATCGTATGAGGTTCTGGGCACCATCATGGGCTCTGAGCTGGAGTATGTAACAACACAGCATCCTCTGATGGATCGTGAGTCTCTGGTTATCGTTGGCGATCATGTTACGCTGGATGCCGGTACCGGCTGTGTACACACGGCACCGGGCTTTGGTGCAGAGGACTTTGTTGTTTGCCAGAAGTATCCGGAAATCCCGATGATTGTTCCGGTAGACAGCAAGGGTATGACCACTGCTGATGCAGGCAAGTACGCTGGTATGTTCTATGAAGATACCAACCCGATTATCCTGCACGATTTGACCGAGAAGAATGCGCTGTTGGCCGTTGAGACCATCGAACACTCGTATCCGCATTGCTGGCGCTGCAAGAAGCCGATTATCTTCCGCGCAACCGAGCAGTGGTTCTGTTCTGTCGATGCTATGAAGGATAAGGCTGTCGAGGCCTGCCACGGTGTCAAGTGGATTCCGGCTTGGGGCGAAGACCGCATGACCTCTATGATTCAGGAGCGTTCTGACTGGTGTATTTCTCGTCAGCGCACTTGGGGCGTGCCGATTCCAATCTTCTTCTGCAAGAAGTGCAAGAAGCCGCTGATTAACGACAGTACGATTTCCGCTGTTGCAGCTCTGTTCCGCGAGAAGGGCACCAGCGCTTGGTTTGATACCGATGCTGCCGACATTCTGCCGGCTGGCACAAAGTGTGAATGCGGATGCTCTGAATTCACGAAGGAAACTGATACCATGGACGTATGGTTCGATTCCGGTTCTTCTCATGCAGCAGTGCTGGAGGAACGCGAGGATCTGGCTTATCCGGCTGATCTGTATCTGGAAGGCAACGACCAGTATCGCGGTTGGTTCCAGTCCTCTATGCTGACGTCTATCGCTACCAAGGGCGTTTCTCCGTACAAGACGGTTATCACCCATGGCATGATTGTCGATGAAGAGCGTCAGAAGATGTCTAAGTCTAAGGGCAATGGTATGAGCCCGCAGGAAATCACCCAGCAGTATGGTGCAGATATTCTGCGTCTGTGGGTATCTTCCTCCGATTACCGTGCGGATATGAAGATCTCTAAGAAGATGTTCAAGCAGCTGTCTCAGAACTATCTGAAGATTCGCAACACCGCTCGTTACATCATGGGCAACCTGAACGGCTTTACGCTGGATCAGATGGTACCGTATGACCAAATGCTGGAGCTGGATAAGTGGGCACTGATGAAGTGCAACGAGCTGGTTGGCCGCGTTCGCGCAGCATATGACAGCTATGAGTTCCACGGTGTTATCCATGCAATCCACAACTTCTGCGTTGTCGATATGTCCAACTTCTACCTGGACGTTATCAAGGATCGTCTGTACTGTGATGACGGTCTGAGCCGTCTGTCTGCACAGACTGCTATTTATCGCATTCTGGATGCGCTGGTTCGTATGCTGGCTCCGGTTCTTTGCTTCACCGCAGACGAGATCTGGCACGCTATGCCGCACGCAGAAGGCGATGACGAGCGCAACGTTGTCCTCAACGACATGCCGGAGTACGATCCTGCTCTGAGCTTTACCGATGCAGAAACACTCAAGTGGGAGAAAATCATCGCAGTTCGTGATGATGTCAACAAGGCACTGGAGCAGGCACGTGGCTCTAAGCTGATCGGCAAGCCGCTGGAAGCAAAGGTTATCATCACCGCTTCTGAGAATGCAAAGGAATTCTTGGACGGCTGCGGTCAGGATCTGGCAAAGCTGTTTATCGTTTCTGATGTTGATGTACAGACTGGCGAGGGCGAAGGCGATTCCTACGAGGCACTGGGCGGCATGAAGATTGCTGTCAGCCATATGGAAGGCGAGAAGTGTGAGCGTTGCTGGATCTATGATCCGACTGTTGGCAGCAATGCAGAGCATCCGACGCTGTGCGTACGCTGCGCTTCTGTGCTCAGCCACAAGTAAAATCAAACTATCATCGAATGGATGATTCGTGACGAAGAGGCAGAGGAATTGTCCTCTGCCTCTCTTTGTGAAGGGAGGAATCTCCTGTGTCTATGGTTATGTATCTGTTGGCGGTTCTCATGATGGTCATCGTGGATCAAGCCGTCAAATATTGGGCAGTGATGATGCTGGCATCTATCGGCACGATTCCGCTTATTCCGGGCGTGCTGTCGCTGACCTATGTGGAAAATCGTGGTGCTGCATTTAGTATCTTAGAAAATCAAATTTGGCTGTTTGTCGCGCTGGCTGCCGTCATTTTGTGCGCCATTGTGTATGCACTGAAAAAAGATAAGATTCAAGCGCCAATTGGAAAGATTAGTTTGCTTGTCGTGGCTGCGGGTGCGATTGGCAATGTCATTGATCGCATTGTCAATCACTATGTTGTCGATATGATTCAGCTGGAATTTATTCGGTTTCCTATTTTTAATATCGCGGATATTTATGTCTGTGTTGGTATTGCGCTGTTTGCCTTTTATTATCTCTTCATCCATAAAGATCCGGAGGACGAAGGAAAATGAGACAACTTGTGCAGGTGACAGAAGCAGACGGCGGCAAACGCATTGATAAGCTGCTCTCAGAACAGATACCGGATTTGACGAGGTCTGCCATTCAGCATCTCATGCAGGAGGGATGCGTGATGATGGGCGATAAACCGGTCAAAAAAAATGCCAAGGCTGCTGCCGGAGATGTAATTGCTGTCGAGGTGCCGGAGCCCAAAGAGGTTGCGATTGAACCGGAAAATATTCCATTGGATATTGTGTATGAAGATGACGATATTATCGTTGTCAATAAGCCAAAAGGCATGGTTGTTCATCCAGCACCGGGCAATTGGAGCGGTACACTTGTCAATGCATTGATGTACTATTGCGGAGACAGCTTGTCCGGCATTAACGGTGAGATTCGGCCGGGTATTGTTCATCGCATTGATAAAGATACCAGCGGTTTATTGGTCGTTGCCAAAAATGACAAAGCACATCAGTCGCTGGCGGAACAGATCAAGATACATAGCGCGGGGCGCCGGTATTTTGCTGTGGTCTATGGATGCCCAAAAGAAATAATCGGTACGATTTGTGCGCCGATTGCCCGTCATCCGGTGGACAGAAAAAAAATGACCGTTCTTGCGGGTGGACGCGAGGCGATTACGCATTATGAGGTGCTGGAACAGTATCAGGGCTATGCGTTTATGAAATTTCGTCTGGAGACCGGACGCACGCATCAGATTCGTGTGCACATGGCGCATATCGGTCATCCGATTATCGGCGATCCGCTGTATGGACTGGCGAAGGACAAATGGAAATTGCAGGGACAGTGTCTCCATGCGGGAGAGCTGGAACTGACCCATCCGACAACGGGAGAGCGGATGCTGTTTGGGGCACCGCTGCCAGAATATTTTGAACAGGTATTACGGAAATTGAGGAGTCAGTATGGGCAGGTTTGATGGTATTTTTATTGCCTCGGATATGGATGGTACACTGCTTGATGATGCACGCGAGATTGGAAAGGAAACCATCGAGGCGTTGGAATATTTTACACGCAATGGTGGTTATTTTTCCTTGGCGACTGGAAGAACGCGTCCGGCGACGGCTGCTTATCGCAAGCTGCTGCCATGCAATGGACCGGGGGTCTATTTGAATGGTGCGATTATCTGTGATGAAGCGCAGGAAAGCATCGTATACATGGAAGGCTTGGATGACGGGGCAAAACAACTGGCGCGGGAAGTGATGGAACAGTATCCGCATTTGGGCGTAGAAGTGTTTTTGCTTGACCACTCATATGTTTGTCAGACATGCGAGGTGACACGGCAGCATTTTGTCAATCTCAACATTCCGTATACGCTGTGCGGTTTAGATGAGATTCCGGAGCCAACGCATGAATGGGGAAAAATCAATTTTACCGGAGAGCATGACGAGGTGTTGGCGGCGCGTCCTTTTATTGATCGAGTCAAAGACAAGTACAATTTGACGTTTTCCACACCGGTCTATTATGAGATGACCTGCAAAGGCGGACATAAGGGTGATGGCGTGCGGAAGGCTGCGGAATATCTCGGTGTCAAACCGGAGCTGGTTTGCGCGGTAGGTGACAGCCAGAATGATTTGCCAATGCTGCGCAGTGCAGGCATCAGTTTTGCACCAGAAAATGCAAGACAGGAAGTGCTCGATATGGTAGATGTTGTCGTAGCTGACAACAACCACAATACGTTAAAAGGTGTTGTAGAGTATTTAGATAAGCAGTTTGGATGAGATATCAGTTGACAAGTCGTGTAACATATGATATTCTTCCAAACAGAGTAACGCGAGAGCGTCACGAAGGGGCATACCACCATGGGTATGATTCTTTGTGATGCTCTCGTTTTTTATGGAGGAAAATCATGAATCGTATTCGTATTAAAAAAATCGTTCTTTGTGCGGTGCTGGCAGACATTGCTGTAGTCGGCAGTATGTTTTCATTTCCTATTTTGGGCTCCCGCTGTGCGCCGATTCAGCACATGGTGAATATTATTTGTGCTGTTTTTCTTGGGCCTGGTTACGGTGTGGCATGCGCCTTTCTTGCCAGCCTGCTGAGAAATTTGTTTGGACTAGGTAGTCTGATGGCGTTTCCGGGCAGCATGATCGGTGCGTTGTGCTGTGGACTGATGTATTGGAAGACCAAAAAGCTGCTGCTGACGGTTGCAGCGGAGATTTTTGGCACCGGTATTCTCGGCGGTCTATGTGCCTATCCGGTAGCTGTTTTGCTTATGGGGACGGATGCCGGAGCGGTTGCATTTTATGCGTACATTATTCCGTTCTTAATTTCAACGGTTGTTGGATCAATTGCAGCGGGCTTGGTGCTGTCGGGACTCAAGCGTTCGTCTGCCCTCAAGCACATGCAGTATCTGCTTGACAAATAATACAATATTCTAACGAAAAGAATACATTTACCCACTTCACTTCTTGGCAGATGTATTCTTTTCGTCTACATGTCGGGGAGTATACGATACAATAAAGAAGGCAACAGGATTGGTTGACAAGACATAGGGCAAATGATACAATAATATCAATGCTTGAATAAGCAGGATTGGAACAATTAAATCAAAAGGATTCGGTGCCGCTTGCATATCTAGCAAGAGGGTAAAAGGGAAACAGGTGAGTAATCCTGTGCGATCTCGTCACTGTGAACGGGGAGCGGAGAGCAATGCGTTTCGGCGCGGTCACTGGTCTGCAAGACTGGTAAGGCTGTTCTTCTGCGATGAGCCAAAGTCAGGAAACCTGCCGAATGCTGGTACAGGAAATATTTCCGGATCACGAGCTCTTGATTGTACCGTTTGCCTGCCTTTTGTGGGCTGGGGAGGTCAGCGCTTTTTCTCAGCAGAGGAGAGCGCTCTTGTGGTATACGCGAAAATAGTTCTGAAACCACGATTAAAGCGTTCCTAGGATACCACAGGAGGTAAAGAAAATGAAAATGAAAAAGTTGACGGCAATGCTGCTGGCAGGTGTGCTGGCTGCTGGTATGTTGGCGGGCTGCGGCTCTTCCGACGACAACAGCAAAGACGCTACAAAGGACACTGGTTCTGCAACGGTTTCTACAAAGGCCGGCTCCGGCTCTGGCTCTGGTGAAGAGGCAGAGGAAGAAGAAAACTATAACACCGGCGATGCCTCGAAGGATAATCCGCGCAATCAGGATAACATTGGCGAGAATGAACTGCTGGTGCTCAGCTTTGGCACCAGCTACAATGACAGCCGTCGTCTGACCATTGGTGCGATTGAAGATCAGTTGGAGAAGTCCTTCCCGGATTACTCGGTACGCCGTGGCTTTACTGCCAATATCGTCATTGACCACGTAGAGAAGCGCGATGGCGAAAAGATTGATGATATCAATGAGTCTCTCAAGCGTGCCGTTGATAATGGTGTAAAGAACTTGGTTGTTCAGCCGACCCACCTGATGAATGGTCTGGAGTATGACGAACTGAAGAGCGATATTGCACAGTACTCTGATGCATTTGACAAGATAGCTATCGGTCAGCCGCTGCTGTCCAGCGATGAGGATTTCTCTCGTGTAGAGAACGCCATTGTTGATTGGACCAAGGATTATGACGATGGCGAGACGGCAATTGTATTTATGGGTCATGGTACATCTGCAGATTCCAACTCTGTTTATCAGAAGATGCAGGATCTGCTGACCAAGGATGGTCACACCAACTACTTTGTAGGCACGGTAGAAGCTACTCCGTCTCTGGATGACGTTATGGCTGCTGTCAAGAAGGGCAACTATAAGCGCGTTGTTCTGGAGCCGCTGATGGTAGTTGCCGGTGACCATGCGAACAACGATATGGCAGGCGATGACGAGGATTCTTGGAAGTCTCAGTTTGAGGCTGCTGGCTATCAGGTTGAGTGCCTGCTGCGCGGTCTGGGCGAGAACGAAACCATTCGCCAGATCTATGTAGAGCATGCGCAGGCAGCAATTGATTCTCTGAAGTAATACATGACAATCGGATATACAAACAGAGCGGCGCGGGTTTTCGTGCCGCTCTCGTTTTGAAAGGGTGAAATTAGATGAAGAAAACATTTTTAGCACCGGCGTTGTGCGCGGCACTGCTGGCTGGCGTATTGACCGGCTGCGGCAGCAATCAAACGGCAGAATCTGCTTCCGGCACAACAGCTGCACAGACGCAGAAAGACACAACAGATTACAGCAAGGTGGCAAGCTCTGCGGACATGACAACTGTCGAACAGGTCGGTGAGGACGGCATGGAGGCGATTTCCGGCAAACAGGTCAAGGATGGCACATATTCTGTCACAGTGGATTGCAGCTCGAAGATGTTTCATGTGACAGACTGCCAGCTGACGGTAAAAGACGGAGAAATGACGGCAGTGATGACAATGAGCGGCACAGGCTATCGCTGCATTTATCTGGGCACCGGCGAGCAGGCATCCAAGGCAAAGCCGGAGGATTATATTTTCCCTGAGACCGATAAAGACGGTGCAGATACCTTTACGATTCCGGTAGAAGCGTTAGATCAGGGCATTTCTTGCGCGGCATTTAGCAAGAATAAGCAGCAGTGGTACGATAGAACTATTCTGCTTCGCTCGGATTCCTTACCGGAAGGTGCTGTGACGGGCGGAAGCAGCAAGACGCTTGCTGATCTCGGCTTGCAGGACGGCACCTACACGGTCAATGTCACCTTGGCTGGCGGCTCTGGCAGAGCAAGTATCCAGTCTCCGACAGAGCTGACGGTTGCAGATGGCGTGGCAACAGCGGAAATTATTTGGAGCAGCTCTAATTATGATTATATGATGGTTGGAGATACCAAGTACGAACCGATAGAAGGCACAGAGACCTCTGTGTTTGAGATTCCGGTCACAAAATTTGGCACAAAGATGGCAGTACAGGCAGATACAACGGCGATGAGCCAGCCATATCTGATTGACTATACATTGACCTTTGACCCAGATTCTATTGAGGCAAAGTAATGCTATGCGACGATTAAAATATCTCATGGGCATCCTGCTGCTCAGTGCGTGCTTTTTTCTCGTTGGCTGCGGCGCACAGGAATCCGCATCGAATTTTTCCGACTGGAAGCCGATGGGAAGCATGGATTTGCAGTATGCCGATCAGTTTTCTGTTGACTATTATGACGGTGGCTATGCGTTGATTACCATTGCCGATCAGGATCAGTACCTGCTGGTGTCGGAGGGAAAACAGGCGCCACAGGGATTAAACAGCAAAATTACCGTGCTGCAGCAGCCATTGGACAATATTTATTTGGCGGCATCCTCTGCGATGGATTTGTTTGATGGATTGGATGCATTGGATTGTGTCACGATGACCAGCACGGCGCAAAAGGATTGGAGTCTGCCACATGTGACACAGGCGATGCAGCAGGGCAAGCTACAGTACATCGGAAAATATAATACGCCAGATTATGAAACATTATTGGCAGAAAAGTGCCAGATTGCTGTGGAATCCACGATGATTACTCATAATCCAGAAGTCAAAGAGCAGCTGGAAAAATTAAATATTCCGGTACTTGTGGAACATTCGAGCTATGAAGCGCACCCGTTGGGACGAATGGAATGGATCAAGCTGTATGGCTTGCTGCTTGGAAAGACAGAGGAAGCAGAAAAGTTTTTTGATGAAAAAGTACAGCAAGTCAATCGTATCCAGACAACGGATACCGGAAAGACCGTTGCGTTTTTCTATATCAGCTCGACAGGCTCCGTCAACGTTCGGAAACCGGGTGACTATGTTTCCAAAATGATTGACATGGCAGGCGGATCTTATGTACCGACGGCGCAGCAGCTCAAAGTAGAAGATAATGCGCTGTCTACCATGAACATGCAGATGGAAGCGTTTTATGCAGCGGCGAAGGATGCTGATTATATCATTTACAACAGCACCATTGAAGGAGATTTACAGAATCTCAGTCAATTGACAGAGAAGAGCAGCTTGCTCAAGGACTTCAAGGCTGTGCGTAACGGAAATGTTTGGTGCACAGAGAAAAATATGTTTCAGCAGACAACAGGTGCGGCAGATATGATTGAAGATCTTAATCGTATTGTGACGGGACAAGCGGATCAGATCGATCAACTGACTTTCCTGCATCGACTGAAATGAGAGCAAAAAACGAGAGGAGACATCGATGAAACAGCGGACAGTCATGCGATGCACAGCGGGATATGGCATTCTCGCCATTTTGCTGTGCTTGTTGGTATTGCTCAATCTCAATATAGGAACCGTATCGTTGTCTCCTGCTGAGGTGTTTGGCATTTTGTTAGGCAAAACTTCAGCCAATACGGCAATTATTTGGGAGATTCGATTGCCACGCTTAATTGCGGCGGTCATTTTGGGCGGTGCGCTGTCGGTTTCCGGTTTTTTGCTGCAAACGTTCTTTTCTAATCCGATTGCAGGTCCGTTTGTATTGGGCATTTCCTCCGGTGCAAAATTGACGGTTGCCATGGCGATGATTGGCTGTTTGAGTCACGGATGGGTGATGAATTCGACGGGAATGATTTTGGCAGCCTTTGTCGGCTCCATGATTTCGATGGGATTTATTCTGCTCATATCCGGCAAAGTCAAGAAAATGTCGCTGCTCATTATCTGCGGCGTCATGATTGGATATATTTGCTCAGCAATCACGGATTTTGCCGTGACATTTGCAGATGATTCCAATATTGTCAATTTACATAACTGGTCGATGGGCAGCTTTTCCGGTGTGAGCTGGGAAAATGTCGGAACCATGACGGTTGTGACCGTTGTTTGTATGGTTCTGACTATGCTGCTGTCCAAACCGATGGACGCATTTCGTCTCGGAGAGGTATATGCGCAGAGCTTGGGTGTTCCTGTAAAGTTGTTTCGTGCCCAGCTGATTTTGCTGTCCAGTGTACTTTCTGCAACGGTTACTGCATTTGCAGGCCCGATTTCCTTTGTCGGCATTGCCGTACCGCATTTGGTCAAGAGCTTGTTTCGCACCTCTAAGCCGATTCTGATTCTTCCGGCGTCATTTTTGGGCGGCGCAGTATTTTGCCTGTTTTGTGATTTGTTGGCGCGAACGCTATTTGCACCGACAGAGCTTAGCATCAGTTCTGTGACCGCTGTATTTGGTGCGCCGGTAGTCATTTGGATGATGTTGCATCGAGACAAGGGACGGCACTGAGGAAGAGAGCATGAACAACACAATTTTACAAACAAACAATCTTTCTGTCGGCTATGACCGGAAGGTACTCATTCAAGGTATTGAAATTGCCGTGTGTCCAGGGGAGATTTTGACGCTGATTGGGCCAAATGGTGCAGGAAAATCGACGATTATCAAAAGTATTACCAAACAGCTGGAAATTCTCGGCGGCACGGTTTGCGTGGCGGGAAAATCCCTGTCTCAAATCAGTGGAAAAGAGATGGCGCAAAAAGTTTCCGTCATGATGACGGGACGATTAGAGCCGGAGCTTATGAGCTGTGAAGAGGTTGTGGAATCCGGCAGATTTCCATACACTGGACGGTTTGGCGTGCTATCGGATGCAGACCGAAAAAAGGTACACGAGGCGATGAGACTGGTTCATATTCGAGAACTGGCGGATCACAGCTTCAACTGCATCAGTGATGGACAGCGGCAGCGCGTGATGCTGGCGCGCGCCATCTGTCAGGAACCGGAGATTTTAATTTTGGATGAGCCGACATCATTTTTGGATATTCGCCATAAATTACAGCTGCTGGCGATTCTCAAGCAGCTTGTGCTGGAAAAAAATATTGCGGTGATTGTCTCGATGCATGAGATTGATTTGGCGCAAAAGCTATCTGACCGGGTTGTCTGCGTCAAGGGAGACCGCATTGACAAATGCGGCACGCCGGATGAGATTTTTGACGATGCGTATATCCAGCAGCTGTATGAGGTTTCCAGCGGCAGTTATCATACGATTTACGGATTTATGGAGCTGGAAAAGCCGACAGGTTCGCCAAAGATCTTTGTCATTGGCGGCGGCGGAAGCGGGATTCCGGTTTACCGACAGCTGCAGCGCAAAGGCATTCCGTTTGCGGCAGGAGTACTCCATGAAAATGATATGGATTTACCGGCGGCACAGGCACTTGCAGCACAAGTAATTACGGAGCAGGCGTTTGAACCGATTAGTGAACAGGCGCTTGCTCGAGCAAAAGCATGGATAGAGTCCTGCGAAAAGGTTGTGTGCTGTCTGGAGCGATTTGGAAGCATGAATGCGGGAAACGAGCAGCTGATGCAGCTGGCGGAAGAACAAGGAAAATTATTACATAGCAAGAGAGGAATATAACATGAACGGAAAATTGATCGGTGTTGGTGTAGGACCTGGAGATCCTGAACTGATGACACTCAAAGCAGTACGCATGATTCGAGAGAATGAAGTGATTGCTGTGCCGGGAAAAGAACCCAGAGAGACTGTGGCATACCAAATTGCCGTACAGGCTGCACCGGAGCTGGCGGACAAAACATTGCTGCCGCTGTACATGCCGATGACGATGGATGCAGAGGAACGCGAAAACAATTGGAAACTTGCCGCAGATGCGACGGAACAGCAGCTTAAATGTGGCCAAAATGTGGTGTTTTTGACGCTAGGAGATCCGACAGTTTATTCGACATTCAGCTACGTCAAAAAGCTGATTGAGGATCGAGGGTATGAGACGGCAACGGTCAGCGGCATTACGTCGTTTTGTGCGGCGGCAGCTCGCATGAATGTTTCGCTGTCCGAGTGGAATGAACCGCTGCATATTCTTCCGGCGCGTCATAATCTGGAAGATAATTTGAATTATTCCGGCAATTGTGTCTTGATGAAATCCGGCAGAAAAATGGATCGGGTCAAGCAGCAGCTCAAGCAAAGCGGACGCGATGTTGTCATGGTGGAAAACTGTGGCATGCAGGAGGAAAAGATTTATCATGGCGTGGAAGAAATTCCGGATGATGCGGGCTATTATTCTCTGATTATCGCACGGGAGCCGAATCCATGATTGAAATCAAAAATCTTTCTAAACAGTTTGAAGGATTTCAGGCGGTGGATGGGCTTAGTTTACGCATTGAGACAGGAGAATTTTTTGCCTTGCTAGGCCCGAATGGAGCGGGGAAAACCACGACAATCAGTATGCTCTCGACGCTTTTATTGCCCAGCGGCGGCGAGATTTATATTGATGGTGAGAGATTGAACCGGCAGCGGAAAGACATCAAGCGCAAGGTCAGTGTGGTCACGCAGGAATACTCTATGCGGCAGGACATGAATATGGACGAAATCATGGAGTATCAGGGCAGATTGTACTTTATGAGGCGCAAAGAAATTCGAGAAAAGACAGAGCAGCTGTTGGCATTCGCCGGTCTTACCAGCCATCGAAAAAAGACGATTCGCAAGCTGTCCGGCGGCATGAAGCGCAAGTTGATGGTCTGTCGCGCACTGTTGACGGAACCGGAAATTCTGCTGCTCGATGAACCGACAGCAGGCATGGATGCCATTTCTCGCAGACAGATGTGGAATTTGCTGCGGCAGCTCAACGAAAAAGGCTTGACGATTTTGCTCACCACACACTATATCGAAGAGGCACAGGCATTGTGCGACCGTGTGGCGCTGATGGACGGCGGAAAGCTGGAAGATTTGGATACGCCGGACAATCTGATTCACAAATTGGGAGCCTATGCGGTGGATGAAATGCATCCGGACGGCGTACACAGCAGATATTTTGCTGCGCGCGAAGAAGCAATTGCCTATCTGTCACAGCTGACAGGAAATTGTACGCTGCGCGATACGACATTGGAAGATGTCTTTGTAGAACAAGCGGGCAAACATTTGACGAAGGGCATTTAAATCTATGGGTATTATCACAATTCTGTGGGAAAAATGGCGTGAATTCCTGCGGGACTTTTCTAAAATCACGCTGGCGGCACTGATTGCTCCGCTCATGTATTTGATTGTTTTCGGTTGGGGTATTCGCACAACGATGAATGGTCAGCCGTATTTATATTATTTAATTCCTGGCGTTGTATCGCTAACGACGATGAATGGCAGCTTTAGCGCTATTGCGCAAAATCTGAATGTACAGCGGTTATATGAAAAAGCATTCGATCAGGTTATTATCTCTCCGACTCCGCTGTGGCAGTTTATCATCGGTCAGGTGCTGGCAGGAGCCCTGCGCGGTTTATATTCTGCGGGTATTATTTTGCTGCTGATTTTGCCGATTCATACAGGATTGGTGTTTAATTGGCAGTCTGTCCTCATTTTGTTTTTGAATGGTGCTGTATTTGCAGGACTCAGCATTGTTGTCTCGTTCTTGGCAAAGAATCATGCGGATGTGCCGCGGTTTTCCAATTATATTATCATGCCGATGTCCTATCTGTGTAATACATTTTTTTCGACATCTGCGATTCCGCACGGCGCACGGGAAGTCATTGCGGCACTGCCGCTGTCGCAGACCAGTGCGATGATTCGTGCGATTGCAACGGGAGAACCGGCAGACTTTCGCGGGATTTTAATTTTGCTGGTCTATCTGCTTGTCTTTATTGTTGCAGGTCTGTATTTTGTGTATAAGAAAGAAAATCTATGAGGTGCAGCATCATGAAAAAACAAATCAGACAATGGATATTGGCAATGCTCACGATGCTGTTGGCATCGTCAATCTGTTTTGCGGCAGACAGCGAAGGTACCAAGCTGCCGGACAGCGCTGCACACACACCGACTCAGCCTGCGTTTATCGAAATGGATGACGGCGACTATGCGATTCCGGTTGCCTTGGAGGGCGGATCCGGCAAAGCGTCTGTGACCACACCGGCAGCGCTCAAAATTACTGACGGTACGGCAGTCCTGACGTTGGTTTGGGGCAGCGAAAACTATGATTATATGATTTCCGGCGGTGTTCGGTATGAGCACATCAATGAAGAGGGGTATTCGACGTTTGAAATTCCAGTCACGAGCTTTACCCAGCCGATGACGGTCATTGCAGATACCACAGCGATGAGCGTGCCGCACGAAGTCGAATATACGCTCACGTTGTCTCCGGATGATATTATGGCGGGAAATCAGACACCGCAGGCCGCAGCACAGCGCGTGGTATATATGGCATTTGCCATTATTGCCGTGTGTGCGGCGGTTTCACTCATCAAAAAAAGACGTCTCCGAAAATAATGATTGAATGTAAAATGGAGTTGTTAGACGATATTTATCGAGGGGCATCCAACTTGCACTTGCAATTTGCGATTATAATACTTATATATCGCTCAATTTCTGATTTCAACTCTTCGTAGCTATAGTAAACAACTCCGTAATATATTTCCTATTTTAGTAACCCAAAGAAGTTTTCCATTACTGAATTGTCAAGACAATTTCCTTTTGTTTCTTGAATTCATAACTATATTTAGCCATAAAAATACCGACCTCCATTTGTTAGATTTTTAGGTCTAACTTTTGGAGGTCGGTTCATTTAGCGGAGCACACACCTTCCGCAAGGCTCTAAACCGCGAGCCTGTGCCTCTGACAAACTGCAGGGATAATAGGTGCCTTTGCCGCAAGGATTGGCGTAGTGATATTTTTTGCTTGTTTTGGTGACATAAACGGTTCGGCTGTTTTCTTTTGTGGAAGATGTGTCAGTGGATGCCGATTGCTGCACAGTTTGTTCAGCAGTTTTCGCTTGCTCGATGGCATCAATAGATTTACCGACTTGTTCTATATTCGCCTTGGTGTTGTCGCTGTCAGCGGTATCTGCTCCGCGGTAGATGTATTTGACAAGCTGTTCTGCGTCTTGCCCAAGAGTATAGCACTCTTGCTTCTCTGCATTGCCTTCATATTTATATTCCAATAACCAGCCATAGTACATCATCTGTTCCATTGTAGTCTTGTCTTTGAAACAGTTGGTATAATTGGCTTTTATGTACGCATATGCAGTCGATATATCCTCGTCAGTCGCAGAATTGGCGGCATCCCGCGCCTTGCGCGCGATGGAATCGGCCTGCGCAGAGGTGTCGATATGTTCAGCAGAACCGCCTTGCTGTGAAGATACCGTGGTTTGCGGTGTCGAAGATTTTGTACAACGGGCTCTGAAGTGCTTCCGCAGGCAGTCAGTACAATAGCGAGAAATAGTGCTGACAGAATAATATCTATTCGCTTTCTCATAAAAATCTCCCGTTTTGAATAATATAACATACAGATATGCTTTGTAACAATATGGTATCATGATTTTTATGATCTGTCAATTTTTGATAAAAAAAACCGCCTTTTCCAACGAAAAGGCGGCGTAATTGATGCAATGACATGTACTTAGCTTTTCACCTACCACAATATCATCTGTGTACAACGAAAAACAGCTATTACTTTTTCAGTCGCTTCATCATATACTCTTGCATCCCATACCTGCGTAGATCGTCCTGCATGTACTACTGTTGCTGTACAAGCAGCAACTCCATTTCGCAGGGTGCTGATATGATTACACTTTGTTTCAATCGTTGTAAATCCTTTTGCATCTTCCGGCAAATGAGCAATCGTCGCATTTCCGCAGCAAGTATCTGCCAACGCGATCACACTCGCCGCGTGCAAATAACCATTGATTGCCAAATGCTTATTTGTAACTGGCATACGTCCAGTTAATTTTCCCAGCTCTACAGATACAATTTCTACGTCCAATAATCCTGGTAAAACATCACTACCGCCACGGTTTAAATATTCCGGTGTAATTTCTTGTCGTAATTGCATCCCAACAACTCCTTTGCAAATATATATACACTATATTGTATTTGAATAAATTTGTCAAATATTGATAATGCATTATTAATCATCATTCCGACTTTCATAGGATATTTTAATCCTTAAATTGTCCATAAAGTATAAAACAGGGAGCAGATGCATAACACATCTGCTCCCTGTTTTATATCTGGTCCGAGTGACAGGACTTGAACCTGCGGCTTCTTGACCCCCAGTCAAGCGCGCTACCAGCTGCGCTACACCCGGAGACAACTTAGCTTATCTATCATAGCACACTGTTTCCGGAAATGCAAGGAAAAATCTTCGACAGAGAAGAACAAGGGGGATTTTAGTGTGCTTCGTTTTGCTTCCAGTACTCTGGCGTCACATCGCGTCCAAGATCCTGCAACATTTCGCGGTCACTGCGGATGGTTGCGCAGGCGACCGTTGTCAGCATATTGCCTGTAATCGTTGCGGATGCACCGGACTGAAAAGCGGTTTCACCGTCATTGGTAAGCAGCGCGCGACCAGCACCGAGACGAATATTTGCGAGCGGATTGATATAGCGGAAGAAAGCGACCGTGCGCAAAATGTCCTGCTCCGTCAACCGTGGCAAATGCTCTAGCGGTGTGCCTGCAATCGGCATCAGCGCATTGAGTGGAATCGAATCAATCCCTAATTCTGCCAAACTGATTGCCATGTCTAATCGGTCTTCCCACGTTTCACCCATGCCAATAATACCGCCGGAGCAAGCGCACATGCCCTCTGCTTTGACCTTTTTCAGGGTTTCTACCTTCATGTCATAGGTGTGTGTGGTGCAGATATTGGGAAAATTGCGGCGGGAGGTCTCGATGTTGTGATGATAACTGGTCACACCGGCTTCATGCAGGCGATGCAGCTGCTCGGCAGACAAAAAGCCCATGGATGCGCAAAGGTCAATCCTACAGTTCTTGTGCATCGTTTCGTAAGCGTGAATGGCTTTATCAAACTCTTCGCCGGTCAGCGAGCGACCGGAAGTGACAATAGAGAAGCGGTCAACACCTTCACGCTCGTTCATCTGACAGGCGTCTACAATGTCTTGTTCCGGAAGAAAATCATAGACTTCACACTGGGTGTGATGGTGCGCAGACTGTGCACAGTATTTGCAGTCCTCTGGACAGCGTCCGCTTCTGCCATTGATAATCGAACAGAGATCCACTTTATCGCCGATAAAATGAGCACGAATTTGATCAGCGCCTTTGCAGAGTTCATCAAGATCGCAGGTCAAAAAGAAGGAAAGATCATCTTCTCGTGTGATTCGTCTGCCGTTGATAATTTCCTGTGCCAGTGTCAATGCGTCCATATCTTTCACTCCTATGTTGGTAAACTGTCTTTATCCTACTAGTTTACTATTATACGAGCCGCGAGACAGAATGTCAACTTAATTATATCTTTGGTTTACGATATAATTGCAATTACTCGTGATGCAGCACTTGCTCGGTGATCTTTTTACCGGTCGGCGTGGCAGCCAGTCCGCCCAAACCGGTTTCACGCAGGCTTGCCGGAAGAGTATCTCCGACCTCTCCCATTGTATCAATTACTTCATCTGCCGGAATATGGGAGGTGATGCCGGCAAGTGCCATATTGGCAGCACTGACTGCATTGACTGCGCCGACAACATTGCGTTTGACGCATGGAATTTCCACGAGGCCGGCGACAGGATCACAGACCAGGCCGAGCAGATTGCCCAGAGACATTGCAAACGCATGGGCGCACTGTTCTGCGGTTCCGCCTAAAATATGCGTCAGAGCAGCGGCCGCCATCGCGCTGGCGGTGCCAATTTCAGCCTGACATCCGCCCTCTGCACCGGCGACATTGGCGCGCGTTGCCGTGACTTGTCCGAAGCCCGCGGCAATATACAAGGCCTGTAAGATCACTTCTGTATCCAGCTCTTTCTCCTCTGCGAGCGGAAGGAGTACGGCAGGGAGGACACCGCAGCTTCCGGCGGTTGGTGCGGCGACAATGCGCTTCATACAGGCGTTGCACTCTGCGACCTTGAGTGCCTCTTCAATCACGCGGAGAAGATAGATGCCGCCAACCAGCGTACCAGCTTGGGCTGCCAATCGAAGTTTTTCTGCGTCACCACCGATTAAACCGCTGTTGGAACGGTCGGAAGCACAATACTGTTCGCTGGATTGCTGCATAGCTTCCCACAGAGCGGAGATTTGTCGATGAGATGCCTCCGGAGAGTAGTTGTTTTCCTGACAATCATCCTCGCAGATGATTGTATACAGCGGCTTCTGTGCTGCTTTTGCGGCTTCCAGCATGGAAGCGATACTGGGAAAGCTCATGACGGTTCCTCCTGATTAAAGATCGTAATTTTTTGAATTCCATCAATGTGAGACAGCCATTGCTCAATATCGGTTGGGATGGGCTGATCGCATTCTAAGATCATAACTGCATAGCCGCCCTGCGCGTTGCGAAACAGCTGCATCGTTGCAATGTTCACATGTCTCTGCATCAGAGCAGAAGTGACAGCAGCGACATGCCCCGGCGTGTCCTGATTGTGTACAATGAGTGTGTTGTGCTCGCCGGAAAAGTTGGCTTCGATGCCGTCAATCGAGCTGACGCGAATGCGACCGCCGCCAATGCTCTCGGCAACGACATCCAGCGTGCGGCCGCTGATACCGGTTAACTGCAACCGAGCTGTGTTAGGATGCGCATTGCGCAGCTGTACCGTGGAAAATGTGAAGGACAGACCTTCTTGCTCTGCAATGGCGTAGCTGTTTGGAATACGCAGGTCATCCGGCTGCATCCCGAGCAGACCGGCAATCAGAGCGCAGTCTGTGCCGTGTCCGTGACCTGTGAGAGCAAAGCTGCCGTGCAGAGAAATATCTGCGTGAACCGGTGCTTCGCCGAGCAGCTTGCGAGCGGTGAGTCCAATGCGCACCGCACCGGCGGTATGGCTGCTGGAAGGCCCTACCATAATAGGACCCAGAATATCAAACAAACGCATGAAAATCCTCCTTAAAGTGTATTGTGAATACCACTTTTGGTGCATTTTTCAAAGAAATCGCAACAAAATACGTTACTAGACATTATAGCGTTTGCTGACGTAAAAAGCAATGCATAAAAGATTTGTTTTAAAAAATATCTCTGTGCTTAACGATGAGCCATGCGCCGATGCAGGATACGAAGGGAACTGTTAAAATGACGCCCATGCTGGCGGAAATGCCTTGAATGATTTCAATGGCCATATCAAACAGATTGATGAGCTGCAGATATTCGTAATCATACGCGTAGAACATGACGATGGTATTGATCGAGCCACCGGCAAATGCGAGAATCAAGGTATTCGACATTGTACCCATCATGTCACGTCCCACGGTCATGCCGGAGCGACATAATTGCCGCGCTGTCATGGTTGGGTTTTGTTCGTGCAGCTCTTGCAGCGTAGAAGAGATAGACATGCTGACATCCATGACAGCACCGAGTGCAGCAATCAGAATACCGGCAAACAGCAGTTCTCCGACCTGAATACCGGTTTCTTCTTGAACATAAATGAGATTTTCAATATCAGACACATTGTAGCCGGTGACATGCGTAATTTTGCCAAAAATCCATGCGAGCACACCAGCGGCAAGTACGCCCAAAATGGTACCGAGGACGGCAGCAGTTGCCTTGGCAGTAAAGCCGCCGACCAGATACATCGTAACCAATGTAGTTAAAACAACTACAACAATGGCTGCCAAAATAGGAGACCAGCCACGATAAATAGCGGGCAGGAAGAACCAAAGGATACTGATGAAGGTAAATACCAAACCGATGACGGAATACAGCCCACGTTTTCCGCCAATGACCAAAATAGAAAGCAGAAACAGAGCAACGATCGCGTAGAGTGCCGGAGCACGATTATAGCCGTAGACGGAAGTCACAAGTTCTCCGTTGGATTCGCTGACAATGGCAATGACCTTCATGCCAATAGTGCAGTGTACGCCGTATAGATACGCGGACGAACTGGTGGCTTCTACGCTTTCGCCTGCATGATCTCCGCTCAATAGCTCAAGCTGTACAGTTTGGTCTCCGATGTATACATCGCCGGATTGCTCATGATCTTGGATAATAGAGGTGACCTGTGCTTTGACGAAACTGCGTCCGCCGTTTTCCATTAACGGTACGCGATGGACTTGAGATATGGTGTAAAAGCAAACGGCAACAACCACTGCGAAAATGACGAGCAGCAACCGCTTACGAAATCCTGTTTGTATTTGCATAATTTTTATCCTTCCATAAAAAAGATGCCGGAGAACCAACGTTCTCCGGCTGTAATTTGTTGTGTTCCTACTTCAAACCGTTCGTCAGCATCTGTGCGATCTGTGCGCGGGTAGAGGAAGCCTGCGGAGAAAGTGTAACCGCGCTGCCATTCTTGACACCGACAATCAATCCACTGCCGACTGCCCATTGCATCGCATCCTGTGCCCAAGAAGATACCGAAGCGGCATCCAGGTACTGATCCAGATCTGCTGAAGCAGAGGTGTCTTTTCCGATCATCTTCATATACCGCTGTAAGATGATAGCGGTCTGTTCGCGGGTGACATCACACTCTGGGGAGAAGGTGTTCTTGCTGGTGCCAAAGACCAGACCATTCTGCGAAGCCCAAGTCACAGCGTTTTTGTACCATGCGTTGCCGACATCGTGGAAAGGAGAGGTGCCGGTAACTTCCGGCTGACCTGCCATATTATACAGGACCTGAACAAGCATTGCGCGGGACATCGACATGTTTGGAGCAAATGTTGTTGCGTTAAGCCCAACGAACATTTTGTTTTGATAGGTGTATTCCACTGCGTTGTAGAACCAATCGCTTTTCTTGACATCCGTAAACGGCAAGGTGCTTTCCTCTGTCTTTTTGATGGTAAAGGAATCGTCGATTGCCTGACCGTTATCTGTACGATAGGTGTTGATGGTCAGAGAATCATCTGTCATATCCACGATAGAATAAGTCGGAACGTCTTCCTGCCAGCGCTTTGCAATATAGGACTGCATACGTGGAACCAGATCATAATATTTACTGCCGGAAGAAGAGTTTGCGGTCATATATAAGATGCCGTCCGGATTGACAACGGTGTTGCCATCGGTTTCCTGAACAGCGTCTTTGTCCATAACCGCCTGTAAATAATTCAGATACGTGCGCTGTGCGTCATCCGTGGCATTCGGCAGAATATTTTCCGGTGCGACAAATCGGCTTTCCGGATTTTCACCAGCGTCCGAGTCCACCGCCAGCATGGATTTGAAATCGCTGCTGGAGTAGTCTGCCGTTTTTTTGCCGCCTTTCAGAATCTGGGAGCGGGAGTACGCATGGTCATGACCGGTCATAACAGCATCAATGTCATATTCCTCAAAATAAGGAACCAGCTGATAGCGCAAATTGGTGATTTCCGGTTCGTTGGAATGCTCGGCGGAGCCGTAAATGTCCTGATGCAGGGTGACAATGCGCCATTTTGCGTCCGGACAGGCTTTGATTGCCTGCTCGATGAACTGTTTGTGCTCTGCCGTGTTGGTATTCTGCGTGTTGAGCATCAGAAACAGTGCATTGCCGTAGGTGAAGTAGTAGTCGCCGCCTACAATACCGTTAGAACCCAACTCGCTGGCGTTGGCTGTGTTGAAGTGATAGGTATAGTTGGCATTGTCAGCATCGTGATTGCCGACGGTTGTTGCAACCGGCAAAGAGTCTAAGGCATCTGGGGAGAGATAACCGGTGTATTCGATTTCGCTCTTGGTGGCATCCTTGTTAGGAGATTTTTTCTTTGTGGTCTGAATCTGATCGCCGGCAGAGAGCACAAAGCTGGCATCATTGTCGCGTTTTAACGCTTCATTTAGCGTGTTGCTCCAGTTGAAGGAGTCATTGCAGACAGCCGCAGACTGTGCATCGTAGAATTCCGGCGTATCCTGTCCCTTGGCGGAGTTGGAAGAACCGATCTGCGGGTCACCAACATAAATGAAGGAAAATCCGTCGCTGCTGTCCTGTACCTCAAATTTTGTCGCTGCCTGATTGCCGATCTGGTAATAGTACGTGCCTGGTTTGAGATTGGAAGCGGTTGCCTTGCAGGAATAATATTGCGTTCCTTCGCTATCCACGACAGCGGACTGACCGGTAATGGTCTGTTCCTGCACATTCTGCGTCATGGCTGCGTCTGCAGCAACACGGAAAGAGGCAGTCTGTGTCTTAGAGTACCAAGCAAAATTCATCTGAGTGTCATCGGAGCCAGGAGAAAGAGATACCTGCGTCCAATCGTTTTTTATGGTCTCCCAGCGCTCCTGCCATGCGGCATAAGCACCGTTTGCTGCGGCTGGTGTTTGGGAGGCATCGGTGTGTCCATCCGGCGCTGCGGCGGCAAAGGCAGACAGAGAACTGCTCGCTGCCAATACGCCGGTCAAAACCAGTGCGGCGATTTGCTTTTTAACCTTCATGTTGTTTTCACTCCTGTTCATTTTTTACGATTTTAAACCTGTTCAAGCGGAGTATAACACTGTATTTTGACGTTTTCAATGTAGTTTACAAACATTTGAATAACATTGTACAAGGAAAATACGAGAACGCACGGCATAGAGAAACTTTCTTTACAAAAGAAAAACAGAGAATCCCATGCAGACATAGAATTCTCTGTTTCGTGCTTATAAGTGTTTGTTGGTTAGTTTTTTTTAAAATAATCTCTGACTAGTTTGATGACTACACCATTCAGACCGAGCAGACCGATCAAGTTCGGAATTGCCATCAGACCATTCAAGGTGTCGGCAATACTCCATACCAGTGTCAGACTGCTGACAGAGCCGACAAATGCCAGAATGACAAAGATGGCACGATAACCTTTGGTCAGCTTTTCTGTATAGCTCTTGCCTTTGAATAAGTATTCGATGGATTTTTCGCCATAGTACGACCAGCCGAGAATGGTGGAAATAGCGAACAGAACGGTTGCTAAAGTAACACCAAAGGTACCGAACGGGCCGATTGCCTTGCCGAAAGCAGCAATGGTCAGATCTGCGCCCTGCATACCGTTGTTATACAGACCAGAGGATACAATAACCAGAGAAGTCAAGGTGCAGATAACCAGCGTATCGAAGAATACTTCGAAGGAACCCCAGAAGCCCTGCTTCACTGGGCTGTCAGTTACAGCGGCAGCGTGTGCAATCGGTGCACTGCCGAGACCTGCCTCGTTTGAGAACACGCCGCGGGCAACGCCAAAACGGATTGCCATCATGACTGTATAACCGGTTGCACCGCCTGCAATAGACTGCGGATGAAAGGCGCCTTCAAAAATCGTAGCGAATGCGTGCGGAATTTCCGATGCATTGGCAATCAGAGCCAAGATGGCAAATAGGGCATAGGCACAGCCCATAATCGGCACCAGCGTAGAGGTAACCTTTGCGATGCTCTGAATGCCGCCCAGCAGAACGATTGCTGCGATCACAACAATGACAGCACCGGTCAGATATGGGCTGATGTTTAATGTCGAATTGAGTGCGGTGGAAATCGCGTTGGACTGGGTCATGTTGCCGATGCCGAACGAAGCAAAAGCAGCAAAGATAGCGAACAGAACAGCCAGCCACTTAAGATTTAAACCTTTTTCTAGGTAATACATCGGGCCGCCGACGTTTTCGCCGCGCTGATTCTTTTCACGGAAATGCACAGAAAGAACGACCTCGGAAAATTTGGTCATCATACCAAAGATGGCACTGACCCACATCCAGAATACAGCACCCGGACCGCCAAGCGCGATCGCTGTGGCAACGCCGGTGATATTGCCTGTACCAACGGTGGATGCCAGCGCTGTCATAACAGCCTGGAACGGCGATACACCAAATTCGTTCTTTTTGTGCGCCTCCGGCGTGTGCAGGATACCTACCGTGTTTTTGAAGATGGTTCCGAAGTGACGGAACTGCATAAAGCCGGAGCGGATTGTCAGGAAAATACCGGTGCCGACCAGAAGCGCCAGCATGTATGGTCCCCAGACAATGCCGTTGACAAATGAGTTGATTGAAACAATGATTGACACAATGTGCCTCCCCTCACAAATAAAAATGAATTGGAACGCATATAAGCGTTAAAAATTATAACACGATTCGTAAGAGTGGTCAAACAAAATGCACATAATTGTTGCAATGAAGAATTTTTTTTCGTATAATCAAGGTATCAAATGCTATAGGAGGCAAACACG
This sequence comes from Anaerotignum sp., assembly GCA_963620595.1. Lineage (GTDB taxonomy): Bacteria > Bacillota > Clostridia > Oscillospirales > Butyricicoccaceae > Butyricicoccus_A. Next base: position 90,425 of record CAVFAY010000003.1, on the reverse strand, counting down.
ATGAAATTCAATGCGGGATTTATTTATGTTGCACCGAACTGTGATCCGCAGCAGCAGAACGCAGTGATTCCGGGCGAATCCATTGATCTGTACGTCTATGGCTGCTCTACATACAGTCAGGCAGAGGTTGTAGCAAAGAGCTTGGTAGAAGAGAAGGGCTGCACCGCCATTGAGCTGTGTGCAGGTTTCGGCAATGAAGGCATTGCACGCATTCAGAAGGTTGTTGGTCCGGACGTTGCCGTTGGAGCGGTTAAGTTTGATCTCCATCCGGCATTTGGCTTTAAGAGCGGAGATACAGTTTTTAACAAGTAACACAAAAAATAAAAGAGCGGCTCTCTTGTCAGCATGTGCTGGCGGGAGGGTCGCTCTTGTGTCTGAGATGTTATGATATTATGATGCGATCGTCGGGGTAGCGGGGGCATGTTCTGTCCAGCCGCGTTTCCACCTTCCGGAGAAATAGTACGTGGAGACGCAGAGTGCCGTCGTTATCCAAGTTGCAGGGAAGATAAGGGCAACATCATATACTGTATTGAACAGCTGCATGGCGATGTACAGGAACAGCAGACGGATGGCAAACATGTTGATTAGTGTGAGGCACATCACAGAAGCGGCCTTGCCTGCGCCGCGGATGGCACCGGCAAAGATTTCCACAAATACGTAAATAAAGTACAGGGGAAACAGACGAACAACGATCTTGCTGCTCAATTCAATTACTTCTGCATCGCTGGAGAACAGATGCATCACGATGTGAGATGCCGCTGTGAGCGATAACGTAATACAAAGGGTGATAATAATGCCGGTAATCAAGCCGACCTTGGTACCTTTTTCAGCTCGCTTGATCTGCCCACAGCCGAGATTTTGTCCAACAAATGTCGTGACAGCCTGACCAACTGCCCACATCGGGAAATAGACCAAACCTTCGAGCTTGCCATAAGAGGTGTAAGCTGCCATGCTCGTGACACCCATGGTATTGATCTGTGACTGCAGCAAAACCAAAGAAAGAGAAACAACCGTTGTCTGTATACCGACCGGCACACCCACGGAAAAGATTCGTTTGAGTGTCTCGAATTCGATGTGAAGCTCGTTCAGATGCAGACGGTATTCCTCCGGCAGGCGGCGCAGACGGCGAATGGTCAGAATCGCCGCAACGGTTTGGGACAAAAAGGTAGCCATTGCTGCACCGGCAACACCAAAATCAAAGACATAAATAAATAAGGTATTGCCCAAGATGTTGGCGAAACCGCCGATGAACTGATAAATCATCGGTCGGCGGGAATCACCCAGCGCACGCAAAATGCCAGAGCTGAAGTTAAAGCCGACTATGGAAAACATGCTGAGAAAATAAATGCGTGCGTAGGTTACCGCAAGATTCAAAATCTCATCTGGTGTGTTCATAAGGCGCAGAATGGTGGGGGCAAACAGCCAGCCGATGAGCAGCAAAATGGCAGAGCCAATGACAGAAAGCCCCATCGCCGAATGCAGAATTTTTTTCAGTCGTGGAAAATCCTTTCCGCCATATGCCTGAGAGACCAATACACCGACACCGACACCCATGCCGGTAAAGAAACCGACGAGACAGTTGATGGGCCACGAACAGGTTCCAACAGCTGCGGACGCATCTTGTCCAAGAAGATTGCCAACAAACATCAAGTCTACCGTGTTGTACATCTGCTGGATGATGCTGGTGCCCAGCAGCGGCAAGGCGAACAGAAGCAGCGCGCGCGTGATCGAGCCTTGCGTGAGGTCGATGGATTTGTTTTTCATAGAGAAAATCCCCCTTTCTTGGTGTGTGAAAATAGAAAAGCAATTCATTGACCGAGAGTCATTCAATTCGGTGTAAGTATTGTAAAATAGATTGTTACAGAAGTCAAGAGTTAACCGCAAGAGTTGACGCAAATATCTGATTGCAGTATAATAATAAAACATTTGCAGGGAAAAAGGGATGTTTATTTATGCACAGGAAGATTCATATTTTGGAAGCTGTTGACCAGCCGAGGGCGGATGTTTGGGATGCTCTGTCTGTGGATACGACGGTTTGTACCGTGCGCTCAGGAGAAGAAGCCTATCAAAGAATTCAAAAAGAACACTTTGATTTGGTGCTTGTCAATCTGATGCTCAATGGACTGGATGGTCTGGAACTTCTGCGCCGCATCAAGCGAGAAAATTTATGCGATGTTGTCGTGTTGACCAGCGATTTTCCGGATTTTCAGTATGCGCAGCAGGGAATCTTATATGGTGCATTTGATTATTTGCTTCGTCCTTTGACCGTGGAGATGCTGCAAAAGCTGCTTGTTCGCGTCAGGAAAAAGCTGTGGGGAGAACCGGCAGCACAGCAGCAAGCCTGTGACACCCTTGTGTGGCATATGGGAACTGAGCAATTGGCTACTTGCTTTGATGCACTTGTGCAGGAATATACCCAGCAAATGCCGGATGCGGTACAGACAGATATTTTTATCCAGCATTTATATGAGAGCACGGTGGAAAAAACATTTGAAACGTGGACATGGCTGACCTTGTTTGAACGGAAAGAAGAATATTTGTCGATTGACTGGCTGTCCGGCGGCGAGCATATGGTCTGGGATTTCTGTTGCAGAAGATTATGTACGCTGAGTACCGCTATCGCCACGCTGTATCCGCGGACAGAAAATGAAAAGCTGCGCAAAATCTTACAGTATTTGCTCCAGCATATTGATGACGGCTGTTTGCAGAAGGATGTTGCCGCTGCACATTATATTAGCAATCCTTCGCTCAGCGAATTATTTCGCAGCCAGCTGGGCATGACATATCATGCTTACACTTCAGAGCTAAAGATGAAGCGAGCACAATATTTGCTTCGGTATTCTTCTAAAAAAATCTATGAGATTAGTGCATTGCTTGGCTATAAAGACGTCAATTATTTCTCTAGAAAGTTTCGGGAAAAGATGGGAATATCGCTTTCTCAGTACCGGCAGCAGAGCCGTGCGGAAGAAAACACCTCTCTGGACTATCAAATTTAATCGCGTATCCTCTGTTATATGACAGGGGATATTTTTTCGAGAAAACGATTTCTCACTAAAAATGTGAGAAAACATCACAAAAATACGTACAAAAAATAACAAAACTGTTGTTTTTTCGAGAAAAATTTCCTGATTGCTGAAAAAATCCATGATTTTTTTCGGAATTAGAAAAAAAGACTTGCACTGTACGGAAAGAATGACTATAATAACAACCATGCAAAACATATATATCCCATTAGACAAATAGGATATATGAAATATGGGAGGCGATAGATCATGATATGGATCGATTCACACCGCTGCAAGAGCTTGTATGAACGAATGTGTTGCTGTTGACAGCGAGAAGAAAAGACAACACACATTCGATTGATACAAAGGAGAAGAACAATGAGTTATAAGAAAAGAATTTCCGCCATTCTTCTGGCATCCGCTCTGAGCGTTGGCCTTCTGGCAGGTTGCGGAGGAAGCAGTGACAGCGGTTCCGCATCCGGCGATTCCGTAGAGATTACAAACGTATCGTATGATCCGACCCGTGAGCTGTATCAGCAGTACAACAAAGCATTTGAGCAGCATTGGAAGCAAAAGACAGGGCAGGATGTAGATATTATTCAGTCGCACGGCGGCTCCGGCAAGCAGGCATTGGAAGTTGCCAACGGTCTGGAAGCAGATGTCGTCACGCTCGCACTGGAAGGTGATGTTGACGCCGTAAAAAATGCAGGCCTCATCGAAGATGGATATACCTCCGAGTTTGACAATGACAGTTCTCCGTACACCTCAACCATTGTATTCTTGGTTCGCAAGGGCAATCCAAAGAACATTCATGATTGGAATGATCTGCTCCGCGACGATGTTGGTGTTATCACACCGAATCCGAAGACGTCCGGCGGCGCGCGTTGGAATTACCTCGCTGCTTGGTATTATTTTGAAAAGCAGGGTCAGAGCGAAGATCAGATCAAGGAAAGCATCAAGAAGCTGTATCAGAACGTATTGGTTCTGGATTCCGGCGCCCGCGGCGCGACAACTTCTTTTGTTGAAAACCAGCAGGGCGATGTCCTGATTGCTTGGGAAAATGAAGCCTTCCTCTCTCTGGAAGAATATCCGGATGATTATGAAGTTGTCATTCCGTCCGCTTCGATTTTGTGCCAGCCGACGGTTGCTGTTGTCGATGAAGTAGTCGATGACCGCGGCACGCGCGATGTGGCAACCGAGTATCTCAACTATCTGTATTCTGATGAAGCACAGCGCATTGAAGCAAAGAATTTCTATCGTCCGTCTAATCAGGACATTTTGAACGAATATGCTTCGCAGAGCGACAGCAACACGATCACACAAATTCCGGAGGATGGCAAGTGGATTGTCACGAAGAATCTGGATTTGACCAATATCAGCCATTTTGGCGGCTGGACAGAGGCTGCAGAAAAGCACTTTGCAGACGGTGCGATCTTTGACCAGATTTATGAAAAATAACGAGTAAGAAGGATTTTGATTATGAAACAAAGAAGAAAAAAATTGCGGGTCATTCCGGGATTCGGATTGTCGCTCGGAATCACAGTGGCGATCCTCAGTTTCATCGTCATTATCCCACTGTGTTCTCTGGTTGTGTTTTCCGCACACCTCTCTCTTTCTGATTTTATACAAACCGTGACCAGTCCCCGTGTGATGGCGAGCTATAAAGTCAGCTTTTTGACAGCACTCACTGCATCGCTGATCAATGCAGTGATGGGACTCATCATCGCATGGGTGCTGGTACGGTATGAATTTCCGGGCAAACGAATTATAGATGGCATGATCGAAGTTCCGTTTGCCCTTCCGACAGCAGTTGCAGGTATTGCGCTGACACATATGACAGTAGACACAAGCGTGATTGGCAGCTTTTTCCATGACCATTTCGGCATTAACATCGCATATACCCGCACAGGCATTACGCTGGCACTGGTATTTATCGGGATTCCGTTCGTCGTTCGTTCGGTACAGCCAGTGTTGGAAAAGCTGGATGGACAGTTTGAAGAGGCGGCAAGCATTCTGGGTGCCAGCCGCGGATATACGTTCCGTCATGTCATCTTTCCGGAAATTCTTCCGGCACTGATTGCGGGATTTACGATGGCATTTGCCCGCAGCCTTGGCGAATACGGCAGCGTCGTATTTATTGCAGGCAATACGCCGTATGAAACAGAGATTACCCCTCTGCTTATCATGTCGAAATTACAGGAATTTGATTATGCAAGTGCGACATCCATTGCACTTGTTATGCTGGCAGCAGCATTTCTGATTCTGTTTATCAATGCGGTTTTGCAGAGCCGCTCGTCTAAAATTATCAGCGGTATCGAGTAAGGAGGAAACAAGCTGTGAAAAAACAATCATCTGGAGCTGTCAAATGGCTTCTGATCGCAGTGAGCGTCTTGTTTCTCGTTGTGATGCTGATCCTGCCGCTGGTATACGTGTTGGTTACTGCGTTCCGTCAGGGCATTCAGCCGTTCTTAGCAGCAGTCACGGACAAATATGCACTGAAATCTGTGCAGCTGACGATTGAAGCGACGTTGTTTGCAGTGGTACTTAATACCATTTTTGGATTGTTCGCTGCATGGAGTATCACAAAATTTCAGTTTCGTGGAAAGAAAGTGATCTCTACGCTGATCGATCTTCCGCTTACGGTTTCTCCGATTATCGCGGGCTTGATCTTTGTTTTGACCTATGGCAGACAGAGCAACTTATATCCGCTCCTCAAGAGCATGGACATCAAAATTATTTACGCAGTTCCGGGCATTATTATGGCGACCGTCTTTGTTACGTTTCCGTTTATCTCCCGTGAAATCATTCCGGTGTTGACGGCAGCGGGAACAGAGGAAGAAGAGGCTGCTGCACTGATGGGGGCAAAAGGTTGGACGATTTTCAGTAAAGTGACTTTCCCGCATATGCGGTGGGCACTGTTGTACGGTATTGTCTTGTGCACAGCTCGTGCAATGGGCGAATTCGGTGCAGTATCAGTTCTTTCCGGACATCTGAGAGGTAAGACCAATACGATGCCGCTGTATATTGAGCTGCTGTATCAGGGCTATGATTTTACTGGTGCTTTTGCCATGTCGGCAATCCTGGTTGTGATGGCAATCATCATTCTGGTTCTGCGCAGCGTGCTGGAGTACCGAGGAAAGAAGAACGAGGAGTAAGCAATGGAAAAACAATATTACGTGCAGATGAAAGGTGTCAATAAAAGCTTTGGCAGCTTTCAGGCATCAAAAAATATCAATTTTGGAATTGAAAAAGGCAAGCTCGTCGGTCTGCTCGGTCCGTCCGGCTCTGGTAAAACAACGATTCTTCGTATGCTGGCAGGCTTAGAGACCGCGGACAGCGGTGACATTCTGATTGACGGAAAGGTAGTCAACGATGTACCGGCGAGCAAGCGTGGAATTGGATTTGTCTTTCAGAGCTATGCGCTGTTCCGTTACATGACGATTTATGATAACGTGGCGTTTGGATTGAAAATACAGAAATGGCCAAAACAACGCATCAAAGAGCGCGTGCATGAGATGCTGGAACTGGTCGGCTTGGAGGGTTTGGAAAAGCGGTATCCGAATCAGCTGTCCGGCGGACAGCGGCAGAGAGTTGCTTTTGCTCGTGCGTTGGCACCACAGCCGCAGCTGTTGCTGCTCGATGAACCGTTTGCAGCGATTGATGCAAAGGTTCGATTGGAGCTTCGCAGTTGGCTGCGTGAGATGATTTCCTCGGTCGGCGTAACAAGTATTTTCGTCACCCATGATCAGGATGAAGCAATTGAAGTTGCTGACCAGATTATTATTACCAATCAGGGACAAATTGAGCAGATTGGCTCTCCAAAAGACATTTATCGGACGCCGCACACCCCATTTGTGGCGCAGTTTATTGGACAATCCTCTGTCGTAGAGAACTTCCAAAAGTTTTCTGGTTTTGAAAATGCCGATGTCCGCGCGAAACACGCGGCTGTTCGACCGGAATATATCACGGTGACAAAGCAGGGCGAATACCTTAAATATCCAATCGGTTCGGAAGAAGGCGTGGTAGAATCCTCAGCGTTCCGCGGAAGCGAAATTGAACTGAAGATTCGCGTAAAGGACAGCGTGCTCACAGCGAAGCGACTGCTGGACGAAGCGCCAATTGAAGTGGGAGAAAGCGTCAAAGTATTTATTTATCGTGTCTATGCATTTGACGACGAAAAGGCATACGTCATTGAAAATGCGGCGCTCACATCGCCGGATTCCGTATTTATCTAATAGGGGGTGTTTTTGTGAAGACAGTTCAATTGGAAACAGATATTCTGATTCTTGGCGGCGGCGCAGCAGGCTGCTACGCGGCGATGACTGTACAAAAACAGGCACCGAATGCAAAGATCTTAATTCTGGAGAAAGCGGATATTCGCCGCAGCGGCTGCTTGGCTGCTGGTGTCAATGCGCTCAATGCGTATATTGTTCCGGGCAAGACGCCGGAGTTTTATGTAGACTATGCGAAAAAAGACGCACACGGCATCGTGCGAGAGGATCTGCTCCTCAGTATGAGTGAGCGCCTGAATCAGGTGACACATCATCTGGAGGAATTGGGATTAGTCATTCTGAAAGATGAAAATGGAAATTATGTTACACGCGGCAATCGGAATATCAAGATCAACGGCGAGAATATTAAGACAATTTTAGCAGATGCTGTTCGGAATTGTCCGAACGTTACAGTTCTCAATCATGTCAATGCGATTGACTATATTGTAAAAGACAATACCATTCAGGGCGTATTCGCCAATGCGGTATTGGAAGAAAAGCTGTACGCCATCAGCTGTAAGGCATGTATCTGTGCAACCGGCGGCGCGGCTGGCTTGTATCGTCCAAACAATCCGGGATTTTCTCGTCACAAGATGTGGTATCCACCATTTAATACAGGTGCTGGCTATGCCATGGGTATTCGTGCCGGTGCAGAAATGACAACGTTTGAGATGCGATTTATCGCTCTGAGATGCAAGGACACTATCGCACCGACCGGCACGCTGGCACAGGGCGTTGGCGCGAAGCAGGTCAATGCACACGGCGAAGTGTACGAGCAGAAATACGGTCTGACGACTTCTCAGCGTGTATACGGTACAGTGATGGAAAACCGAGAAGGTCGCGGTCCTTGTTATTTGCGCACCAAGGGCATCACGAAAGAACAGGCAGACAGCTTGAAAAAAGCATATCTCAACATGGCTCCTTCGCAGACGCTCAAGTGGCTGGAAAATGGCAGTTCACCGGATGAAGAAAATGTAGAAATTGAAGGTACCGAGCCGTATATCATCGGCGGACATACGGCGAGTGGATATTGGGTCGATTCCAAACGTATGACGACGGTACACGGTTTGTTTGCAGCTGGTGATGTCGCTGGCGGAAGCCCGCAAAAGTATGTAACCGGTGCACTGGCAGAAGGCGAAATCGCCGGTGAAGCGGCTGCTGCTTATCTTACAGGAGAGCAGGGAAGCATTCCTGACGCGTTTATTCATGACAAGCAGATCGAAATTGCATCGTATTTTTCCAACACGTCCATGTTTACCACAGAGGATTTGGAAGAAGCGATGCAGGGCGTCATGGATCAGTACGCAGGCGGTATCCGAACCGACTATGGATTTACAGAATCCGGTTTGGCGCTGGCAGACAAAAAGATCCTGCGCCTGATCGCCTTGAGCGACAGCGTGCATGTTTCGGATATGCAGGAGCTTACTCGTCTGTTTGAGCTAAAAGAACGACTGCTCGTATGTCGCGTGGTAATTGCCCATTTGGCAGATCGAAAGGAAACGCGCTGGCATTGCTTTGCGGAGAATCTGGATCATCCGGAAACAGATGACAACTGGTTGAAATATGTCAATTCTCGATACGAAAATGGAGAGATTCATATGATTCATCGAGAGTTAACAGGGAGGTATGAAGTCTATGAGCATTCAAATTGACCGGACAAAGTGTGTGGGATGCGGTCAGTGCGCAGAGATTTGTCCCGGCACATTGATTCGCATGACGCAGAAAAAAGCGGAGATGCGATACCCGATGGAATGCTGGGGCTGCGCGTCCTGTGTCAAGGAATGTCCGGCACATGCGATTTCCCTGTATTTAGGAGCAGATATTGGCGGCGCAGGATGCCGCATGACAGTAAAAAAAGACGGCAGTTTGCTGCACTGGATCGTCAGCCGACCGGATGCGTCGGAGGAGACCATTACCGTAGATAGCCGAAATGCGAATCAATATTGATTGGAGTTGAAGACGATGAGTGAATTTTCCCACCTCGACCAATTAGAGGCAGAGGCAATTTATATTATGAGAGAAGTGGCAGCCGAGTGTGAGCGTCCGGTTATGCTGTATTCCATCGGCAAGGACAGTTCGGTTATGCTGCATCTGGCTATGAAGGCATTTTATCCGGAAAAGCCGCCGTTCCCGTTCCTGCACGTAGATACTACTTGGAAGTTCAAGGAAATGATTGAATTCCGTGACCGCAAGGCAAAGGAACTCGGTATTGATATGTTGGTTTATACCAACCAGGACGGCGTGGCAAAGGGCATCAATCCGTTTGACCACGGTTCTGCATACACCGACATCATGAAGACACAGGCACTCAAGCAGGCACTGAAGAAGTACGGTTTTACCGCAGCATTCGGCGGCGGTCGTCGAGACGAAGAAAAATCTCGTGCCAAGGAACGTATTTTCTCGTTCCGCAACGAAGCACAGGCTTGGGATCCGAAAAATCAGCGTCCGGAGATGTGGAAGCTGTACAACACCAAGATTCACAAGGGCGAAAGTATTCGAGTATTCCCACTGTCTAACTGGACAGAAAAGGATATTTGGCAGTACATTCAGCGCGAGAACATCGACATCGTACCACTGTACTTTGCAGCAGAGCGTCCGGTTGTCGAGCGTGACGGCAACCTCATCATGGTTGATGATGACCGCATGAGACTGCTGCCGGGAGAAAAGCCGATGCTGAAGAGCGTGCGTTTCCGCACGTTGGGATGCTATCCGCTGACTGGCGGCGTAGAATCCACGGCAACGACCCTTGACGAAGTTATTTCTGAAACATTATCCGCCGTTACCTCTGAACGAACCAGCCGCGTGATTGATAAGGAAGCAGCCGGAAGCATGGAGCGTAGAAAGAGAGAAGGTTATTTCTAATGAAGAATCTGTTAAAGTTTATTACCTGCGGCAGTGTGGATGACGGTAAATCCACGCTGATCGGACATATTTTATATGATACCAAGAAGCTGTACACGGATCAGGAACAGGCACTGGAGCTGGACAGTAAGGTCGGCAGCCGCGGCGGTGAAATCGACTATTCACTGCTGCTGGATGGCCTGATGGCAGAGCGTGAGCAGGGCATTACGATTGACGTTGCGTATCGGTATTTTACCACGGACAACCGTAGCTTTATTGTAGCAGATACGCCGGGTCACGAAGAATACACGAGAAACATGGCTGTCGGCGCATCATTTGCTGATCTGGCAATCATTCTGGTCGATGCATCGCAGGGAGTGCTCGTTCAGACCCGCCGCCATGCGCGAATCTGTGCACTGATGGGCATTCGTTACTTTGTCTTTGCCCTCAACAAGATGGATCTTGTTGATTACAGCGAGGAGAAGTTCCGCAAGATTGAAGCGGATATTCAGGCACTGGCAGAAGAACTTAGGCTGTACAGCGTCAAGATTATCCCGGTATCTGCAACGGCTGGTGATAACTTGACCAAGCATTCCGATGCGATGCCGTGGTACACTGGCACAACGCTGCTGGATTATCTGGAAAATGTGGATATTGATGAGGCATCGCATGAGGAAGGCTTCTATATGCCGGTACAGCGTGTATGCCGTCCGAATCATACTTTCCGTGGTTTCCAAGGTCAGATCGAAGCAGGTGCAATTTCTGTCGGTGACGAGATTCATGTACAGCCGAGTGAAGAGACTGCTCATGTCAAGTCGATTTTGATCGGCGATAAGGATGAACAGACCGCTCGTGCAGGCCAGCCGGTAACCATTCAGTTGGATCGAGAGATTGACGTTTCCCGTGGTCGCGTTTTGACTAAAGACAGCCATATTTCCTGCGCAAAGGCATTCCAGGCTACCCTGTTGTGGATGGATGACGATGCACTGACGGAAGGAAAGGAATACTTTGTCAAGGTTGGCACCCGTACCATTCCGGGCGAAATTCGCTCCATTCGCTATAAGACCGATGTAAATACCGGCGAGCAGGTTCAGGCACATAGCCTGAAGAAGAATGAGATTGCCTACTGTGACATTACCGTGGCAGAAGAGATTCCGGTAGATACGTTTGAGAATCACAAGACGCTGGGCGAAGTGCTGTTTATTGACCGTGTCACCAACATGACCTCCGCGTGCGGTGTTGTTGAAGCACTGGTACAGGATTCTTCCGCAGATCGTACCGTACAGTTCCAGAGTGAAGATGGCAACGTTAAGACTCATCTGTTTGAGACGGTTTACATGCAGCTGGATTCCGGTCTGGTTGGCCGCTACGATCCGCAGGGCGTTCAGTTCAAGATTGGTGATAAGCTGCCGCTGACTGGTGAGGGCTATACATATCCGGACAGCTTTGACATCATCGCTCGTGAGAGCAAGCAGGTTGTTCGCATTATCAATGGCATTTATGCAGAGGTTCTGCCGCTGGCAGAGTATCAGGTTGACGGTGTACCGCTGGTTGATGCATATGGCAATGAGATTGCTGTATCAACACAGGATGCACTGGAAGAATATCTGACTGTGGCTGCACAGGACGAGACCAAGCTCAATGAGCTGCTGCATTTTGAGACCTTCCGCAAGATTGTTTTCCGCAATGGTGAGGCAGGAGATTACGTAATTTAATAGAAAAAAACGATGCATTTCGTAGCCGGCAGCTTGTCTGAGAAATAGGACAAGCTGCCGGTTTTTATAGACAGGGGATTTTGTGTAAAAGTAACCTATTGTATCGGTGGGAATTATGCTATACTATATATGTTAGACTTTTTTGAAAAGGTGAATGCCATGTCGGTTGATTTTGATACAGTCATAGAGCGCAGAGGAACCAATTGCTTTAAGTATGATTTCGCGCGTGAGATGGGGATGCCGGAGGATGTGCTTCCGCTGTGGGTTGCCGATATGGATTTCCCGACGGCACCGGCGATTACAGAACGGCTTGAATCTCTAGCGCAGTATGGTATTTTCGGTTATACCGGTGTCAAGGAGGGATATTTTGACGCTGTACAGCATTGGTATGCGTCTCGCTTTGGGTGGCAGACACAGCGCAGCTGGCTGGTCACCACACCGGGCGTTGTATTTGCCATTGCGACTGCGATTCGGGCATTGACGCAAAAGGGCGATGCCGTTTTAATTCAGCAGCCGGTGTATTATCCGTTTGCCAACAAAGTCACAGAGAATGACCGGAAATTGGTAGTCAATCCGTTGATTCTAAAAAATGGAAGATACGAAATGGATTTTGCGGACATGGAACGCAAAATCGTAGAGCAGCATGTCAAATTGTTTTTGCTGTGCAGCCCGCATAATCCGGTCGGGCGCGTTTGGACAAAAGAAGAATTGCTGCGCGTCGGCGAAATTTGCCAAAAACACGGGGTACTGGTTGTCAGCGATGAGATTCACGCGGATTTTACTTACTCGGGACACACCCATTATGTTTTTGCGTCGATAAAACCCGCATTTGCAGAGTTTACGATCACATGCACAGCACCGAGTAAGACATTTAATTTGGCGGGATTGCAGGATTCCAATATTTTTATTTCCAATCGTGCGCTGCGTCACGCCTATAAAAAAGAACTGTCTGCCTGCGGCTGCGGCGGCACAAACTGTATGGGCATGGCAGCGTGTCAGGCGGCATATGAAGCCGGAGCAGAATGGTTGGAACAGCTCAAATTGTATCTGACGGATAATCTAGCATATGTGCGGCAATATTTACGCGATCATCTGCCGGAAGTTACGATGATTGAGCCGGAAGGTACCTATTTGGTTTGGTTAGATTTGAGAAAATTGGGATTAAATGCCAAAGAACAAAAACAACTTATCGTTCATAGAGCCAAATTATGGCTGGATACCGGAACTCTGTTTGGACAGGGCGGCGAAGGCTTTGAACGCATCAATATTGCTTGTCCGCGAAAGACATTACAGGAAGCGATGCAGCGATTAGAACGTGCGATTCATCAATAAAGATAAGATAAAATCATTCAAAGTGAGGAAGTTATGTTAAATCAGTTTTCTAGAACACAGCTTTTATTGGGAAAAGAGGGCATGGATAGATTGGCAAATGCCCGCGTTGCCGTATTTGGCGTCGGCGGTGTCGGCGGATTTACGGTAGAGGCACTGGCTCGCAGCGGTGTCGGCACGATTGACTTGATTGATGACGACAAGGTATGTCTGACCAATATCAATCGCCAGATTTTTGCTCTGCGCAGCACCATTGGAAAATATAAGGTCGATGTAGCGGCAGAGCGTCTGCGTGACATCAATCAAAATATTCAGGTCAATACGTATAAGACCTTTTATATGCCAGATACGACGGAGCAGTTTGATTTTACACAGTATGATTATATTGTCGATGCAATTGACACCATTACCGGCAAGCTGGAAATGGTCATGCAGGCACATAAGGCGGGTACACCGATTATCTGCTCGATGGGTGCAGGTAATAAGCTGGACCCGACGGCATTCCGCGTGGCGGACATTTATCAGACATCGGTTGATCCGCTGGCACGTGTCATGCGTCATGAGCTGCGCAAGCGTGGTATCAAGAAATTAAAGGTCGTGTATTCGGAAGAACCGCCGATGCGTCCGATTGAAGATATGGCAATCAGCTGCCGCAATCACTGCGTGTGCCCGCCGGGAACTGCGCGAAAGTGCACAGAACGCCGAGATATTCCGGGCAGCAATGCGTTTGTCCCGTCTGTTGTCGGCTTGATTGTAGCAGGAGAGGTCATTAAGGATCTCTCCGGTGCGGGAGGCCGCGCATGATTTATCTGGATTATTCTGCCAATACACCGGCAGATCCGGCGGTTTTGCAAACCTTTGTACAGACGGAACAGCGATATATCGGCAATGCCAATTCCACACATGCAGCGGGAAGAGAAGCACATGCCCGCATGAATGAAATCTTAGCGCATACAGCACAGCTGTTAGGTGTGCAGCCGGATGAACTGATTTTCACATCCGGTGCGAGTGAAGCCAACAATCTTGCAATTAAGGGTATGGCACGCGCAAGCCGTCATGTCGGCAAGCATATCATTTCGACGGCATTAGAGCATTCTTCGGTCAGCGGCACGCTGACTGCGTTGCAGGAACGCGGCTATGAGATAGACTTGGTGGATATTGACCGCGAGGGCAAGGTAGATTTAGAGCATCTGCGTGAACTGCTGCGAAAAGATACGGTCATGGTCGCAGTCTGCGCTGTGGACAGCGAATTGGGCACCGTACAGCCGATTCGTGAGATTGCAGAGCTGGTTAAGCAGGTTCCGGATTGCCGTCTGCATGTGGACGCCACACAAGCAGTGGGAAAAATGCCGATCAGCTTTGACGGAATAGATACCATGAGTATCGCACCGCATAAGTTTTATGGCCTCAATGGCTGCGGCATTTTGGTCAAACGCAAGGGCGTGATTCTGGAGCCGCTGATTCATGGCGGCGCGAGCACGACGATTTATCGCAGCGGCACACCGACACTGGCTCTGGCTGCTTCTATGGAGACAGCCTTGCAGCTCGCACTGGAACAGCTGCCTCAGAGACAAGCTATCGTGCAGACGTGGAATAATCTGCTGAGAGAAAAGCTGTCCGCGTATCCAAAGGTGCGCATCAACAGCCCGAAGCAGGCAATTCCGCATATTTTAAATCTGAGCGTACAGGATGTCAAAGGCTCTGCTTTTCAGCAGGCATTGGATGAAAAGGGAATATGTGTTTCTGTAAAATCCGCTTGTTCTGTGGCGAATACGCCGTCTAGAGCGGTATTTGCTGTCAGCCATGACCGCAAAACAGCTATGTCTTCTTGGCGTATCAGTTTGAGCCATTTGACAACCCAGGAAGAACTCAATGCATTTCTCACTGTATTTGAAGCATGTTATAAGGAGTTAACGAAATGAGCCGAGAATTTGAGCCATATCAGCGCATAGAGCGCAGTATTATTACCAAATATAAAAAAGAAATCTGGAATCCATTTACCCATGCGGTGCGGGATTATCAGTTAATTCAACCGGGAGACAAGATCGCCGTCTGTATTTCCGGCGGCAAGGATTCCATGCTGATGGCAAAGCTGATTCAGCAGCTGCATCGTCACAGTGAAGTGCCGTTTGATGTGGTGTATCTTGTTATGGATCCAGGATACAACGAAATCAATCGCCAGAAAATCGAAAGCAATGCCAAGCTGCTGCATATTCCGATTACCATTTTTGAAACCAATATTTTCGCGGTAGCGAATAAGACGGAAAAAGACCCGTGTTATCTGTGCGCTCGTATGCGCCGCGGTCATTTGTACAGCAAGGCACGGGAGCTAGGCTGCAATAAGATTGCGCTTGGACATCACTTCAATGATGTTATCGAAACGGTTGTCATGGGTATGTTCTACAGCTCGATGATTCAAACCATGCCGCCGAAGCTGCACAGTGATAATTTCCCGGGCATGGAGGTCATTCGTCCGATGTATGGCATTCATGAGGAGTCGATTATCGCATGGAAAAATTACAATGATTTGGAGTTTATTCAGTGTGCATGTCGCTTTACGGAAAATTGTACCATGTGTGACAATGGCGGCGGCGGATCCAAACGGCAGGAAATTAAGACCTTGATTCGCCGACTCAAGCGAGATAATTCGTATATTGAAAAGAGCATTTTCAACGGCATTCATGCGGTGTCTATTGATACATTTGCCGGTTATAAGAGCCGCGGCATCAAGCATTCCTTCTTGGAATCCTATGATGAAAAAACACCGATTGGACCGATGAAGGAATCTGTTGGCATGAATCGGGCAGATATGCAGGCATTCTTGGCAAAAGAAGCCCAGAGCGGCACAGAGGAACTGGAAGCCTATCGCAAGCTGATGCAGAAAATCGGTGTCGATTTCCCGCAGGAATAATAGAAAATAATAATAAAAACGGTTGGAACATTGTGTTTTACACAGCATTCCAACTGTTTTTTTGTTTATTTGGCAAATTCTTTATAAAATCTTAAGTATTCTTTAGGTGATCTTAAGGTTTGCTCCATAGTTTCCTAATATTTACCCAGTATACTCAACAGAAACAAGGGGATAGAGGTGAAACGATGAAACAAAGAGAAATAATAATATTAACTGGCAGATTTGGCATGGGTCATTGCTGTGTGGCAGAGGCAATTCAGCAGCAGCTGGTCAAGATGGACAGCAACATTTCAGTTCGAGTGGCAGATCTGATTGATGAATTGTTTCCAAATGGCGGATCAATGATTTATCACAGCTTTGCACAGATGGTGAATTATTGTCCCGGTATTTATAATCAACTCAATAAAATGGCGGGAAAATGCAATACATTCATGCAGGTTTGGGTCGCAGAAAAGATCAAACAGCTGCTGGATGGCGTGGATATTGTTGTGTCTACGTTTCCGATGTGTTCACAGTTTGCGGCAGCATATAAACAAAAATATCAGTCCTCCATGAAGCTGTATACGTACATAACAGATGTTGGCGCACAGGGCGAATGGATTGTTTCCGGCACAGATTTGTATTTTGTCGGTGCAGAGGAAACCAAACTGGAATTGATGGTCAGAGGCATTCCGGCACAGAGCATTCACGTTTGTGGTATTCCGGTTCGACAAGATTTTCTATATCCGGCACAAGAAGTGCGCAAAACACAAACAGAGATTTTGCTGATGGGCGGCGGACTGGGACTTCTTCCGTCAATAGACGCCTGCCTTTCTGTATTGGAGCAGTGCAAAACTGTACATGTCACAGTCATCACCGGCAAAAATCAAGCTGTGTATCGCAAGCTGCGTGCACAATATCCCCATATCACCGTCGTTGGATATACAGAACACGTGGCACAGTATATGCGGCAGGCCGATTTACTGGTGACAAAATCCGGCGGTGCAACAACGTTTGAAGCGATACACAGCGAGACGCCGCTATATATTCTGCAGCCGTTTCTGATGCAGGAATTTGCCAATGCGCGGTTTATTGAACAGCATCAAATTGGCTGTGTGGCATGGAAAAAGACACAGACCGTTCCGCAAAATATATTGGTATTGGCACAGGATGTGCAGCGGCTGCACGCGATGAAACAGCACATGAAGCAGCTGAAGCACAGCTGGGAAGCAGTTTGTCCTGCTTTCGCCTATGGAAGGAAAGAAGGGCAGGCGGTATCATGAACACGTGGCATTTGCTTGGCGCCTGTACAGCTGTGCTGGCATACAGCATTATCCCTACATATACGGCGAAGATTGTGCACCGCGTGCGCCGTAAGCGCGGCGGAAAAACACTGTATTTGACCTTTGATGATGGACCGGATTTATTGTATACGCCGCAATTGCTGCGTCTGCTCGCACGGTATGACATCAAAGCAAGCTTTTTTGTTGTGGCGCAGTTTGCTGCACAGAATCCGGCTATCATTCAGCGGATGCGGGATGAGGGGCACATGGTCGGTGTGCATGGATTGGCGCATAAAAATGGAATGCTGCAAACGCCATGGCAGGCATACAGCGATTTTCGAGAAGCGCGGCAGACCATGCAGCATCTAGGCGTAAATGTCCAGTATTTTCGGCCGCCATGGGGACATTGGAATGCGGTGTCTGCCTGCCAGATGTGCCGCGTTGGGATGAAACCGATGCTGTGGGATGTCATGGCGCAGGACTGGAGTGCATCAGAGACTGCCAAGAGCATTGAAAACAAACTGCTGCAGCGAACAACGGGAGGCAGTATCATTTGCCTGCACGATGGACGCGGCAAGGATGATGCACCTGCAAGAACGATTGCGGCATTGCGCAAAACGATTCCGCAGTGGCTGAAACAGGGATACCGATTTGATACGGTGGATCATTATGGAACATAAATTGACAGGAAAACAAATCACAGGAAATTTGCTGCTGTTTGTCGGATTGATTGCTATTACCTTTTATTTTTTACTGCGCGGACAAAATCCAAGAGAGCTTTGGCAGGCGGTGCGCAGCGCGCGCGTGTCGTTTATCGCGATTGCAATTGGATGCATGTGCGTGTTCGTGCTCTGCGAGGGGATTGCTACATGGCAGTGCTTGCGCTTGTTTGGCTGCCGCAATAAATTAAGCAGAAACATTTTTTATGCGTTAGTTGGTTTTTTCTTTAGTTCCGTCACACCGTCTGCCAGCGGTGGACAGCCGATGCAGCTCTATTATATGCATCGAGATACGATCGCGGTTCCGACGGCAACCTTGGCACTGCTGGTGCAGTTTTCTGTTTTTCAGTGTGTTACGATTGCCTTTGCCGCTGTTGGATTTGGAACCCAGTATGCGCAGTTGGTGCAGGAGGGCGGCGCGTTTCGATATGCTTTCCTGCTTGGAACGGCGGTCAATGCAGCACTGCTTGTCATCACACTGGCAATCATTTTTTCTAAGCGGGCGAGCGAAAGCATCTTGCGTTTGGTTATACGGCTGCTGACGCTGATACGCTATAAAAAGGTAGAACAGGTTCAGCAGCAGCTGTCGGGGCAATTGGAGCTGTATCATCGCGGTACGCAGTATTTGCGTCAAAATACGCATATTTTGTGCCGCGTTGTCGGGATTACCATTGTGCAGACCGTTGCATTTTACACGATTCCGTGCTGGATTGCCATGGCATTGTATCCATCCATGGCGCATTCGTTTTTTGCTATTGCGGCGATGGAAGCGGTTTTGTATGTCAGTGTTTCTGCTCTGCCGCTGCCCGGCTCTATTGGTGCCAGTGAGGGTGCTTTTTTGCTGCTGTTTCGTGCCTTTATTCCGGGAGCAGCACTGCACAACGCGATGCTGCTCAGCCGCGGCGTCAGCTTTTACTTGTTTGTTGCGGGAAGCGGGTGCTCGGTTGCTTTGCATCATTTGTTTGAGCGGGCAAAACCGACCCGAAAGCAAATACCATGATAACAGCCCTTCTCCGAATGCGGGAGAAGGGCTGTTTGGTGTATTGAAATTTTACATGCAGAATGCTGTGTAATTTGTTTGTAAGTCATGCGTAAGATGTTAGGAAAACGCATTGACTTTTGCCTGCGTATGGAACAAAATAGGGGAGAACAAAAGAGAAGAGATAGTAGGAGGTGATAGGTATGTTCCAGATTCGGGACTATTCTCATTGCGAGCCGGATGTGCCGGATATTGATGATCTGATCTTCGGTGATGAACAACCGCAGAGCGAAAAGTAAAAAAGACAGTCGAGGGAAATCATTCATTGGAAAAATGAGTGATTTTTTTGTTTTATGCGCAAGAAAAGACCATGCAGCGTCATGAACTGCATGGTCTTCATCTTATGCGATTAAAATCGGATGATACCGTCTTCCAAATAAATTTCATCCAAGATCTTTTGATCCTGTTTGCCTTGTGGTTCAAATTGCTCGAAAAGATCCGGACGCTGTTTGCGCGTGCGGGCAAGGCTCTGCTTTCTGCGCCATCTATCAATGTTGGCATGATGGCCGGACAGCAGAACCTCCGGAACCTCGCGGTCGTGCCAGACAACTGGCTTGGTGTATTGCGGATACTCCAATAAACCGTTCCAGTGGCTTTCATCAGTGAAGCAGACCTCTTCTGCCAGGACGCCGGGAACCATACGGCAGACAGCGTCTGTGACCGCCATAGCGGGAATTTCACCGCCGGTGAGTACAAAATCACCGATAGAGATTTCTTCGTCTACACATTCGTCAATGAATCGCTGGTCAATGCCCTCGTAGTGACCGCACACGATAACAATATGCTCATGCGCCAGCAGTTCACGCGCCTTTTCCTGACAAAATGGCTTGCCTTGTGCGCTCATAAGGACGGTATGCACATGCTTGACGCCGGTTACATGCTGGTGACAGCGAAACAGTGGATCGGCCTGCATAACCATGCCTTTTCCGCCGCCGTATGGCGTGTCATCGACGCGATTGTGCTTGTCTAAGGTAAAATCACGGATATTGGTCGCTTGAATGCTCACAAGCCCTGACTGCTGTGCACGGCCGATGATGCTCGTCTGCATGACTGCATCAATCATTTCCGGAAACAGCGTTAAAATATCAAATTTCATCGCTCAACAGTCCTTCAATCGTGTGCACCGTGACACGGCCATTTTCCAAATCAACTTCTTTTAAAAATTCCGGTACGCCCGGGATCATGTGCTGGGTCTTGCCGTCCTGAATGACGTACAAATCGCCGGCTGGGCCGTCGGAAATTTCTTTGACTACACCGATTTCGCGTCCAACGCGCTCGTCATATACCGGCAGACCAATGACATCCTGAATGAAGAAAGCGCCTTCCTCCAGTTCTACATCGTCGCGGTTCATGTACAGCGTCATGCCGCGCATAGCCTGCGCCTGTTCTACCGTGTCTACGCCCTCTAAATGCATGAGCACACAGCCCTTGTGCACTTTCGCTGAGGCGATGGTAATCGGAGACTGATCCTTGCGATACAGCGTGTCAAACTCAGCCAAAAAATCCGGGGAGTCGCACCACGGCTGCACTTTGATGTCACCGCGAATGCCGTGCGTGTTTACGATTTTGCCAATTTCCAGATATTGCTTTTTCATCGAGAATCCTCCAAGGTGAAAAGAGTAGAAAAAAAGAGCCGCGCCGCGGCTCTTGAAAAGATTCAGTCGACAATTTCGACAGTGACCTTTTTATTTTGACGATTACCGGCCGCCTTCATCAAGGTGCGAATTTCCTTCGCTATGCGACCATGACGGCCGATGACCTTACCCATATCATCAGGAGCAACGCGGAGCTCGAAAACGATTTCCTCTCCCTGTATGGTTTCGGTTACATTGACGGCGTCCGGGTCGTTAACAAGGTTCTTTGCGATGTAGGTCAAAAGTTCTTTCATCTAAAACAACCTCACTTGATTTTTACAGTACGCCGGTTTTCTTCAGCAGTACGCGAACAGTGTCGGTCGGCTGTGCGCCGTTCTTGATCCACTGCTGTGCGCGCTCGCTGTCAATCTTGATTTCAACCGGATCGGTCAGCGGGTTGTAAGTGCCGATTTCCTCGATGAAACGACCATCGCGCGGGAAACGGGAATCTGCGACAACGACACGGTAGAAAGGAGCCTTCTTAGCACCCAGTCTGCGAAGTCTGATTTTTACCATTGTTTTCACCTCCTGTGAATTGATTATTGTAAATATCTTTACACGAAATTAAATTAGAACGGGAAGCGGAAGCCTCCGCGCTTGCCAAGATTGCCGAGACCAGGGAAGCCCATGCCGCCCTTTTTGCGTCCCTTCTTGGACATGTTGTTGAATTGACGAGTCATCTTTTGCATCATCTCGAACTGCTTGAGCAGACGATTGACATCTTCGATTTTGAGACCGCAGCCCGCCGCAATACGCTTCTTGCGGCTGAAGTTGATGATGGACGGATTATCACGCTCTTTTGGCGTCATAGACTGAATAATCGCCTTGGTGTGACCAACTGCTTTGGTGTCAACCTGTGCGCCAGCCAGTGCACTTGCGTCCATGCCCGGAATCATTTTGAGCATACTCTGCATTTTTTCCGGATCCTCAAACTGTCCGAGCTGATCGGCAAAATCAGTCAAAGTCAGACGATTTGCGCGAACCTTCTTTTCCAGTTCCGCTGCCTTTTTGGCATCGTAGTTTTCCTGTGCCTTCTCGATGAGTGTGAGCATATCGCCCATACCGAGAATACGGGAGGCCATACGATCCGGATGGAATGGTTCAATATCACCCAGCTTTTCGCCGGTACCGATGAATTTAATCGGCTTGCCGGTGACCGCTTTGGTGGAAAGGGCAGCGCCACCGCGTGCGTCGCCATCCATTTTTGCCATCAAAATACCGTCGATCCCCAGTGCTTCGTCAAACGCAGAAGCTACGTTGACAGCGTCCTGACCGGTCATCGCATCGACAACCAGCATGATCTCAGACGGCTTTACTGTGGCTTTGATGTTTTTCAGCTCATCCATCAGAGCTTCATCAATGTGCAGGCGGCCTGCCGTATCCAGCAAAACCAAATCATACGCATTCTTCTTTGCGTAATCAACACCTGCTTTGGCAATCTCAACCGGATCGCCCTGTCCCATTTCAAAAACGGGAATATCTAACTTTCCGCCGACGACCTTCAACTGTTCAATTGCTGCCGGACGATAGACATCACAGGCAACGAGGAGCGGTCTGCGCTGCTGCTGCTTTTTGAGCAGACCTGCGAGCTTGGCACCGTTTGTTGTTTTACCGGCACCCTGCAAACCGACCATCATAATCACCGTTGGTGGATTCGGGGAAATGTTGATTTTCTGATTGGAACCGCCCATGAGTTTGGTCAGTTCTTCATTTACAATCTTGATAACCTGCTGAGCAGGGGAAAGGCTTTCAAGAATCTCAGCACCTGTTGCGCGTTCCGTCACCGTCTTGGTGAACTGCTTGACGACTTTGAAGTTGACGTCCGCTTCGAGCAGAGCCAGCTTGATTTCGCGCATGGCGCTCTTGACATCGGCTTCACTCAGCCGACCACGGTTTTTGAGCTTCTTAAAGGCAGAAGTAATTTTTTCAGAAAGACCTTCAAATGCCATGATTTCTCCTTATTCAGACAGCTGTCTTGTGATTTGCAAGGCTTGCTCACACAGCTCAGCAATCTTCGGGTCATGATACCGTGTATTGTTCATGCCGCGCAGATCCCATACAATATCGGCCAGCTTTTCCAGATTTGCCTGTGTTTGACCGTATTTGGATACCAAGCCGAGTTTTTCCTCGGTGGCACGCAGCGTATGTTCTGCTCGCATGATGCCATCCCGCACGCCCTGCCGCGTAATTCCCATGTGTTCAGAGATTTCCGCGAGGGACAAATCGTCGTTGTAATACAGATCGAACAATTCCTTTTGCTTGTCTGTCAGAATATCGCCGTAAAAATCGAAGAGCATACACATTTCAAATGTTTTGTTCTTCATAACAGCTCCTTCAGTCAGTGCGGGTTGTAAAGGCTTTTCACTTTGTAAAGGCGATTACCTTTACATTGCGCTTGTCATTCTACCGCAGAATCCGCTTGTTGTCAAGATCTTTTTCGAGATTTTTTTCGCGTTTTTTTCAAAATAGTCAGAATGACAAAGGAAATACAATCCAACAACAGCAAAAACAGCGAGACAGACATACCGCCGAGTACATTGAGAATCAGATCATCAATATCGCAGGAGCCGAGGCCGGTGAGATATTGCGTGATTTCAATGGCACCGCTTAGGACAAGGCTAAAGAAAAATGTGAACTTCAGGCTCAACTTGCGGCGAAGCAGAGGGATTAAGATGCCGATAGGCATGAAAGCCATGATATTGCCGACAATATTTTGAAAGGCAATAGTATTAGAGACACGACCGGAAAATAAATAGAACCGGATAGTTTGAAATGGAATTAGGTTGACGCGCGTCAGTTTCAACTCATCTTTGTCATTGAGAATATTGATAATCGTATTGAAATCAAATTTAAATAGAATTACCTTAAGCAGTAACGCTAAATAGGCGATGAGGCAGACCCACAAAAAGATAGTTACAGAGAGAGAACGAGTTTTTTTTCGCTTCAACGCAATCATTCTCCTTTCGTTTCTTTATTGATTACCCATGATAACACGCAGTATACAGAAATGCAATGTGAAACATTACAGAAATGAAAAATCCATAGGGAATCCTGTATGAAATGGTAGACGAACGGGAAAAACAGCGATATAATACGTATTGTCTGAAGTCCGAACCGATTTTGGGGGCTGGACAGTAGGGAGAATATTATGCATACTACAAAGAGATTTTTATTGAAAAAAGGATTGGGGCTGACCTGTGTGACAAGCACACAGTCCAAAACTGCGTGTCTCAGTGCTATGTTTCAGCTACCGCTGAACAGTAAAGGACGCAGTTTATCTGCCCTTTTGCCGTATGTGCTGCGTGTGAGCTGTCGGGATTTTCCGGGACAGCAGGCGGTTGCAGCACAGTTGGATGAGTTGTATGGTGCGCGTGTGGAACCCATTGTCCGCAAGCGCGGTGAAGCACAGCTGATTGGCTTTGCAGCGGATGTTATCGATGAACGGTTCGCCATGCAAGGAGATACCGGCTTGTTTGCGGCTACTGCGCGGATGATGGCGGATATTCTGCTGCATCCGGGTACGTTTACTGCGGAGCATGTCGCACGAGAAGCTGCACAGCTTTGTGCGCGCATTGCAGCGCTGCCGGATGACAAACGGACATGGGTGGTTCGCCGGATGTATCAGCATATGTGTGATGAAGAAGCGTTTCGGCTGGTAGAACTAGGTGATATAGAGGAAATTCGCCGCATCACGCCGGAACAGCTGGAGAAACACTACAAAAACATCTTGCAGACGGCACCGTTGGAGCTGTTTTACTGCGGCTCGCTGGATGCCGAGCTGGCAGCGCAGCAGCTGGAACAGGCATTTGCAGAGCGACCGGAGATAGCTGCGCCGCGTGCACCGGAAGCACGGGTGCTGCGCGTGCCAAAGCATAAGGAGCTGCGTTATATCACAGAAGAAGAACCGGTTGCACAGGGCAAATTGACGATTGGTTTGCGAACAGGCATTACCGCAAAAGATCCGGAATATCCGGCGATGATCGTGTTCAATTCCTGCTTCGGCGGCAGCACAGCATCTCGATTGTTTTGTCATGTGCGTGAGAAGATGAGTCTGTGCTATTACGCCTCTTCTCAGACAGAAAAAACCAAGGGCGTGATTGCAGTCACCTCTGGTATTGAAAATGACAGCGAGGAAAGAGCACGGACAGAGATTCTGCGTCAGTTATCTGATATCCAAGCAGGCGGATTGACACAGAAAGAAGTGGACAATGCCAAGCGCTCGATTTGCGCTTCGCTGCACACGATGTTCGATTCTCCATTTGCGTTGGAGAATTTTTATCAGACACAGGCGCTGCTTGGCAGCGAAGAGACATTGGAGCAGCTGATTGCCCGCATTGAGACAGTCACGCGGGAACAGGTAACGGCAGCAGCTAAGAAGGCCGTGCCGGATACGGTGTATTTTCTGAAGGGAGTGGGTGCATAAGATGGAAACACGTTGTTATCCGCAGCTGGACGAGCAGATTCAAATGACGGTCTTGCCCAATGGACTGCGCATCTACTGCATTCCGCGTTCAGACAGTGAAAAAACGTTCGCCATGCTGGCGGCAGATTTTGGTTCGATTGACTGCCATTTTGAACTGGATGGACAAACCTATGATGTCACACCGGGTATTGCCCATTTTCTGGAGCACAAGCTGTTTGAGGAAGAGGACGGCAATGCTCTGCAAAAATTTTCAGCGCGAGGCGCGCAGCCAAATGCATTTACCAGCCATACCATGACAGCATATCATTTTACGTGCACGGATCGGTTTTATGAAGACTTGGAAATTCTGCTGCGCTTTGTCACAACGCCGTATTTTACGGATGAAAATGTGGCGAAGGAAAAAGGCATCATCGGGCAGGAAATTGATATGTTAGAGGATACGCCGGGGTGGGCGGCCTATGTCGGCGTTCTGCAAGCAATGTATGCGGTGCACCCAGTGCGTATTTCTGTCGCAGGAAGTAAGCAGACCATTGCGCCGATTGATCCGGCTGTTTTGCATTTGTGCCATCGCGGCTTTTATTCTCCAAAGAATTTGGCATTGGTTGTCTGCGGACAGTATGACTTTGACCGCGTGGTCGAGCTGGCGCAGCGCATCACACCGGCAGATGCCGCAGAGATTGCTGCTCGTTCGTATGGAGAGGAGCCGGAAACCGTGGCACAGCCGTACTGGGAGCGCAAAATGGCAGTGTCACGTCCGATTTTTATGCTGGGCTGCAAAGATGATGTGCTGGATGATATGTATCGTCAGCAGCTTGTGGGTGAACTGGCAGCGCAGTGCGTCTGCGGCAAGTCAACCGTGCTGTATGATGCCTTATATCAGCGAGGCTTGGTTGATCGAACCTTTGATCCGGACTATTTTACGTTTGCGGGCGGCGCGTGTGCGCTGTTCAGCGGTGAGACCAGTGACCCAGATGCCGTGCGTGAAGCGTTGGAACGCGAAATGCAGCGCGTAGCAGATGAAGGTATTGAGGAGGCGGTGTTCCGCAGAATCAAAAAGGCACTTTATGGAAAGTATATTCGACGCAGTAGTGATGCAAGCGGTGTATGCCGCATGCAGGTAGAGGCGGTGTTCTCCGGTGCGATGGCATTTGACTTTGCAGAGGTATTTCAGAGCATCACGCAGGCGGAGATTGTACAGCGCGTGCAGGCGTGGGTGAAGCCAAATCGAACAGCGATGGCGGTTGTTGTGCCGCAGAAGGAGGGATAACGCATGGAACAGGTTGTTTCCTTTCCGGGCTTAGGACTGGAATTTCATCTCTCTAATATCGCCGTTCATATTGCATCCAAGCCGATTTACTGGTATGGTATTCTCATTATGTGCGGTGTGGTATTGGCTGTTATCTATGCATCTGTGCGGTGTCCGTCCTTCGGCGTCAAGCAGGACGATGTGTATGACTGCGTGCTGTTTGCTGTGCCGCTGGGCATTGTATGTGCCCGTATTTATTATGTTATTTTTGAGTGGGATCAATATAAAAACAATCTGTCAGAGATCTTTGCCATTTGGCATGGCGGTTTGGCGATTTACGGCGGTATTTTGGGCGGCATTGTTGTTATCGCTGCCGTGTGCCGCTTCAAAAAGATTGATCTGATGAATATGTTGGATGTCTTTGCCATTGCAGTGCCAATCGGTCAGATTTTGGGTCGTTGGGGCAATTTCTTCAATTGTGAGGCATACGGCAGCACAACAACCGCGCCGTGGCGCATGGTCATCGGAAAAACGCTGGCAGAAGCCGGAGCGACCGGCAATCATCCGACATTCTTTTATGAGTCGGTATGGAGTTTGGTAGGATTCTTTATCTTGTATGTTGTCTCGAAAAAGCGGAAATATCGCGGCGAGATCACATTGTTATATCTCGGATGGTATGGTCTGGGTCGATTCTTTATTGAAGGACTGCGCACAGACAGTTTGTATCTGTGGGGTACAGGCATTCGAGTATCACAAGTCGTGGCACTGATTTGTGCCATTATTGGTTTGGGCGGCTTCTTTCTCAATCGGAAGATGCCGTTTCTCAAAAACATAACGCAGGAAAGCAATCACAAGGAGGAAACAGCATGAGTGCAGTTCGTATGGATGGCAAAATGGTTTCTGCAAAGGTTCGCGGAAGCATTTTGGAAGAGGTCAATGGTTTGAAGGAAAAGGGCGTTCGTCCAGGTCTCGCAGTAATTATTGTGGGAGAAGATCCGGCGTCCAAGGTATATGTGCGCAACAAGGAGCGCGCCTGCGAGGAGTGCGGTTTCTATTCGGAAAAGTATGCTCTGCCGGAAGAAACCACGCAGGAGGAGCTGCTCGGTTTGATTGACGAGCTGAATCACAATCCGCATATCGACGGCATTCTGTGTCAGCTGCCGGTGCCGAAGCACGTTGATGAGCAGGCAATTATTGACGCTATCTCTCCGGAGAAGGACGTCGATGCCTTTCATCCGATCAATGTCGGTAAGATCATGGTTGGTAATTTTGATTTCCTGCCGTGCACGCCGGCGGGTGTCATGCAGCTGCTCGAAGAGTATGATATTGACCCAAACGGCAAGAATTGTGTTGTCATTGGCCGCTCCAATATCGTTGGCAAGCCGATGGCTATGCTGCTGCTGCACAAGAACGGAACTGTTACCATTTGCCATTCCCGCACTAAAAACCTCAAAGAAGTCTGCGCAAAGGCAGATATTCTGGTGGCAGCTGTCGGCAAGGCGGATTTTGTCACTGCGGATATGGTCAAGGACGGTGCCGTTGTCATTGATGTCGGCATGAACCGCAAGGACGGTAAGCTGTGTGGTGATGTTGCCTTTGATGAGGTCAACGAAAAGGCATCGTATCTGACTCCTGTTCCGGGCGGCGTAGGCCCGATGACCATCACCATGCTGATGAAGAATACCCTGAAGGCAGCCAAGCTGCATCACGGTATTGTCGACTGATTGTGAAATATGTGCACAAATCCCGTGCAAACACTGCGGAATTTTGACGGACAAAAGTAAAAAGATTGTTGACAGCATTAGCTGGATATGGTAACATACAAGAAGCCGCATTGACCGGGTTGGTGAAGTATGTCCGAGACAGGACATCCCCCGCGAGAGCGTGACTCTATTATAGAAAGAGAGGTGCTACCGCAATGTATGCAATTATTGTAACCGGTGGCAAGCAGTACAAGGTATCCGAAGGTGACGTAATCTACGTTGAGAAGCTTGGCGTTGAAGACGGCGCTTCCGTTACATTTGACAAGGTTCTGGCAGTTGGCGAAGGTGCTGAGCTGAAGGTTGGTGCTCCGTATGTTGAGGGCGCAACTGTAGCTGGTACTGTTGAGAAGAACGGCAAGCAGAAGAAGGTTATCGTCTACAAGATGAAGCCGAAGAAGGGCTACCGTCGTAAGCAGGGCCACAGACAGCCGTACACCAAGGTAACCATCGGCGCTATCAACGCGTAAGAGATGACTACCGCCCGTTTTTATTTAACAGGCAGCCGCATTGATGCAGTGGAAGTCTCCGAGCATGCAGGATATGCAGAGGCAGGAGAGGACATTGTCTGTGCGGCGGTATCTGCGAATCTGGATCTCACGAGCTGTCTGCTTGAAGATGTCATGGGTCTAGCGATCCGAACGGAAGTCGACGAAGAAAATGCTCGCATTCGCTTAGAGCTTCCAAGCGACTTGGAAGAAGCGGAGGAGACACAGGCGCAGAATGCACTCAATGCCTTGATGCTGTATTTTATCAATCTCAAGGCACGTTATCAGGATTTTATCGAAGTAATGGAGGTGTAAGTCATGCTTCAGATCAGCTTACAGTTTTTCGCTCATCATAAGGGCGCAGGTTCCACTAAGAACGGCCGTGACTCCGAGTCCAAGAGACTTGGCGTAAAGCGTGCTGATGGTCAGGTTGTACCGGCAGGCAACATTTTGGTTCGCCAGCGCGGCACTCATATCCATCCGGGCGTAAACGTTGGCATTGGTTCCGACGACACCCTTTATGCAAAGGTTGCTGGCGTAGTTCGCTTTGAGCGTCTGGGCCGCGATCGCAAGCAGGTTTCTGTTTACGAAATCGAGCAGTAAGATATTTGATTGCAAAAGGCACCTCGGGCAGTCCGTCTGAGGTGCTTTTTCTATAACGGATAGGGAAAGGAGTACCCACATGCCACAGTTTATTGATACAGCCAAAATCTGGATCCAGTCCGGCAAGGGCGGAGACGGCAAGGTTTCATTCCACCGTGAAAAGTATGTTGCATCCGGCGGCCCGGACGGCGGCGACGGCGGCCGCGGTGGCTCCGTTGTCTTTCAGGTAGATGACAATTTGTCCACACTGATGGACTTCCGATACAAGAGAAAGTATAAAGCAGAGCCGGGTGAGCAGGGCGGCAGCAAGCGCTGCACCGGCAAGGACGGCAAGAACTTGGTCATTCGTGTGCCGCGCGGCACGATTCTGCGCGACGCAAAGAGTGGACAGGTTATCAAGGATCTGTCGGATTCTGAGCCGTTTATCGCAGCAAAGGGCGGCCGCGGCGGCTGGGGCAATGTGCACTTCGCAACCCCGACCCGTCAGACACCGCGGTTTGCCAAGCCTGGTCTCCCGGGACAGGAGCTGGAAATTCGCCTGGAGCTGAAGCTGCTCGCTGACGTTGGTCTGGTTGGTTTCCCGAATGTCGGCAAGTCCACGCTGCTGTCTATGGCGTCCGCAGCTCGTCCGAAGATCGCAAACTATCACTTTACCACGCTGGTTCCGAATTTGGGCGTGGTGCGCATTGGTGACGGTGAATCGTTCGTTATGGCGGACATTCCGGGCATTATTGAAGGTGCATCGGAAGGTGCCGGTCTGGGTCATGACTTCCTGCGTCACATCGACCGCTGCCGTCTGCTGCTGCACGTTGTCGATGCAGCCGGAAGCGAAGGCCGCGACCCGATTGACGATCTGAACAAGATCAATGACGAGCTGGCGCAGTATTCGATGGATCTCGAAAACCGTCCGCAGATTGTTGTTGCCAACAAAATCGACCTGTTCTACGATGACGATCACTCCAAGCTGGATGAGATTCGCCAGTGGGCAGAAGATCACGGTTTTGCCTATGCAGAGATGTCTGCGGCAACCAATCAGGGCGTGCGCGAGCTGATGAATATGACATGGCACGCGCTCGAAGAGCTGCCGCCGGTACTCGTCTACGAGCCGGAATTCGTGCCGGAGCCGGTGGACAAGCCGGTTACGGAGGAATCCATCACCTATCGCCGCATGAACGAGTACTATATCGTTGAGGGCGAGTGGATTGACCGTCTGTTCGCGTCCATCAACTTTGATGACTATGAGTCACGCCAGTATCTTGACCGCCGCCTGCGCAGCGCCGGTGTCTTTGATAAGCTGGAAGAGATGGGCATCAAGGACGGCGATCCGGTTGTTATCGGCGAGATGGAATTCGAGTACGAAAGATAATCTTGCGCTCTGATTGCTCGCAAAGCATAAAAATAAGGCATCTAGGTAGAGATACTTAGATGCCCTTTTCAATTGACATGAGATAATTAACATGATATGATAAATATGTCGATTGTCGAATTTAGTTAGAAAAAAGGAATTACGTGTTATGAATATAGAGGAATTTATTGCGCAATATCATAACTATCCAGTGTTATTTGTTGGGACTGGATTGAGCTTACGATATTTAAAAGTTTCGTATAGCTGGGATACATTATTGAAAAAAATCGCAAACGATTTTACAGATAATTCTGAATATTATTTAGACATAAAAGCAGAGTGTATGCGAGGAAAGGAATGTGATTATGAGTGTGTGGCAACTCGATTAGAACAAGATTTTAATAAGTATCTAAAAGAGAACAGACACGGAAAATTTGAAAAAATAAATGATTTATTTTATGAGAATATGAAAAAAGGAGTTAATATTAGTAGATTTAAACTGTACATTGCGGATATATTAAGTAACATGGAAATCCAAGATTCTGTATTACCTGAAATAGATGAGTTAAAGAAAGCTCGAAAAAATATCAGCTCGATAATTACTACTAACTATGATTGTATGGTAGAAAAACTATTTTCATTTCATCCATTGATAGGAAATGATATTTTGATGAGCAATCCATATGGTTCTGTATATAAAATACATGGATGCGTTTCTCAGCCAGAAAAAATTATTATTACTAAAGAGGATTATGATGAGTTTAAATACAGATATGAATTAATTCGAGCACAGCTATTATCTTTATTTATACATAATCCGATTATATTTATAGGATATAATATAGGCGATAAAAATATAAAGGATATTCTTAAGACAATTTTTTCATATGTAGATTATACATCTGACGAGGCAAAAAAGATTCGGAATAATTTTTTGCTGATAGAATATGATTGTGGAAATGTGGAGACGGAAGTTGTCGAACATGATATAGATGTGGAAGGCTTTGAAACTATTAGAATAAATAAACTCAAAACAGACAATTTTACTGCTGTATATCAAGCACTGTCAAAGCTTATCTTGCCTGTATCGGCTATGGATATTAGGAAGGTTCAAAATGTTGTACGTGAAATATATGAGGGAGGAAATATACAAGTATCTATTACTGAAGATTTGGACGAATTAGACAATTCAGATAAAGTTCTTGCGATAGGATCTGCGAAGACAATAACGTATGACTTTCTCACAACATCAGAGATGATGATTAAGTATTTTGATATAATAGAAGAAGAAAATTATCCATTACTTAGACTATTAGATAAGCAGAGGATCTAACAGAAACAATATTTTCCAATATTTGCTTTTTCAAAGATATATCCGGATATTAACAGAGTTGAGGAATTAAAAACACAACAGAAAGATAACCTCTTAAGTACTGTTGAAAAAAGAAACCCCACATGTCAAGGTAATCATAGTAGCCCACTGGAAGTAGAGAATGATCCCAAAGTACCGAAGTCGTATAAAATAGAAGAAATGATTTGTTCTACGATGTCTGGAAGTATGGATTTAGAAGAATTAAAATCATATCTAAGAAATTATCCAGATAAAAGGTCGACTCAGTATAGAAAGCTTTTATGTGCATATGATTTAAAAAATTACGAATAATAAAAAACCATCCGATAAGGAAAGTACATTCCTATCAGATGGTTTTTTGGTGAATCTAAAATTTTTATTATTCCGCCGGAGCACCTACCGGTGCGCCAGCGTTTCCGTTTGCGAGCTGCTTGCGGAAGAGGGTGCGGAACACCAGACGGACGAACGGGCCGCAGTAGCAGAACTGCCACAGGAAGGCTGCCGGAAGGTTCATGCCCCAAGTCTGGATGAAGGTTGCAAAGGACGGATTATCCTTGAACAAAATCGTTGCAATCAGGCTCATGATCGGGCACATGATCGCACAAATGCAGAAGGAAATCGCATAGGTGATGAACTGCGGACGATCCGTCGGGCGCATGACCTTGAATGCGAGCATCGGAGCAATCTTGCCGACAACGAAGAACTCCAAAATGAAAGCGACCGGCCACATAATCGGCATCTCGTGCAGAGCGGCAAGAAAGGTTGCGCCGGTAACGCCGCCCATGTTGAGTGCAACGTTATAGCAGATCATACCGTATACCATACATCCGGCCATGATAATCGTAAAGATAGCGTCTTGAAATTTGTTTTGAGGCATTTTTTAACATTCTCCAATCGTTTCGTATTTGATATTTTCGCAATAAAAAAGAGCTAAACGGGAAACTTTCGTCTCGTTTAGCTCACTGCGACTACCATTAATTGTGCTTATTATAGCACGGATTTTAAGGGAAGATAAGTGCTTTTTTGAAATTTTTTAAATTTCGTCAGTGTGTATAACAGAAGCGCGAAAATAGATGCAGATTTGTATAGATGTCCGGCAAAAAATATCGTATGATAGACAAAAAGGAGATGATAGCATGAAACTGTCTATGGCACAGATGTCTATGAGCGAAAGTACGGTGCAGAATCTGACAAAGAGTTTGAATTTTTGCGATGTGGCAAGGGAATCTGATTTGTTGTTCTTTCCGGAAATTCAATGCACGCCGTTTTTTCCGCAGTACGAAAAGTGCGATGTCAGCGCGTACCTGATGCGGCCGGACGGCGAGCAGGTACAGGCGTTTTGTGAAAAGGCGAAACAGCATCAGCTTTATCTTTCACCGAATTTGTATTTGCAGCAAAAAACGGGAAACTATGATACGTCGCTGTGGATTGAACCAGATGGAACGCTGGCAGGCGCGGCTAAAATGGTACATATCGCGCAGGCAGAACAATTTTATGAACAGGATTATTATACGCCATCTGACGATGGATTTCATGTGTTTGATACTCCGTTCGGTAAAATTGGCATTGTCATTTGCTATGACAGACATCTGCCGGAGAGCATTCGCACGTGTACGCTGATGGGAGCTAATTTGATTCTGATTCCGACAGCCAATACCAAAGCAGAACCGATGGAATTGTTTGAATGGGAAATTCGCGTGCAGGCGATGCAGAATCAGGTGTTTATTGCCATGTGCAATCGTGTGGGAGTAGAGGATGCCATGCATTTTGCGGGAGAATCTCTTGTTGTGCATCCGAGTGGAGAGGTTATCTACAAAGCGGATGACACCGAGCAATTGATAACCTGCGAGATTGATTTGGAAGAATCCAAGCGCTGGCAGAAAAATAAGCCATATTTGCATACCAGACGGTCGGAGTGGTATTTATAAAGATTTTTCGATGTATGGCGTCTGCTTCCAGTCTTGTCCCGCAGGAGAGGGAAAATAATATAAGTCATCTGCGTGCACAGTAAAATTCCATTGCTTTTGCGCGGAATCAGACAGCTTTCGCGCCTGCGTTGGTTTTACAATAACAGGGAGCAGACAAGTCTTTTTCATCGCTTTTAACACTTGCTGTCCGCGGGCGTTCATGCCGAGAACCGTGATGAATGCGAGCGGTGCCGCCGCGATGTCTTGTGTTAAGCCAAGGTAAGCGCACAGGGTCAAACGGCGCACACGGCTGAGCAGGTGTCGACGAGAAC
Organism: Anaerotignum sp.; assembly: GCA_963620595.1. Taxonomy (GTDB): domain Bacteria; phylum Bacillota; class Clostridia; order Oscillospirales; family Butyricicoccaceae; genus Butyricicoccus_A. The sequence goes on along the minus strand of CAVFAY010000003.1, from coordinate 56,244 downwards.
GCGCGCGTTCCCATAGCTCCTCTAGGCTCTGAGAGGCTTGACATGCGGCGTAGAATCGGTGTTCCAAACCTTCAGATACACCAGGCAATTGGGCAATATACTCGGGTGTCAGGCGGCGCAGATACGGTAGTACAGCCGGTGCGAGCTCCTGCCAGCTGTGGCGGCGCGCCGTAACAGCCTGCTCTCGATATTCTAGCGGGAGAAGCTGCATGGCATTTTGTACCGTTCCGGTATGAAATTGCGCGCGAATATAGCTTGCAGAGGGAATATTGTCTATCGGTGTGCCGTCATGCGCTGCGCCGACACGGTGAACGGCAATCGGCTGAATATGAGGACAATACTTACGAATCGCACGACAGTATTGCACGGCGAGCAAATCATTGGGAGACGCGAGCAACGGTGCCAGCTCCGGACACAGCGTCTGTGCGGTCTGCTGTGCAGCTTGTGCGTAGCTGATGCCGCTGGCGAGATGCTCGCGCAAGGTCTGCGCAAAGATTGGCTTGTCCATCCATTGCGCCAGCTGCATGAGCGTCTGCTCGGTTCCGCTCTCACAACCGAACGAAAGATGCGTCACACAGCCGAGAGATGCCGCCAGACGAACGCCGCCTTCGGCAAAGCCTTCCGCCGAAGAAAGCGCGGCAGAGATTGGAAGCTCTAAGACGAGATCCGGCCCACCTGCGCGAATGGCACAGGACGCACGGAAATATTTGTCCCACAGTGCCGGTTCGCCGCGCTGGACAAAGCAGCCGCTCATGATGGAAATCATGCAGCAATCCGGCATTCGGCGCAAAATTTCTCGGATTTGGAACAGATGTCCGGCGTGAAATGGATTATACTCTGTAATAACAGCACAAACTTTCATAAAAACCTCCAAATTTCTTGAGAAAACAGTTGAGAAATTTGATAAAGCGGTGTAAAATAGAATTAAGTATATTGTACTATTTTGGCGATATTCTTGCAAGAAATAATCATTGGATAAAGGAGACCAAAGAGAAATGAATGTTTTGGTAATCAATGCAGGCAGCTCTTCCCTGAAGTATCAGCTCTTCAACATGGACAACAAGGCTGTTCTGGCTAAGGGTCTGTGCGAGAGAATCGGTATTGACGGCCGTCTGACTCACACCAACCCGAACAAGGAAGAGAAGTACAAGGCAGAGATTCCGATGAAGGATCATGCTGATGCAATCCGCGCTGTCATCAACATTCTGATTGACAAGGAGTGGGGCGTTATCGAGTCTATGTCTGAGATCGATGCTGTCGGTCATCGTGTCGTACACGGCGGCGAGTACTTTGCTGATTCCGTTCTCATCAATGATGAAGTAATCAAGGCAATTGAGGCTTGCGTACCGCTGGCACCGCTGCACAACACTGCAAACCTGATTGGTATCAGCGCGTGCAAGGACGTTATGGGCGAGAATATCCCGCAGGTAGCTGTATTTGATACCGCTTTCCATCAGACCATGCCGGCAGATCATTACATGTACGCTCTGCCGTATGAGTACTATGAGAAGTACAAGATCCGTCGCTACGGCTTCCACGGAACCTCCCATAAGTACGTTTCTCAGCAGGCTTCTGAGATGCTGGGTATCCCGATTGAGAACCTGCGTCTGATTACTTGCCATCTGGGCAACGGCTCTTCCATCGCTGCAATCAAGGGCGGCAAGTCGATGGATACCTCCATGGGCTTTACCCCGCTGGCTGGTCTGCCGATGGGCACTCGTGCCGGTAACATTGACCCGGCTATCATCTCCTTCCTGTGCGACCATGAGCACAAGGGTGCAGATGAAATCATTGATATTCTGAACAAGAAGTCCGGTATGCTGGGTATTTCCGGTGTATCCTCTGACTTCCGTGATCTGGACGTTGCTATCGAAGAGGGCAACCCGCGCGCAAAGCTGGCAAAGGACATGTTCAACCTGTCCGTTAAGAAGATCATCGGCTCTTACATCGCTGAGATGGGCGGCGTTGATGCTATCGTCTTCACCGCTGGCGTAGGTGAGAATGACCGTTCCGTTCGTTGGGACGTTTGCGAGCACATGGAGTATCTGGGCATCAAGATTGACCCGGAGAAGAACAAGTACCGTGGCCGTCAGATGGATATTTCCATTGACTACGCACGTGTTCGTGTTCTGGTTATCCCGACCAACGAGGAGCTGGTAATCGCAGAAGACACTCAGCGTCTGGTAAACGAAGCTAAGTAATTTCATACAGGAATCCACAAATGAGGGGCAGGAAAAAATTCCTGCCCCTTTTTGTGTGCTCTGCGGATTTATGAATTGGATGTGCCGCTGCGCAGTTTTGCGTAAAATGTGAGCGCCCACAATCCTGCAAGCCCAACCAGTGCATAAATCACGCGGCTGACAAACGAACCCTGTCCGCCAAATAACACGCCGACGACATCCAGCCCGAAAAAACCGATGCATCCCCAGTTGATGGCACCGATAATAACGAGCGTCAGGATAAATTTGTCCATATATAGAAACCTCCTTTTCCATGCTGTTTGCAGTTTCTCCAATTTTTCGCATGGCTATACATGCTGTGCTTGTGTTTCCGAGCGTCTGGCAGTATAATAACTATATTGTTTGATGAAATGAGGAGCAATAGAATGCTGTTAGATCTGCACACCCATACAAAGTATTCTTATGATGCGGAAGATAAGCCGGTACTTGACCATGTGGCAAGTGCTGTGCAAAAAGGCGTTACTGTCTTAGGCTTTACCGAGCATGTGGAGTTTTTTCGAAAGGACACCTTGCAAGCATCGGATTTTGCACCGGATACCGTAGATTTTTCCGGCTATCAAGAGGAAATTGCGCCGTTCCGAATCGGGAGAAGCATTATGCCGGATTTGACGGCGGAGCAAAAAGATATTTTGGATGCGCAAAGAGCATATCAAGATAAAATTACACTGCGTGCAGGCGTGGAAATCGGACAGCCACACGCAGCACCGGAACAAGCACGTGCGCTGATTCAGGCGTATCCGTTTGATTATGTGATTGGCTCGATTCACCAGTTGGCTGATGATATGGACTTGTATTTTTATCGTTATGAGTTTATTCATCCGAATGAGTTTTGGGAGAAATATTTTGCGGAAGTGCGGGAATTGCTTGCGTTTGGAGAGATTCAAATCCTTGCGCATATTGATTACCCGCTCCGCGTCATGAAGCTGCCGCATAATCAGCCTTCGCTCAGAGGATATATGGATTATGTCGATGAGGTACTTCGGTTGCTGATTGCCAAGGATATTGCGCTGGAGAGCAATGCCAAAGGATTATACGGCTGGCAAAAAGAGGTTGGCCCGGAAGACTTTGTCTTGACGCGGTATAAAGAATTGGGTGGTACACTGATTACCGTTGGTTCGGACTCTCATGTGCCGGAAACTGTGGCGCGCGGCATCCCGCGTGCCTTAGAGCGGCTGCGGGCAGCAGGCTTCCGATTTGTCACGGACTTTGACAAGAAACGTATCATCCAACATGCATTATGATGGGAGAGGACAATGAAACAGGCATCCGTACAAGCACATGCAAAAATCAATCTGACATTAGATGTGACAGGCAAACGGCCTAATGGGTATCATGATGTCTGCATGGTCATGCAGTCGATCGGCATTCATGATATTGTCACGGTTTCGACAGGAACCGGCGCGCAGGCGATAGAACTGACGATTTCTCATTGCGATTTACCGGCAGATAACAGCAACTTGGCGTATCGGGCGGCAGAATTGTTTTTGCACACGATACATAAGGAGTCGGACGGAATACACATTCATATTGAAAAGCATAATCCAATTGCCGCAGGCCTTGCGGGCGGCAGTACGGACGCAGCGGCTGTTTTGGTACTGCTCAATGACTTGTATGAGACGGGGCTGACACAAGAACAGCTGATGGAGATGGGATTAAAGCTCGGCGCGGATGTTCCGTTCTGCATAGCAGGCGGCACGATGTTGTCGGAAGGCATTGGAGAAATTCTCACACCGCTGTCGGATGCACCGCAGGCGTTTGTCGTTCTGTGCAAACCCCCAGTAGCCGTGTCAACACCGGCGATTTATCGGGCAATTGATGGCGTAGAGATTGCCAAGCGTCCGGATACACCGGCGATGCTCGATGCGCTGCGCAGCGGCGATTTACAGGCGGTTTCCGATCAACTGTACAACGTCATGCAGCCGATTACGGCACAGATGCATCCGGAGATTGACGAGATTTGCCGGATCATGCAGGAACAGGGAGCGCTCCGTGCGATTATGAGCGGTTCGGGTCCGACTGTTTTTGGTTTGTTTGAAGACAAGCAGCGAGCAGAGTACACCAAACAGCTTCTCGCGCAGACATATCAAGAAGTATTCCTCACGGATTTTTGCCGCGCCGGTCAGATTAAATAGAGGTAAAATCGGCTATACTTCCAGTATCACGAATCTGGAAGGAGTCGATACCATGTATCATACCATTATTCTGCGGCGCAAATGGGAGCTTACGCTTGCGCTGACGCTGTTTTTTGTTGTATGCTATGCGGCATTTTGCGGCGCGCAGCAGGAAAAACTGTCACAAGAGGTATTTCGCCTGCGCGTCGTTGCCAATTCGGATACAGACGTTGACCAAGCTATGAAATTGCGGGTGCGTGATCGAGTACTTACGGTGGTACAGCCTTTGCAGGCGCAAGCGACCAATCAGCAGGACATGAGAAAACTTTTGCAGGCACATATGCAGGAAATCACCGATGCGGCACAGCGAGAGATTTATTCCTGCGGCGGTACACAGTTGGTGAAAGCACGATTGGCACGCGAATGGTATCCGACGAGACAGTACGATACTTTTTCGCTTCCGGCGGGATGGTATGATGGATTGCAGCTGCGCATTGGAGAAGCCCGCGGGCACAATTGGTGGTGTGTCGTGTATCCTTCGTTGTGCTTTGATGCGGCAAAAGGGGAAACAACCTTGACAGAGGAGGAAAGAAATTTCATTCATCAATCGGGAGCATCATGCGAAATTCGATTTCGGACAGCGGAATTGCTGGGAAATTTGCGCAAAATCGTCTCCTGATAGGAAGGAACAAAAACTATGGTGGATAAACAACAAAAAAGTACACAGCAGGGACGAAAAGCGTACTTGCCGCTCTTTCTATTGGTACTGTTTATCATACAGCCGGTCATGGATGTCCTGTCGTATTGGCTGACCGAATGCGGCGTGAGTAATACAGTCTCTCTGCTTTTGCGCTTTTTTGTCCTGTTCGGGACAGGCGCTTTGGGATTTGTCCTGAGCAGGCACAAAAAAATATATTTGCTGTTTGGCGGCATTGTGCTGATATTTGCTGTATTGCATGGATGGGCGTGCCTGTCTGCCGGATATGAGGGCTGGCAAAATCCGGTCTATGATTTGACAAATTACATTCGCGTTGTACAGATTCCGCTGTTTACGATGTGTTTTATCACCTTTTTGCGAGAGACCGGCGAGGAGGGCTATCAGACCATCGAGCGGGGCTTTATTATCAACTTTGGCTTGATTGTGCTGGTGGAGATTCTCAGCACGGTGACAGGAACCGATCCGCACACCTATGCGAATAAACAAATTGGCGTGCTGGGATGGTTTTCAACCACCAATGCTCAGAGTGCAATTTTATGTGCGATTGTCCCTGTCGTATTGATGCAGTGTATGCGCAAAACAAAGCCGGTTTATCTGCTGGCCGGAATGGTTGTCGGGTTTGGTGTCTTATATCTATTTGCTACACGGCTTTCATACTTTGCTATTTTTATTACAGCGGCGGGTATGATTGTGGTTATGCTTCTCAGTCGAGTCTGGAACAGCAGAATAGCCGCCATTCTGCTGCTTGGTGCAGTTGTTTGCGGAGCAGGATTTACAGTATCGCCGATGTATGCCAACCGAATAGCGCAGAAGAATGTTGCAGAAGAAAAGCAACTGGAAGCGGATGCGATGATTCGCTATGTGGAAAAACAATACCATACAACGGCGGAACAATCACCGGAACAGTGCCTCGCTCCGCTTTATCAAGAATATCTTGGCGAAATGATGGATCGGTTTGGAATAGAACGGATCATGCAGACCTACGGCTATACAACGGATGTATCTGAGCTGAAAGATGCCCGGCGTATGAAAATTATTTACTGTACGTATTTAATGGAAGATGCCGGAACAGCGGCTAAACTGTTTGGCTTGGAATTACAGGATATGGTATGGGAGAATCGAACGTTTGACGTTGAAAATGACTTCCATGGTATATATTATTTATATGGCGCAGTCGGTATGGCATTGTTTATTGTATTTTTGCTATATTTTGTGGTTCTTGCTTTGCGAGCACTGTTACGAGATTTCAAGAAATATATGACATGGGAAGCCGGTGCTTTTGGCGTTTCCTTGTGCTTGCTGCTTCTGCATGTCTATTGCACGGCAGGTGTCCTGCGCAGACCGAATGCATCGTTCTATCTTTCGGTCGTGCTGGCAGTAATTTATTACTTGGTGAAACTACGAACATATCCTGCACAGCAGAAACCTTGACTTTTGTCGAATGAAACGGTATAATGTGTGGCGTTCTATGTGGAATAAATGTGACAAAAAGTTCCGTCAATGGACGGAATGGAAAGGATTTACAGGACTTTATATTATGGTAGCAATATTTGAACGCTGGAGGGAACTATTAAGAAAACATCTCGCGGCCATTATCGTACTTTTGTTTGCGGTACAGCCGCTGATGGATATTTGTTCCTTCTGGCTGGATAAGCTAGGCATGAGCACCGCGCCAACGCTGTTGCTTCGCATGTTGGTGTTTGCTTTGACGGCACTGATCGGCTTCTGCTTATCTGACAAAAAACGATATTATTGGGCGCTGGCGGCGATCTGTGCAGTATTTTTTGTATGCCATGCTGTGAACTGTGTGCGCGCCGGATATATCAGCCCATTTGCGGATTTGACCAACTATATTCGCGTCATTCAGATTCCGATTTTTGCGCTGTGCTTGATTACATTTTTGCGGGCGGATACACGCAGCTATCATTGGGTTGGTGTTGGCTTTGCGGTGTCTTTTGTGATTATCACTGCTGTAGTCGTGCTTAGCGTTGTGACGGATACCAATCCGTATACATATGTCGATGACCAGATGGGCATTCTGGGTTGGTTCTCTACGACCAATTCGCAGGCTTCCATTGTCAGCATGATGACGCCGATTTTGATTTGTATGGCGTATCGGTCAGAGAAAACATGGCTGTTTGCGGCAACCGCCGTGCTGTCGTGTGCACAGCTGTATTTCCTTGGCACACGACTGGCGTATATGGCGATTTTCGTTTCGATTTTCGGCACGATTTTTGTCGCTGTCTTGTGTGGAGAAATGAAGAAGCTACGCTGTGGCATCCTGCTGCTTGTCGCTGTTGTCTGCGTACTGGGCGTGAAGCAGTCTCCGATGTATCAGCATCAGCAGACCTATTCGCAGTTCATGGAAGAAAAGCAAACAGTACTCAATTCTATGAGTGCAGACCGCGGTACAACGGTTACAAAAGAAGAAGTGAAGAATGCAGAAAATGGAAATTCCTCGCTGGAATTGCTGCACACGATGAATCAGATTTATTGCTACTACCGCTCGGATTTGGTTCAGCGCTTTGGTGTAGAGCGTGTAATGAAAAAATGTAATTTTTCCAATGATGTATCTCAAATGACTGCGGCGCGCAAAACAAAAATTATCTTTTGTGAGCTGCTTATGGATGAGATGCCGACAACCTCTAAGCTGTTTGGCATAGAACGCGATCACATGAATTACAAGGGAGAAAGCTATGATGTCGAGAACGACTTCCATGGCATTTATTTCTTGTACGGTGCAGTCGGTTTGGCGCTGTTCCTGGTATTCCTTGCCTATTTCGCCGTTCTGATTGTGATTGCATTGGTTCGCAATATACAGAAGTATTTTACTCTGGAAGCGGGCGCCTATGGCATGGCGTTCCTGCTGGCACTTGCCAACGCATACAATACAGCGGGCATTTTGCGCAGACCGAATGCTTCGTTTTATCTGTCCGTGATTCTTGCTGTCATTTTCTATTTGACACGCATCAAGCAGTATCCGGAGACACAGCCGAAGGGTGTATTTGCTCTGTTTGGCAAGAAGAAAAAAACAAAAGAAAGATAAATGGTAATCCTGTCCGGAGCGATCTGGGCGGGATTTTTCATCAAACAAACGCATATACTTGACAAATAGAGGTGATTGGATTGGCGAAACGACGCAAACGATTTTCTAAAAAAAAGAAAAGACTCCTGCGCTGGACGATTTTTTTGCTCGCCGCGGCAGCTTGTGCCTTGTACCTTTCATTTCAACAGCCAGATGAACAGCAATCCTCTGATGCACCGGAACAAATTGCGGGAATTTCGGTACATACCAAATACATTCCGGAAGATTCACAGGCGCGTTCGGGCCGCAAACGCGAGATTCATTATATTGTCATTCATGAGACCGATAATACGGGTGCTCATGCGACAGCAAAAGCGCACAGTGAATATTTACAGGAGAACTGCTGGAAGGAACAGAAAAGCTGGCATTACACAGTGGATGACCATGAAATCTGGCACCACCTTCCGGATAAGGAAGTGGGATACCATGCAGGCGACAGCAGCTGGAAAGAAGGCGGCAATCGAAATGGTATCGGCATTGAGTTGTGTGTCAATCAAGGCGGAGATTTTGACCAGACCATGCACAATGCCGCCCAGCTGACGGCATATTTGCTGCTGAAATATAACTTGACGATAGATGCTGTCAAAAAGCATCAGGATTTTTCCGGAAAAATTTGTCCTTCAACGATCATTGAAACCAATCGTTGGCAGGAATTTCTGCATCTTGTGCAGGAGGATTATACGGTACAAAAAGCACAAGCACAAAATACAGGTGCATAAAATGTGCGCGGTAGGGAATGCTATTACCGAATCAATAAAGAGGAGGACATGGACATGGAAAAATGTCATGCAAACAAGAGCATTCACTGTAGCGTCAACCAGTGCGCAAACCATTGCAGCACATCGGATTACTGCTCTCTAGACAGTGTACAGATTGGAACCCACGAGATGAATCCGACGGAGAAAAAGTGCACGGACTGCAATTCCTTCAAGCTGGGTTAAGCTGCTGAATTGTAGCATATGACAAAACATCCCCAGACTAAGCCAAAACGGCTTGGGCTGGGGATGTGTGCTTTGTTTTGAGATTATGACAATTATCTTGCTGTCATGATTCTCTGTACAATGGCGGCAAAGAATACAATGATCGGAGCTGTCTCTGTGCGAATGACAGATTGGAACGAGCCGCCCATCTGCGTGATGAGATAGACATTGCTGCCGATATAGCAGGCAAAGAAAATAACGGCAATCAGCAGAGCAAGACCTGCTGCTATGTGGCCGAAGAAGCGAGCCTGCGGACGCAGGACGAACAGAGCGACCACGTGCAGGGCTTCCAATGCAACAACGATGTAGCCGACAATGGAAAGGACAAATAGAGCGATGCGAATAATCAGCGATACAATAGTAGGATCACTCTGCGGAATGAGCCAGCTGACCAGAGAATTGAGATCTGAGGACAGTGCAGACATGCTGGTTAAGCTAAACGTACCGCTTGCCGAGGCAACATTGAGTCCCAGCCAATTCTGGAACAAAAAGAAGCAGATCAGTACGGCACAAGCCAGAGAAATCACAATCTGAATCAGACCTAAATCACTTTTTCCAAAGACAGAGGAGCCGGTGGGAATCGAAAAAGATTTTCCGGAGAAAAACGACTTATTGCTGGACGAAGAACCGCCGGAAGGAATCTTCAATTTCCTGCGCAGCAGAAAATACGTAACAATCAAAGCGGCGATGCTGAAGGTCGCACGCATTTCGCCGCCGGAACGAACCAGCGTGGCGACACCGAGCGCACAGGCTGCATAAAATAGGATGAATTTTCCGGTCTTGCGCAGCAGAAAATAACAGACAGCTGAGCCAAGGCTGAGCAGAACGGAAATCAACGCAACATGAATCAGTGCCTGCACGCCGAACAGTGCATGAATAACAGTACAGATCAGCAGCCAGATGGATGCAATGCCGCTATATGCAGCAGAGGAACTGCCGGAGGAATTGCCGCCGGACTTCTCTTTCTTGATAGAAATTTTAATTTTTCGCTTTTTTTGTTTTTGATTTTTATCTTCCTCCTGCGCAGGCTGCTTGCTCTTTTCCTGCTCCTCTTTTTTTATTTCCTCGGGAAAATTGGTCTCTGCGCCGCAGTAGGGACAATATTTGACCCATTGATCGACCTTTTTTCCACATTCTCTGCAATACATACAATAAACACCTTCTATTTATTTGTTTTTCTTTTGTCTTTTCAAGATTTCTAACAGTGTATCCCAGTATTCACGCGGATGCTTCTGGACATTTGGACGGAAACCCTTGATGCGAGACAGCGCACGAAGATGTGCCGGATTGATCGAACGAGTCATGCGTTCAAAATTTTGGCGAGAGAATCGCTGTTTTTCTTCGGTAATGCGCTGGCTCAAGCCCAGTTGCTTTTCGGTAAGATTAGACACAAACTGTTCCATGTGCTGATTAATTGTTTCTTCGGCGTCCTTCATCAGAGCGTCCAACCGTGTCAATGCGGACAGCGTCAGAGCCAAGTCGGCAGCAAATAGAGCCATCAATGCCAAAGAAATGCCTTCCATGGCAAGCGGCGGAATGCTGGTTGTGTGCGAGCTGATAAAGGGATACAGCTTGAACACGATGAATACACCGGCACAGCCGAATAACAGCGAAGCGGGAAGGCAGATTCTTCCGTTGAGATTGAGCGGCAAATTGCTGTAATCCCACCAGTATGCGTGAAACCATCTTTCTAATGCCCAAGAGGTGAGGTATTCCATGATCGCGCTGCCGACCATAGAGATAAGAAATACCTGCCATACGGTGAGAGTTGGAATGTGATTGAAGTCTAAGAGGTCGATGACAATAGAAATCGCAATCGCACCGAAGCCATAAATCGGGCAGATCGGGCCGTATAAGAATCCCCGATTGGCCCACTGCCGCTGTGTTGCTGTGCAATACACGGTTTCAAAGCACCAGCCCAAAAAGCTGTAGACGAGGAACCAGACGAAATATCGGCTAATAATCATGCGTGTGTACGCTCCTTTCGTTTGCGAAGAAAGAGCGTTTCATATAAAGAACAATATTTGTCTGCGATACATACGATCATTGCAGCACGAGAAGTCGGAATTTGCGTCAATGTCAAGGGCCACATGTGGCAGCGGATGACATCCTGTGTCTGTTTACCGATGCGAAAATAATGCTGAGCATTTTTGCGGGCAACTTCCGGATGGCTGAAACCGTGCAGAGGATGCTCATGGTTTTCGTCCACATGCCAATCGTATAGGTAAAAATCATGCAGCAATGCACCGATAACCAGTGCTTTCTGGTTGGCACCGAGATGAAACCGATTGTTGAGCCAGCAGCTCACTTCCGCTACATATTTGCAGTGCTGTAAGGTGGATACGGATCCGTGTTGAATATATGCATTCATCTGCTGTACTTTGCTGTTTTTTAAGTAAGGACGCAGCAGTTGACACAGTGCGCGACGCTCCTGCCAGGTTAAGGTAAATTTCATATGTCAACTCCTTTCTGTCAAATTTTGCATAGTTTCTTATATATCATATCATAGATTATTTGGAAAAAGGAAACATTCATAGAAAATTTAAGACTTTTTAAAAAATAGTACCGTTTTATTTCCATGAATGGTATACTAAACATAGATACCTCGATTTTTGAGAGAGAACAGGGGGAGGTTTAGCTATGTGGCAAAAAGAAGACACAACCTATCGAGACTTGCGAGAACGTTCGCTTGACCAGTGGCTGACAGAAATGGAGGCACATGAAGATTTGCAGGTACGTGACGGCGTGCGTTTGGCGCGGGAGTATCTTGCGTATTTGAAGAAAGAAAATCAAAGTCTGCAAGAGCAGAATCAGTTAACGCAGACGTATTTAAAAAAAGCAATTTTGGACAAGAGAAAACGGTGAGGAAAACACATGAAATTCTTTCAGTATTATGACGAAGCACAGAACATTTGTTTGGGATTCTGCCATCGTGACGTGCTGGCAGACGCACAGGCAAGTGTGGCGAAGAGCGGAGTGCAACTACCGACAACATTAACGGATGTATTAAACAGCTCAGATCATGCGGCGGTATTGGATGCCTATCAGGAGTTGGAGCCGGTTGCCATTGCCGGTGACGTTTCGTTTGCTCCGGCAGTATCTGAGCCGGAAAAAATTATTTGCATTGGTTTGAACTACAAGGCGCATATGGACGAAATTGGATTTACACGAGATCGAGAATTCCCACCGGTATTTCCGAAATATCCATCGTCGCTGGTGGGACATGAGCATCCAATTCACCTGCCGAAGGACGGCGAGCAGTTTGATTATGAGGCAGAGCTTGTAATTGTCATAGGTCATGAAGCGCACGAAGTCACGGTGGAACAGGCAAAACAATGCATCTTTGGCTATACTGCGGGCAATGATTTCAGTGCACGCGATTTACAGTTTAAGACCGGTCAGTGGCTGCTCGGCAAGGCGTGTGATGATTTTGCTCCAGCAGGTCCATTTTTGGTATCCGCAGACGCGCTTGACGCGGATCATCTGCCGATTAGCTGCCGTGTCAATGGCGAGCTGCGTCAGGATTCCAACACGGAACATATGATTTTTTCCTGCGCAGAAATTGTCAGCTATCTGTCCCAGTATATGACGCTCAAGCCCGGTGATATGATTTATTCCGGCACACCGGAGGGTGTCATTCTCGGTATGCCGGATGAACAGAAAAAATGGCTAACACATGGCGATACGATAGAGGTAAGCATTGAAGGTATTGGCACGCTGCGCAATACCATCGTGTAACCATCATTTTTCAGAAATTTTGCGCAAAAGACCAGACGAACGGTAGATATACACGTCATCTTCCCTTTTATACTAATAGATGAAAATCACAAGGGAAGAGGGGATTTGTGTGTTCTCAGAATTGCTGGCTGAAATAACCGATCTGACACAATGTAAGGAAAGTATTGGCGCGTATCTGTCGAATCTTTCCATCAATTCTGTAATTGTCACCATTATGATGATCTTTATGATTCTCGGGGCAGTTGACAAGGCGATGGGAAATAAGCGTGGCTATGGTGCGGCCTTTGATGAAGGATTTCAAGCTATGGGACCGCTTGCAATTGCGATGGTTGGTGTCATTGCAGCGGCACCGGTACTTAGTATGGTACTGCGTCCGATCGTCGGCCCGATTTATGAGCTGCTCGGCTCTTCGCCGTCTATTTTTGCCACAACGCTGTTGCTGGCGGATTCCGGCGGTTATCCGCTTGCCGTAGAACTGGCGGGAAATGACGTGGTTATGGGACAGTTTGCAGGTATCATCGTTGGATGTACGATGGGATGTATTTTGTTGTTTGATATTCCGGTTGCCCTGACGCTGATTCAGAAGAAAGATCGTCCATTGCTGGCGTGCGGTATTCTGGTTGGTGTTATCACGGCGCCGATTGGTTGTTTTGTCGGCGGCATTGTAATGAATGCAATGACGGAATATTCGATGGATCTCGGAACTATGTTCTTCAGTCTGCTTCCGGTTATTTTGGTGGCAATTGCCTTGGCAGCAGGACTGTGGTTTAAGCCGATTGCACTCATGAATGGATTTGCAAAATTTGGCGCGTTTGTTACAGGTTTGATTGCTATCTTTGTAGCAATTGCTGTTTTTCAGTACGAGACCGGCATTCGGTTTCCACTGTTCCATTTGATGGTAGAGGCGGGCGCGGACGGAGTTTCTCCGTTGGCAAACAGCGTAGAGATTCTCGGTGATATTGCTTTTGTGCTGATTGGTGCATTTCCCATGGTGGAATTTATCAAGAGACATTTTGGCGGCGCGCTGGCGAAAGTCGGCAACAAATTGGGTATGAATGAAGCGGCATCAGCTGGTATTGTGGCAACGTTGGCGAATAATATCCCAACATTTCAGATGATGAAGGACATGAATCCGAAGGGAAAGCTCATGAATGTGGCGTTTGCTTCTTGTGCGGCATTTATGTTCGGCGACCATTTGGGATTTGTTGCTGGTGTCAATTCCAATATGATTGTCCCGATGATCTTTGCCAAGCTGGCATGTGGTCTCAGCGCACTCTTTTTGGCCAATCTTCTCGCGCCGCAGCTGCTCTCCAAGGCAGAAAAGGCAGCAGAGGACGCATGATTGATAGATGGACACGAAAAAGAGCAGCCAAAAGGCTGCTCTTTTTGGCAATAGGGAGTATTATGATACAGAGAATTGTACAAGAAATCAAAGACCAGCGGCTGAATCTCTATCAACTCGCGGTATATACAGATCATGGCTTACAGACACAGCAAATACAGCATGCCAGTGCTTGTCAGCCTGTTTACTCGATAACAAAAGTTTTTCTCAATATTTGCATTGGGATGCTGGCGGATGCGGGAGAATTTGCTCTGGATGATAACCTGCTGCCGTTTTTACAGCCGTATCTTCCGAAACGCTATCCGGAGATATGGAGCGCGGTGACCATTCGACAGGCGCTCACGCATCGGATGGGTCTGGACGATGGAATTTTTGATATAGATCGAGATGACACATGGAAGTACGGCACCGATGATTATTTGGCATATATTTTACAGTATCCACCCAAATTTCAGCCGGGAACCTATCGAAAGTATACTGACTGTGCGCATTACCTGTTATCACTGCTTGTTCAGCGCATCACGGGAGCACCGGCAGATCAAATGATTCGGAACAGCGTATTACAGCCGTTGCACTGTCAGCCCACTGCGTGGACGCGCTGCCCGCAGGAGCATACCATTGGTGCGACTGGCGCGTATCTGCGAGCAGAGGATGTGGCAAAGCTGGGATGGCTGCTTGTCAATCAAGGTATATATGAAGAAAAACAGATAGTATCTGACGATTGGGTACAGGAAATGGAACGAGAGCGATTGGATATCTATCCGATCCGCTCCACAAGCTTTTTTGTCAAAAACGGAATACATGGTCAAAGTTTATTGTACAGTCGAGAAAAACGTATAGCAATCGCGTGGACTGCGCAGGAAAACGATGAAAAAATCAAGAAATTGCAGCAAATTTGCGTTTGCATATGAGTGAATCTGTGGTATACTAATATTCGGATTTTTTAAGTAACGCTGCCGAAAAGAGGGTTTCAGGCAGCGGTAGAAGGGAAAAACAAACATGGACAAAAGAGAAAATTTTGGCACGAGACTGGGATTTATTCTGGTTTCTGCCGGCTGCGCAGTTGGTCTGGGCAATGTATGGAAATTCCCATACATTTGTGGACAGAATGGCGGCGCAGCATTTATTGTGCTGTATTTGATTTGTCTGGCGCTGCTCGGTTGGCCGATTCTGATCTGCGAGTATGCAGTGGGTCGTGCGAGCCGCCACAGTACAGCAAAGGCATTTCATGAACTGGAGCCAAAGGGCACGCGTTGGCATCGGTATCGCTGGTTTGGCGTAGCGGGAAACTATCTGCTCATGATGTTTTACACCATGGTGTGTGGTTGGATGATTAACTACGCGCTGCGTATGCTGATCGGCAACCTGAAGGGCAAAAATCCGGATGAAATTGCCAGCGCATTTTCCAACATGCTGGCATCTCCGGTACAGATGACAATATTCATGATTATTTCGGTTCTAATCGCATTTGGCATCTGTGCGCTGGGATTAAAAAACGGTGTTGAACGCATCACCAAGGTTATGATGCTGTTGCTGATGTGCCTGATGATTGTGTTGGCAATCCATTCACTGGTTCTGCCGAATATGCGCGAGGGTCTGGCGTTCTATCTGGTGCCGGATTTGGGCAAGATCGCGGAAATTGGCTTTGGCAATGTTCTGTTTGCAGCGATGTCCCATGCATTTTTTACGCTGAGTCTTGGTATCGGCGCAATGGAAATTTTCGGCAGCTATTTGGATAAGACCAACCGCCTGGCAGGTGAAGCAGTCAGCGTAACGCTGCTCGATACGTTTGTCGCTTTGATGGCTGGTATCATCATCATTCCGGCGTGCTTTGCATATGGCGTACAGCCGGATTCCGGCCCATCCCTGCTGTTTATCACGTTGCCAAATGTATTTAATCACATGGCAGGCGGCGACATTTGGGGCGCAGCATTCTTCGTCTTTATGACATTTGCAGCACTGTCTACTGTCATTGCCGTATTTGAAAACATTCTGTCTATGACGATGGAAATTTTTAATTGGGATCGAAAGACTGCGGTAAGCCGCAACATCGTGCTAATTATTATTCTGTCGATGCCGGCGATTCTTGGATTTAATGTGCTGTCCGGCATTCAGCCGATTGGCGCGGGCTCTACGTTGATGGATTTGGAGGATTTCCTTGTTTCCTATAATCTGCTCCCGCTGGGCAGCCTGCTGTTTGTGTTGTTCTGTGCGAAGAAAAACGGTTGGGGATGGGATAACTTTATCCGTGAAGTAGATACCGGCAAGGGATTAAAGTATCCGGTGTTTATCAAGCCGTATGTACGCTTTGTCCTTCCGCTACTTATTATCGTGATTTATGTCAAGGGATATTACGACATGTTCTCGAAGTACGGTACGACTGCACTGATTTTCTGGATGTGTGTAGCAGCTGCATTCCTTGCACTGATTTACAGCTTTGCATCGGGCAAGCCAAAGGATACATAATGAAAAAATAGAACTGACCGAAGTCAGTTCTATTTTTTTCAAATTCTTTTTTACTTTAAAGTGTTCCAAAGTTCAAAAAGCTGTGTTATACTGTAGGAACACCACGAAAGGATATAAACGAGATGGAAAAAAGAGAAAATTTCGGCACGAGATTGGGATTCATTCTGGTTTCTGCCGGCTGTGCTATTGGACTAGGAAACGTATGGAAATTTCCATATATCTGCGGACAAAACGGCGGCGCAGCATTTATCGTCCTGTATTTGATTTGCTTGGCAATTTTGGGTTGGCCAATTCTGATTTGCGAATATGCGATCGGCCGCGCAAGCCGCCACAGTGAAGCACTGGCGTTTCATGATTTGGAACCGAAAAACACGCATTGGCACAGATTTCGCTGGTTCAGCGTCATTGGCAATTATTTGCTTATGATGTTTTATACCATGGTTGCCGGTTGGATGATGAACTACGCACTGCGCATGTTGTTTGGTAATCTGCAGGGCTTAGAACCGGATCAAATCGCCGGTGAGTTTAGTATGATGCTGACTTCGCCTGTGCAGATGACAATTTTCATGGTTATCGCAGTGCTATTGGCATTTGGCGTGTGTGTGTTGGGTCTGCAAAACGGCGTAGAACGCATCACAAAAGTCATGATGATTTTACTGATTTGCCTGATGGTTGTTTTGGCGGTACATTCATTGCTGCTGCCGAACATGCAGGAAGGTCTGGAATTCTATCTGATTCCAGACATCAGTAAGTTTGCAGAGATTGGTTACGGCAATGTTCTGTTTGCGGCAATGTCTCATGCCTTCTTTACTTTGAGCGTAGGCATTGGTTCAATGGAGATTTTTGGCAGCTATCTGGACAAATCCAGACGATTGACTGGCGAAGCGCTCAGTGTTATGGGATTGGATACCTTTGTCGCTTTGATGGCTGGCATTATCATCATTCCGGCGTGCTTTGCGTATGGCATACAGCCGGATTCCGGCCCATCGCTGCTGTTTATTACACTGCCGAATGTATTTAACCATATGACAGGCGGAAACATCTGGGGCACGGCATTTTTTATTTTTATGACGTTTGCGGCACTGTCCACGGTTATTGCAGTGTTTGAGAACATTCTATCTATGACAATGGAGATTTTCAATTGGGATCGAAAGAAAGCGGTCAAGCGCAATATTGTATTGGTTATACTGCTGTCTATGCCAGCAGTATTGGGATATAATGTGCTGTCCGGTGTTCAGCCGATTGGCGCAGGCTCTACGATTATGGATTTAGAAGATTTCCTCGTTTCTTATAATCTGCTTCCATTGGGTAGCCTGCTTGCTGTTTTGTTCTGTACCAAGAAAAACGGCTGGGGTTGGAACAATTTCCTGCAAGAGACAGACACTGGTGAAGGTATGCGCTATCCCAAATTCGTGTATCCGTATGTTCGGTTTGGTGTTCCGCTCTTGATTGTCATTATTTATATCAAGGGATATTATGATATGTTCGCAAATTACGGCACAAAGACGCTGATTTTCTGGATGTGTGTAGCAGCAGCATTCCTCGCGCTCATCTTTAGTTTTACTACATTTAATCGAAAAAAACAGTAAAAATAAAGCCCATCGGTATCAAACCGATGGGCTTTAGTCTGCCTAAAAAAACCTAATTGTTACTTGAAAAATTAGTTTTTTTCGACAGATTGTTTTGCAAAATGATGAAAATAAAGCAATTCGTTATTTGCTTTCACAAGATGCCTCGTATTCCTTTTCACCAAAGTCATCGACTGTCAGCTCCGGTGTTTTCATGCTGACGCGAGAGAACGGCGGAATAGAGGATGTGATAAATGCAGAGCCGCCAATTGTCGAACCCCGGCCAATGACGGTATTTCCGCCCAGAACGGAAGCATTGGAATAAATAGTGACGTCATCTTCAATTGTTGGATGACGCTTTTTACCAGCTAGCTTGAGACCGGCGCGGGTAGACAGCGCGCCCAATGTAACACCCTGATAAATTTTGACGTTGTTTCCGATATTTGTTGTTTCACCAATAACAACACCTGTGCCATGATCGATAAAGAAATATTCACCGATAGTTGCGCCGGAGTTAATATCAATGCCGGTGCGGCTGTGTGCGTGTTCCGTCATAATGCGCGGGATATACGGAACATTTCGGATATACAGCTCGTGTGCAATGCGATACGTGAAGATGGCGCGCAGTCCCGGATAAGACAGAATGATCTGCTCCTTGCTTCCGGCTGCCGGATCGCCGTTGAGAGCAGCCTCTACGTCAATAAGCAGCAGCTTTTGCAGACGCGGCAGCTCTGCCATCAATTCTGCGGCTACTTCTTCTGCGCGCAGCTCTACAGAACGGGATCGGGAACCTTCCTGATATGCCAGTGCGGCACGGATCTGTGGATACAGACGTTCATAGATGCGATGCAGCATTTGACCGGCAAAATACGGCGCAGAAGTACGGGTTGGCTGGTATGCGCCAAAATATCCTGGAAACAGCAGCTGTCGGAAATCATTGATAATGTCAATGATTTCGCCGGGATTTGGACGCTCTAAGCCGTTTTTATTAAAAAATAGTTCATTGGAATTATATCCCGCCTGCAATTGACGCACGATACTGTCCAAATGATCGTTAAAATGAGACATATTTGATTGCTCCCTTAGAAGATGTTTACAAAATAGTATAACAATAATTATCGGAGATTGCAACAGACAAAATACAGAATAGATTTGCCCTTGGGCGTATATTTATGTATAAAGATAATTGACATTTTCAGCAAAACAGGCAATAATAATAACATAGATGAAAAAACTGGCACGTTTTGATGCGCTGTTTGAAATTGAGGTGGATTATATGACCGAACAGGGTCATTCTAAAATGATGGAATATGGTAGAGATACGAGAGAGCATGTAGCTTTCTGTGCGCCTGATGTGCGCTTTTTTCAGCATCCCATGCGTGAAATTGCAGGTTATCAGACCTGTAAGGGATATTGTTTGGAAAATGGTGCATATGAATTGCCGAACGGCGTGAACTTTACCATATCTTCTATGGGGGCAACGAGCATTTCTTTGCTGCTGTTCCATCGTTGGGCGCAGAAACCGTTTGCCGTGCTTCCATTCCCAGAGGAATATCGCGTGGGGAATGTATACGCAATGATTGTTTTTGGTCTGGATATTGGAGAGTTTGAATACGCCTACAGCATAGACGGTCCCTATGACCCGGCACGCGGCATGTTGTTTAATCCGGATAATATTATCCTTGACCCGTATGCCCGTGCTGTGGCAGGTCAGTCGAAATGGGGAACAAAAGCGATCCCCGGCAGCAGTTATCGCGGCCGTATTGTCTCGTCGTATTTCAATTGGGAAAACGTGCAGTCCCCACATATTCCTATGCAGGATTTGGTTATTTATGAAATGCATGTGCGCGGATTTACTAAGCATGAATCGTCTGGCGTGGCCAATCCGGGCACGTTTGACGGTATTATTGAAAAAATTCCGTATTTAAAAGATCTCGGTATCAACGCGGTAGAACTTATGCCGATTTTTGAGTTCGATGAAATGCGGGATATGCGCGTGCATGATGGAAAATTATTGCTCGATTATTGGGGATATAATCCGGTATGCTTCTTTGCACCGAACACGGCCTATTCGGCAGATCATGAGCTGACACATGAGGGTGATGAGCTGCGCAAACTGGTGCGTGCGCTGCATAAAAACGGCATGGAAATCATTCTTGATGTCGTGTTTAACCACACAGCAGAAGGCAACCAGGACGGTCCGATTTTCTCGCTTAAAGGCGTTGACAATTCGATTTATTATCTGCTTGCGCCGGATGGAACCTACTATAATTTCAGTGGCTGCGGCAATACCGTGAATTGCAATCATCCGATTGTACACCAGATGATCGTTACTTGTCTGCGCTATTGGGTAATTGAGTACCGAATTGATGGTTTCCGGTTTGATTTGGCATCGATTCTCGGACGAAATGAGGACGGTACGCCAATGCACAACCCGCCGTTGCTGGAATCACTGGCAGTTGACCCAATTCTCAGCAATGTTAAACTGATTGCAGAGGCTTGGGATGCAGGCGGACTGTATCAGGTAGGTTCATTCCCGTCTCGCAGCAATCGCTGGGCAGAATGGAACGGCAAATATCGAGATGATGTGCGCTGTTTCCTCAAGGGTGACGGCGGAATGGCAACTCAGCTAACCTATCGTATGCTCGGTTCACCGGATTTGTACCAGCCGGATGAACGTGGTGAATGTGCATCCGTCAACTTTATTACTTGCCATGATGGATTTACGCTCAATGATTTGTTTTCTTATAATGCCAAGCACAATGAAGCAAACGGTTGGGAAAATACCGATGGTGACAATAACAATAATAGTTGGAACTGTGGAGAAGAAGGCAAGACCGATAATCAAGACGTCAACAACCTGCGCCGCCGTTTGCAGAAAAATGCCGTGAGTGTGCTGATGTGTTCGCGCGGCACACCGATGTTCCTCGCAGGTGACGAGTTCAGTAACTCACAGTTTGGCAATAACAATGCATACTGTCAGGATAATGAAATTTCTTGGCTCAATTGGGATGATTTGGAAAAGAATCGGGATTTGTATCATTTCTTTCGCTATATGGTTCATTTCCGCAAGAAGCATCCGATTTTGCGCCGCCATACCCGACCGGCAAAGAGCCGTTTCCCAGAGACCAGCTTGCATGCCATGACTCCGTGGGATGCCAACTATCAGTATGATTCTCGTGTCATCGGTGTGACGTTTGCGGGACGCAATATCCAAGATACAGAGGATGATATTGTGCATATCGTGATGAATTCACATTGGGAAGGACATCAGGTCTGTCTGCCGGAATTGCCGGAAGGCAAGTGCTGGTATATTGCTGTCAATACGTTTAACGGTCCGGACAGCGATTGTATTGAAAATGTGGAAGATATGCAGTGTGTGCGCAGCGGTATTCTCTGGGTGCAGCCACGTTCTGTCATGATTCTCGTAGCACAGTAATATTGACACAGCAGAAAGTGATGAAAGAGGCTCTACGCCGCCTGTGTGTTTGGTATCAGCAGGATCATCGGGATTTGCCGTGGCGAAGGACAACAGATCCATATGCTATTTGGATCTCGGAAATTATGCTGCAGCAGACCCGAGTGCAGGCGGTCATTCCGTACTATGAACGGTTTTTACAGGTGCTTCCGACAGTACAGGCACTGGCGGAAGTTCCTGAGGATCAGCTGCTCAAATTGTGGGAAGGCTTGGGATATTATTCCCGTGCCCGCAATTTGCAAAAGGCTGCACGAACTGTTTGTACGGAATTTGGCGGCTCAATGCCATGTGACAGAGAATCGTTGTTGACATTATCGGGCATCGGCTCGTACACGGCGGGAGCTGTTGCCTCTATTGCGGGCGGGCAATGCTGTCCGGCGGTAGATGGCAATGTGCTACGCGTGCTATCGCGGCTGTTCGCGCGAGATTGGGATATCACGTCTCAGAAAGTAAAAAAACAGGCAGAACAGGAGCTACAGCTGGTTATGCCAACGGATTGCCCAGGTGACTGCAATCAGGCACTCATGGAATTGGGCGCGATGATTTGTATACCGCATGGTGAACCGGATTGTGCGCACTGTCCCATTGCTGATTTGTGTGAAGCACAGAGATTGGGAACGCAGCAGGATTTCCCGAAAAAGAAGCTGAAAAAAGTGCGCCCGATTGAACAGCGTGTGGTGTATTTGATTTGGAAGGACGGCAGAATTGCCCTGCGTAAGCGGTCGGAAAAAGGTTTGTTGGCCAACTTGTGGGAGTTCCCGAATGTATTGGCTGAAGAAGACGCCGAGCAGGTGTTTGGCGTGTCATTGGCTGGGCAAAGACCGCTAAAACAGGCAAAACATATATTTACTCACTTGGAATGGCACATGACTGGCGTGCAGGCGCAGACGACAGACGGCGGCATGTTTACCTGGGTGACGCCGCAACAGTTAGAGCAGGAGATTGCACTTCCCAGTGCATTTCGTGTCTATCGCGCAATTGCGCTGCAAGCAGAAACAAAAGAGATAAGGAGACAACGGCAATGAAAGAGTATTACTTTGGCGTAGACGTTGGCGGAACAACCGTGAAAATGGGATTGTACAGCGAAAAATCCAACTGGATCAAGAAATGGGAAATTCCAACGAGAAAAGAAAACGGCGGTGTTCATGTACTGGATGATATTGCGGCGGCCGTGTATGCAGTGCAGCAGGAATTTGACATTGATAATGCTCGAACCGCAGGTATTGGCATCGGCGTACCGGGACCGGTACTCAAGAAAAGCATTGTCAATGGCTGTGTGAATGTCGGTTGGAACGTTGTCAATGTTGCAGAAGAGCTGGGCAGACGAACCGGTTTGCCGGTATACGTCGAAAATGACGCGAATATTGCCGCATTGGGCGAACAATGGAAGGGCGCAGGTAAAGATTACCAGAGCGTCGCGCTGTTGACGCTGGGCACCGGTGTTGGCGGCGGCATCATTCTGGACGGCAAGATTGTTTCTGGATTTCAGGGCGGCGGCGGAGAAGTCGGCCATTTACCGGTCGTGCACGACGCTGACCATGCCTGCAATTGCGGAAAATCAGACTGTGTCGAGCTGGCAGGCTCAGCAACTGGTGTGCTGAGCTATGCGAAGCATCTGCTCAGTGAGAACGAACAGCCGTCTGCTATGCGAGAAATTGAAACGTTGACTGCAAAGGATGTCTGCGATTGCTGTGCGGCAGGAGATGCGCTGGCACAGCAGTGCATTGACCGCGCGGCAGAAGTCTTAGGCACCGCGCTTGCCTGCATTGGCTGCATCGTCAATCCGGAAGCATTTTTGTTTGGCGGCGGTATGGCAGCAGCTGGAGATGTTCTGCTTGCGCCGATTCGTCGTGCATACGATGCAAAGGTATTTCCGCCGTTGCGCGGTACACCGATTTTACAGGCGACGCTGGGCAACGAAGCCGGCATTACCGGTGCGGTTCGTCTCGTACAGATTGAACAGTAATTCCTACTTAAACGAAAATCAGACCGTTCGGACAGACGAACGGTCTTTTTTATGTGTTGCCGCATAGGATAATAGTGAAGGAGGGGTACCGAATGTATGGGACAATTCGGAGTGCACTGGTATGTGCGGGGATCTGTCTGGGAATCTTTGCAACGGTACAGTGGCTGCGTACAGCTGGTACGCTATCCTTCCTGCCGGAGAGCAGAGCGGGAAGCGTCATCGCTGTGTTGGGCAGTCAAATGATAGAACAGGATTGGGGCGAGTTGACCGCTGTATTTTCTTCCGACAGATGAATGGGCGATGGGTTGTATCGCCCTCGTTTTATGTATTTTGGGCGATATTTTGTTTGCTGGACACGCAGAATGTACTGCCGATATTTGTGCTCGCGGCAGTGATACATGAATTGGGACACGCGGCGGCCATTGTGTGCTTGGGTGGTCATATCGCGTGCGTTCGACTTCATGCGGCGGGAGCGGTTATTGTACAGAGCAAATTGCTCTCTGATGCGCGTGAGTGCATGGTTGCACTGGCAGGTCCAGTAGCGGGGCTGCTTGCCGCTATGCTGTTTGCTTTCTTACGTCAGCCAATGTGCGCAGGAGCCAATGTGGCGCTGTCAGTATTCAATTTATTGCCGATTTTGCCGCTAGATGGCGGGGCGGCCATGCGCAGTTTGCTGCAATTGCTTCCTTCTGCCGCGACGCAAAAAGGTATCTGCCTGCTGCAATGGACTTCTGTGCTGGCTGCATTTGCGCTGACGGTTTTTGGCGGTGTCCTGCTGTATCAAACGGGCAGCAACCCGACAGGGTTGGCGGTAGGAATTTGTTTGTTGGGAAGCCATGTTGATTTCTTGCGTGATACACAAAAATATGCTATCATTACAAAGAATAGAGCTGGATGAATGAGGTGATACAAACGTTCTCTGTTGGAGATCAAGTCTTTCATCCCCTGCATGGTGCAGGGATAATCACATCCATTCCCATTCGACAAAACGGAGACAGACGACAAGCGTATTATGCGATGCATCTGGTACTGGATGATGCGGATTTGCTCATCCCGGTCACGTGTGCGGCGCATATTGGACTGCGGCATATCTGTTCGAAACAGACGGCACAAGAGATTTTAGCGGGGAATATTGGCTCGCTTCCGAAACAATCTGTCAATTGGAGCTGTAGACAGCGCGAAAACATGGCACGCATTCGTTCCGGAAATATTCGACAGGTAGCACAGGTCGTTGTTTGCCTGCATTTGCGCGGCAAACGGCGAGCATTGGCGGGAAGTGAAAAGCACGTACTCGAATGCGCAGAGAAAATTTTGTACTCAGAACTAATGCTGTCTGTCTCTGCAACGAAAGAAGAGATAGAAAAAAAGCTGGAACCGCAGTGAAGCAAGCTGTGGAAAAGATAAAAAATCCAGCAATGGAAAGGAATCAACCCATGCTGAATTTACGGAAGAAAAAGATACAGGACAAGCAGCAAGCACGCGGCAAGCAAGTTTATGCCATTATTCCTGCGGCTGGATCTTCGCGGAGAATGGGCGGCGGAAATAAACTGGTAATGGAACTGCACGGGCAGCCGATTTTATGCCGCACGCTGCAGGTTTTTGAGGCGTGTCAGGCAATTGACGGCATTGTGCTCGTATGCCGCAAGCAGGATCAGGTCACATATGCCTCTCTGTGCGCGGACTGGAATATCAGTAAAGTGCATAAAATTGTAGAGGGCGGTGCGACACGAGAGCATTCTGTGCTCAAAGGCATTCTCGCCTGTGGTAAAGAGATTGGCTATGTGGCAATTCACGATGCGGCGCGTCCGCTTATCACAGAAGAAATTATCACAGAAGCCGTGGAAACGGCGATGCGTGATTCGGCAGCTGCGCCGGGTGTTGCCTGCAAGGACAGTATTCAGGTTATCAAAAACGGAAAAATGGTGAAAAATATTGCGCGGGAGAGCGTAATTGCTGTACAAACGCCGCAGTGCTTTGACATTGATTTGATTCGTGCGGCACTCACCAAGGCGTTGGAATCTGGTGCCAATTTGACCGATGACTGCGGTGCAGTCACGGCATTGGGACAGCCGATTACCATCACCCAAGGCAGTTATGAAAATATTAAAATCACGACCCCGGAGGATGTCTTGCAAGGCGAGGCGATTTTGAAAGGAAGAAGACAGAAATGAGAATCGGTCATGGTTATGACGTGCACCGTCTGGTAGAGGACAGAAAATGCATCATCGGCGGCGTAGATATTCCATATACAAAAGGTTTGCTCGGACACAGTGACGCGGATGTGCTGACGCATGCAATTATGGACGCTCTGCTCGGTGCCGCAGCACTTGGTGACATTGGACATCTGTTTCCGGATCAGGATGATGCCTTTTTGAATGCGGACAGCTTGGTTTTGCTTCGAAAGGTGTATGAGGTTTTGACAGAACACGGCTGGAAGCTAGGCAATCTAGATGCTACCGTCATTGCACAGGCACCGAAAATGGCTCCGCATATTCAAATGATGCGGGAAAAGATTGCCGCTTGTCTGCAAACCGACGTGAGCAATGTCAGCATTAAGGCGACGACAGAAGAGCATTTGGGATTTACCGGTTCCGGAGAGGGAATTTCTGCTCATGCTGTGTGCCTGCTGGAGCCACTTGCATGACGATTTTTATTGATGCGGACGGCTGTCCTGTTGTAGATCTGACTGTTCAGCTGGCACGCGTGTATCGCGTGGCATGTGTCATTTTGTGCGACACCTCACACCAGATTCAACGCACCGGTGTGCAGACCATTACAGTATCCAAGGGTGCGGACAGCGTGGATTTTGCATTGGTCAACCGCCTGCATCCGGGAGATATTGCGGTGACGCAGGATTACGGCCTGGCGGCGATGTGTCTGGCACGCGGAGCGTGCGTGCTGCGGCAGGATGGCTTGGAATATACCGCAGAAAATATAGATGCCTTGCTGCTTGCACGGCATACGGCAAAAAAAATCCGCCGATCCGGCGGAAGACTGCATGGAAATAAAAAACGATCTCAACAAGAGGATCGAGACTTTGAACAAGCGCTCATAGCGCTATTAACAGGAGTGAAAAACCAATGATTAAACCTATCAACAAAGACATTTTATTTTTACAGCAGAAGGCAGAACCAGCGACACAGGCAGACGCCGCTGTCATGAAGGATCTGCGAGACACTATGCAGGCACATCAGACCGATTGTGCCGGTATGGCAGCTAATATGATCGGCGCAAACAAGCGCATCATCATTGTCAATCTGGGCATGACTAATCTGCTCATGCTCAATCCGGTAATTTTGAAAAAATCCGGTAAGTATGAGACCACAGAGGGTTGTCTGTCTCTGCCGGGAGAGCGTCCGTGTACGCGCTATAAAGAAATCACTGTGGAATATCAGGATGAGCACATGAACAAGCACGTGCAGAAGTTCAGCGGCTGGGTATCCGAGATTGTGCAGCACGAGATGGATCATCTGGAAGGAATCCTGATCTAATGGCACAGCGCGATTTGAGCGACTTGTTTTTTCGGCTGTCACGTTCCCAATTTCGCAGTCGATTTTACCTCAAGCCAAAAGACCGAGAATATGTCTGGACAAAGGGCATAGATACTGTGCGCCGTCATGCGAGTGATTTTGTGCGGGAGCGATTAGCTCCCGCTGTTATTTCCAATGATGGCAAACAGACGCCAATGCGTGGACATCCGGTATTTATCGCACAGCACGCGACAGCGACTTGCTGCCGCGGCTGTTTATGTAAATGGCATCATATCCCACCTGGTATTGCACTCACACCGGCACAGCAGGATTATATCGTCGATGTCATCATGACGTGGATTGAGCGGGAGATGCGAGGATAATTATTCGTCCCAGATTGAATACTTACATCCGCAGTAATTCTGGCGGTAGACATTGTACTCTTTGCACAGCTCAATGGAACGTTTATAGCCCTCTTTTTTCTTAAAATCACCGGGCAGCCACGCAATACCATGCTTCTTGGCGATTGCTTCGCCGATGGTGTTGATAAGTGGTGCGTTTTTGTGCGGGCTGATGGTCAGGGTAGTGGTCATGAGCGAAAAGTCCAGTTCTTTGGCTTTGGCGGCCGTGTAGTCCAGACGCAGTTCAAAGCACTTGGTGCAGCGGGCACCGCCTTCCGGCTCCTGCTCTAAGCCGTGAATATACGCTTCATATCGTTCCGGGTCGTAATCACAGGGGACGGTCGGAATGCCAAAAATTTCGCATAGACGCAATTGTTCTGCCAGTCTGTGCTGGTATTCCTGTTCCGGATAAATATTGGGATTGTAATAAAATAGCGTAATATCGAAATATTTTGACAGATATTCCATAACATAACTGCTGCATGGACCGCAGCAGCTGTGCAAAGCCAACTTGGGTCTGTCAGTCAGCTTACTGATGATTTGATCCAGCTGCTTTTGATAATTGATTTTTTGTTTGTTTTCCATAGATAAGACTCCCTGTTTGGCATATAATACTTTCTATTGTAGCACAGAAATGCAAAATGTAAATAAATTGTGTCATCTCTTGACATGCTGGCAGAATCTACTATAATAAATACAAAATCATCGTTTGCCAATCATGCTTGATGCGCTTGAGCAGAAGGCATTTTTTTTCTATCGGTTGTTAGCACTCTACGTGGATGAGTGCTAAGATTTGGCAAACCGAAAGTGAGGCATCTATTATGCTAGTTATCCCTGTATACGATTTGGCACTCCTGCCAGAAGCCAGTCTGTACTTAAAAAAAGAATATTATGAGGAGCTTGCGGGAAATCAGGCAGAGCAGGGAGCAAGTGTCATTTTTTTGATGCTCAAGGAGCACAAGCAGCGTCCGAATATCAAACCGGAGGACATTTATCCGATTGCTGTCACCGGTATGGTGGAATCCATTGACGATGACGGAACCGTCAATATCCGCGCGCTGACCCGCGTGCGCCTGAGCCAGGCAGATATTGAAGCAAACATGGTTCAGTTTGTCGAATGCACAGAGATTCAGGATTTGACACCGGAGCAGGTCGAGGAACGCTTCAAAAATGTTCGCAGCGCCATGCTCAAATTCAGCAATCAGTTCCAGTGGGGCGTGATTGCACGACAGTATATCCTCAATTGGCATTCACTCGCCGAGATGGTCACAGCATTGTCCAGTCAGCTCAATATTTCCAGCGAGGAAAAATACAAGATTCTGGAAACCGATGTGCTGTCTCAACGTGTGGAGCTGATGGAAAAAGCACTGTATGAAATGATAGAAGTCAATCGTGTCAGCGGAGAGGCACAGCAGGCGGTAACCAAATCCAATGAGATGGTATACCGCGAGGAAGCTCTTAAGCGGCAAATTGACTTTTTGCAAAAACAACTGGATGAGATGCATCCGGAAAACGTCTCGGATGTGCGGAAATTTGAACAGGCAATTGCTCAATCCGGCATGAATGAGACAGCGGAAAAGGAAGCCAAAAAAGTCCTCAATCGCATGAAACAGGAGGGCAAGGACGGTCATGAATACGGTTTACTGTATGATTACTTGGACTTTGTGACAGGATTGTCGTGGAAAAAAGCACCGTTTGAACGCATTCAGCTTAAACGGGCAGAAAAGATCCTCGATGATGACCACTATGGCTTAAAGAAGGTAAAACAGCGCATTATTCAGCAAATTGCGGTCATGGCACTGAACAAAAAGCAGTCCGGTTCTATTTTGCTGTTTGTCGGCGCACCGGGCACCGGCAAGACTAGTATTGGTCAGAGTATTGCCAAGGCGCTCAAGCGTCCGTATGTGCGCGTCAGCCTTGGCGGTGTACGCGATGAAGCGGAAATCCGCGGACACAGACGTACTTACGTCGGTGCTATGCCGGGCAGAATTATGGACGGCATCAAACGCAGTGGCGCATCCAATCCGGTTATGGTATTGGATGAGGTGGATAAGTTGGGTAAGGATTACAATGGCGATCCGTCCAGTGCACTGCTGGAAGTGCTCGATCCGGAACAGAACAGCACGTTTACCGATCATTACATGAATGTTCCGTATGATTTGTCTGATGTTCTGTTTATCTGCACGGCCAATTCACTGGATACCATTCCGGAACCGCTGCTCAACCGCATGGAGGTCATTCAGTTCCAAGGCTATACGGCATCTGAAAAATTGCAGATTGCCAAGAAGCATTTGCTTCCGAGAACGATGGAGAGCATGGGCATCTTGCCGGGCAATTTGAAGGTATCAGACGCGGCAATCCATAAGATTATTTCGGATTACACCATGGAGGCCGGCGTGCGTGGTCTCAAAAAGCGCATGGATACCTTGTGCCGCAGTGCTGCCGTGAAATTGGTCAAGGGGGAAAAGTCTTCCATCACGGTCGGCACGCGACAGCTCAAGGAAATGCTTGACCGCAAGCCGATTCGGCATGATAAAGCGATGGATGCCGGTGTATCCGGCGTTGTCACAGGACTGGCTTGGACACAGGCTGGCGGCGATATTCTGTTCCTGGAAACGATGTTCACCAAAGGCGAGGGCAAAGTTCGCATCACCGGACAACTTGGCGATGTCATGAAGGAATCGGTACAGGTAGCGATGAGTCTGGTGAAGAGCATGTATCCAGATAAAGCGGATTTGTTCAAAGAAAATGACCTGCATGTCCATGTGCCGGAGGGAGCTGTGCCGAAGGATGGCCCGTCTGCGGGCATCACGCTGACGACTGCCTTGTCATCTCTCGTGACAGGAAAAGCGGTCGATCCGACGATTGCCATGACCGGTGAGGTTTCGCTGCGCGGCGGCGTAATGCCGATCGGCGGTTTGCCGGAGAAACTGATGGCAGCGGTTCGTGCAGGCATTCACACGGTATTTATTCCAAAGGACAATGAGGAAGATTTGGAGGATGTCGCAGAAGAGGTCAAGCGACAGCTGACAATTATTCCAGTCAGCCGTGTTTCGGAAGTGCTGGAGAAGACTGGTCTGCAATAAGATAAGAACAAAAGCTCAGGAGTTTGCGCTCTTGGGCTTTTTTCTTGCTGTTTTCGCGCAGAAACCGTATAATAGAACCAATGGAAATAGAAAGGAGCGCGCCGGATGATTCCGTTTTCCATCTTGAGCGGACAGTTGCTGTCAGCGGGAGAGAAAATACAAGAGGTCAGTATTTTAGATGTATCACGTATTGGGTTTACATTTCGTCTGCCGCGGCAATGGCACGGAAATTGGGATACGATAGAGTTGCATGTCTATTGCCGGAGAGACAGCGACTATCATGTGATTGTTCTGCACGACGTTCTTTGTGAAATAGAGCAGGAAACAGAATTTTTTACGTTATATCGCGTCGAGTGCAATCACTCGGAGTTTAAACAGGTCGTGGCAGATTTCATGGCGGAATACAGCCAATACGTCTCGTTAAAATTGGCTGAAGATGACGGACAACTGGCACAGACATTGACTGGTTATCCCGCGCACCAAGATACGGTATTTGCCTTACATTGGGATGCGCAGAAACACGATTGGTTTTCAAACATGCAGCCGGATGCAGAGTGTCAGACGGCTATGCATGGCATGCCGGAACTTGCCATTGCGTTAGATCGACCGGAACTATGGGAGAAGTATCTTGCCATGCCTGTGGCTGATTTTTTGACATGGTATTGGACGTCAAATGGATTAAACAGACATCCCATTGCAAAAAAACAGATTTCGTGTTTGTATCTTGGCAATGCATATTGCTCGAAATTATTTCCGACAAGACAGAAACTGCGTCTGCTCATCGAAAAAACGAGTAGAGAACAGCTGCAGGCGTTTTTTGTCACCGCGCCACTGCGAGAATGTGAAGTGGAAGCTGCGCGGCTTTGGTTAGACAGCCTGCCCGAACAACAGATAGAAATTGTCTGTAATGATTGGGGCATGTTGGAACTCGTCAAACAGGCAGGATTTGTCCCAATCTTGGGAACGCTGCTCAACAAACGCCGGAAAGATGCACGGATACATTACAAAATTGGCATGGCGTCATATCAGGCGCAATTGCAGCAAACTGCCGTTCAGGCGGATTTTTATCGGGACTGGCTTAAACGAACCTATCATGTTGAAACGATCTCGTTTGAGACCTGTGGGTATATCCCCGCACTGACACAGGGGGCTGATGTATATGCGCCGTTTTATCAGATGAATACGGCGGGACATTGTACGTTATATGCTGCGTGTCACAATGGCAGCCGCGGGCGGCAGACGCAAGAGACGGATTGTCCGCAATATTGCCGGGAACGTGCGTTTTTATATCCCGATCATTTGCATATGATTGGACGGTATAACAGCCTGTTCGGCACAGATTTGCGGATATTCACGGATGGAGCCTATCTGAACGGCTTTCTCCGGCAGCAGCCGCGCCGCATCATCATTCAGCTACTTTGAGGAGAGAAGATATGAAAATCACAGCAGGTATTGGGTCGACAGATGCCTATATTCCCTGCGTACAGGCGGGAGCAGATGAGCTGTTTTGCGGATATGTACCGACGGACTGGATGGAAAAATACGGCATTTTTTTGCCGCTCAATCGTCGAGAGGTATTATACTATCCCGTACAGATTGGTTCGCGCAGTGAATTGCAAATTTTAAACAGCATGAAGGAGATATATGGCGTTCCGGTATCTATCACGCTCAATTCGCTATATTATACGCCGGAACAGTATCCGATTTTGGCGGACTATATCGAGCAATGTGTGACGGATGGATTTTCTTCTTTTATTGTTGCGGATATGGCTCTGCTCGTCTATCTGCATGAGCAGGGGATAGACCGACAGATTCAGCTGCATATCAGTGGAGAGTTGTCTGAAATCAACCATCTGACGATTGCACAATGCAGAAAATTGGGTGCGAAGCGTATCATTTTTCACCGAAAGACGACGCTGGCAGATATGCAGACCTGCGTGAATACACAGCCGGAACTGGAATATGAAGCGTTTGTACTCAATGAGATGTGTCATTTTCACGGAGCCTTTTGCAGCTCTCTGCATTGTGACGAGATTCCCCATGCGTGCCTAATACCATATCGGCTGGGAGGCGTACATGCATCTTTGGTTTGTGAAGAAAAGACACCCGATGCACCTGAACGCAGCTGTGTGGGACAATCCGGCTGTGGCTTGTGTGCGTTGTGGCGCATGAGAGAAGCCGGAATTTCTTATGGAAAATTGGTTAGCCGCGGTAATTTCTTAGAGGACACGGTTCGTGATATTCGGGCGTTCCGCACCGCTTTGGATATTGTAGATGACAGCGCAAACGAAATGTCGTTTCAAAAACAGCTCAAACGACAGCTGTTTCCTGACGGATGCAGCGGCACTTGCTATTATCCTGTCAATCAGGTACAATAAAACAGGAAAAATAAACCAATGAGGAGCAACAATTGGAACGAATCAAAACTTTTTTGCTTGTTGTGTTTCTCTCTCTTGCAGTATCTGTTGCGGGGTTTGCGTTTATCTCTGTCAATGTCTATCATCGATCCATTGGCGCATCGCTGACGGAATTGCGGCTGCAGTCTAAAACGTCTACCAGAGTCTTTGAGACGGCACAGAATGCGCAGAAATATATGGAGAGACGAGCAAAATCAGAAGATAAATGGTATGAACTGCCCGATGATATGACATTTAATAGCACAGTGATTGTGTTTCACTATGAAAACGTCAAGTTGTTGGCATTTGTGCCGGAAGAGGAAAAAAATCACGTTGTCTTATATCTGCACGGTGGGGCGTATGTGAGTCAGATTTCAAAAAGTCAGCTGCGCTTTTGCGATAAGCTGGCACAACAGTCGCAGTCCATCGTGCTGGCGCCGATTTATCCGCTGGCACCCAATCATCGATTCAGTGACACGTACTTGTTATTAGAGCATTTGTATCCGGATATTCGCGATTACACGGATCTGCCGCTGACGATTTTGGGAGATTCAGCAGGCGGTGGTTTAGCAGCTGGATTTTGTGAATATCTTGGTGTGTGGGGCTGGGAGCAGCCGGAGCAGCTCATCTTGATTTGTCCGTGGCTGGATGCTACACTGTCCAATCCGGATATTAAGCGATATGCCAAAAGGGATCCGACGTTATCTCCAAAGGGATTGAAGCGAATGGGAAAGGCATGGGCAGGTCCATACACCAACGCGAAGGACTACCGCATCAGCCCGATGTTTGGAGACATTTCTTGTTTCCGTCGAGTGACGATGTTTGTTGGAACGAGAGAGCTGCTGTATCCGGATGTGATACAGTTTTCAGAAAATTTGCAGGAAGCGGGCATAGATACCACGCTACATATTGGCAAAGGATTAAATCACAATTATCCGCTCTACGACATCCCGGAAGCACAGACGGCGATGCAGCAAATTTGTGAAGCGATAGAGCAATCGGATACATAAAAAGACGGCATGCACTGGAAAATGTTCGATGCATACCGTCTTATCTTTTCTATCCGTTTAGCAAATAACAGAGATTACAGCTTCTTACCGGTCAGCAGCTCATATGCCTGCAGATACTTGGCAATGGTCTTTTCGGTAATGTCTGTCGGCAGCTCCCAATCATGCTCGTTTGCCTTCAGCCAGTCGCGTGCGAACTGCTTGTCGAAGGACGGCTGACTGTGATCAGGCTCATAACCGTCTGCCGGCCAGAAACGAGAGGAGTCCGGCGTCAGCATTTCATCACCCAAAACAATGTTGTCGTTTTCGTCGAGACCGAACTCAAACTTGGTGTCAGCGATGATGATGCCGCGGCTCAGCGCGTAGTCTGCGCACTTCTTGTATAGAGCGATGGTATAATCGCGCAGCTTCTGTGCGTACTCTGCACCCTTGCCCGGGAAGTACTTCTCCAGATGCTCGACGCTCTGCTCATAGGAAATGTTTTCGTCATGATCGCCAATTTCGGCCTTGGTGGACGGGGTATAGATCGGTTCCGGCAGTTTGTCGGATTCTTTCAGACCCTCCGGCAGTTTGATGCCACATACGGTACCGTCCTTCTGGTAGCTTGCCCAGCCGGAACCGGTGATGTAGCCGCGGACAATGCACTCGATAGGAAGCATATTCAGCTTCTTGCACAACATGCTGTTGCCATCGAACTTCGGCTGCTGGAAATACTCCGGCATGTCCTTGACATCCACAGAAATCATGTGGTTTGGAATAATATCCTTGGTCAGATCGAACCAGAACTTGGACATCTGGGTCAGAACGGTGCCCTTCTTTTCGATGGTGTTCTTGAGGATCACATCAAAGCAGCTGATGCGGTCGGTTGCCACCATAATCAGGCTGTCACCGTTGTCGTAAATCTCACGAACTTTGCCTTCCTTGATCGGCTTCATTTCCTTTGCACTCATGTTATTTACCTCACAATCTGCGAAAGATTAAGTATTACCTTACTAGATAACCAGATTTTGCGAGAAAAATCAATAGTAAAATTCAACATAATTCTAAGAATGTCAAAAAAATGAGAGATTTGGCACAGATAAGCAAGATTAGGGGTGGGCAACTGGCAGAAAATATGATAAAATTAGAAAAAATTTTCATACGGAGAGGAGAGAACGAGCATGGGCTTTGCAGATCCAGTGGATTATGTTGTGGTTTCATTCGAAGGAGATTACGCCATGCTGCAAAAAGTTGATGAGCCAAACGGAGAGCTGACGCAGGTGGCGATTGCGCTGCTGCCGGATGGCGCGACGGACGGCAGCCGTGTGCGCCGTGTTATGCTGGAGTACACATTATTGCCGTAAAATGGCGGTCAAATTTATAAAAGCGATGGACTTATTGCATATTCCTGCTCAATTCTTTTTTAACTCTTTTCATTTCTTGATAAATCGTGTAAAGTAAGAGGCGAGAAAGAAAAGAAGGAGTTTGAACATATGCTGCTAAAAGATAAAAAGTTTTATCGCATGTTTTGGATTCTGTGTCTTCCGATTGTCCTTCAAAATGTCATTTCCCTGAGTGTCAATCTGACAGACAATCTCATGCTCGGAAGCTATGCGGAGAGTGCTTTGTCCGGCGTCACAGCGGTCAATCAGATTCAGTTTATCTATCAGAACTTGCTGATTGGTATTGGCGACGGTCTGGTCATTCTGTCCTCGCAGTATTGGGGCAGGAAAGATACAGAAACTATTCGCAAGGTTTCAAGTATTGCCATGCGTACAGCGCTCACACTGATGCTTGTGTTGTTCGTCATCGTGTCGCTGTTTCCAGCGCATGCGGTTGGTCTGTTTACTAACGATGCGGAGATTATCGCTGAAGGCGTTAAGTATCTCAATATTGTGAGATTTACCTATCCGTTCTTCTGCATCACGACAATTCTGCTTGCTGTATTGAGAAGCACAGAAGTGGTCAAAATAGCCTTTTATTTGTCAGTGAGCACACTGTGTATCAATTTTTGCATTAACTGGTGCTTGATTTATGGACGATTTGGGCTGCCGCGTCTCGGCGTACAGGGCGCTGCAATCGGAACCCTGGTTGCGCGCATTGTTGAGTGTGTGATTATCCTGTGCTATGTCGCAAAAAAAGAAAAAAATCTGCATCTGAAGCTCAAGGACTTTCTGCATGTAGACCGCACGATTATGAAGGATTATTATCGTGTCAGTCTGCCGATTTTATTTACTTCCGCTATGTGGGGATTCAACACGGCCATGCAGACGGCAATCCTCGGCCATCTGACTTCAAGTGCCATTGCGGCAAACAGCATGGCGTCAAACCTGTACTTAATCGTCAAGACAGCTGCAGTTGGCGCAGCATCGACGGCCAACGTTTTTATTGGCAAAGCAATCGGTGCGGGCGATATGAAGGTGGTCAAACAGTATGCCAAGACGTTTCAGGTTATGTTTTTGGTCATGGGTATCTGCTGCGGTTTGATTCTGTATGGACTCACGGAGCCAGTTTTGGCACTATACAGCTTCTCGGACGAGAGCCGCGAGCTGGCTCGCACCTTCCTGCATATCCTGTGCATTGTCATGGTCGGAATGTGCTATCAGATGCCAGTCAATTCCGGCATTATCAAGGGCGGCGGCGCGACAAAATATGCTATGATTTTGGATTTAGTCAGCATTTGGTGCATTGTGATTCCGTTGTCGTTTTTCATGGCGTTTTACGTCAAGGCATCGCCGGTTGTTGTGGTTTGGTGTCTGAATTTGGATCAATTGTTTAAGGCGGTTCCTGCGTTTATTATGGTAAACTATGGACACTGGGCGAAAAAGCTGACCCGATAAACAAGAAGTCAAAACACTCGCTTGTTGGTAAAAACAGGCGGGTGTTTTCTGTCTGTACAGAGGAGGAGACATGCATAATGGACAGACTATCAGACATATTATCGGAATGAAGACGATAGATTGCGGGATTTTCCTGTGCTATCCTTTGACAAACGATGCTGTGCATGATACGATAAATAAAAAGTATTGAGGAAGAAAGAACGAGTTATTATGGAAGAACAACAGCAGCATAAACGCCGCAAACGATATAAAGGCACGCATCCGCGGAAGTTCAGTGAAAAATATAAAGAATTGAATCCGGAGAAGTATCAGGATGACGTCAAAAAAATCATCGGACAAGGCAAAACTCCTGCCGGTATGCATATTTCCATTATGGTACAGGAGATCCTAGACTTTTTACAGATTCAGCCAGGACAGGTTGGCTATGACGCTACATTGGGTTATGGCGGACATACCCGCAGAATGCTGGAATGCCTGCAGGGACAAGGGCATATGTACGCAACAGATGTTGACCCGATTGAATCAGAGAAAACCAAAGCTCGCTTGGCGGCTCTCGGATTTGACGAGGATATTTTGACGATTCGCCGCATGAATTTTTCAGAAATTGATAAGGTCGCCGAAGAAAAGTTTGATTTTGTTTTGGCGGATCTCGGCGTATCCTCTATGCAGATTGACAATCCGGCGCGCGGATTTACCTTCAAACAGGATGGCCCGCTTGATCTGCGCTTAGATCCGACATCCGGCACATCTGCGGCGCAGCGTTTGCGTGAATTGGAAGAAGACGAATTGGTCGGCTTGCTGGTAGAAAATTCTGATGAACCGTATGCGCAGTGTATCGCATCGGAAATTATGCGGACGTTTGCCCGCGGAGAAAGCATTGACACGACACGCCAGCTGTATGATACGATTGCCCGCGCCTTGTCGTTCCTGCCGAAGAACGAACAAAAGGATATGGTGAAAAAATCCTGCCAGCGCTGTTTTCAGGCACTTCGCATTGATGTAAACAGCGAGTTTGAGGTACTGTATGCTTTCTTGGAAAAACTGCCGACTGTGCTGAAGTCGGGCGGCCGTGTGGCGATTTTGACCTTCCATTCTGGTGAGGACAGACTGGTAAAAAAGGCATTCAAACAGGGCGTGCGCGATGGTATATACCGCGAGGCAGCACGCGATGTCATTCGCCCGTCAGCAGAGGAGTGCTACCAAAATCCGCGTGCGCATTCCACAAAAATGCGCTGGGCAATCAAAGCGTAAAACAACTCGAAAAAATAGCTGGGAAAAACTATGATGTTTGCTGATTTTCAGGCGATTTTTACCTGACGCTTGACAGATTGTGTAAAACATGATATTCTCAGAAACGATAAACATATAAAAACACTGGGAAATGCGCTGCATTTTCTATTCACACTACACCAATA
The DNA here is from genome assembly GCA_963620595.1 of Anaerotignum sp. Lineage (GTDB taxonomy): Bacteria > Bacillota > Clostridia > Oscillospirales > Butyricicoccaceae > Butyricicoccus_A. The sequence continues at coordinate 17,958 of CAVFAY010000003.1, read as the reverse complement.
CCTAATCAGGAGAAATGACGTATGATTCGTGAGATTCAGGATGAAATCCTGCGCCTGAAAAAAGAGCAGGATGTATGTATTTTGGCACACAGCTATGTGGCAAGAGAAATTTCGGAGGTTGCTGACTTTGTTGGCGATTCCTATGGTCTGAGCGTACAGGCAATGAGTGCACCGCAGAAGACGGTTATCATGTGCGGCGTTCGCTTCATGGCAGAGACTTGCAAGATTCTCTCCCCGGAGAAGAAGGTTTATCTGGCAAATCCAGTAGCTGGATGTCCGATGGCTGAGCAGATGGACAAGGATCTGATCGGTGCTTGGAAGAAGGCAAATCCAGATTACACCGTCGTTGCATACATCAACACCACCGCAGAGCTTAAGACGATTTGTGATGTATGCTGCACATCTTCTTCCGCAGTGAAGATCGTAAACAATCTGGATACCGATAAGATTCTGTTCATTCCGGACTGCAATCTGGGTCAGTTCGTAGCAGATCAGTGCCCGGACAAGGAAATTAAGCTGCTGCAGGGTGGCTGCCCGATTCATGCTGCTGTTCCGAAGAGAGCGGTTGAGCAGGCTCGTGCAGCACATCCGGATGCGTTGCTGCTGGTTCATCCGGAGTGTGTACCGGCTGTTGCTTCTCAGGCTGACTATGTTGGTTCTACCACTGGCATCATGAACTATGCAAAGAATTCCGATGCCAAGGAGTTCATTATCGGCACAGAAATCAGCATTGCTGAGCACTTACAGTATGACTGCCCGGATAAGAAGTTCTATCCGTTGAGCAAGCAGCTGATTTGCCCGAACATGAAGTCTACCACGCTGGTGGATGTCCTCAACGTACTGCAGGGCACCGCAGGCGAAGAGATCACCATGGACGAAGAGACCCGTCTGGCAGCAAAGCACTGCATTGACGAAATGATTCGCCTGGGCGGCTAATTGTTTTAGAAATACCATCGGCTCTGCTTTCTCAGGGAAGTAGAGCCGTTCTTTTTGAGGAGAGGATAACTCGATGAAGGAAAAAATTCTCGCAGCAATGAGCGGCGGTGTAGACAGCTCCGCAAGTGCAGTCTTACTGCTGGAACAGGGATATGATGTGGCAGGCGTGACGATGGCATTGTACGATCAGGGCGATATTGGCCAAAAGACCCGTTCGTGCTGCTCGGCAGATGATATTGCAGACGCACGCAGCGTGTGCGCGCGTCTGGGTATTGACCATTATGTATTTAATATGGGAAATATTTTCCATAAAGAAGTGATCGACCGGTTTATTTCCGGTTATCAGTGCGGTCTGACGCCGAATCCCTGCATCGACTGCAATAAGTACGTCAAGTTTGATGCGCTGCTGCATCGGGCGGGAGATGTTGGCTGCTGGCGAATTGCAACCGGACATTATGCCCGCATTGAGTATGATAACGCTGCTCAGCGCATTCTGCTCAAAGCAGCGGCAGATGATCACAAAGATCAGACCTATTTCCTGTATTCGATGACACAGGAACAGTTGGCTCGCGTGAAATTTCCACTTGGCGGTTTGACCAAACCGGAAACACGTCGTTTGGCAGAAAAGGCGATGCTGACGAATGCCAGAAAGCCGGACAGTCAGGACATTTGCTTCGTGCCGGATGGAGATTATGCGGGATTTATTGAACGCACGACAGGCGAAGCGCCGAGACCGGGCGATTTTCTCGATACCGAAGGACATGTGATCGGTCAGCATCGCGGACTCGTGCATTATACCGTTGGACAACGCAAGGGCTTGGGTTTTGCCTTCCCGGATCCGCATTATGTCTGCCGCAAAGACGCCGAGCATAATACGGTAACGATTGGCACCTCGGAACAATTGTTCGCCAAGCGGCTGTTAGCAGGAGAGTGCAATTGGATTGCGGTAAATAAGCTGACTGCACCGATGCGCGTACAGGCAAAGATTCGCTATGGTCAAAAGGCACAGCCGGCGACACTGTTCCCGGATGAGCACGGAACGGTGATTGAATTTGATGAGCCACAACGTGCGATTTCACCGGGGCAGGCAACAGTTTGGTACGATGGTGATGTCGTTGTCGGCGGCGGCACGATCATCAAGAGCTTATAAGGATAGCGTAAAGCTCCTCTGTTTCCCATTGGATGCAGAAGAACTTTGTGCTGTCAGCTGTAATATTCCATACGAGCGTGATTGACCGTATAACCCATATTCGTCAGACAATCCCGCAGCATTTGCGGTGTCACGGATTTGTCGTCAAATTCGACAGAGACCAAATTGCCGTTATTGTCTGTTGAGACGGACAATATGCCGCCACAGGAACGGTTGAATGCCTGTCGCAGGGCTTTGACATCTCGATAGATGCCAAACGGTGTGACGGAAAAATAAGCACTGTTTTTAGACATGGTATCACCTCTGCTGTTAGTATGCGGAAAAGCTGGCAGGATGATACGGCTTGACAAGAAAAATTTCTCATCTTATCATAGAACACAGAGGAGGAATGGCCTATTTTTTCACAGAAGAAAAAGAAACGATTGCTGCTCGTAGTGCTGGTTGTCGCTGCGATTTTTGGCTATGTGCTGGTCGATCACGATGCGGCATTGTATCGCGATATGAACGTGGTGAAGATTACCGACATCAGCACCGAGCACACAGAAACACAGAGCGGTGTGCTTGCAGATAAAGAAAATTATTATGTACAGACTATCACCGCAACTGTTTTAAATGGAGAATATAAAGGAAAAACGGCAACTTTTTCCAATCAGTATACCGATTCAAATGTACGAGATGAGACCTATGCGACAGGCGATCAGCTGCTTGTCGATTTGTCGCACGACGGCACGACGGGAAAAATCTTGGAACAAAAGCGAGATACCTTGGTATATCTATTTGTTGCCGTGCTGCTGATTGGTTTGATTGCCGTGGCGGATCGGGCGGGATTTTTTTCGTTTTTGTCCGTGTGCATCAATATCTGTTTGCTGCTCATTGCACTGCGATGCTATCTGTCAGGATGGAATATCATGGCATTGACGGGCTGCATGATTTTGCTATTTACGATGTTATCCCTGCTGATTGGCAATGGCGTCAACCGTCGCTCTCTGTTGGCAATTGTTGTTACGCTGCTTTCCATCGCAGTCACGGCGGGGATTTACTTAGTCGTTCGCGCGCTGTCTCCAGCCCTGCAATATCAGATGCTGGAGTATGCTGTCGTACCGGATGATCTCAGCTCCTTATTTTTCTGCGAGACGATGGTCGGCGGTCTAGGAGCGGTCATGGACGTGGCAATTTCTCTGATTTCCACGGCGGATGAGTTGCTGGAACAAGATCCGTACATCCCGTATGCACAGCTGAAAAAATCCGTGCACGCGGTATCCGATGATATTATGGGCACAATGGTAAATGTTTTGTTTTTCACGTATATCTGCGGCGGGTTGCCGGGTATGCTGCTTATGCTGCGCAACGCGATGACGATGTCCTTTGTATGGGAGTATGTGCTGTCATTTGAGATGGTGCGTTTTTTGATCGGTTCTATCGGCTTGGTGCTCGCTGTGCCGATTACGCAGCTCGTTTTGCGCGTGTGGGTAAAAAAACAGGAGGCAGCTCATGGTTAAGATTTTAGCGATTATTCTGCTCGCTTTGATGCTGCTGGTCGGCAGAGACCGCGGCTTGCAGGCATTTTTGACCATCTTGATGAATATTGGTATTTTGGCTGCCGTGCTGTATGCCATTACATTGGGACTCAATCCGCTCCCTGTTGGCGCAGTGGCGGGCATTTTGCTGACGGTACTCATTCTCTTTTATCAAAATGGATATAATCTCAAGACAAAAGTCGCCTTTGCTGTCATTGTGGCGGTAGAGATTGTCATGTTTCTCATTGGCATGGCGCTGTGTTATAAAGGCCACGCCGGAGGATACAGCGAGGTCAAAATCAACTTGGATGATGGATTGTTTTTGGATGGCAATGTCGGCTTGTCCATGATGCGGGTAGAAATTACGGTTATTTTGCTCAGCCTGCTCGGTGCCATCAAGGATGCAGCGGTTGCGGTGACGTCCGCTGTCTATGAAATACACGAAAACAATCCAACACTGCTGCCGTTTCAGTTGTTTGGCTCCGGACTGAAAATTGGACGGGAAATTCTGGCAACAACGATGAACACGCTGTTTTTTGCCTGTGTCGGGGAATCGCTGCTGCTGTTTAATATTATTTGCTACTGGGGTTATTCCTTTAGCTATATTCTCAACTCCAAAGCACTGTTTCAAGTGCTATTGTATTCGGGCATCGCGGCGTTTGGCTGCATTGTGGCGATTCCGCTATCTGCCATTGCCATGGCGATGATACTCAAACGGCTGTATGGAACCGGCGGAAAACCACATGAGGAGAACGTATGACAAAGATTCAACAACAGTTATTTACTCTGCGCGATGAAAAATATAAAGCATTTCACAGCAAGCTGATTCCGACCATTGATCCGCAGACGATTATCGGTGTGCGCACGCCGGAACTGCGGAAGCTGGCCAAGCAGATCGAACAAGAGCCGGAAACACAGGAATTTTTACATACGCTCCCGCATAGATATTACGAAGAAAATAATTTGCATGATTTTTTGCTTGAACGCATCAAGGATTATCCGACATTTTTGGCAGAGCTAAACGCTTTTTTGCCGTATATTGATAACTGGGCAACCTGTGACGGATTGCGTCCGAAGTGTGTCAAAAAACATTTGACGGAATTTTTACAGGAAATCCACAGCTGGATGCGTTCCGGACAGACATATACGATTCGATTTGGCATCAATATGCTGATGCCCTTTTATTTGGACGATGCGTTTCAAGAGGAATATTTGTCTTGGGTAGCGCAGGTGCAATCAGAAGAATACTATGTGCAGATGATGCAGGCATGGTATTTTGCGACCGCTCTCGCTAAGCAATGGGACAGCACCATATTGTATGTACAAAACAATCAATTGGGGACATGGGTACACAATAAGACCATTCAGAAAGCGATAGAGAGCAGGCGAATTTCCACACAGCAGAAGCAGCTTTTGAGGACTTTGAAGCGATGAAGGAACGAATCATAGAGGGAATTCCGGTACAAATTGTGCGCAAACGCATTCGATCCATGAATTTGTCTGTCCGTCCGCCAGAGGGGATTGTTCGGCTGTCTGTACCAATGCGAACGCCATATCGCGTGATTGACCATTTTGTGTTGGAGCATGGAAATTGGATTCGTGTCCAGCAGGCGAAAATCCGCATGGCATATCCGCAGCATCAATATACGAGCGGAGAACATGTGTACAGCTTTGGCACGCCGTTAGAATTGCTCGTGCAGGAAACAGGCAAGCGCGGCAGTGTGCTGCGCACAGGGGATATACTTCTTTTGTCTGCTCCGAAAGACAGTACGCCGGAACAGCGTAAGACTTGGATTGAAGGCTGGCAGCGAGCACAATTGCACGAGCAAGCAGAATATTTGCTGACCAAATGGGCGGAGATTATCGGTGTGGAAGTGCGGGAATGGCATATCAAGCGCATGCGAACCAAATGGGGCACATGCAATTATACTGCGCACCGGATTTGGCTGAGCTTGGCATTGGCGGAAAAGCCCTTGCCGTGCGTGGAGTATGTCGTGGTACATGAACTGTGTCACCTGCTGGAAGCGAGCCACAACGCACGATTTTGGGCGTGTATGGAACGCTATCTGCCGGATTGGCGGGAACGAAAACAACGGTTAAATGAGCCAGTGAAATAGAAAAACGCTGTTGTCAGAAACAAATGACAACAGCGTTTTTTGTGTGCTTTACATATTCTTTAGCTTTTCTGTGATTTCTGTGCAGGTGTGATAAATTTCCTGCGCATCGGTTCCTACATCGAATTCACCGTTTTCATACAGAATCTTACCGGCAATCATCGTCAGCTGCACGTTCTGCTTGCTGCCGCTGTATACGAGGTTCTTGCTGATGTTGTTAATTGGCTGCATATTCGGCTGATTCAGGTCAATGACAATCAGATCTGCCTGAGAACCAGCGGTCAGCGTCTCGCAATGCGGCAGGCGCATGGCCTTTGCGCCGCCGACTGTTGCCGCATACAGGACGGCGTTGGCATCGACAGCGGATGCGGCATTTTCGTGAACCTTGGCAAGCGCGGTGGTCAAGAACATCTCGCGGAACATATCCAGACAGTTGTTGCTTGCCGGTCCGTCTGTGCCGATTGCCAGATTGACACCGGACTGTAAAATATCCTGAATCGGTGCAATGCCGCTCGCCAGCTTCAGGTTGGACGCCGGATTCGTGACAACAGACATATTGTGCTTTTTGAAAATGGCAATATCTTCCGGCGTGAAGTGTACGCAGTGATACCCGCCGCCGCCAAAATCAAACAGATGCAGAGAATCCAAATACTGCGTCGGCGTCATGCCGTGCTTTTCCACACAGGAAGCGACTTCTCCGGCGGTTTCGGAATTGTGCGTGTATACCGGTGCTTGATACATGTGTGCCAGTGCGGCGAGGTCGTCCAAAATGCCGCGGGATGTGGTGTATTCCGCGTGGAATCCCAACTCAAAGGAGATAAGCGGATGATAGCCATTGTACTTTTGATACCATTCACCGACTAATGCCGCAGACTGACTGAAATCGTTTACCGCACCGGTCAAAACCGTGCGGAATCCTGTGTCAATCGAAGCCTGCACGATGGAATCCGGCGTCAGATACATGTCGAAATTGGCAGTAATGCCGCTGGTCAAATATTCCAGATAAGCGAGTTTGGACAGATGATAAATATCTTCTTCTGTCAGTTTGGCTTCCATTGGAAATACCTGCTTGTTGAGCCAATCTTGCAGCGGCAAATCATCTGCGTAGGAACGCAAAAACGTCATCGCGGAATGCGTATGTGCGTTTTTAAAGCCCGGCAAGATGAGATTTCCGCAGATATTGCGCTCGACATCCCAATGCAGATTCGAAGGCTTTTCTTTGCCGACATATGTAATTTTGTCATCCTGAATCCAGATTTCACCCCAAATTGGCTCAAAACCATCCGCCATCGTTAAAATACGAGCGTTATACAATCGCGTGTTCATGCGTGTTCCTCCTCTGGTGCGCCGAAAGGCAGTCCGGCGTGCTTTTTGTCAAATACGGCGCGTAGGCTCTCAGTATACGGCGGGCGGCAGATACCGTATTCTGTGACAATACCGGAAATCAGTTCGTGATCGGTGACATCAAATGCCGGATTATAGCATTTGACTTCCGGCAATGCCATCGGTTCTGCGTAAAATTTTTCTTTGATTTCTTCCGAATCACGCTGTTCAATCGGAATATCCTCACCGGTGGCACAATTCAAATCAATCGTCGAGGTCGGACCGAGAACGTAAAACGGAATGCCGTAATGCTTTGCCAGAATGGCAACGCCGGATGTGCCGATTTTATTTGCGGCATCGCCGTTTGCGGCCACGCGGTCGCAGCCGACAAAGCAGGCCTGTACCCAGCCGTTTTTCATGACTAAGCTTGCCATGTTGTCACAGATCAGTGTCACATCAATTCCGCCGCGGCTCAGCTCGTAAGAGGTAAGCCGTGCGCCCTGTAATAACGGGCGCGTCTCATCGGAAAAGACGTGGAAATTGTAGCCGCGTTCTTTACCTAAAAACAGTGGGCCGAGCGCCGTGCCATAGCGAGAGGTTGCCAGCGGACCGGCATTGCAGTGCGTCAGAATGCCATCGCCATCTTTGACGAGAGACAATCCGTATTCTGCAATCGAACGGCACATCGCAATATCTTCTTTATGAATAGCAATGCATTCGTCGTGCAGGACAGATAAGCGGTCGGCACGGTCAGCGCATCGCTCGGCGACTTGCAGCATCCGATCCAATGCCCATCGCAGATTGACTGCAGTCGGGCGGGAAGAGGCGAGATATTCTGCCTGCTCATGCAGATGAGACAGAAAATCTGCTGCGGATTGCTGTGCGTCGATTTGCTGCGCGAGAACATAGAGATCATACGCCGCACAAATGCCAATACACGGCGCACCGCGTACCTGCAGGCTCTTGATGGCGTCATACATTTCTTGTGCCGTGCGCAGGGTAAGATATTCCGTGCGGTTCGGCAGCTGTGTCTGGTCGAGAATCACAACGGCCGTGCCATCGTCACTCAGGTGGACATGATCGGATAAATACTCACTCATGAATGGGTTTGCTCCCTTCTGTATCAATACTGGCAGGAATCGGACAGCCGGTGCTCATAGCCAGCCGAACGATTTTGGCGGAATCTTCCACGTATACAGCGTTTGTATATGCTTGGGCTAAAGAATCTGCGGCAGTTACCACGCCGTGATTGGCGAGCAGAGCGACAGGTTTTCGGCTGAGAATCGGCAGACAATTGGTGCCGACAGCGGCACTGCCCTGTGCGGCGTAATCGGCCACTTCGATGCTTCCGCCGAGAAACAACAGCATTTCCACGAGCACACAGGGGATTTCTTTGCGGAGTACCGCATAGGCTGTGGCGTTGGGCGAATGCGTATGAACGATGGCGCGGTACTGCGGCAGATACCGATAAATTTCCGCGTGCATTTTCCATTCGGAAGACGGTTTGTGTCCGGATAACACGTTGCCGTCTAAATCAATGATGACAATATCTTCCGGCTTCATAATCGTATAATCCATACCACTCGGTGTGATGGCGATGCAGCCGGAAGCCGCGTCAAAGCAGCTCAGGTTTCCGCTGGTGGCAGCCATCATGCCTTCTCGGTAGGCTTTCTGCGCGGTGTTGACGATTTCCTCTCGCAGAGAGGAAAAGTCTGGCAGAGATTGCTTCATAAATAATCCCTCCGGTTTCTTTCTATGTTATTATACGTTTTTTTTGATTTCGCTTCAACAGCAGATGAGGAAATACTTGCAATTTGTTCAGAGGGTCGTATAATGGGGAGAGGGAACTGCTTATTCCCGAAAATGAAAAAAGAAAACGTCACAGCTTGTGATGGTGGAGGAAAAAACGATGATTCAGGATATTGGATGCAATACCATTGATACCGAATTTGCCAAGCCAAAGCCGCAGGACACGGATTATGTTCTGATTTTTGAAAAAACCGATGTATTTGTTGTGCCGGAGACCGGCGCACTGCCGACTTATGCTGACTGGAAGCGTTTGGGCGGCGATGATAAAGAACTGGTACATATTTTTGAGCAGGCAGGCACACAATTCTTTACCGTACTCGATCCAGAGGACGAAATCAAGCAGCAGCTCAAGCGAGAAGTATCGCGCTATCTGCGCGCTGTAGAGCCGGAATGGCTGCGTCTCGGTTCAGTTACGGCGCTGCATTTGTTCCAGTGGTTCCAGAGCCACCGCTTCTGTGGCTGCTGCGGCGCACCGATGATGCCGGACGGCAAGGAACTGGCTATGCGCTGCACCAATGACGAGTGTCATGCGGTGACTTATCCGGCAATCAGCCCGGCGATTATTGTCGGCATCGTAAACAACGGAAAGATCCTGCTGACGCGTTCCTCGGTCTATAAGAATCCGGTTTATGCGCTGGTATCCGGCTACATGAGTGTTGGTGAGACCTTTGAGACAACCGTGAAGCGTGAGGTCAAGGAAGAGACCGGCTTGGATGTGAAAAACATTCAGTATTATGGCAATCAGCCATGGGGATTCTCCGGTGCACAGATGATTGGCTTCTGGGCAGAGCTGGACGGCAGCGACAAGGTCAAGCTGCAGGAGGATGAGCTGAAGGCAGCTGGCTGGTATGCGCCGGAAGAAATTCCGCCGGCATATGAAGAAAATCCGCTGGATCTGACACATTATATGATTGAGCTGTTCCGTGCACATAAGGCACCGGCACAGAGATAACAGAGCGGCAGGAGGCGATTACATGGTTGGAAGACTGGTATCTTCTCCGAGAGGTGCGACCTATTATTGGATCGAAAAAAATGCAGACGCACAGGCACCATGGATTGTTTTCACGCATGGACTGTGCGCCAATCATCGATTGTTTGATAAGCAGCTTCCGTTTTTTCGATTAAATTATCATGTCTTGCTATGGGACTTGCCGATGCATGGACGCTCTCACCCATACCATGACTTTACGTATGCCCATGCGGCGGACGAATTGAAAAAAATCACAGACAGAGAACAGATCAAACAAATGATTCTCGTTGGTCATGGCATCGGCGGTTATGTCTGTCAGGAGTTTGCTTCCCGTTGGCCAGAGATGGTGCAGGCGTTTGTCGGCGTCAGTGCGATGCCGTTTGGCGTGGCACTGTATCCCGAGACCGATCAAAAGGAGCTGAAAAAGGTTCCGGTAGCCATCAGACGGCTTCCCGAACGGATGCTCCAGACGGGACTTGCCCGCAGGCGCACGCAGACGCTGTATGGGTATCAAAATGCCCTGCATATGTTTGAGCAAATGCATAAAAAAGAAATTGTACAGGCATTTACAGCGGCATATGGCGATCGGTTTACCCATAAAGCAATCGTACAATTCCGTTGTCCGGTCATGCTTGCCATTGGCGCAATGGATTATACAGGAAAGATTGCAGAGTATTGCCGAATCTGGTCAGAACGACAGGGCTATCCGATGACAGTTATTCCGGATGCTTCTCATAATGCCAATACAGACAATGCAGATGTATTTAATGATACGGTTAGCAAATTTTTACGTCGTAGTCTCAGAAACAAATAAGAAACAGAATACCCCGCTCGTCAGAGCGGGGTATTTGTGTATGCAGTTGATTGTCGCGCGAGATACAGATAGAAGAGAATGCCTACAGTATCCGCAAAGAACCAGCCAATAGGGATGGAACCCCAGATACCGATGACACCAATCACGGCAATACTGGACAGACAGTAAGCGAGTACCACACGAGTGCCCAACGAACAGATGGTCAGTATGACGGACATCTGCGGACGGTTGATTGCGCGATAATAACCATAGAGTAGAAAGAGTATGCCAATGCCGATATAACAAACGCCTTCGATGTGTAAATATTGCACACCGATACGAACCACTTCGGCACTGGAAGCGTCTACAAATAGCTGCATCAGTGGCTGCGCACAGAACCAGACCAAACCGCTGATGATCACACAGAACACGGCAACACTGGCGAGTGCACAGCGCACGCCGGAGCGAATTCGTGCGGGCCTTTGTGCGCCGTAATTTTGCGCGACGAATACGGAAAATGCGTTGCCAAAATCCTGCACGGGCATGTATGCAATGGTGTCAATCTTTACCGCGACAGCAAAAGCGGCCATGACAGCAGTGCCGAAGCTGTTTACGATGCCTTGCACCATGAGAATGCCAAAATTCATGACAGACTGCTGTAAGCAGGTGCAGCCGGACAGCGAGAGAATGCTGTGGAGATTGTCTTTGTTCCAACACATATCCCTGCGCGACACACGGTATTGCGGAAACTTTTTTAGAAAATATACGGTGATGCCAACGCCGGAGACACATTGTGCAGCGGCAGTGGCGAGTGCAGCACCCATAATGCCCAAGTGTAAAACAATGACACAGTACAGATCCAAGCCGATATTTAATCCGACAGAGACAGCGAGAAACAACAGCGGAATGGCTGAATTTCCGATGCCGCGCAGAACATTGGAAAAATAATTGTATAAAAATGTGGCGAAAAAGCCGAAGAATACATAAAACAGATAGGTATGCATGTCTGCGAATGTCTCCTGCGGGACTTGCAGCAATCGAATGATGGGATCAAGAAAGAGATAGAACACGAGCATCAGACAGAGAGACAGTGCACCAATCGCACTGAAGGAGAGAAACATGCCGTTTCGCATGGCAGATACATCGCGCCTGCCGTATGCCATGGATAAAAAAGCACTGCTGCCCAAACACAGACCGATAACAACAGAGGTTAAAAAGGTCAGAATGGTATACGATGAGCCGACCGCTGCGAGTGCTGTATCACCGATATATCTGCCGACAACCCAAGTATCTACGAGATTGTACAGCTGCTGCATGACATTGCCGAGCATGAGCGGCAGAGCAAACAGCCATAAGCTGGTTGTGATTGTTCCTGTGGTGAGATCGCGTTCTCGTGTCATGGCTTGTCTATCCTTTCATCGAAATCATGCTTTTTAAAGTATAACACACAGAAACAGAAAAGCAATGTGAGACTCTATGCAAATTGCAAATAGACCGTGAAAACGTTTTCTTATATAATCAAAGAGATGGTTAAAAGGAAAGGAGTTTGCAATGAGAAAAGAAAAAAGCCGTGTTTGGGAATTGTTTTTGGTCTTTCTCAAAATTGGCGCATTTACCTTTGGCGGCGGCTATGCGATGATTCCACTCATTCAACGGGAAATGGTGAACAACAAAAAATGGATCAACGAAAAAGACATTTTAGATATTGTGGCAATTTCCGAATCGACACCGGGTCCTATCGCGGTCAATGCGGCGACGTTTGTTGGGTATCATGTTGCGGGTGTGGCGGGAGCTGCCGCGGCAACATTCGGTGTTGTGCTGCCGGCGTTTTGCATCATTGCCTGCTTGGCAACGATTTTGCCGAAGCTGGAACAATTAAAAGCGGTACAGTATGCGTTTTGGGGCATTCGTGTCGGCGTGTTGGCATTGCTGTTGCGTGCTTTATTGACCATGTACCATTCGTGTAAAAAGACGGTGTTTGCCATCTGTATCATGCTTGCAGCGGTTGCCTGTGTGGCAATGCTGCAAATGAATACCATTGTCGTGCTGATTGGCTGTGCTGTGGCAGGCATTGTGCTCACCATGGCAAAGGAGGGCGTACAGAAATGATTTTGTGGCAGTTGTTTTCTACGTTTTTGGAAATCGGTGCGTTCACCTTTGGCGGCGGGTATGCGATGTTTCCACTGATTCAGCAGAAGGTTTTGGCGCACAACTGGATTTCAACAGAGGATCTCGTCAATTTTATCGCGGTCAGTGAAAGCTCACCCGGTCCGTTTGCCGTCAATATATCTACCTATATCGGACAGATGACCGGAGGAATATTCGGCGCTCTGTGCGCAACATTGGGTGTTGTTTTGCCGGCATTTGTCATTATTCTGCTGGTTGCCCGTTGCTTTCAGGCGTTTCAGAGCAATCGTCTCGTGCGTGGTGCGATGGCAGGACTGAATCCCGCGGTTGTTGGCATGATTGCTGCATCGCTGTATTCAATTGGCAGACAGGTTTTATTTCCGCATGATCTGGAGATTGCATCCGGCGATGTTGTGCAGCTATTTTGTGCGCTGTGTATTCTGGGCGCGATGCTTGCGTTGATGAAAAAAGGCGTGCATCCGATTTTGATTATCTGTATGTCCGCCGTCGGCGGTATTGTGTTTGGATTTGCACTGCATTTACCTGTATAAATTTGTATTTACAGTTTATTCATATTTTGTTCTTCCTTCTATCACAAAACCTTGCTATGATTGTTATCAAAGTTAATAATTAACAATGTTAAATGTTTAAAACGAAAGGAGGATTGTATGGAGTCGAAAGAAGATTGTGCTGCGGTTTGGGATCGAATGAAACGAATGCGGCAGATTCAGATATGGAAGCTGTGCAAGGGCATGACCAAGGCAGAAACCGAGCTGTTGCATGTTATGTGTCATTTGAGCGAGAAAAATCCAGATATTCCGGTTTCTAAGCTGCCACGTATCTGCCACATGCAGACATCGGCAATTTCTCGATTGATGAAGAAAATGGAGGCGGATGGCTTGATTGTTCGCAAAATTGACCCCGATTGCCGGAGAAATATGCTAGTATCTGTAACGGAGATGGGAAAAGAACAATGCAGGCGCAATTGGGAAGAGGTACAGGACTTCTGGGAACGTGTTTTGGCTCGAACACCCAAAGAACATATTGACCAAATGTTGTGTTTTTGGGATGAGATTATGGACAACATGGAAAATGTGATTGCGGAACTATCTCAGGAGAAATAACATGGCAGGAGAAGCAATTTTATGAAAAATATTTTTCGATTTTTAGGCAAGCATAAGCTGGCAATTTTTGCGGCGATTTGCTGTCTGGTCGTACAGGCGTACTGCGATTTGGCACTGCCAACGTACACTAGTGACATCCTGAATGTCGGTTTGCAGCAGGGAGGCATTGCAGACGGTGTCATGGATACAGTGCAGGCGGACAGTCTGGAAACTCTAGAACTGTTTATGTCGGATGCAGATGTTGAAATCGTGGAGCAAGCGTATAATCAGCCCAATGCGTCCGGCGTTCGCTCTGTGAAGGCAGATGCAGATCACGATAAGGTAAACAATGTACTGCTCAAGCCGGAAGCAATGGTTTATCAGCTGCAAAATAACAGCAAGGCGCAGGTGTCGCTGGATCAAATCAAGATGGCGGTATCTGCGGGCATGATGACAAAGGATCAGCTGATTTCGCAGATGGATGAAGCGTTTTCCAAGATGGGTGATTTGACGGACACCTATCTGACGGAGATTGCTGTAAACTATGTATCTGCGGAGTATGAGGCACAGGGCATAGACTTAAACCATGTGCGCAATACGTATTTGTTTACCGTCGGCGGAAAGATGCTGCTCATGGCAGTTGTTATGGCAATCGCGGCTATTCTGGTTGGTTTGATTGCGTCCATTACGTCATCCAAGGTGGGGCGTGACCTGCGTGCATCGATTTATGAAAAAGTCATGCATTTTACCGATGCAGAGATGGAAAAATTCTCTACCGCGTCGCTGATTACGCGCTCCACCAACGATATTCAGCAGATTCAGATGGTATCCGTTATGCTGCTGCGCATGGTGCTGTATGCGCCGATTGTGGCGATTGGCGGCATCATCATGGTCATTAAAACCGGTTCCAGCATGGGCTGGACGATTGTGCTCGCCGTTGTCGTCATGATGGCCTGCGTCGGCACATTGACCGGCATTGCCATGCCGAAGTTTAAGATTATGCAGAAGCTGGTTGACCGCTTAAATTTGGTCTCCCGTGAAATGCTGACCGGTATCATGCCGATTCGTGCATTCAGCCGAGAAAAGCATGAGGAACAGCGCTTTGATGAAGCAAACCAGAACTTGTTTAAAACTCAGTTGTTTACCAACCGCACGATGACTTTTATGATGCCGGTAATGATGTTCGTCATGAACGGTATTTCGGTTCTCATCGTTTGGGTTGGCGGACATGGTGTAGATGCAGGTACAATGCAGGTCGGTGATTTGACCGCATTTATTACCTACTCCATGGTCATTGTTATGGGCTTCCTGATGCTGACGATGATTTCCATTATGCTGCCGCGTGCCGGTGTTGCTGCGGATCGTATTATGGAAGTGTTGGATATGCCAATCTCTTTGAGCGATCCGGAGTGCCCGAAAGACACCGCGCTGGAGCAGCCAAAGGGCTATGTGACGTTTCAGGATGTTTCGTTTACCTATCCGGATGCCGATGAACCGGCGCTGTCGCACATTTCCTTTACGGCGGAGCCGGGCAAGACGACGGCGATTATCGGTTCCACAGGCTGCGGCAAATCGACGATTGTTCGTTTGATTCCGCGTTTCTTTGACGTGACAGAGGGTTCTATCAAGATTGACGGCGTGGACGTGCGTGAGATGACACAGCACAAGCTGCGCAGTCTGATGGGCTATGTGCCGCAGAAGGGCACCTTGTTTTCCGGCACGATTGAGAGCAACCTGAAATATGGCGGCGAGGATATTACCGATGAAGCCATGCATCAGGCGGCAGATATTGCACAGGCGACAGAATTTATTGATTCTAAGGTAGATCGATATGATTCTCTGATCGCACAGGGCGGCACCAATGTATCCGGCGGACAGAAACAGCGTTTGTCCATTGCGCGTGCGATTGCCAAGCATCCAAAGATTTTCCTGTTTGATGATTCGTTCTCTGCGCTGGACTATAAAACCGATTTGACTCTGCGCAAGGAGCTTGCAAAACAGACAGCTGATTCGACAGTGATCATTGTCGCACAGCGTATTTCTACTATCTTACATGCGGATAATATTCTTGTATTGGATGAAGGTAGAATTGTTGGTTCCGGTACGCATGAAGAACTGCTAACTTCGTGTGAGACCTATCAGGAAATTGCGAAGAGCCAGCTGTCTGAAGCAGAGTTGGCGGGCGTAGAGAAGGGAGGTCGCGCATAATGGCACCAAGAAGAGGAATGATGCGGCGCGGACCTGGTGCGCCGACAGAAAAGGCAAAAAACTTTAAGGGAACCCTGTTTAATCTGTTAAAATACATGGGCATCTATAAAATTGCCCTGCTATTCGTCATGATTTTTGCGGTTGGCTCAACCATATTTACCGTTGTAGGACCAAAAATTCTCGGCAATGCAACGACAGAGCTGTTCAATGGATTGATTGCAAAGATTTCCGGCACAGGCAGCATTGATTTTGATAAAATCGGCAAAATTTTGCTCGGTTTGATTACTATGTATATTGTCAGTGCTCTGTTTAGCTTGATTCAGGGCTGGCTGATGACCGGTATCTCGCAGAAGATGTGCCGTAAGATGCGCCGCGACATCAGCGAAAAAATTAATCGGATGCCGCTGGGCTACTTTGAGTCTCACTTGGTCGGTGACGTGCTGTCGCGCATTACCAATGACGTCGATACCATGGGGCAGTCACTCAATCAGTCGGTAACACAGTTAATTACGTCGCTGTGTACCGTCATCGGTGTCATTGCCATGATGCTGACCATTTCGCCGCTCATGACATTGATTTCGCTGATTATCTTGCCGGTCTCTATGCTGCTGGTTATGCTGGTTGTCAAGAAGTCGCAGAAGTATTTTAAGGCACAGCAGAAATATTTGGGCGAAATCGACGGTCAGATTGAAGAGACATTTTCCGGTCATCAAGTTGTCAAGGCTTTCAACCGAGAGGAAAAAGAGCTGGAGAACTTTAGAAAGACCAACGATATTTTGTACGAATCCGCTTGGAAGAGCCAGTTTTTGTCCGGTCTTATGATGCCAGTTATGAATTTTGTCAGCAATCTGGGTTATGTCGCAGTTGCCGTTGTCGGCGCGATGCTGGCAGCAAATGGCACGATTGAAATCGGCGGTATTGTATCGTTTGTTCAGTACGTCAAGCGTTTTACGCAGCCGATTACACAGCTGGCACAGGTATCCAACATGCTGCAGTCCATGGCAGCATCGGCGGAGCGCATCTTTGAATTCCTCGATGAGGAGGAAGAAGATCAGACCGTCAAGAATGCGGTTTCTCCGGATTGCATCAATGGTCAGGTTTCGTTTGATCATGTTCAGTTCGGCTATAAGCCGGATCATCTGGTCATTCATGATTTCAATTGTGACGTCAAGCCGGGACAGATGGTTGCGATTGTCGGCCCGACTGGCGCAGGCAAGACGACAATGGTCAAGCTGCTCATGCGCTTCTATGATGTCAATTCCGGCAGCATTCGCCTGAATGGACATGATATTCGTGATTTCAATCGTTCGGATTTGCGCGAAGGCTTTGGCATGGTCTTGCAGGACACTTGGCTGTTTAAGGGAACGATTATGGAAAATATTCGTTACGGCAGACTGGATGCAACCGATGAAGAAGTCATTGCAGCGGCAAAGGCAGCGCGTGCCGATCGCTTTATTCGCACCCTGCCTGGCGGCTATCAGATGGAACTGAATGAAGAAGCATCGAATGTCTCGCAGGGTCAGAAACAGCTACTCACGATTGCACGTGCGATTCTGGCAGACAACCCGATTCTGATTCTTGACGAAGCAACATCCTCTGTCGATACGCGCACGGAACAGCTGATTCAGGATGCAATGGCGCATTTGATGCAGGGACGCACGTCGTTTGTCATTGCGCATCGTCTGTCTACCATTCGGGATGCTGATTTGATTCTCGTCATGAAGGATGGCGACATCATCGAACAGGGCACCCATCAGCAGCTGCTCGATCAAAATGGATTCTATGCAAATCTGTATCAGTCGCAGTTTGAGGAAGCAGTAAGCTAATATTGTCTCATTTGAGAAGCCGGCTGCAAGTTTGAAGTGACCCCCAATTGTTAGACAAAAATAAGAATTAAGTGAACTGAAC
>CAVFAY010000002.1:0-164865 GCA_963620595.1 Anaerotignum sp. | reverse complement strand
ATAGGGCCCTTATAGGGCCTGGTCAAACCACCGGTTCAACCGGTGGTTTTGATTACAGCCAAATGGTATATAAACCAATCATAATCGGCATAGTAACAATGGAAAAAATAGTGGTCAGTACATACAGCACACTGGATTTTGCTGCATCCTTGTCATACAACTGTGCCATAGAGGTAACTGTCGCACACGCCGGTGTGATGCAGGCGAGATACACAGTCAGCAGAATATTTTTACCGTCAGCGACCATGCCGGTTGCATGAACCAGTTTCATAAGACCCAGCAAGGCAATCGGATAAACAAGCAAGCGCAACAGCACCGTTTTATAATTCCCCAATACAGCAAACACTTGCTTCATGGGAATGTCTGCAATCACCATGCCTGCCAGCAGCATCCCCATCGGCCCGACCATATCGCCGGTCATCTGAATAGTATCATCAATCACAGACGGCAGCGTAATATGACAGAAAAACAACGCAGCGCCAATCAAAATAGAAATGACATTGATGTTCCACAAAATCTTTTTCCACTGAATCCCCTTTTCTGCCGTCAATTTGCTTCGGCAATGCGTCCAAATCAGAACCAATTGTACGACAAGAAAACCGCAGGAATATACGACGTATTGCTGTCCAAGCAACGCTTGAATGAGTGGTACAACCAGAATGCCCGCGTTGGTATAAATTACAGTTAACTGTTCTATGGTGCTCAAACGACATAGTCTGCGTAAAATCGCTGTGAAAAGCAAAAACAGTGCGTGAACCATTGCCGCTGCCGCAAAGGCAAATATCAATCCTACTCGTACCTGCGGGGAATCATTAATCTGGAATGCATGAATAATCATACAAGGAATGACCAAATACACCAGAATCACAGATACCACTTTACTCTCCTGTGTTTTGAGCAGTCCTGTTTTTACCAATGCATATCCCATAAACATAATCAGGAAGAGTTTTGCAATTTCTTCCATCAAAATCAAGCTGATTTGCATGTATTTTACCTCTTTTTTCTGTTTTTTCTTCTATTATAGCACAGTTGTAAAGAGGTGAGCTGTATCTCATTATACGCTCGTCATGCGATGACGGCTCTGCACAATTCTTGCTTCTTTTTCTTCCGTCATATCGGCAATTGCAGCATCCAATTTCTGTACAATTTCCGCCTTTTCAAACGGCATATGCACGACAAACGGCATCGAATTGGTCGATGTCGCAGAAAAAACAACGATTTCATTGTTCATATGCGCCAGAAGCGTGCGAAATTCATCCAGCCGTTCGCGTTCGGTGACTTCCTCGAAAGCTCCAGCCTTCCATTCCTCATACAATTCCGTTTCCGGCAGCAGTGCCAGCGTCGTGAGAATCATCAAATACGGATGCAGTTGATTGAGCAGAGCTGCTGATCGTTTCGCACTTTCATGCGCCTTTCCATGTCCAGCCAAGCCGCCCAGATAAATCACGCGATAATCCACGCCGGCTTGCTCCAGCTTCTTGCATCCTTCTAAAATATCGGCAGCAGTATATCCTTTTTTTGTATGCGTCAGCACTTCATCATCGCCGCTCTCGATGCCGACAACAATATCTTCAAATCCCAACTCCTTGAGATATTTCATGTCTTCGATGCTGCGGCGCAGCAAATCATCGACACGCGCATAGGTGGAAATTCTGCCTTCTGGCAAATATTTTTTAAACAATTTTGCCAGTACCGCTAATTTTTCTGTGGACAGCGCATATGGATTTCCGCCAGATGCCCAAACCTTTTTGGCATGTGGATATCTTACTGCCGCCTCCTGTAAATCTGCCTCTACTTGTTCCAACGGTGCCACACGAAACGGATAACCATCATAAAAATTGCAAAATGTACAGCTGTTGTGAGTGCACCCTACTGTCACTTCAATAAATACACTATCAGCATCCGTCTGCGGACGAATGACCGGTCCATTGTAATGCATCGTTCCTCCTACTATACCTGATATTACGCCTCCTGCACAAACAGGTGTCATCATTCCAAATATATTTACCATAAAGCTCTTTAATGTTAATCATAACATACACCGGTTGCGATTACAATCACGGGAAACCGTCGATTTGACACCTCATCCCAAACATGCTACAATATTTCCATAAAACCGTACCTCGCTTGTACGGAGAGTGGATTTTTCTAGCATCGTCTATTTTCGCCACACAGTTGTTTTGCAGCTGTGTGGTTTTTTTATTGCTTTCGGAGGTGGTTTCTTTGAATCAGACGTTCATGAAAGAACGAAAAATCCTTCCATTGGTGCTGTCCATGTCTTTGCCAATGGTCATTTCTATGATGGTCAACTCACTGTACAACATCGTAGACAGCTTTTTTGTCGCCAAAATCAGTGAGGATGCCATGACTGCACTGTCTTTGGTGTATCCGATTCAGAATTTGGTCAACGCTGTGACCATCGGTTTTGCCATCGGTATCAACGCAGTGATTGCTTTTTATCTCGGTGCAAAGCAAGAGCAAAACGCCAGTGCTGCCGCGACGCAAGGCATCATCCTCAATTTCCTGCACGGCATTCTGTTAACGATCGGCTGCATTGCTGTGATGCCGTCTTTTCTGCGCATGTTTACGTCAGATCAAACCGTTTTACAGCTAGGTCTTCGCTATGCCAATATTGTCCTATTATTTTCCGTTGTCATTTCCATGGCGGTATCTTTTGAGAAAATTTTTCAATCCGTCGGAAAAATGAAAGTCTCCATGTTTAGCATGATGGTCGGCTGTGTCAGCAATATTCTGTTAGATCCTATTTTGATTTTCGGACTCGGCCCTGCGCCAAAATTGGGTATCGAGGGCGCAGCAATCGCAACCGGCATCGGACAAGTGCTGTCTTTGGCAGTGTATCTGCTGATTTATCTGTTTCGTCCGCTGGGTGTCCGCATCCAACTGCGCGGCTTTTCCCTGAACAAAAGCTTAGCTGTGCGCTTGTATTCAATTGGTATTCCGGCAGCACTCAACATGGCACTGCCCTCCGTATTGATTTCCGCCCTCAATGGCATTTTAGCGGTATACGGGCAAGCCTATGTACTGGTTCTCGGTGTTTATTATAAATTACAAACCTTTTTGTATCTGTCCGCCAACGGCATTATTCAAGGCATTCGGCCATTGGTCGGCTATAACTATGGCGCAAAGGAATATCGCCGTGTACATCGCATTTATAGGACGTCTCTCACCCTGATTGCATCTATTATGGCGGTTGGTATGGTTCTGTGTCTGCTCTTCCCACAGAACCTGATGGAACTGTTTACAACCAACGCACAGACCTTGGATATCGGCGCAGAAGCACTGCGCATCATCAGTTTAGGCTTTGTCGTATCCGCGGTTTCCGTCACAGCCTCCGGCACATTAGAAGGCTTATCACAGGGAATGCCGTCACTGGTCATTTCCTTATGCAGATATATTATCGTCATTATTCCAGTAGCCTTGGTGCTGAGTCATATCCTCGGTGCTGTCGGCGTATGGTACGCCTTTAGTGTCAGCGAACTGCTGACTGCACTGGCAACAGTTCTCATTTATCGAGCTGTGTCACGCAGATGTTTGAAAATTTGAGCATAAAAAAGATGTTGAGCCGGATGTTCCTGCATCCGGCTCAACTGGGTATTTGCGGTAGAAAGGGTGAATAAAAGAATAGAAAAAGAGTGGAAAGTTCAAAATAAAAAGGGGAAAGAAAGGTATATAGAGACTGCATTCATGATGCAGGTGCTTTTAGTCTGCTCGCCGTGGAGCGATGACAATGTGAGCGAGCAGTTAGTACATTGTCTTCTGTGCTTTCGATGGTTTTATTTTACCGAAAAATTATGAAGGAATCCTCACTCTGTCGTAAAGAATTTATGACAGAGTTGTGAATAAACTGTAACAGAGATTGTGAAAAATAGCGTTTGTGTTTCCAAGGATACAGTGGTACAATAAAAGAATCAGAAAATATGAATCCGTGGAGGTCATTATGGATCAGAAAGAAAGAGCATTACAGGCCCATCGCGATTGGAAGGGCAAGATTGAAGTCATTTCTCGCTGCAAGGTAGAAAATGCAGACGATTTGTCGATTGCATACACCCCAGGCGTTGCCCAGCCGTGTCTGGAAATTCAGAAAGATGTCGATCTGAGCTATGTGTATACGCGCCGTCACAATCTGGTAGCTGTCATTACTGACGGTTCCGCTGTTCTGGGACTGGGTGATATTGGTCCGGAAGCAGGTATGCCGGTTATGGAAGGCAAATGCGCTCTGTTTAAGGAATTCGGCGGTGTCGATGCATTCCCTCTCTGTGTCAAGACAAAGGACGTCGATGAATTTGTCAATACAGTCGCTTTGATTTCCGGTTCGTTTGGCGGTATCAATCTGGAAGATATTGCAGCACCGCGCTGCTTTGAAATCGAGCGCAAGCTCAAGGAACGCTGCGATATTCCGGTATTCCATGATGACCAGCACGGAACTGCAATCTGCTGTGCTGCCGCAATGATTAACGCATGCCGCCTGACCGGCCGCAAGCTGTCTGACATCAAGATGGTTGTCAACGGTGCCGGTGCTGCCGCTATCGCCGTGACCAAGCTGCTTGTCAGCATGGGGCTGAAGAACGTGATCATGTGCGATAAGTTCGGCGCTCTGTATGAGGGCTGCGAGCAGATGAATTCGGAGCAGGCATATATGGCAACGATTACCAATCCGGAGAACAAGCGCGGCACGCTGGCTGATGTCTTGCCGGGCGCAGATATTTTCTTCGGCATGTCCGCACCGAATGTTCTGACCAAGGATATGGTTCGCACCATGGCAAAGGATCCGATGGTATTCCCGATGGCAAATCCGACACCGGAAATCATGCCGGAGGACGCACTGGAGGCCGGTGCCGCTGTTGTCGGCTGTGGCCGCTCGGATTATCCGAACCAGATCAACAACGTCCTCGCCTTCCCTGGTGTATTCCGCGGTGCGCTGGACGTTCGTGCTTCGGATATTAACGAAGAAATGAAAATCGCCGCAGCATATGCCATTGCCAATGTTGTCAGCGATGAAGAGCTGAACGCACAGTACATCATGCCGAAGGCATTTGATCCGCGCGTTCGTGATGCCGTTGCAGCAGCTGTTGCTCAGGCAGCACGTGACAGCGGTGTAGCAAGAATCTAAGATATTGTATGGAGCAGCCGTTCTATTTTTTATAGAGCGGTTGCTTTTTATGTCTCTCGAGACACAAAAAAAGACAGCCAATTTCTTGACTGTCCTAAACCCTGGAGCGGATGACGAGGCTCGAACTCGCTACCTCCACCTTGGCAAGGTGGCGCTCTACCAGATGAGCTACATCCGCATATTTTGTTTTTGTCTGTCGTCTGTTCCCCGACAACGATATTTATTATACGCGATGACACCCATTTTGTCAACAAAATTTTGAAAGTTTTTTAAAAAAACTTTTTACACGAAAAATCGGCGCAGCTTCCCACTCCGAAGCTGCGCCGACAAGCGTTTTGCTCGATTTACAATTTGGAATCGACGATCTGGAGAATCTGTGCAGGACTGTCCACAAGGACATCCGCGCCATTTTCCGTTAGCACCTCTCGGCTGCGAAATCCCCATGTCACACCGACAGCATATAATCCGGCATTTTTTGCCGTCTGCATATCGGTTCCCGAATCTCCAACATACAGTACCTGCTCCGGCTGCACATCCAGCTGCTGCATCACCATCCGACAGGATGTCGGATCCGGCTTGCGCGGCACGCCGACATGCTCGCCAAAAACCACATCTGCCTTACCCGGAAAGAAATACTCAATCAGCTCTTGTGAAGCAGAATCAATCTTATTAGACAGCACTGCCACTTTCATGCCGCGTTTTCTCAGCGCTGTGAGCAGCTGTGGAATGCCGTCATACGGCACGGTACGGTCGTGAATATGTGCCGCATAGTACGCTTTAAAATCCTCCAACGCAGCATCTATTTCTGCATCCGATGTTCCTTCCGGCATCGCCCGACAAATGAGCAGGCGAATGCCGTTGCCGACAAAGTGTCGGATCTCATCCATGGAACGCGGTGCCAATCCGCGCACAGCCAATGCATGGTTTGTCGCCGCCCGCAGGTCGCCCAACGTATTGAGTAAAGTCCCATCCAAATCAAAAATCACTGCTTGTTTCAAAAATGACGTCCTTCTTTCGTTTATCTCTGTGTCAGCGGATTCAGACGCTTTCCGCCATAGGTCGCGCGGCGCAAGAAGCCGGAGACATCCTTATTGATGGCATCGCGACGGACACGCCAGCTCCAGTTTCCCCCCAGCGTGGACGGCGTATTCATGCGCGCGTCAGCACCCAGAGACAGCAAATCCTGCATCGTCGTCATGGCAATGTCGCATGGAGCGGCAAATGCCGTGCGAATAGCACTCCAACCAAGTGGCTCTCTGTCCGATGTGCGTAGATATTCGCGCATAACATCGCGGTCTGCATCGCTGCACTTATCCATAAATTGTTCGACAACGGTTTCCGAATCGTGCGTTGAGGTGTAGCCTACGCAGTTCTTCGGCCAGTTGAACGGAATATGATCGTTGTTCTCATCCGCACGCATACCGAAAATCATCACGCGCATTCCCGGATAGCCGCTCTTCTTGAGGAACTTGCGCACTGCATCGTCAATATCTCCGAGATCTTCTGCGATAATCGGTACGTCGCCCAGTGCCGCACGAATTGCCTTAAACAGCTTCATACGCGGGCCCTTCTTCCACTTTCCGTTGATGGCAGTATCTTCACCCTCCGGCACTTCCCAGTACGCCTGGAAGCCGCGGAAATGGTCAATACGAGTGACATCAAACAGAGCCAGATTGCGGCGCACGCGCCAGATCCACCACTTGAATCCGTCATCCTCAATGACCTTCCAATTATAGGTCGGATTGCCCCACAGCTGACCGGTTGCAGAATAGTAATCCGGCGGAACACCAGCGACACCATGCGGCTTCAGATCGCCGTCTACTTGGAACATCTCCGGATGTGCCCACACATCACAGCTGTCCGGCGAAACATAAATCGGAATATCACCGATAATCTGAATGCCCTGCTTGTTAGCATAGGCACGCAGCTTTTCCCACTGTGCAAAAAACAGATATTGCATGAACACATAAAAATCAATTTCATGTTTGAGTTCAAATGAATATTTGCGCATTGCCTCCGGATCTCTATGCTTGATGGCAGTATCGTCCCAATCCCACAGAGCCTTCTGGTCAAAATGCTTTTTGAGTGTCATGAACATGGCATAGTCTTCCACCCAATCTTTATTCTCTCGGCGAAATGCATCCATCTTACCCATCTGAATCATGGATTCCTGTGCGCGATCAAAGGCGCGATGCAAAATCGGCAGGCGCGTCTGTGCCAGCAGCTCATAGTCTACACGATCTGGATTGTGTCCGACATCGGCATCGTGCAAATCCTGCTCGCTAAGCAGTCCCATGTCTTTGAGCATATCCAAATCAATAAAATATGGATTGCCTGCGGCTGCGGAGAAGCACTGGTACGGACTGTCACCAAAACCGGTCTGTCCGAGCGGCAAAACCTGCCAATAGGTCTGACCGCCGTCACGCAGAAAATCTACAAAATCATATGCATCCTTTCCCAAGGTTCCGATACCATATGGAGACGGAAGGGAAGAAATATGCAGAACAACACCACTAGATCTCTGAAACATAATAACACCCTATCTCTATTTATTTTGCAAACGAATTGCATTTTTACGATAATTCCGCTATAATCATTACAGAAAAACCGTATATTTGACATGATTATCAAAGGAGAGTATTCCCTATGCGGATGAGAAAGAAAAAGAATCTGGACACCCGTCTGGCAAACTGTGCGCCGGTGCTGGTCTCCGATCCGGAACAGCACAAGGGGCAGTGGCGTGCGCTGTTTGGCAACACCAACCCGCTTCATCTGGAAATCGGCTGTGGCAAAGGTCGTTTCATCATTGAAACTGCCCGTCAGAATCCAGACATCAATTATCTCGCCATCGAACGCGAGGAAGGCGCACTGATTATGGCAACCGAAAAGGCCATGGAACTCAAGCTCCCGAACCTCCAGTTTTTGGACTTCGATGCCGCCGGTTTGACCGACATCTTTGCCGATGGAGAAATTGACCGCATTTACCTCAATTTCTCTGATCCGTGGCCGCCGAACCGCCAGCGCAAGCGCCGTCTGACCCATGCCAATTTCTTGGCTCTGTACGACTGTGTGCTCGCCAAAAACGGTCAGGTTCATTTTAAGACCGACAATCAGCATCTGTTCGAGTTCACACTGGAAGAGATGTGTAGCTACGGCTGGCTGATTCAGAATATTTGTCTGGATCTGCACAACAGCGATCAAGAAAATATTATGACGGAATACGAAGAAAAATTCTCAAAGGAGGGTTTCCGCATTTACCGTTTGGAAGCAAGCCGCCGTGATGAGGACACGCTCACGCGCGCACACACGCCTCCGCGCACCGCACAGCAGCTCGCGCAGAAGGCTCGCGGCTCTGTCGCGCCGTCTTTCGACTCCTCGCAGGCTTAATTATATCATTTTTCACCAACAATAGCAAGGTTTATCCAAATATTTTTGTACGATACGTCCAGAAGCAGTATTATTGTCTGTTTTTGGACGTTTTTTCGCGCGTTTTTTGCAAATATACCATTTTCATACAAGCACGAAAAAAAGACGGCATAGGAAATCCCATGCCGTCTTGTGGTTTTATGCTGTATCAGCATTGTTTATTTCTTGTGCGCAGAGCAAGAGGAACAACTGCCGCCGCAGGATGAGCACCCCGGGCAACCTCCTCCGCAGTGACCGCCGCAGGAATGAATGCCTTTCTTATTGTCCGAATACAGCTTGTGGACAATAGCCGCTACGATGAGAACCAATACAATAAGCACAGCGATAGTGCCAAGGTTTTCCATGAGTCAGGTCATTATACTTCCTCCTTTGATCCAGTATTATTTTCGCACGAAATTTACTTTGCGTCAACCGCCAGCGTGCTCTTCTTCACTTCTGTCTTCTTGGTCGGACGGAGCAGCAGGAAGAAGAATGCAACGATAACAACGATAGCTACGATGGTGCCGATGCCGAAGCCCTCACCGCCAAACAGGCTGGAAATCTGATAAACAACCAGACCTACCAGATAAGCCAGACCGCACTGATAGCCAATTGCACCGAGGAACCACTTGGTGTTGTTCATCTCACGACGGATAGCACCCATTGCTGCGAAGCACGGAGCACACAGCAGGTTGAATGCCAGGAATGCATAGCCACTTGCCAGCGTGAAGGTAGCTGCCATGTTCTGGTATACCGTGCCAGCGCCGCCAGCGTACAGGATACCCATGGTACCTACGATGTTCTCCTTCGCAATCAGACCAGTGATGGAAGCGACAGTTGCCTGCCAGTTGCCGAAGCCGAGCGGTGCGAAGATCCAGCAGATTGCGCTGCCAACCTTAGCCAGGATCGAGCAGTCGATCTGATCCTCGGTCAACATACCAAAGCTGCCGTCTACCCATCCGAAGTAGGACAGGAACCAAACGAGAATGGTGGACAGCAGGATAATTGTGCCTGCCTTCTTGATGAAGGACCAGCCGCGCTCCCACATGCTGCGGAGAACGGTGCCTACAGTCGGCATATGATATGCCGGCAGCTCCATAACGAACGGAGCCGGATCGCCTTCAAAGATCTTGGTCTTCTTCAGGATAATACCGGAGCAAATAATTGCTGCAATACCCAGGAAGTAAGCAGAGGTTGCTACCCATGCTGCGCCGCCGAAGATTGCACCTGCAACCATGGCGATGAACGGAGTCTTTGCGCCGCACGGAATAAAGGTCGTGGTCATGATGGTCATACGACGGTCTTTTTCGTTTTCGATAGTACGAGAAGCCATAATGCCCGGAACGCCGCAGCCGGTACCGATCAGAATCGGAATAAAGGACTTGCCGGACAGACCAAAACGACGGAAGATACGATCCATGATGAAGGCAACACGAGCCATGTAGCCGCAAGCCTCCAAGAATGCCAGGAAGATGAACAGAACAAGCATCTGCGGCACAAAGCCCAGAACCGCGCCGACACCGGCAACGATACCGTCCAGAATCAAGCCGGACAGCCAATCTGCACAACCAATGCTGGTCAAAGCATTTTCAATAAATGTTGGAATGCCCGGAATCCAAACGCCGTAACTTGCCGGATCCGGAGCCTCATAGCCGTTCTTATCAAGGACTTCCATTGCAGCAGTCAGATCATCGACCGTAGCAGTTTCATCCTCGGTTGCCAGCGTCTCTTCGTCCTCTACAGAGTAGGTCGCTTCAGTGCCAGCCGGAACAGAAGCAGCGAACTCAGTCAGAGCAGCCTTTGCAGCTTCCGGATCATAATCATCAGACTCGGAATCCATAGCCGCTTCTACAGCAGAGGTGTCTACGCCCTGCTCGGACTCATAAGTGATGAAGCCGTTTGCAACGGTAGTAGCATCAGTGTACTCATCGTTTACATCCGAGTAAGCGGAGGAACCGATGCCAAACAGATGCCAGCCATCGCCGAACACGCCGTCATTTGCCCAGTCGGTAGCCACTGTACCAACCGTGGTGACGGATACATAGTAAACAATGAACATAACAACCGCGAAAATCGGCAGAGCCAAAATACGGTTGGTTACGATTCTATCAATCTTATCGGAAATTGTCAGCTTGCCAGCGGATACCTTTTTATAGCAGCCCTTGATGATGGATGCAATGTAAACGTATCGCTCATTGGTGATGATGGACTCGGAGTCATCATCTTCTTCAGTCTCAGCTGCCTCAATGTCTTTTTCAATGTGTGCCAGAATATCCTCGGACAGATTCAGCTGTTCCAGAACCTTGCTGTCACGCTCAAAGATCTTAATGGCATACCAGCGTTGCTGCTCTTCCGGCATATTGTGCAGAACCAGCTCTTCAATGTGTGCCAGTGCGTGCTCAACAGGACCGCTGAAGGTGTGCTGCGGAATGGTTTTTTCGTTCTTTGCCGCATTGATTGCTGCTTCAGCAGCCTCCATGATGCCTCTGCCCTTAAGTGCGGAGATCTGAACCACCTTACAGCCCAGCTCTCTGCCAAGCTCCTCAATGTTGATCTTATCGCCGTTCTTCTCGACGATGTCCATCATGTTTACCGCAACAACAACCGGAATACCCAGCTCGGTCAGCTGTGTGGTCAGGTACAGATTTCGCTCCAAGTTGGTGCCATCAATGATGTTCAGAATAGCATCCGGACGCTCACCGAGCAGGTAATTTCTTGCTACTACTTCCTCCAGCGTATACGGAGAAAGAGAGTAAATGCCCGGAAGGTCAGTGATGACAACATCATTGTGCTGCTTCAGCTTACCCTCTTTTTTCTCAACCGTTACGCCCGGCCAGTTGCCGACGAACTGATTGGAACCGGTCAGACCATTGAACAGGGTTGTTTTACCACAGTTCGGATTGCCGGCTAAGGCGATTGTCAAACTCATCGTTCATTTCCTTTCTACGCGCACCGATAAAACCGCTTTTTTCGGCACTCGTTTCAAAAATCAAAACTCTTTTTCAACCAATCTATTTTTTTAGATTACTTGACTTCAATCATCTCAGCGTCTTCCTTACGGAGAGACAGCTCATAACCGCGAACAGTGATCTCTACCGGATCCCCCAGCGGAGCAACCTTACGGATGTACACTTCTACGCCCTTGGTAATGCCCATATCCATGATGCGGCGCTTGATCGCACCAGCACCCGTAATCTTAGCTACGGTGTATGTACTGCCGATTTTTGCTTCTTTTAATGTCATCTTTGCGTTCTCCTTTCCCTTTGATTTTGCGAAGGCATCAAATCATGATTTTTTGCGCCATTTCCTGGCTGATACCAACTCGTGCTTCCTTTACATTCACGATCAGGTTTCCACCCATAGCAGAAACAACCTTTACGGTACCTCCTACAACAAAGCCCAGATTTTCCAGATGTTTCTTGACCTCTGGCTTGCCGCCAATTTTCACGATGGTATTTTCCTCACCAACTGTTGCAAATGTCAATGGCATCATGATAAGCTCCTCCTTTATCCATATTTTTAGCATAGCCTTATTACTTTGCACATGCGAAAGCTAATTAGCTCTTGCTAATCAACTAGTATCATATCCTGTTTCGCTATTTTTGTCAACCAATTTTGCTGCTTTTTCTACTTCTATTTCTATTTTTGTGCTATCTGTCCAGCTGTTAGAGCAAGCTAAGTATTTGTTTTATCTATTGTTAACATATGCTGCTTTTAAGAAAGGTATCGGCTTCGCTGTGGGCCAATTCCGATATGATATCTCTGTGCACGTTTATTTTCTCCAATCTTGAAAATACCATATGAATATGTTATATTAACGATAGATTACGAGTCATACGGAGAATCAAGAAACGGCGGGAAGTTCAATGACAGCAAATGTAAAAACTGTTTCCAATGACAATTTAGAGATGGACTATATCGTATTTGGCAGCGGCAAGAAGAGTTTTGTTATATTGCCTGGTCTATCTATTCATAGTGTAATGGGTTTGGCTGATGCCATTGCAGATGCTTATACGATCTTTTCCGAAAAATATACTGTGTATGTTTTTGACAGAGCCAAGAATATGCCAGACGCTTACACTGTTAAAGACATGGCTAAGGATGTCGCAGCGGCGATGAAAGCACTTCATATTGAAAACGCTGATATATTCGGTGCATCACAAGGAGGAATGATCGCACTGTACCTTGCCATCGACCATCCGCAATTGGTTCATAAGATGGTTCTTGGTTCAACACTTGCAAAACAAAATGCCACCTTTGAAAGAGTCACTGCAGAATGGGTTCAGTTGGCAGAGGCAAAGGATGAAACCAAACTTCTCGAAAGCTTTGCCGACTATGTATATTCTGATGCTACGCTGAAAGTGTATCGGGACGATCTCATTGCCTCTAATTCAGGCATTAGCTATAAAGAGTTCGAACGTTTTCTAATCCTAACAAATGCATGCAGAATTTTTGACTGCTATAATGAACTTTCCTCTATCAGATGCCCCGTCCTTGTACTTGGCTCGAAGGGTGATCATGTCGCGACTGCGGAAGGCTCAAGACAGATTGCCGAGGTTCTTGGTTGTGAGCTCTATCTCTATGATGACAGCTATGGACACGGTGTATATGATGAGGCATCAGATTACAAGCAGAGATGTTTGGATTTTTTTG
This sequence comes from Anaerotignum sp., assembly GCA_963620595.1. GTDB lineage: Bacteria > Bacillota > Clostridia > Oscillospirales > Butyricicoccaceae > Butyricicoccus_A. The sequence goes on along the minus strand of CAVFAY010000002.1, from coordinate 151,676 downwards.
AAAACAGATAAACACAGGCATGACCGAAATCATACCTGTGCCATGAAAATTGAATTTTACTGTATGATAAAAGCAGGGAGTATTTTCCCTGCTTTTATCATCATATTGCCTTGTGAATAAACACCGGAATCGGCGGATCGCCCGCTCGATTGGCAAACTGCGTGACGAGAATCGTATACTGTGCCGGATCTATCGTCTTGACGTATTCCAGCAGAGCATCCCGCTCCTCATAGCCGCTGGCTCCGCCGTAATAAATACTCACGCACATCACGCCATCTTTGCGCAGCAGCTTAAGACCCGCTTCTATTGCCGCGATTGTGCTGTCCGCGTGCGTAAAGACTGTATGATCACCACCTGGCAGCCAGCCGAGATTAAACACGATACAGTCTACACTGTTTTCCTGCGCGTACTTATCCATATTGGCATGGCTATCCAACACCACCTCACCGACATCTGACCATCCATGCTCCTTCAATCGCTGTCTGGTATTCTCCACTGCCTGTTCCTGAATATCAAACGCAAGGACTTTTCCTTCTCGCCCAACCAGACCGCACAAAAACTCCGTGTCCTTTCCGTTGCCTGCCGTGGCATCAATAACAAAATCACCCGGGTAAATCCACGATTTTAACTGTTCATGTACCAAGCTCAAGGTATTCATAGATAGGTTCCTCCTTGTTTTTATTCAAATTATACCATACTTTTACTCAACACTCGATATTTTGTGGTATACTAAAACCATCTTATTTTCCGTGTACAGGAGGGATTTTCCATGTCCAAGCCAAATATCACACAAATTACTTGTCCCAACTGCGATGCTCCATTTGAAATCGAACAATGGAACGTCATTAACGCGCAAAAGCAGCCGGAGCTCCACAAAAAAATCATGAATGGTTCGATGTTCCTGCAAACCTGTCCCCATTGCGGTACACGCGTACATTCTGTATACACCTGTATTTACAGCAATGACGAAAAGAAATTTCTTGTTTCTTTTCAGCCCAGCGACAAAGAAGCGGCAGCCACGCCATTTGTTCCTGATTACAAGCTGCGTCTGGAACACACTCTCCTCGGTTTTTTAGAGCGCATTCGTATCTTAGAATCCGGTTTAGATGATTTGACCCTCGAAATGGTACGCTATCTTGTGACTGCTCAGCTCACCCGTCAGTTTCCCGAAAAGCACATCACACATTTGCTGTTCGACAATGCAGACAACGAAAATGTATTCTTCCAGTACGACAGCAGCAATCCCTCCGAGCAAATCCAGATTCCACTCGCCACGATTTGGCGATATGAAGATCAGCTCACAAACTCCGGCTTCCGTCCAAACCTCACAGGATATGTAACCGTAAACGATGCATTTGTGCAGACATCCGGCATTCTCAACTGTTTGGTGCCGAAAAAGCCATCATAAAGCAAAAAAAGCTCCCAATAGGGAGCTTTTTTGTCACATAAAACTGCGAATTAAACCGAGGGCCAAACAAACAGCGAACAGAAGCACTGCTTTGACGATGACCGGAATCGGCGCATTGCCGTCCTGTACGCGTCCATTCGCATAGCTGATATTGCGGCGCGGGCACACATCGCTGCATTTACCACAGGAGATACACTCGCCCATGCGGATGTTGCCCTCATCGGTCTCTACGGAAACCGGACAGTTTTTCGAGCACGCCGAACAGCGGTTGATGCAGTTTGACCGATTGCGCGTATAGCGTCCAATGACGGGAAGCAGCGCAAAAATCGCGCCCATCGGACACAAGAACTGGCAGAAAAAGCGTTCCTTGAACGCCATGCCGACAACAATGGCGAGCAGAAGTACAATAGCAATTGCATATCCCGCCGGAATTGCGCGCGGTGCTGTGAGCATCGAGAACACATCCCACGGACTCCATCCCGGCAGCTTATCATAGACACCTGCTGCACACAAAATGATAATAGCGAGCAAAATCAAATACTTGATCTTCTGAAAATATCCGGTCAGCTTGTCCGGAATCTTTGGCAGCTTCTTTTTCACTTTTTTCTGAATGAACTGGGACAGTTCATACACTGCATCACCAAACGCGCCAAACGCACAGGCGTATCCGCAGAAAAATCTGCCGCAAATGATCGTATAAATACATAGTACCACCAGCGTGGTAAAGAAGGAGCTGTAGGAAACTGGATCCTTTGCTCCAATCGCCGTTGCCATTTCCTTAATGCCGGAAAAACAGGAGGTGTATACAGACGGTGCCAACAGGAAGAAAATCAGCTGAATCACGGCACGCATACGGCGGCGCAGCTTGACGCGCTGCATTGGATTCATCGGCTTTTTCTTCGCAGCCGTCTTTTGTGCTGTTTGCGTTTCTATCATGCCGCGTCCTCCAATGCCTGTTCTACTGCTGTCTTAATACCCGTTGAGGAGAAGGTTGCTCCACTGATTGTGTCTACTTCCGGCGAATTTGCGGAAATCATGCTGTCGATGATGCCCTTCGCCTTATTCAAGTACGCTGCATCCTCACCAGACGCATCCGTAATATCAATCGCGGTAATTTTGCCGCCGGATACCGTCACGCTGACAGATACCGTTCCACCGAAGCCGTCTCCGCTGCCGATATATGTGCCGTCCGCATAGCTTGTCGCACCGCCTGCCGGTGCAGAAGTGTCCACAGCGTCCTTGAGGGCAGCCTGTACTGCCGTCTTAATACCTGTCGAAGAGAACGTCGCTCCACTAATTGTATCTACTTCCGGCGAATTTGCGGAAATCATGCTGTCGATAATGCCCTTCGCCTTATCCAAGTACGCTGCATCCTCACCAGACGCATCCGTAATATCAATTGCTGTAATTTTGCCGCCGGATACCGTCACACTGACAGATACCGTTCCGCCAAAGCCATCGCCACTGCCGGTGTACGTGCCGTCTACATAGCTGACTGCACCGCCTTCCGCCGCTGCGTTTTGTGCCTGCACCTCAGCGAGCTGCTGTTTATTTTCCTCTTCCGCAGCCTGCCACTGCAGCGCATGTGCTTGATACACGCACAGAGCAACAACTGCCAACGCAAGACTGCCTAGTCTTGACCAAAAATCGAGATGTTTCAAATAATTAACCCTCCGCCTTTGCCAACGCCTGCTTCACAGCTTCCTTAATTGCCTTGGACGAGCAAGTAGCACCGGAGATCGTATCTACACCATCAATGTCAGCTGCCGTTTTACCGTTCAAATTTGTATTCATGCCTTCAAATGCGCTTTCCGAATACATGACATTGCTCTTTTCAATCGTGCAATCCTTATTCACCGAAACCGATTCTACTTTGCCATCCTTTACAGAAACATCAACAATCAGCTCATACGCATTAAAATCATCATCTTCATCCGGATTAACGGAAACTGTCTCCGTATATGTCTGTGCTTCCGGATCCGGTGTCGGTTCCGGAGTCGGCGTATCCGGCGTCTCCTTCGGCGGAATATACTGTTCCGCAATAATCGCCTTGTTCAGCGCCTCTGTCAGTGCGGTCAGAATACCCTTAGACGAATAGGTCGCACCAGATACGGCGTCCACAACATTGATATTTTTGCCATTTTTAACCTTTTCAATAATTTTACTTGCGTTAGTAAAATACGGTTCGTCCTGATCATTCTTTTCGATGACATCAATGCCCTTCAATTCTCCGCCGGATGCAGTGACCTTGAGCACAATGCGGCCATTGCGAAAGCCGTATCCAATGCCGTAAAACTCTGTTTCCGTGTCAGTATAGGTCTTTTCTGTCGTTTTCTTGTCGTCATTATCATCGGTGGTGGTGGTTGTTCCGCCGGAAGTCTGCGCCTTCTTGAGTGCCTGCTTGATTGCATTCAAAATACCGTTAGACGAATAGGTCGCGCCGGATACCGTATCGACACCGTTCGGGCTCTGCTTGGCAATTACCTTGGTAATCAATGTCTTTGCCTTGCTCAAATATGGCTCATCGTTGCCCGGTGCAGAAACGACATTGATGCTTGCAATTTTACCACCGGAAATCGTTACGCTGACGGTGATATTACCTTGAAAGCCTGCAGCGGAGCCAGTATATGTGCCGTCTTTGTATGTACCATCCTGAAATGCATCGGACGATGTGCTTCCCGTCGCAGTATTTGCCGCTGCACCGCCGCCATTGGACGTCTCGGTCACAGTGCCGCCGGATGCCTTGGTCAGTGCGTTCTTTACCGCATTGATGATGCCGTTGGACGAATAGGTTGCACCAGAAACGACATCGACATCCGGATTCTGTGCTTCAATGATTTTTGGAATCAAAGCCTTTGCCTTAGAGAAAAACGATGGGGTTTCTCCCGAGGCTGACACTACCTCAATGGCGGTAATCTTTTTGTTGGCAATGGTTACACTGACGGTAACGTCACCGCCGTAGCCCTGTGCCGTGCCCGTCCATGTGCCGTCCTGCCAAGAACCTGCATCCGCAGCTGCTCCAACAGCAGAACCGGAGCCAGAGCCCAAATTCGCAGCCTGTGCAGACGAAGATGCCAATTCCGGAATGTCTTCCAGCACGGCGCCGCCGGAGGCAACACCCCACGCTGCCAGCGCCGCAACAGCAATGCCCGGTACCAGTCGGCGGGCAATGGCATCCACAGATTGATTGTAAAAGATACGCATATTTTGCCTCCTTGCGTTGTAAAACGTATAATTGATTGAGATTGTTCCTGTTATTTGTGAATCGTCTGTACCTGATCCGCAGAAACACCGTCCGGCGTAAAGCCGTCTGCAATGCCTTCTGTGATGTATACATTTCTATCCTTATCCACCAGAATGGTATCAAATTCGTCCGCGTGCTGTTTCCAGTACGCAATCGCCTTATCCTTACCCATGACAAACAGCGAGGTGGACAGACCATCTGCCAACGTGCCATCCTTGCTGACGATGGTCACAGAGGTCAAACCACTATCAGACGGCTTGCCGGTTGCCGGATCAATGATATGATGATAGGTCACGCCATCCTTTTCAAAGTTGCGCTCATACGCGCCGGATGTGATAACCGCACAGTCATCCGCTTCCAGTACACCGAGCATATCATCAGTATTATCCGGATCCTGAATGCCAACGCGCCACTCACTGCCGTCCTGTTTGGTGCCCAGCAGATGTACGTTGCCGCCCAGCGACACCATACCGCAAGTCACGCCGTCTTTTTTGAAGATTTCCATAATGCGGCTGGACGTAAAGCCCTTGGCAATACCGCCCAAGTCAATTTCTTGGTTGTCTCCCAGCGTCAGCGTCTTGGTCTTTTCGTCCCATGTCAGCTTATCTGCGCCGACGCGCTGTAAAGTAGACTGAATTTCATCCTCTGTCGGGACGTAATAATCCTGTGTTGTAAAGCCCCACAGCTCCATGAGCGGCAGTACGGTAATATCAAATGCGCCGCCGGTACTCTTGTATAACTCTAAAGCCTTTGCGATCATAACAGCCGTATCATCGGACAGCGCCGCAGAACCGCTCTTGTTGAGCTTGGAAATTTCGCTGTCCTCTTTGCCGATAGACAGCAGATCGTCCAAGCGTTCGATTTCCGCAATGGCATCAGTCACGCCCTTCTGCGCGTTATCGCCGTATGCCGTAACTGTCATATAGGTGTCCATCGCAAAAATTTCTTGGCTGACCGGCTCCGTCGAGCTGTTCGTTGTGCTATTGGTTGTCTGTGTTTCCGATGCACTGCCCGTATTATTCGTATTGGATGTCGAACCACATCCCGTTAACAGCATACTCGCCACAACGGCGGATGCCAGCATGACTTTCCATGGATATTTCATTATGTTCCTTCCTCGCAAAGAAAATTTAAACTTCGTGTATTTCCGGCAGACGCTTGAGCATCCAGCTGCCCAGCAAGCCGATAACGGCACCGGCAACAATACCGGAAACCCACAGCACCAGCAAATACCATGCAATGGCGCTGGTCTGCATGATGACCATGGCAACCAGAATCTGACCCACATTATGCATGACACCGCCTGCCACGCTGACCGTCACCGGCTGGAATCTTCCTGTTTTTTTGAGCGCAATCATCACTGTCCCGGATAAAAGTCCGCCCGCCAGAGAATACCACAAGCTAACCACCGTTCCGAACAGCATAGCCGTCAGTCCGATGCGCACAAAGTTAATGACCACTGCCGGTTTAGATCCCATGCGGTACAGTGCCACAAGGACGACCAGATTGGTCAGTCCGAGCTTCATGCCCGGCACGGCAAAAAACGCCGGAACCATCGCTTCGATATAGCTGAGCACCAGCGCCAGTGCAGCAAGCATTCCATACAATGCCAATCGTTTTGTCTGTCTCATTGCTTGTCCCTCACTGTGCCACAGCATCTACGCCGTTTGTGTCAGTTTCATCCTGAATCGTGACGCTCACCTTGTTCGGCAGGCAGATAATGCTCTCACCGGAATACTTGATCTTGCCCTGATGCACACACAGCTTATCCGGACAGCTTGCATCTTCCAGCCAAACCTGACCGTCCTCAATGATCAACTCATTTGTGCCGCCATTTACACCATGAATCGTATATTTCGTATTTTTATTCATGGAAAACGCCGTCACCTGTTTGCCCGCTACTTTCACGACAACTTCTGCGCCGCTCTTTCGCGTCAGCAACAGAAATGCACCGAGTAGGAGCACACCCGCCAGCAATGCCGCCAGCAGCAGAATGTCCTGTTTTTTCAGCTTCATGATACAACTCCCAACTTCTGATATGGTTAGTAGAAACTAATAGGAACAGAAAAAGAAATTGCGCAGGAAATATCTCCCACACAAGTTTGTTATTCTCGTTCCAAATTACCTCAGTATACCGCATAGACAGCGGATTGTCAATCAAAGCTGTGGGCAGGAAAAAGCCGTTTGCCATGCGGCAAACGCCAAATCATTCCGATATTTCGTTTTCGCTGTTAGAAGAAACTAATCTGTATTTAGGATACCATATCCCGCATACTCCGTCAATTCTTCCTGTGTAAAAAATTAGCATCTGCTTTCACCGTTTTTCGGCATATTTGCCCAGTGACCGGAAAAGAAGACCCTCTGAATGGAACATCCATCCAGAGGGTCTTTGAAAGGAACTTATGAAAAAGTGAAGATCATATTCACCTTTTTTATTCTTTTACTCGCTCAGAGCAGCCTTTGCAGCTTCCTTAATTGCCTTGGAAGAGCAGGTTGCACCGGAAACGGTGTCTACGCCGTCAACCTCAGCAGCAGTCTTGCCTGCCAGCTTGGTATTCATGCCGTTAAACGCATCGTCAGAATACGACTTATTGCTCTTCTTAATCGTACAATCCTTGTTCAGTGCAACAGACTGAACCTTTCCATCCTTGACAACAACATCAACAATCAAATCATATTCTTTAAACGCGAACTCGCCATCTTCATCTGCAACAGGCGTAACGGCAACAGTCTTGGTCACAGTCTTGGACTCCGACTGCTTATCCAGCTCATCCTGTGCTGCCTTGATGAGACCCTGGAGGTCTGCAATCAGCTCAGCAGCTTCCGGCTCTGTCGCATCGGCATTGTTCAGCATAGCCTGTGCTTCTGCAATGTGCTCATCCAGAGCAGCCTTGTTGGACGGATTCTTTGCGGACAGCTCCTGTGCTGTAGCAATCAGGTTGGTCAGCTCAGTCTTCTGCTCGTCCGTGATACCAGCCACGGTAGACGGCAGGTTTTCCGCAGTTACCTGGAACTGGGTGGTGTAGTCCGAGGTGCCCAGACCGTAAACAGTCAGAGACCAGTAACCGGTACCATCGGTGCCTTCCGGCAGCTGGCAACGAATAGAATCGGTCAGACCCAGCTGAATGCCCATGGACTTGTGCATCCAGTTATCTGCTGCGAATTTCGTGCCATAGGTCGCAACCGGCGTTTTGTACTCGCTGTCATTGCCGTAATATGTCCACTGAACTGTCTGCATAGCAGAGCCCAGTGCACCATAATCGCCGTTCAGATCAACACGCAGGAACTCGCCATAGTTGCCGCTGTAGGTCTTTACCTCCGTGGTAACACCAGTGCCATCGTTTGCCTGTTTCTGATTCAGCAGACCGGAGCCAGTGCCCGTCTTGCGTGCGCTGAAGGTATAACCAGCATCGGTCTTAGTCGCAGTCTTCAGGCCATTGGTTGCTGCGTTTACATAAGCAACGCCGGTGTAAGAAGACAGTTTGCCTTCGCTATAACCGCCCTGTACAGACTCACCGTTCTTGGTTACCGTATAGTTCTTGCAGAAGTCCTGATAATCTGCTGCGTCAACAACAACCGGAACATACTTGATGCCAGTAATTTCGTAGTTCTTGAGTGTTGCAGTTTCTGTCTCTCCCCACCAGTTTGTCGTGGTGATCGTGCCCTTGCTGTAGTCATGCTCAGTTCCATCCGCTTCATAGAACTTGGTACCATCTTCAGACCAATGGTCAACGTTATATGTCACAGTCTCGCCAACAGTTTCGCCAGCCGTAACTGTTGCAGTAATCACTGCTGCCTGCTGGAAGCTGCCGCGATGCAGACCGTGGTTGGTGGTTGCGCGGGATACTGCATCATAGCCGCCCTTATCCAGTTCACCGCGAGAATCTGCTTCATCACTGCTGGATGCATTGCCTGCTGCATATACGCCTTCATTTGCCCAGTATTCATTGTAGGACAGGGATGCGTAAGCGTAAATCTTTTCCGGAACCTTCAGCTCAAAGTCGAGAGTATTTGCGTAACCGGTAGCCTTGACAGAAATTTTATAGGTATCGCCTGCCTTCATGCCGGTAAACGGAGAAGTGCTCAGGTCAATAAAGCCATTGCTGCCAACCACCTTCACAGAACGACGACCGGATGCATTGTAGCTCTTATCATTAACGGTAACAGAAGAAACATTGGACAGGAAGTTGCTCAAATCCTCATCGCTCACGCCGTCAGCATTTACCAGACGCAGATCGTCTGCCTGATAATCAGCCGGCATTGCTTCGGTCTGCAGTTCAAAGGTCGTGGAGTAGCTTGCGTACTTGCCGCTCTTATCCGAAACAGTCAGTGTGTATTCGCCGGTAGCCGGTGTACCAGTCCAAGTCAGCTTGCCATCCTTGAAGGAAAAGCCCTCTACTTCCTTTTCATCAGAATCAGTCACCGTGTACTCAGTCTGATAATCGGACGGGAAATCCTTCATTTCAACAGCAGTAGAACCGCTGTTAACCAGTGCATTTTCTACCGCAAAATTATCGGTTGTGAATTTATATGGTACGTACAGATCCGCATCAATGGTGTATTCACCATCTCCGGTGTAGTAGGTTATGCTCTTGATGGTGCTGCCCATCAGGTCAACATAGTGCTCATAATTGAGAACGTTGCCGTGCGGCTCAGTCTTCTTGATACCGGAAGACCAAGCAATTTCAGTTCCGCCCCAAATATTTTCCTCTTGACGCATACCGTAATCGGTAGTCTTGCCGTCCTTTTCAGCGGTAACAACAACGCCATATACATTACCGGTGTCGAATACATCGGTATCAATATAGAGCAGATAGTCGCCCCAAGCAGTGGAAGTATACAGCTCCGGTGTTACCTCCAGCTTTGATGTCTTGCCCTGTGCCTCGCCAAAGGAAATCTTGCCGTCCTTGACAGTTGCCGTCTTATATGTAGCCGGTGCAGACTCTAACTCGGTGTAGTAGTAATCAGCCTGCTTGTCATCGGTTTTGGTCAGCTTCGCCAGATCGGACGGAGTGATTGCTACCGGATAGCTAACGCCCTTGATGTGTACTTCCTTCTGGGTGCCTGCTGTCCAAGCTTCTTCATTGTAGTCGTTGTACGTGCCGCCAACCAGCTCGCCATCGCCATTCATAGTAGACTTGCGGTTAGTCGCGGAGGTTACAGCGTCTACAGCATCCTCGTTGTTGATTTCAGCAGCGTAGAAATCTGCATACGGGATGTTCATCTGCACGTAAATCTTTGCTTCCGGAGCAGTTGCCTTGAAGGTAACGTTCTTCTTGTAACCAGTAGCAGCTACTTCCAGATTGTATTCCTTGCCAGTTTCAAAGATCGGAGTCTTTTCCGTGCCGGTAGTTGCAGAGAAGTCAATGGAACCGTCTTCCTTGATGATCTTCACAGCACCGCGGCCGGATGCGTTATATGTGGTATCGCCAACAGTTACGCTCGTGATGTTAGACAGATAGTTTGCAAACTGCTCGTCCGTTGCATCCTTTGTCTTTACCAGCTTGCCGTTCTCTGCATCATATGTTGCAACAACAGCATTGGTCTGGAGTTCAAAGGTAGTAGAGAAGCTTGCATATTTGCCGGACTTATCAGAAACCGTCAGTGTGTACTTGCCAGCTGCTGCAGTACCATTCCAAGAAATCTTGCCATTCTTGACAGAAGCACCTTCCAGCTCATTGCCCTTTGCATCAGTTACCTTGTACTCAGCCTGATAATCCTTCGGGAAGTCCTTCAGTTCAACAGCAGTAGAACCGCTGTCAACCTGTGCATCTTCTACTGCAAAGTTCTTTGTATCAAACTTAACCGGAACGTACTGCTCGCAATCCAGGCTGTAAATCTTGCCGTCTACAGTATAGAACGCTACATTGGTAATGGTCTTGCCCATCATAGAAACATAGTCATCATATACCAGCGGGTTGCCGTGTGCGGTAGTTGTAAAGCCGGTAGACCATGCCAGCTGCATGCCCTTGGCATTCCAAACGTTTTCCAGAGAACGCATTGCATAGGAAGTACCGTCGGAAGTCGTTACGGTAGCACCATATGCGCGGCCGATCTTTTCAACAACATCCGGCGTAAAGTCCATCTCATAGTCGCCATATTTAGAAGAAGTCTTAAACGTAAAGGTAGTATCCTTCAGGGTCTCCTTATCTACAGCAGCAGTGGTCTTGCCAAAGCTGTAGGAACCATCCTTATTGACCGTCAGTTCCTTGTAGTTTTCCGGAACGGAATCCAGCGTGGTGTAGTAGTAATCATCATGCTCAGTCAGAGAAGTATCCAGCTTTGCCAGATCGCTCTTTGCTACGCGAACCGTGCAAACAACGCCGCGAATCGCATCAGACTTCTCATCGTCTGCGGTCTTATAGTAGGTACCAGCAGTCAGACCTGTTTCGCCGTTCATACGGGACTTTCTCATGGTTGCGGAGGTAACTGCATCAACGCCGTCAACAGCGGTTACGCCCTCAGCCTTGTAGAAATCGTCGTACGGCACGTTCATGGTAACGTAAACATACTCTTCTGCAACGCCTGCATTGTTCAGCATAACAACTGCTTCTGCACGGGTGATGTCGTTGCCGGAGCGCAGGGTATGATCCGGATAACCAGCCATATAACCGTTCTGAACTGCTGCCAGAATATACGGTGCGGCCCAATCAGAAACCTTGGCTGCATCGGTATAACCCAGCTTGGTCAGCTGTGCACGAATCTCAGCCGGCTTGGACTTGGTATCCACTTCCGCCTTGTTGATCTTGCAGATAATAACTGCTGCCTGCTCACGGGTAACATTGCCCTGCGGTTCCCACTTGTTGTCGCCAACGCCGACCATAACATCAGCCTTGACGATCTTTGCTACCTGCTTGTAGAACCAATCTGTCTTCGCAACGTCCTTATAGCCGGAAACATCCGCCTCATCCGTATACTCCTTGACGGAATCAACAACGGTTGCCATCTCTGCACGGGTAATTGTGCTGTCCGGACGGATACCGCCCTCATCACCCTGAATCCATCCCTTGTCAATGAATTCCTGCAGGGTCTTTTCAGCCCAATGACCGCGAATGTCATCAGCATTTACTGCCAGTGCAGCACCGCCTACCATGACAGTTGCTGCGGTAGCTACGCTCAGAACACGCAGCGTCTTTTTTGCGTTCTTGTTCATGTTACGCCCTTCCTAAATAAATCAGATTTTTGTCAGTACATACTAACTTTTTTCCAGATTCAGAAACCATACCGTGTTATGTGAGGTATGGCTTCTATTTCCAAAATTGATAGTACGATTATAGAGAATTTTTGGTTAGTTGTCAACAACACACATAAGAAAATATTAAACAATACCTTTTATTATTCTGGATATATATGCATTTTTACAAACTTTATGTCGTTGTTTTTTTCTCTTTATTCTCAATAGACAGTACATTTTGTTCCGTTAACTTTTTGTGACTTTTTTCTGCACACTTTGAATTTTTTTCGTGAATTTTTTATGTACTTTGTTTGATCTATTTTATAATATTTCCGCTGTCTTTCTCTTTATCACAAGAAGATGCATTGGGTAACTTTATTTCTAAACACAAAACTTCCCGCATCCGAAAAAAAATTTCTAACTTCTGCGTACTTCCTCGCCGAACAGTGTACATATACATTAGCATTCTGCAACGAAAAACAAGAAATAAGCCGTATCAAAGGAAAATCCCCCAATACGGCTCATCTGATTTTTCGATTTTCATTAGCCTGCCGCAACTGTTTTCTGCGCCATTTTTTCGTCAACACAAGTCTCCGGCAGTTCCGGCAAGAGAATGCATGCAGCATCCAATGCCTGCTGACGTGTTAGTAAAAGGCCGGCCTGCATCAGACATTCCGCTACACCGGAAACGCGACTGTAATACATCGCTGCCACCTGTTTTCCGTGTGCCGTCATATGAACCTTTCCATAGTGCTCCTGATCTACGAGTTCTTTTTCCCGAAAGACGTTGACAATCCGCGCAACCGATGCTTTTTTTACATGCAGCGCATTTGCAATCTCCGTCAGCCGCATTTCATTCTCTCGTTTAGACATCTCGTACATGTGCAGCAGATATCGCAGATGTGTACCAGTCAGCTCCATGTTTCTGTTCCTCCTTCTGCTGTCCAAATCCGCCGAACAATTAGTTCGAACTAATTCAAAAAAAAGAATATCATACGCCAAAATAAATGTCAATGGGAGCTGTTCTAGTTTTTGAGCAAAAGCTAACTTATTTTTATCAAATTCTCACAGAAATTGCATAAAAAAATCCTCTGTCTCCAACGGAAACAGAGGATAAAACTTATTCTGAAAATTACAGAGCAGCCTTAGCGGTAGCAACCAGAGCCTCAAAAGCCGGCTTGTCATTTACAGCCAGATCTGCCAGCATCTTACGGTTGATGTCAACGCCAGCCTTCTTCAGACCATTCATAAAGGTGCTGTAGTTCATGCCGTTAGCCTGGGTAGCAGCGGAAATACGGGTGATCCACAGTCTGCGGAAATCTCTCTTCTTCTGCTTACGGCCGATGTATGCATAACGCAGGGACTTCATAACTGCTTCGTTTGCAGTGCGGAACAGCTTGGACTTTGCACCAAAGTAACCCTTAGAAAGCTTCAGAATCTTCTTTCTTCTCTTGCGCGTCATCATTGCGCCCTTAACTCTTGCCATATTTAAACATTGCCTCCAAATTCAAATCGTAAGTGTTGTTCTTAATAATCCTGAGATTACTTGTACGGCAGCAGGCGCTTTACCTGTGCTACGTTAGTGGAATCAGCAAAGCCTTCCTTACGCAGATGTCTCAGACGCTTGGTGGACTTCTTGTTCAGGATGTGGCGGCGACCAACGTGAGCGCGCTTAATCTTGCCGGTCTTCGTTACCTTAAAGCGCTTAGATGCGCCGCTGTGAGTCTTAATCTTAGGCATAGTGTGTTCTCCTCTCTGGTGGGTCTGCGCCGAGTCGGCACAGTGTAATACATTTATGATTCAGACGAATCCGCTTTCGGAGCCTGCTGCGGCTTGCCGGACTTACCCTTGCGGCTCTTCTTGCCGGCATCCTTTTTCGGACCATCCTTCTTCGGGCCGAGAAACATAATCATCTGACGGCCTTCCAGTTTAGGGGCTTTATCCATACTGCCGATTTCAGCGCATTCATCTGCAAATCGGCGCAGCAGATCGAGACCGATCGAAGAGTGAGTTACTTCACGGCCACGGAAACGAACCGATACCTTAACCTTGTTTCCAGCCTTGAGGAAACGCTTCGCATGATTGACCTTTACATTGAGGTCATTGACATCAATACCTGGGCTAAGGCGAATCTCCTTAATCTCCACGACGTGCTGATTCTTTCTTGCTTCCTTCTCGCGCTTTGCTTGCTCAAAACGGAACTTGCCGTAGTCCATGACGCGGCATACCGGCGGAACAGCATTCGGCGCGATCTTTACGAGGTCAAGATTCTTTGCGGCAGCCGCCTCCAGCGCCTTTGCGATCGGTACGATACCAGCCTGGTTGCCCTCTGCGTCGATCAGTCTTACTTCCTTGTCGCGGATCTCTTCGTTGATCTGGTGTTCCATACTGCTAATTGTTAAGCACCTCCAAACGGTTAAACGAAAAATAAAAAACGGACGGAAAGACACCGTCCGACACAGCCATTTACACGAAACAGCTGAACATCTAAACCTCTCTGCCGCAGCGCAAGGTGAGAACGGTGTGTCCTTCTTTCTTTTGCTCGATTAGTATACCACCCTCTCTCGGCGCTGTCAAGGCATAATCCCTGTAAATTTGAAACTTGGGTTGTTTTTCATAAAATCGACAGTTTTCACTTGACAATCAGCGCAGTTTTGTGTTATTCTTCCCTGAGCAAACAGGGACGCCTTCCCGTATCGGATAATTTTTCCAACGTTTTTTTAGGCAAAACAGTTGAAATTTCCGAGAGAATAGGCTATGATAATGGTGCAAGGTAAACAACCAACCTTGGATCAGCAGCCGGAGGATATGTACTATGAGTGAAGAAAACAAGAGCAACTATGTCATCCTGACTGACGAGGAAGGCAACGAGAAGGAATTCGAGCACATTGACACGCTTGAAGATAACGGCACCGTCTATATGGCTTTCATTCCGGCTGAATTGAATCTGGAAGAAGAGGCAGAAGTCGTTATTCTGAAAATCGTTGAGGAGGACGGCGAGGAACTGCTCGCATCGGTGGATGACGAGGATGAAAGCCTCCGTCTGTACAATCTGTTTATGTCCCGTCTGGAAGCGCTGTACGATGCGCCGGAGGACGAAGAAGAATAAACATCTGAATTATCGCTAAGACCCCTGCGCGATTTGACAGTCACCTTTTTTTAACCCACAATTAGTTTTCGGGACTCCAGATGTTCCCATACGGAGTAGCAGGCCTCCCGCCTCGGCGGAAGTTGGAAGCACAGATGTATGTGACAGGAGACCCACCTGCAGGAGATGTGCAGGTTACTAATCTGGTGACATCGGTTGCGCGGGGTTTCTTTTGCGCTTCTCTGTTCCAAAGCAAAACATCAATCCATTCTTGTTCGTTTTTGTTTCTTCTCGCTTTTTTTACAAAAAATTCATCATTTTCGCTCTTTACATTTGTAACATTTCGGTGTATAATGTGTAAAATAAACAAAGAGAAAGGAGATTTGAGTTATGGATACCATTCGTAAGATCCGCAATTATGATCCGCAGCCGGAAAAGCCCGATATTGACGACCTGATCTACGGTGATGAGCATCGTGTTTCTGAAAAGTAAGTAAACACTTGAGAAGCATCTTGAAATCCACGCAGATTGGCGTGGTTTTTTTGTACCCTCAGCAGCACGGGAATTTTTCCCTGCTCTGCTTATCTATATAGATAGATCATAAGACTACCGGCATTTGTCGCGATCACGCCGCACCCGTCATGGGTGCGGCTTTTTTTTGCGATCATTTTGCATGACTCCAAACGTCAAAGCAAATCCCACCATACAGCACTTCTCTTTCTATTGTCTCATGCACCGTCCCGATCCATACTGCGGTACTGAATTGCCTCTGCAATGTGTCCGGCGGAAATCTGCTCTTCTCCCGCCAGATCAGCAATCGTGCGCGCCAAGCTCAGAATACGGTCATAGCTTCTCGCCGTCATGCCGAGCTTTTTAAACGCGGCATCCAGCAACGCCTGTCCGGCAGCATCCGGTCGGCAAAATTCTGCGAGCTGTGCCGGAAGCATATCCGCATTGCACCGCGTCTTGGTGCCTGCATAACGAGCGCACTGCCGTTCTCTTGCCGCAACAACACGCGCCCGAATGTCTGCCGAGCTTTCCGCCGGTTTGCGCTCGGACAAATCCTTGAGCGGCACCGGACGCACATGAACCTGTATATCAATGCGGTCAAGCAGCGGACCGGAAATTTTTCTCCGATACTTTTTCACTTCTGCCGGTGTGCACTTGCACCGTCCGGATGGATGTCCATACCAGCCGCATTTGCAGGGATTCATAGCACAAATCAGCATGAATTTCGCCGGATATGTCACACGGCCTGCGGTGCGCACAATGGAAACCGTGCCATCCTCCAGTGGCTGCCGCAAAACCTCCAGCGCATCAATGCGAAATTCCGGCAGCTCATCGAGAAACAGCACACCATTATGTGCCAAGCTCAATTCGCCCGGCATTGGGATGCCCTGTCCGCCGCCTGCAATACCCGCCGCACTCGTTGTGTGATGCGGCGCACGAACCGGACGAGTCTGTGACCGCGCCGCCCGACTGCCGTCTCCAATGATAGAATAAATGCGCACGACATCCATCTTCTCTTCCAATGTCATTGGCGGCAGAATTGTTCCGATACGCTTTGCCATCATGCTTTTGCCAGAGCCGGGACTGCCGGACATAAGCATATTGTGTCCGCCAGCCGCGGCAATTTCCATCGCTCGCTTGACGTTTTCCTGTCCCATGACATCGCAGAAATCCAATACGTTCTCCAACGCATGATCTCCCGCATCCTCCGGCACATACGGTTCAAGCAGCTGTTTGCCCGTCAGATGGTCGAGAATCTGCTGTACATGGCGCACGGCGTAGATGGTCAGTCCTTCGCCAATGAGCGCCGCTTCCTCCGCATTGGCTTCCGGCAGGAACAGCTTCTTTTTTCCGGCTTCCTGCACCGCCATCGCCATAGACAGCGCGCCCTTGATCGGACGCAGCTCACCGCGCAGACTGATTTCTCCGATAAACACGCTGTCCTCTGGCAATGCTTCTTCGATATTTCCTTGTGCTGCCAACAAGCCGAGCAAAATTGGCAGATCATAGACGGCGCCCTCTTTGCGAATATCTGCCGGAGCCAAATTCACAGTCTTTCTCGCTGGGAGCAATGCCATGCCGATGCTCCGTGCCGCTGTCGTGACGCGCTCCTTGGATTCCTTGACCGCCGCGCCCGGCAGTCCGACCAGCTCAAACGACGGCAGACCATTAACCAGCCCGCATTCTACCGTCACGAGATACCCCTCAATGCCATAAATGCCCGCTGAAAACACCGTTGCTATCATAATATCCGTTTCCCCCTTTTTTCTTTGTTTTTTTCATTGTAACGCAATCAAAATACCTTGGCAATATCACCGAGTGCTGTAAGCGCTTTCATTTTCGATGTGAAATTCTCCGAAAATTGTTAAAAACTTCACCTGAATAGCACAATAAATGAGGTTTTTTGCCTTTTTATCGGCTTTTTTATGCCTTTTGCTCAAATTCTTTCGTTTTTGTGTTTACATTGCATTCTTTTTTTGCTAAAATAAGCATGGTTACGAATAGCACCTCTGCGCTGTTCGCACAGCTGCTGTTTCCCGGTATCAGCCCACTCCTGATCGCTCCGAGGCAGCACCTACCGCATACGGGTTGGTATCCGTGCGCGGTTACCTACATTATATAGGAGGAACGATATAACATGGCAAGAAAAATGAAATCCATGGACGGCAATACCGCTGCGGCTCACGTATCTTATGCGTTTACCGAAGTTGCTGGTATTTATCCGATCACCCCGTCCAGCCCGATGGCCGACAATGTTGACCAGTGGGCAGCTGCCGGTAGAAAGAACATCTTCGGCACCACCGTTAAGGTCGTAGAAATGGAGTCCGAGGCAGGCGCTTCCGGCACCGTACACGGCTCTCTGGCTGCTGGTGCTCTGACCACCACCTACACTGCATCTCAGGGTCTTCTGCTGATGATCCCGAACATGTATAAGATTGCAGGCGAGCTGCTGCCGTGCGTATTCCACGTATCCGCACGTACCGTTGCTTCCCATGCACTGAATATCTTTGGTGACCATTCCGACGTTATGGCATGTCGCCAGACCGGTTTCGCTATGCTGTGCGAGACCAACCCACAGGAAGTTATGGACCTGTCCGCTGTTGCTCACTGTGCAGCAATCGAGGGCCGCGTTCCGTTCATCAACTTCTTCGACGGCTTCCGCACCTCTCATGAGATCCAGAAGATCGCTGTATGGGATTACGACGATCTGGCTGATATGTGCGACATGAAGGCTGTTGAGGAGTTCCGTGCCCGCGCACTGAATCCGGAGCATCCGGTTATGCGTGGTTCCCACGAAAACGGCGACATCTTCTTCCAGCATCGTGAGGCTTCCAACGTTTACTACGAAGCAGTTCCGGAAATCGTTGAGAAGTACATGGGCAAGGTTAACGAGAAGCTGGGCACCGACTACAAGCTGTTCAACTACTACGGTGCACCGGACGCTGAGCGCGTTATCATCGCTATGGGCTCCATCTGCGACGTAGCAGAAGAAGTTATCGACTACCTGACCGCTCAGGGCGAGAAGGTTGGTCTGGTAAAGGTTCGCCTGTACCGTCCGTTCCGCGCTGACAAGCTGCTGGAAGCTATCCCGGCAACCGCTAAGAAGATCGCAGTTCTCGATCGCACCAAGGAGCCGGGCTCCCAGGGCGAGCCGCTGTACCAGGATGTTGTATTTGCTCTGGCAAATGCAGGCAGATCCGTATTTACCTGCGGCGGCCGTTACGGTCTGGGCTCCAAGGATACGCCTCCGTCTTCCGTATTCGCTGTATACGAAGAGCTGGCTAAGGACGAGCCGAAGAAGCAGTTCACCATCGGCATCGTGGATGATGTTACCAACCTGTCTCTGGCAGAGCACGCATCCCCGAACACTGCAGCTGAAGGCACCATCGAATGTAAGTTCTGGGGTCTGGGCGGCGACGGTACCGTTGGTGCTAACAAGAACTCCATCAAGATTATCGGCGACAACACCGATAACTACGTACAGGCTTACTTCCAGTACGACTCTAAGAAGACTGGCGGCGTAACCGTATCGCATCTGCGCTTCGGTGCTAAGCCGATCAAGTCCCCTTACTATATTAACAAGGCTGACTTCGTTGCCTGTCACAACCCGTCCTACGTTGTCAAGGGCTACAAGATGGTCAACGACGTAAAGCCGGGCGGCGTATTCCTGATTAACTGCCAGTGGACGCCGGAAGAGCTGAACGAGTACATGCCGGCTGAGGCTAAGCGTTACATCGCTAAGAACAACATTCAG
The DNA here is from genome assembly GCA_963620595.1 of Anaerotignum sp. Classification (GTDB taxonomy): domain Bacteria; phylum Bacillota; class Clostridia; order Oscillospirales; family Butyricicoccaceae; genus Butyricicoccus_A. The sequence goes on along the minus strand of CAVFAY010000002.1, from coordinate 132,498 downwards.
CTGTACACCATCAACGCAATTGATCTGGCTATCAAGATTGGCATGGGCAAGCGCACCAACACCATTCTGCAGTCCGCATTCTTCTCCCTGGCTAAGGTAATGCCGGAAGAGACTGCTATCCAGCTGATGAAGGACGCTGCTACCCATTCTTACCTGAAGAAGGGCCAGGACATCGTTGATATGAACCATAAGGCAATCGAGCTGGGCGCTACCGCTTACGAAAAGATCGACGTTCCGGCTGATTGGGCTAACGCAGTTGACGCAGCTCCGGCAGAAGCTCCGGAAGGCCGCGAGAAGACTGTCAAGATGGTTACCAACCTGATGGAGCCGATCGACCGCATGGACGGTGACTCCCTGCCGGTATCTGCATTTACCGATTACGTAGACGGTACCTACGAGCATGGCGCAGCTGCTTACGAGAAGCGCGGCACCGCTGTTACCGTACCGACCTGGGACGCTGAGAAGTGTGTTCAGTGTAACCAGTGTGCATATGTTTGTCCGCACGCTACCATCCGTCCGTTCGCTCTGACCGAGGAAGAAGTTGCAGCAGCTCCGTCTGCTATCAAGACTGCTCCGATCAAGGTTGGCACTGGCAAGGGCGTTTACTCCTTCACCATGTCTGTTTCCCCGCTCGACTGCATGGGCTGTGGTGTCTGCATCGGCGTTTGCCCGACCAAGGCTCTGACCATGGTTCCGCAGCATGAGGAAGCTGCTCAGGCTGAGGTATTTGAGTACACGGTAAATAAGGTTTCCCGCAAGCCGGAGATGGAAGACATCAAGACCGTCAAGGGTTCCCAGTTCAAGCAGCCGCTGCTTGAGTTCTCTGGTTCCTGCGCTGGCTGTGCTGAGACCTCCTACGCTCGTCTGATTACCCAGGTATGCGGCGATCGTATGTACATCTCCAACGCTACTGGTTGTTCCTCTATCTGGGGCGGCCCGGCAGCTACTTCCCCGTACACCGTCAACAAGGACGGCCGTGGTCCGGCATGGGCTAACTCCCTGTTTGAGGACAACGCTGAGCATGGTCTGGGCATGTATCATGGCCAGAAGGCACTGCGTGAGAACCTGAAGGCTAAGACCGAGGCTCTGATCGCTGTACCGTACGCACAGCAGGCTCTGAAGGATGCTGCTCAGAAGTGGCTGGATACTTACGCTGACGGTGCGGCTAACCAGGCTGCAACTGAGGCTTACATCGCTGCTCTGGAGAGCAACGTTGAGCCGAACTGTGACTGCGAGGCTTGCGCACTGGCATCTGAGATTCTTGCTAAGAAGGATTACCTGTCCAAGAAGTCCGTATGGATCTTCGGCGGCGATGGTTGGGCTTACGACATCGGCTTCGGCGGTCTGGATCACGTTCTGGCTTCCGGCGAAGACATCAATGTCATGGTATTCGATACCGAAGTTTACTCCAACACCGGCGGACAGGCTTCTAAGGCTACCAACATCGGTGCTGTTGCTCAGTTCGCTGCTGCTGGTAAGACCATCCAGAAGAAGTCCCTGGCTGAGATCGCAATGTCCTACGGCTACATCTACGTAGCTCAGGTTGCTATGGGTGCTAACCCGCAGCAGACCCTGAAGGCTATTGCAGAAGCTGAAGCATATCCGGGACCGTCTCTGGTTATCGGCTACGCTCCGTGCGAAATGCACTCCATCAAGGGCGGCATGAAGAACTGCCAGTCCGAGATGAAGAAGGCTGTTGACTGCGGCTACTGGAACATGTTCCGCTTCAACCCGTCCCTGAAGGCTGAGGGCAAGAACCCGTTCGTTATCGACTCCAAGGCACCGAAGGAAGATGGCTATCAGGCATTCCTGATGGGCGAGGCTCGCTTCTCCGCTCTGACCCGTTCCTTCCCGGAGCGTGCAAAGGAGCTGTTTGCGAAGTCCGAGGACAAGGCTGCTCTGCGTTACAAGCATCTGCTTAACCTGCAGGAAATGTACGGCAAGGACATCTAATTCTTTCCGAAACATTGGATAAATTTGTATAGAAACGATGCTTTTCGCCCCAATACTGCGTAATCACGCAGTAGAGCGAAAGCATAGAAAGTCCCATGTCCGCATCAATTGATGTCGGACACGGGGCTTTTTTGTAATATATAGATAAGGAGCGCTCATGATTTTATATTTTTCAGCCACTGGAAACTGCAAGTATGCAGCCGTTCGCATCGCCGATGCCACGCAAGATACGATTTATTCCATCACAGACTGTATTCACAAAAAACAGTATCAATTTGCAGATAAAACCATTGGCATTATTTCTCCGACCTATAATTGGGGTCTTCCGAGCATCGTCAAAGAGTTTTTACAGCAGGTACGCCTACAAGCCGATTACATTTATTTTATTGCCACATATGGCACAACACCCGGTGCAACCGGAGAAATGGCAAAAAGAGCATTAACGGAAACAACCATTGATGCATACTACTCCATACGAATGCCGGATACCTGGACGCCAATTTTTGATCTTTCTACACCGGAAAAAGTAGCAGCGTTTACCCGCACAACCGAAACGGAAATAGAATCTATCATTCTCAGCATCAACAGCAGACAAAAAAATAAGCACATGCAGCCGCGCACGCCGTATTTTTTTGTCAACGCTGTCGCACAGTTAATTTATAACAAATCAGTTCGGAAAACCTCGCATCTGTTCGTAGAAGACAGCTGTATCGGCTGTGGATTATGCGCCAAAAAGTGTCCGGTGCAAGCCATTGCCATGCAGGACAAACGACCGGTATGGATCAAAGAATCCTGTGTCATGTGTCTTGGATGCCTGCACCGTTGTCCGAAGTTCGCGATTCAATATGGCAAACACACAAAAAGGCACGGGCAATATGTCAATCCTCATGTCAAACTATAAGCTTTGCACAGCAAACGCCCCGACAGAAGGTTCTGTCGGGGCGTTATATGTATCTGTGATAGCATTTAAATGTGCTGTAAGTACCGATATTTATTCATCGTGTCATAAAACATAACAACGAAGATAAAGGCAACAGCAAGAGTAACAACAGTGACCGCTATCTCCACCCCATTGTTCATCATGTCAAGCAACTGTGCGGCAATCTTGCAGACGGTATATGCGCCAGCCAGCGGAACCAGCCGTCTTGCACTCAGCGTGCACAGATGCTTTTTCTCTAGGGTCTTGATGCCGTCAGTAATCTTATACGCCATCACAAAGAAGCAAAGCGCGGCGAGAACGTTCAGCACAGCCAAAAGTCCTTCGCGGCGCGTCATCGGCAGCAGCTGAATCATGTAAATCATGCCGGTAAAGACGGCAATTTCCAGAGCTAGCGGAACAAGGTTTTCAAAGATGCCTTCCTCCTGCCATACCTCCTTGAGACCAGCTGCCACGAGCAGATACCCAAGGAAAGCCGGAAGCAGTCCAATCATGTACCCGCCAAGCGTCACATTGACATTGAACAGAATAAAAATCAATCCAGCAAAAATCTTTTTCATATCTGCCACCTCATTTCTGTTGTGTTAAACAAAACAGCGCCGCACAAAGTATGCCTATTCCATCCATACCCTATTGCAGCGCTGTTTTTGATTTTGTTGTTACAGGGTATAGACCTTTAATGTTTCATATACCTCATATGCTTCCTTCATGGTCGCCATCTGCGTACCCGGAAGCTTTGCGCTCGCCGTGCCCATTGCCACAGCGAACTTTGCCGTTTCTTCATACGACATGCCCTGGCTGTATGCGTGCGCAATTGCACCCACCATTGCGTCACCGGAGCCGACTGCACTCTGTGCCACCGGACCTGCGTTTGCAATAATGTACAGCGGATTGTCCTCATGATTGACGAAGATTGCACCGTTGTGTCCCAAGGATGCACAAATAGTCTGTGCGCCCTCTTCCAGCAACGGCTTGACGTACTCATAGGCCTGTTCCGGATCATGGGTACGCGGCTTTCCGGTCAGCTTTGCCAACTCAGTCGAGTTCGGTTTGATAAAGTCCGGCTTGAATGGCAGCGTGCTGCGCATCGTATCGCCGTCACTATCAATCAGCAGCGAACAGCCTGCTTTCTTGATGATACGGATGATCTTCAGATACTGCTTCTCCTTCATTCCTGGCGGGATTCTGCCGCACAGAACGAACAGGTTCTTCGGATCGAGATACGTCTTGAGCTTTTCGATAAAGCGCAAATAATCTTCTTCTTCAACCGCGGTGCCCGGCTCGTTAAAGTCGGTGTGCTCACCGCCCGGATGAACAATCTGTGTGTTGGTACGGGTCTCACCCGTTACGTCGGTGAAATCATGCGTAATTCCCAGAGCGGTCAATGCGTTTTTCAAGGATCTGCCATTGTTTCCGGCAGTAAAACCGAGTGCTACGCATTCTCCGCCGATTGCACGAATCGCTCTGGAAACGTTGATGCCGCGACCACCGACTTCCACATAGCTCTTTACAACGCTGTTCACCGTGCTCAGCTCCACCGGGCCGTCAAGCACCAGTGTGCGGTCAATCGCTGGATTCAGCGTTATGGTAATAATCATCGGATAAAACCCTCCTGCTCCTACTCAAAATATCACACATTGTTTGCTTTTGAGTCCTATCTTTATTGTACAAAATTTGCTTTCCAATGTAAATGAAAATTCAAAAGAATTTCTATTTTTACTGCAAATTTTTAACACAAAATTCGATCTTCTTTTTGTTGTATTTGTCTTTCCTCCATCTGCGGTACAGACGGAATGGCATGGGGTTCTTCTTCGGATGCATACAGCTCCTGCCGAATGACACCAAACAGGTCTTCTGCCATAATGATAATATTGTGAATCTGTGCTTCTGTGATTTCAAACGGTAAATCGGTCGGATACCGCGTTTCAATATAATAGTTGTTGAGTGCCGCACTTTCGCCAAGATACCGAACAAATCGATCATCTACCATTGCCGCCTGCCGACAGAGAAAGGTGAGATTGTGTCCGTCAAAATGTCTGCCCAACTTGAACAGCAGGTATCCTTTGAGTGCTTTTTCAATCGCCTGCTGGCAGTGGAATGCCACCGCCATTTCGTCTCCGCCCCAAGTCAACAGGATGCGGGCACTTTGCAGATCGCTGAGCGCTTTTTCCAGCCATTTGTAATAATACTGGCTATCTGTATTACCCTTGCGACGTCTCGCCATAAAGCACCGTTCCCTTCTTCTCGATCGCAGATGCATAGCTGCCGCTGTCACTCAGCAGCTCTCGCCATTCATCGGTTCGGTACAGCAAAAATTGCACCGGAATCGGCATATTGATCTTCAGATACAGCTTGCGCAGCAGCTCTGTCTTATTGCATTGATCCAGAATAATACACAGATCTGCTGATTTCATGTCATGGCTGCCTACCACGAATTTTTCTCCGTACAAAATGACACGGCGCGGATGACAGCAAGCCAGTACCCCTTTGAGAAGTTCCTCGCGTTTCACAGGCGTTCCCTCCTTTGGCATTTACCGCTCGGAAAAAGTCACCTCAGCTTGTACTTTTTCCTGTTCCCCCTCGCAGGCGCAGACACAAAACGTACCATTTTTTGTCTGTCCCTGTTTGATGGTGAGTTCGGTTCCGCAGCGATTTTCTGCCAGATAATTGACCTGCAAGCCGGAGACCCAACGGTTTTCATCCTGCTCCAGTCCAAATGCATCGGACAAAATATCCACTGCTTTGACATTATTCAAATGCCGATTGACATCCGTATCACTATAGCGTACCGTGCGCGTAAAGCACGGCTGCATTTCTTCCGGAATAATTGCTCGAAGCTGCTCCGTAAATCCGGTGTCCTGCGGCGAAAATCCAATGCCTATTTTCTTTGGCAGCAGCAAACTGCGCGATTCTATATCAACGATTGCCCATATTGTGACAGCGTGCCCAATGACACCGATTTGATCTTCAAAGATAAAGTCTCGATACCACGATGCACCACGCAGCTTGCGCGGCAGCGTTGTCAGACGAATCGTCTCATACGGCTGCAGCGGTCGATCCAACTGATATTTCAGGCGAGACAGCACCCAAAAACCATGGTGTTCTTTGAGTGCCTCTGCGCCGATTCCCATGACTTCCGCATGGCGTGTGGCGAGATCCTGCATAAAATCGACAATTGCAGACGGTCTCGCCAGTCCGCGGCAATCAGTCTGACCAATATCTATAACATATTCTCTGGAGAGCTGACTCTCTGGCATAGTCCGTATTCCTCCTGTTGATTCCCGTTATTTTTTCTCACCTTTATTATACCGCAGATCGGCGCAAAAAGAAAGCAATGCATTGCTCGAATCCGTAGAATATGATACACTAAATTTTACATTCTATGCATATCGCAAAGCCTGTCCGCGTAGGATGAATCAGAAACGGAGGACTTGTCCATGAAAAAGCTGTGTATGCTGACTGCACTCTTTCTTATCCTCACCTGCGGCATTGTATGTTACTCCGCAGAAATCACTCCCTTCACATTTTTCTCTGCTCTGCGCAGCTCTGCCCTTGCTGCCGCACAGTCGCAGGAAACACCGCAATCTGCTTCTCTATCTGCCGAGACACAAACGCGCGGTGTCTGGGTGGCAACGGCATATGCGATTGATTATCCCTCTCAGCCCACAACAGACGCTGACACACTGCGCAGCGAGTGCAACACCCTGCTCGACCGCATCGCAGTGAGCGGCGCAAATACCGTCTATTTTCAAGTCCGGCCGTCTTGCGATGCCCTGTACAGCTCCTCAATTTTTCCATGGAGTCGATATTTGACCGGCTCCTGCGGCACAGCGCCCTCTGATTCCTTTGATCCGCTTGCCTATTGGGTAGAGCAGGCTCACGCCCGCAATCTTCGACTGGAAGCGTGGGTAAATCCATACCGCATCTGTGCCGGAGCCAATGCACAGAGCGATTTTGATTCTCTGCCGGATTCCTCGCCTGCCAAGCAGCATCCGGACTGGGTCGTCTCCTGTGACGGCGGGTATTATTTCAATCCCAGCATCGCAGAAGTGCGGCAGCTCATCTGTGACGGCGTATCGGAAATTGTCAGCAAATACGCCGTGGACGGCATTCAATTTGACGATTATTTTTATCCGTCTACCGACTTCGATGACGCTGCCACCTATCAGGCATCCGGCAGTGATCTGCCTCTGGCAGACTGGCGGCGCGACAATGTGAATCAGCTCGTACAGGCGGTAAACACGGCTGTCCATCAAAATGCGATGCAGTCGGGCTGTCGATTTGGCATCAGCCCTTCCGGCATTTGGCGCAACAAGGGCATCAACGCATTTACCGGCAGCGATACGCATGGTTTTGAGCACTATACCTCGTCCTATGCCGATTCTCTGACATGGATTAAAAACGGCTGGATCGACTACATCTGCCCGCAAATCTATTGGCAGATCGGCGACACTGCAGCAGATTTTGAAACACTTGCCAACTGGTGGAGTCATCAGGTCAGCGGCACTGATGTCCAGTTGGTGCTCGGTCTCGCCGCTTACAAAATCGGAGACAGCCAGTACGGCGATGTCTGGGCAAACGACGGCTGCGGTGAAATCGGTCGGCAGCTGGATCTTGCCGCCAGCATCAAAGATATTGACGGCTGTGCGCTGTTCAGCTGTAAAAACCTCTGCGACAATGACACGCTGTTCCAAACGGTACAGGAACGGTGGAAATAAACGAAAACAGGCATCGTCCAATCAGAAATTTCTGAAAGGTCGATGCCTGCTTTTTATTGGAGAGTGTTGTGTAATCTTAGATCAGGGTCTTGCCGCCTGCGATGGTTACCGTAACACCGGTTACATAGTCTGCACGGCCGCCTGCGAGGAATGCCATCAGATCTGCAACCTCTTCCGGCTCGCACATTCTGCCCATTGCCACGCCTCTGGTCAATTCCTTCTCGTATTCTTCCGGCGTCTTGCCTTCAACCAGAGAACGCTTCTGGAATACTTCCTGTACCATCTCGGTGTTTACATAGCCCGGGCAAACAGCAGAAACTGAAATACCGTACTCTGCGTACTCCAGACCCAGAACCTGTGTCAGAGAGTTGATGCCAGCCTTAGAGATGGAGTATACACCGTTTGCAGACTCACCGATCTTGGAAGCCTGAGAAGAAATAGAGACAATGTTGCCCTTCTTCTTGTCCGAATCCTTCAGCTGCTTGGCAAACAGCTGGCTCAGGCACCAGATGCCACGCAGGTTTACGTTGATGACGCGCTCCCACTCGCTCGGAGTCAGATCAATCATGTGCTTAGAAACCGTGATGCCTGCGCAGTTTGCCAGAACATCCACAACGCCGATCTTCTCGTTTACGTTCGCAAAGAACTTCTCACAAGCCTCAAAATTGCTGATGTCAACAGCGTATGCATAGGTCTTTACGCCATACTTCTCTGCGATTTCTGCAGCAGACTTCTCCAGAACATCCTTGTTGATGTCAACCATGACAACGTCTGCACCATACTGTGCAAACTTGGTTGCACAAGCCTTGCCGATACCGCGTGCTGCACCTGTTGCGATGCACAGTCTGCCCTGATAATTTTCTCCCATGATAAATTCTCCTTTACATAAGTATTGCATATGTTGATTTGTTGTTTGCCTTACTGAATAAAAGACTTTTGAATACCTTGAACTGTGTTTTTCTTGATTGCATGCTTATTATATGTTATTCTAATAACACAAACAATTCCAGCGATTGCCTAGTAATATTCAAAAATAGCCCAAGTTAGAAAGAAGTGAATCACATGCATAAATTAGAGGCAGGCATTCTCGACCCGTCTGAGATTTACTTTCTCATCCCTTCCGATTTTGCCGCTAAATCTCTATACTGCGTCCAGCATATCGGTGTATTTTACTGTGACCCGCGATATGTTGTGACGCATCCATATTGGGAATCTATTCTCATGCTGTTTATCGATGAGGGCGAATTGGAGGTTTCCTTCCGCGACGAATTATTTCTCGCTAAATCCGGTGATATTGTTTTGATCGACTGTCGGTACGAACACAGCTATCATGCCTTAGATGGTCTGAAATTCCATTATTTTCATTTCACCGGTCCCAACAGTGTTGCATACACCAATCTGATTTATCAGCTCAATCAAAGTGCCTGCATTCGCGGCGCACAATCCGAAGTACTTACCAATATCTTTTCCAATCTGTTTCGACTGGCAAAATCGCAGGCGAACATGCAAAATGAGCACCGCATGTCGGTATATATTCACATGATCTTATGTGAACTGGTTGAAAACTGCTCTGGCGTGCAGCCTATCGCCGACGAATCTATCGAAAGAGCCATTCATTTCATGGAACAGCATGTCACGCAAAATATTTCTCTAGATGAGCTTGCAGAAAATGTCAATCTGAGTAAATTTTATTTTAATCGCTACTTCAAAAAGCACGTCGGCATGACGCCGCATCAATATTTCATCAATATGCGCATCCAGCACGCCAAACAACTTCTTGCTACCACGCACGATTCCATTGAATCGGTTGCAGAGCAATGCGGTTTTGACAACACTTCTAATTTTATTCGCGCGTTCAAGCAGCGCGCCGGCATGACGCCGACTGCTTTCCGAAAAATACCGTTTTAACGCAAAAATACCGGAAAAGCAGTTCCTGTACTGCTTTCCGGTATTTTTATTGAGAGAGCCTAGAAAAAGGCGGGATATGCAGACAAATTACTCAAAATCGCGCGGCATAACTTCATGCAGGAAGGCAATCGACTTCTTGATGGCAGTCAGAGCAGGCATGGTCTTATCTTCAATTTCCAGAGAAACCGGACCGTCATAGCCCATCATGCTGAGAACCGCAAATAATTCCTTCCACCACTCTGCGCTCTCGCCGAAGCCGAGGGCGACATAGTTCCAGTAACGGTTGTTGTAATCGTCAAAGAACTTGGTCTCCAAACCTCCGTTTGCGGCGAAACGGCCGCGCTCTTTGCGCAGATCCTTGGCGTGTACATGATGAATGGCATCTGCACCGAGCGTTTTTGCCATTTCGATGCCGTCACCGCCCATCCACATATGATGCGACGGATCCAGATTCATGCCGATCATCGGAGAAACTGCATTGCGCAGCTTGAGTAGAGTCTCTGCGTTGTATACGCACTGTGCGCCATGATTTTCCAGTGCAATCGAGGTAATGCCGTGGTTCTCTGCCAGTTTGACGGTCTTTTCCCAGTACGGAATCAGGACATCTTCCCACTGATACTTGAGCATGTCTTGGCAGCTCATCGGCCAGCAGGTTGTTACCCAGTTCGCACAGGTATCAGTTGCGTTGCCGCCCGGCAGACCGGACATCATGACGATGTTCTTAACCCCCAGCTGTTCTGCGAGCTGGAAGGTCTTTTCAACGACTGCCTGATGTGCCTTGCCGGTTTCATTCGGTTCCAGCTGGTTGCCGGAGCAGTTGAGCGCTTCCAATACCAGTCCATGCTTTTTGATGGTATCCATGTAGGTTTCACGTGCGGAAGCACTGGAAATCATGGTATCCAGATCCATATGCGGTGCATTCGACCAGTTGCCGCAGGCGATTTCCAGAGATTCAATGCCGATCTCTGCGGAGGTTTTTACCATTTCCTCAAAGGACAGATGTCCCATTCCATCTGTGTTCAAACAAAGTCTCATTGTTTTTCTCTCCTTTACAAGATGTTGCACTTAGTATGCCGAAATTTTCTTTGTTTCGCAATCGCCATTTATGACGCAATAATATTCAATAATTGCTCTGCTTATTTCGTCTTCATTATATATCAAAATTTTTCTTGATTTTCTTACGAATCGGCAATAATCTAAAGAGCAAGATATGAATATTACTCGACAATCTGCGAGCTGGCATCCCCGCCCGTTCTTCGATATACTAAGTGTAACAAAAGACACCTTGAAAACCCTATTGATTGCAGAGAGGGAGATTCTTATGTCAAATACGCTTCATTCAACCGCACCAACGACCAAAAGCGACGGTCCGCTTTCTTGGTGGACACGCATCGCATACGGCTGCGGTGACACCGCCTGCAATATTGTCATGGCAGGCATGGTCAACTCCTTGTTGACTCTCTTCTATACCGACTACGCCGGTGTATCCATTGCAACTGTCGGTCTGGTATTCTTAATTTCTCGTTTCTTCGACGGAACATCCGATGTCATCATGGGTATTCTCGTTGAAAAGACACATTCCCGCTGGGGCAAAGCGCGTCCTTGGATTCTTTGGATGTCCATCCCATACGTCATCTGCTCCATTGCTCTATTTACCGTCCCGCAAACATCCAACACCCTGCAGTTCTGGTATCTGTTCGTCACATACAACCTGCTCGGCACGGTATGCTACACCGCCATCAACGTACCATATGGCACGCTGTCCACAATGATGACCCGTTCATCTCATGAGCGCGACATGCTGTCCATCGTTCGTATGTCTCTGGCACCGGTCGGCCGCCTGATTGCCGTTACGCTTTCCCTGCCGGTTGTCAAGCTGTTCGGCAACGATCAGGCAGCTTGGGTCAAGGCGATGATGATGTGGTCTGCGCTGGCATTCGTCCTGTTGATGATCTGCTTCTTCAACTGCAAGGAAACTGTACATATTTCCACTTCTACCGCAGCAAACGACAAGTCACCAAAAATCGGCTTTGGCCGCAGCTTAAAGGCTCTGTTGGGCAACAAGTATTTCTGGGCTACCCTGATTCTCTGGACAGTTACCGTTGTGCAGCAGACACTGGTCGGCACTCTGGCTCCGTACTACTGCAAGTACATCTTTGAAAACGATAACCTGTACAGCATCCTGTACATGGGCGAGAACATCACACTGATTGCAGGCGCACTCATTTGTCCATCCCTGCTCAAGCGCTTCGGTAAGCGCGATCTTTGTCTGGCAGGCTGCGTGATCGCAGTTGCCGCACAGTTGGCTCTGCTTGTCAACCAGCATAGCTTTGCTTGGATGATGGGTGTCACAATCGTCCGTGCCATTGGTCAAGCCCCGATTACCGCTGTTATCTTCGGTATGATGGGTGACGTTGTAGAGTATGGTCAGTGGAAGTTCCATGTTCGTCAGGAAAGCTTGATCTTCGGCGGCGGTTCCCTCGGTTTCAAAATCGGCAGTGGCATCTCCGCAGCAATCGTCACTTCCCTGCTGGGCATCAGCGGATTTGTCAGCTCTGCAACCGGCGGCGCTGTACAGCCGGACAGCGCAAAATCTATGATTATCAATATTTATCAGTATGGTATTCTTGGTATCTGGATCGTCGCAATCGTTGTCCTGCTGCTGTACCGCCTGGACAAGGTGTATCCGAAAATCATGGAGGATCTGCATCAGCGCGAGCAGGCCGGTGAACTGTAAACCTCTTCTCTCCTAATACAAAAACCGCTCTGTCTCCATGGACAGGGCGGTTTGCCTTTTTACTTCGTATAATCTTGGCATTGATCTCGATGCGCACAGGAGGCGCATCCGCCTTGCTCCGGCGTCGGACAGGCCTCCTGTTTTTGCTTTTCCTTTTTTTCACTCTCCAGCATCCGAACAAACAGAGCACCGACCTGCATATCTGCCTCGCCGTATGCGCCCGGAAACGGCGCAATGCCCGCCTGCATCAGGGACATTTGCTGCATCATATCCAGCTTGCCGCATACGAGCAATCCCGCACCGTGCTGCTTTAGACACTGCGCTGCATCACCCTCTGCGTCAACAACTTCCATGTGGCTGATATGGTCATCCTCTATAGTATACAGCTTAAACTGTTTGGTCTGCGAAAAATCCTGACAGACTTCTCCATTATCATATGCGGCTGCAATCTTCATCTGATTTTTCTCCTTTTCGCGGTGATTTGGTCTTATTGTATCGCAAACGACTGCCTTTTGCAACGGAAGGCAAAAAAGAGACCATCTGTCAAGACGGTCTCTTCCGGTAGGTTGTCTTATGCGGTCTGCACCATTTCCTGCTCGCCAATATGCGGCAGTCTCTCGATAGCTGCGCAAGTCATTCCGATGATAGAAAGCACGACAGCCGTCAGAACACGGCAGATATGGGAAATATCATCATTGATGTTATGCGTTTTCTGTGCGACATAGCTCCGATGCTGCTCAGAGATGTAGGTAATCAGAGCATCCGGTGTTGCCGGAAGCTTTACCGGTGCGTTTTGTGCCCAGCCATTGAACTTTGCTTCATTGATTCGTCGGCGAATGGTCAAGCTAGTTTGCTTTTCATAGATATAATGCATGAGCAAGCAACGCCCATAAATATCATCATTATGCGGGAAAGTGAAGAAATCTGTGATGTAATGACAGATCACGCCCAGATCCTCACTGATCTTCGGACCGTTGCTCTTGTTCAGTCGAACATGCGCGATAAAATCGCGAATGCGCTGCATGACTTCTTCAAACATCAGCGACGGATAATGCCGCTTGGTCAAGTATTCGCCCCTGAGATCCGGTTTCAGATTTCCGAACATAAACGCTTTCCGGTTAAACGAAACACCATTGGTATTTTCCACATAGTCCAGCAGGTAATGTGCGACCGTGGTATGGGACACAGAATCCATCGGCATCAACTCCTTCTTTTTGTTGTGTCCATTGTAACACGAAGCAGCAAAAAGAAAAAGAGGCATTTTGAGGAAGCTTTTGTTAATAAATTGTTATAAACACAAACACGACACAAAGAGCCTCTGATTCTTGTTCGTTGTTTGAGCAAAAATCAAAGGCTTGTATATTTCTTCTCATTTCATCACAGGGCGCGGAAATATTCTTTTTTATATCCGCCGCGTTCCAGTGCCTTGCGAATCTGCTCGCACATGGCTTCGCGGTCTCGATTGAGCGTTCCCTTGAGTGTCAGATAATTAGATGCATGGTTCGAGCGGAATATACTACCCTCGCTGTCAATGTTCTCCAGCATCAGCAGAGTTTCCTTGGCTACCTGCGGTGCGGTGAGCAAGTGGAATTTGCCCGCCTCGCACTCGCGGCGCAGTGGCACATCGCCCTCAAACATCAGCGTGAGCAAGCCGATATAATCCGGCTTCATGCGGGAAAATGCCTTTGCCGTGTCAATCGCGTGCTCTTTCCACATCTCTGTGCCGCCTAAACCACTGATGGCAGTGACAGACAGCTTCATACCGGCGTCCTTCACCATCTGACCGGCGCGGATGACATCTTCTACTGTCACGCCCTTGTTGATGTGTTTGAGCACTTGCTCATTGCCGGACTCCAGACCCAAATAAATCATTTCCAATCCCAGCGAATGCAACAGCTGCAAATCCTCCGGAGATTTGGTCAGGATGCTTTTCGGAGAACCATAGCTGGTTACGCGCTGGCATTCTGGAATCACCTTTCGGATGTGCTTTAGGATGGTCACGAGATCCTCTGTCTTTCGAATCAGCGCATCACCGTCTGCGAGAAAGACGCGTTCAATATAGCGGTACTGTCTGCGTGCGATGTTGAAATCCTCCAAAACGTCCTCCAACTTGCGCAGGTGGAAGCGTTTTTCCTTGTACATATCACAGAATGTGCATTTATTATGGCTACATCCCACCGTAACCTGTACGATCAGACTGTAGGCCTCAGACGGCGGACGAAATACTCTGCCTTCATATCTCATAGATAATGACTCCTTTCAGGGGTATTGGTATAGTATAGCATATTTCTCTGCACTTTTCCAGACGCAAAAACGGACGGTACCTCTGTACCGTCCGCGGATGAGAAAACCTTATTCCTCTTCTTCTGCTGTTTTTTCCTCTTCAGCCGGAGCTTCCTCTTCTGTCTCTTCCGGCTTCTCCGGCGTTTCTTCGTCTTCTTCCGGTGCCTCTTCTACCGGAACGGTTTCTTCCATGCTCAGCTGCTCTTCGGCTGCTGCACCGGTCTCATTTGCGGCCTCGCATTCCTCACAGGCTGCATTTTCTGCATTCAGATCATCCAACTCACTCATTGCCTTGAGTTCTGCCTCGTGGTAAACCTGTTCGCTCTTGCTGTGTTTATATGCTGCTACACCTGCGGCAACAGCACCAGCAGCAGCGCCGGCAACTGCCACGCCAATACCGATTTTTTTCTTGAGGCTGCTGTTCTTTTTCTTTGCGCACATAATCAAATCTTCCTCTCATTGTCGCGCGGGTGTCCGCGGGGTAATTGACTCACGTTTTTCCGCCAAAACTTCGGCGCAACAGCTCACATACCATGCAGAGCAAAAACGCATTTTGAATCAGTTATATGTTACCACACAGAAATCCCATCTGTCAATCTATATGTGAAAATATCCCCAATTTTTCCAATGTTCTTTGTGTGTTTTCACAGCAAATACACCAATATCCGTCAGTCTATACACATTTTGGGTAAAGCGCTTGGCGCGATCTTTCTCTCCGTGTTATAATAACAAATACGTAGTTTTTTCATGAATGAATTTCTATATGCTTGAAGGAGGCTGCCATGAAGCATCTCAAAAAGCACACACCATTTCTCATCGGTATGCGCACATTCAAAACCGCACTCGCCTGTGGTCTTGCCGTTTCTATGGGCTATGTTATCAACAGTCCATATCCTCCCTTTCTCGCCATTGGCGCGTTAGGTTGTATGGAAGCGTCTATTACCGCTTCCCTCCGCTCTGCGCGAGATATGATTATCGGAAACTTAGTCGGCGCGCTGCTCGCTATGATTTTCGTCATAAATTTTACCGGATATTTTGAAATCACCTGTTTCATCGGCGTTATCATCATGATTTCCGTGTGTAATCTTCTACACATGAAACCGACGATCACCAATCTGGCGTGTGTTGTATTCTGCTGCTGTCTCAAAGATATTCCGGCATCCGGTACGATTATTTACGGTCTCCTGCGCTTTCGTGAGACCGTCATCGGCACCATTATCGCTCTTGCTGTAAACATGCTGATTCGTCCGTACAACAGCGCTGAGCGCACGAGAAAGGGCATTCTGAGTGCGCAGCAAGCCATGCTGCCGCTGCTCAAAGAGCGCGTCTTGCTCGGCAGAATTCCCGATCTGCGTGATTTGCGCAAGCACATCAACCAACTGGACAGTTCCATCAATATTTTGTTGGATGAGCGCATGAACATTTCTCTCAAAAAATCACAGGTCGCTTATCTGCGCGGCTGTCAGCAGCTGCTGTGGAAAATGCGCGATGCTCTCATTAGTATTTGCAGCATTGACACTACGCCAAGTCCTTCTCAAGAAAATCTTGCCCGCATGAAGCAAATCGGGTTGTCAAATGACCCGCAGGAACACACCGAAAATATCCTGACCGGCGTCTGTCACGAGGAGGACACAACGGTATTTAATTATTACTTAAATGTCTTTCTTGACTCTAACGACTACCTCAACGAGCTGATTCACATGTAAAGAAAAAAGCGGCAGACCGCCGTTCTCTCATACAGGGAACGCGCAGTCTGCCGTTATTGTTTGTCTGAATAATCCTTACTTTACGATCAGAGACTCGCCGTCCATCTCTGCCGGCTTCTCCAGGCCGAGAACCTGCAGCATCGTCGGTGCAATATCTGCCAAACGACCCGGATTCAGCTTCTTGCAGTCCGGATAGCCGACAACGCAGAACGGAACCGGATTGCAGGAATGTGCGGTGAACGGAGATACACCATCCTCTTCCAACATCTGGTCTGCATTGCCGTGGTCAGCGGTAATCATTGCCACGCCGCCCATTTCCAGAATCGCATCGACCGTCTTGCCAACACAGGTATCTACTGCCTGTACAGCCTCAACAGCTGCGTCAAATACGCCGGTATGGCCGACCATGTCGCAGTTTGCGTAATTCAAAATGATGACGTCGAACTTGCCGCTCTTGATTTCCTCAACAACCTTGTCGCAAACCTTGTATGCACTCATCTCAGGCTGCATATCATAGGTGGCAACCTTCGGAGAAGCAATCAGGTCACGGGACTCATTCTTGTACGGAGCCTCAACGCCGCCGTTAAAGAAGAACGTAACATGCGCATACTTCTCAGTCTCTGCGATACGCAGCTGTGTCAGGCCATTGTCTGCGATATACTCGCCAAAGGTATTGACAAGCTGCTGCGGCTTAAATGCGACATGCACGTTCGGCATGGTCGCATCGTACTGGGTCATGCAAACAAAGTATACCGGGAAGAAACCATTCTTGCGCTCAAAACCGGTGAACTCCGGATCAACGAACGTACGGGTGATTTCACGCGCACGATCCGGGCGGAAGTTTGCAAAAATAATGGAATCGTTTGCCTTAATCTGACCATCCTTTGCGGTAACAACCGGAACAATAAATTCATCGGTAACATCTGCATCGTAGGACGCCTGTACAGCGGCTACCGGATCATCAAAATACTCGCCCTCGCCGTATACCATGGCGGAATATGCCTTGACCAGACGCTCAAAGCGGTTGTCACGATCCATCGCATAGTATCTGCCGTTGATGGTAGCGATTTTGCCGATGCCGATTTCATCCAGCTTTGCCTGCAGCTTCTTGACAAAATCAATGCCGGAAGTCGGCGGAACATCACGGCCATCCATGAAGCAGTGTACAAATACCTTGGTCAGACCATTCTTCTTTGCCAGATCCAGCAGACCGAAGATATGCTCAATATGCGAGTGCACGCCGCCATCGCTGAGCAGACCAAAGATGTGCAGAGCACTATCATTCTTCTTGCAGTTTTCCACCGCGCCGAGGAATGCTTCGTTGTCAAAGAACGGACCGTCCTGAATGCTCTTCGTGATGCGGGTCAGTTCCTGATACACAACGCGGCCTGCGCCGATATTGGTATGGCCAACCTCACTGTTGCCCATCTGTCCGTCCGGCAGACCAACATCCATACCGGATGCACCCAACTGGGTGGTCGGATATTCGTTAAACAAACGGGTCAAGTTCGGATGCTTTGCGGCATGGATCGCATTGCCCATATCGCTGTCGCGCAGACCAAAGCCGTCCATGATAATCAGAATTAACGGTTTTTTCATGTTGAACCTCATTTCCAAAAAAATCCTTATTTTTTCATGCTGTCTCGGAAAGGGACGGTGCCGCGCCGGTTACCCAACAGGACACCAAAAGTGCAGCAGCATGTGCCAATGGGTCAAAAAACAGCAGAACGGCGGACCACCAATTCGCAAAGCAGCCCGCCGATTCTCATCGTTCTTTATCCTTATTCTGCTGCCGGAGCCGGATCCTGTGCAGCTTCGATGATTGCAAAGAAGTCCGGAGCCTTCAGAGAAGCGCCGCCGATGAGGCCGCCGTCTACGTCCGGCTTGCTCAGCAGCTCAGCTGCATTCTTTGCGTTCATAGAACCACCGTACTGGATGGTGATAGCACGTGCAGCGCGTGCGCCGTACAGCTCGCGCAGGCAATCACGGATTGCAGAGCAAACCTCGTTTGCCTGGTCAGCAGTAGCAGTCTTGCCGGTGCCAATAGCCCAGATCGGCTCGTAAGCGATGACAACCTTCTTGATGTCGTCAACGGATACGCCCTGAACAGCGATCTTAACCTGCTTGCGGATTACTTCGTACCATACGTCCTGCTCGCGCTCGGTCAGAGACTCACCAACGCAAACGATCGGGCGGAAGCCTGCTTCCAGAGCAACCTTTACCTTCTTGTTTACATTCTCATCGGTCTCATTGAAGTACTGACGACGCTCGGAATGACCGATAATTACGTACTTTACGCCGCACTCCTTGAGCATATCAGCGGAAACTTCACCGGTGTAAGCGCCCTTCGGCTCGAAGTGCATGTTCTCTGCACCGATAGCAATCTTGGAGCCCTTAGCAGCCTTTACAGCAGTCGGGATGTCTACGTACGGTACGCACAGTACCATCTCACACCACTTGACCTTGCTTACCATCGGCTTCAGCTCTTCGATCAGAGCCTTTGCCTGGCTCGGGGTCATGTTCATCTTCCAGTTACCAGCGATAATAGTCTTGCGATATCTGCGATTCATATTGGTTTTCCCCTTCCTGAAAAATCCTAATTAAATATATTTCAGCGTTCCCCTGCCGCGCAGGGGAACGGACTGAACGAAATGATTACTTGTCCTGGAGGCAAGCAATGCCCGGCAGAACCTTACCTTCCATAAACTCCAGAGAAGCGCCGCCGCCAGTGGAGATATGGGTCATCTTGTCTGCGTAGCCCAACTGCTGAACTGCTGCTGCGGAATCGCCGCCGCCGATGATGGTGATCGCATCGGTCTTACTCAGTGCTTCAGCAACAGCCTTGGTGCCTACTGCAAACTTCTCAAACTCAAATACGCCCATCGGACCATTCCAGATAACCGTACCTGCGTCCTTTACTGCATCGCAGTACAGCTCAACAGTCTTCGGACCAATGTCCAGACCCTGCCAGCCGTCCGGAATATTGCCGGACTCTACAACATCGGAGTTTGCGTCAGCTGCAAATGCATCAGCAATCACGGTGTCAACCGGCAGCAGGAGCTTGACGCCCTTTGCCTTTGCCTTCTCGATCATCTCGAGTGCATAGCCCTTCCAGTCTTCCTCCAGCAGAGAGTCGCCGATCTTGCCGCCCTGTGCTGCAGAGAAGGTGTATGCCATGCCGCCGCCGATGATGATGGTGTCAGCGATTTCCAGCAGGTTGTTGATAACGCCGATCTTGGAGGATACCTTCGAGCCGCCCAGAATAGCAACCAGCGGACGCTTCGGAGCTGCCAGTGCGCCGCCGATAACCTCCAGCTCCTTCTGAATCAGGAAACCGGAAACTGCCGGCAGATAAGCAGCAACGCCTGCGGTAGAAGCATGTGCGCGGTGTACGGTACCGAATGCATCGGATACATAGATACCATCAGCGCCAGCCAGATCAGCCAGTGCCTTTGCAAATGCCGGATCATTCTTGGTCTCGCCATTGTCATAGCGCAGATTCTCCAGCAGCAGGATCTGACCCGGCTTCAGAGCAGCAGCCTTTGCCTTTGCGTCCTCGCCTACAATGTCCTTTGCCAGAATAACATCCTTGCCCAGCAGCTCGCTCAGGCGCTTTGCAACCGGTGCCATAGACAGCTCCGGCTTCCACTCGCCCTTTGGCTTGCCCATATGGGAGCATGCAATAACAGCTGCATCATGCTCCAGCAGATACTGGATGGTCGGCAGAGCTGCACGAATGCGCTTGTCATCGGTGATGACGCCGCTTCCGTCCTTTGCCATCGGGACGTTAAAATCGCAGCGCAGCAGAACCTTCTTGCCTGTTACGTTGATGTCCGTGACATTCTTCTTATTGTAGTCCATAAATAACACTCCTTATTTTAACTGGAACAACGTTCGATAGAGAGAGAAATCGCAGGTATTATTGCGTTTCCACTGAAAAATTATACCGTCTTACGGCGTACTTTTCAAGATAATTTTCTCAAAAAGTACGCGATTTTACGAATTTTTCAGCAAAACCTTTCCTTTACGCCCGCGGTGCGCCTCGAAAAATGACGCCCAGTGCCTTCGGACCCGTGTTCGAGGTAACCATAATGCCCAGCGGACTGCGCTCAATATCGCGGAATCCCTTTTCTCTGAGCTTATCCTCTAGAGCCTGAATCTGTTCTTCCGACACATCGCCGTACATGATGCGCACCGTCTGATGCTCCCGATCCACAGCATCCTGTGCCGCCAAATCTGCGATCTTATTGGCAACCGCCTTGTCGCCGCGCACCTTGCACATGACATCGACGGAGCCGTCAAATACAACCGCAATCGGCCGCAGACCCAATGCATCGCCGACAAAGGCTGCACCGCCGGAAATGCGCCCGCTCTTGCGCAAAATGCGCAGATTATAGATGCCGACATATGCTTTCATGCCCTTGACGAGGCTGTTCATCTCTGCGGAAATCTCCGCAAAGGATTTGCCCTCTGCACGCATCTTTGCGCCAGCTACAGCTACCTTTCCGTATGTATACGAATAGCAACGCGAATCAATCAGCTCAATGACCATATTCTCGCCGTACTCGTCATAGAACATATCGCGCGTGATACACGCCGCCTGATAGGTACCGGAGCCAGAGCCATTGATAAGCACGCCGATGCAGTGCGTACAGCCATCTTCATACGCCTGCTTATAGAGATTCAAAAACCATTCCATGCCGACCTGTGAAGTCTGCGGGAAGTTCTCGCTCTCCTCCAGCATCTTCCAATACTCCTGCGGGCTGATTTCATAATATTCCAAAAACGTCTTGTCATCCACGGTGACATGCAGCGGCGCCACTTTGATATCCCAACGTTCTGCCTCTTCGTGGGTAATGTCCGAAGCAGAATCGGTAAAAATACAAATCTTTTCTGTTCTCTTATCTGTCATCTCTTTTATACCTCCGGGAACGAACCTGCACTGCACAGATCCGCGAAGTCATTCTGCCGCAGTGCTTCATATACGACAACGGCAACGCTGTTGGACAGGTTCAGGCAGCGCGCACCCTCCCGCATTGGGATGCGAATGCAGCGCTCGGGATGCTGCGCGAGCAAATGCTCCGGCAATCCCTTGGTCTCCTTGCCAAACAGCAGATAAGCATTCGGCGGATAGGATACATCTGTGTGACGCTGCTGTCCCTTGCTGGTGGCGTAAAAATACGTGCCATTCGGGTTCTTTTCCCAAAATTCATCGAGAGAATCATAATACCGCACATCGAGCAAATGCCAGTAATCCAATCCCGCCCGCTTGAGTTTTTTATCATCAATGGAAAATCCCAACGGTCCGACCAGATGCAGCGTGCAGCCAGTCACTGCGCAGGTACGCGCAATGTTTCCAGTATTCTGTGGAATTTCCGGTTCCACCAAAACGATGCCAAGCATAAATTGTCTCCTTTTTCCTCTATCAACAGCGCAAAGGCTGTCATGTATACCTATCATATGATATTTTGCTCGGTATTTCAAGAAAGTTTTGCGCAAATGGTAAAATTTCAAGCAATTTATCAACATACCCGCGATTTGCTGTACAAAAAAAGAGATTCTCCGCCGCATTGGACGCAGAATCCCTCTGTCTCATTGCTTCTCACGAGCAAAGTATTCTCTTGTATCCGCAATGTCCTGTGCGATTGCCTGCTTGAGCTGTTCCGTGTCTGAAAACTGCTGTTCCGGACGCAGAAAATGCAGCAGCTCCACTTCAATCCGCTTTCCATACAAATCTCCGTCAAAGTCTAGGATATGCGGTTCGACACACGCCTTATCGCCCAATCCAAACGTCGGATGAACGCCGATGTTGGTCACGGCAATATGTGCCTGTCCGTCTGCAATGACGCGGGAGATATACACACCGAACGGCGGAGCCTGCATTTCCGGCGGCAGTTCCAAATTGACCGTGCGATACCCGATGGTTCTTCCCACCTGTCTGCCGTGCTGCACCACGCCGGTCAGGGCATACGGATGTCCCAGGAACTTGGCAGCCTGTTCCATGTTTCCCATCGCTATCTGCTGTCGAATATAGGTCGAGCTGACCACAATGCCGTCAATCGAGACATTCTTGACAATGTCACAGCCGATGCCCAAGCGTTCACACTCCGCTTTGAGCCGCTCCGGATTGCCTTGTCCACGGTAGCCAAAGTGGTTATTTTCTCCCGTAATGATCCAGCAGGCATGAAACTGTCCCACCAGTACGTCATCCACAAATTTTTGCCATTCCAAATTGCGTAACTCACCATTGAAATGGGCAAAAATCACCTCGTCTACGCCGCCTCGCTCACGGATTTCTTCGCCGCGTTGGCTCTCTGACACGATGAGCGGCACGCGCTGTCCTGTAATCACCGTGTCCGGATGAGTGTCAAACGTAAACACGGACGAAATCGCCCCGTTCTCCTTTGCACGCTTGACCGCCAGATCCATGAGTGCCTGATGCCCGCGATGTACGCCGTCAAAATACCCCAGCGCAATGGCGCGTTTTGCGTCTTTCTCTATCATGATGGTTGGTCCTCTTCTCTCCGGTTTCTGTATTTACCGGAATCTTTTCTCATAAAACAGCGCGAGTCCGCCTCGGTCCAGTTCGTCCACGCGGCCGAGCATCCAGAATTCGCCCTGATAATACACACGGCACAGAGCACCTTGCTGCTGCGGAAAATCCGTCACATGCTCCGGCGTGATAAAGGCACCGTGCAGTGCCCGCTGATAGCCATACTCGTCTATGCTCACTGCCGGATACATCTGAAACAGGCTGTCTGTCGGCAGCAGCAGAGACTCTATGGTATCCTGCTGTGCTGCCTGCTCGATTTGCTCCAAGGTATAGCTCTGCTCCAGCGTATAGCTGCCGCTCTTGGTGCGCTGTAAGCCAGTCATGACAGCATATGTTCCCAACTGAACGCCCAGATCGTGCACGAGTGTGCGCACATAGGTGCCTTTCGAGCACAGAAACCGGATACGTCCCTGCTGTGTCTGCTCGTCAAACGTCAGCAGCTCTGCTTCGTGTACGGTAATCGGGCGCGCCTTTCTCTCGACCTCTACGCCCTTTCGCGCAAGGTCATACAATCGCTGTCCGTTTACCTTCACGGCAGAATACATCGGCGGAACCTGTTCCTGTTTTCCCAGCAACTTGTCCACTGCTTCCTGCATCTGCTGCGTGGTCACGCGGATGTCTGACCGTGCCGTCTCAGTTCCTGTGCTGTCCTGTGTATCGGATGCCCAACCCAACGCAAACGCTGCGATATATTCCTTGGATTGTGCCGCTGCCATATCTGCCGCTTTCGTCGCACCGCCGACAAATACCGGCAAAACGCCGGTCGCCATCGGATCAAGCGTGCCGCCGTGACCGATGCGCCGTTCGTGCAAGATACCGCGCAACTTTGCCACGACATCAAACGAGGTAAAATCCTGCGGCTTATGGACGATTAAAACGCCATTATAGCGTGATTCATGCTTCTTTGCCACAATACACCTTTTCTGTCTCTTCCAGTACCCGCTGCATCGCTTCCTGTGCAGGATACGGCAGCGTTGCCCCAGCGGCGCGAACATGTCCGCCGCCGCCAAATGCTCGGCAAATCGCCGCTGCGTCTACTTCCTTGGTCGTGCGAATCGAAACCTTCGTCGAACCGTTTTCCAACTCCGAAAAGGTCAGACCGACCTCTACCCCTTCAATCTGGCGCGGCAGACCGGCAATCGAATCCAAATCGTCCCAGTCTGCACCCGTGCGCTCTCGATCTTCCAGTCGAACCAGCACAGCTGCAATCTTTCCCTCGTGATAAAACTGCATGGTATCATACAGAATCTTCTCCATATCAAAGCGAGAGCGAGACTTGGTGTCAAACAGCACTGTATTGATGTCTCCGCAGTCTACGCCCGCCTGCAGGCAGGCAATGGCAACCTGATGCGTGTGCACAGTCGTATTGGTGAACTTGAAGCAGCCGGTGTCTGTCGCCGTGCCGATGTACAGGCTTCGTGCGATGCTCTCATCCAGTGCAATGCCCAGCTCTACAATCAAATCCCAGATAATCTCTGCACAGGCGCCGAATTCTCCGCCGATTAAATTATCTGTTTTGCCAAAGCACGGATTGAACTTGTGATGGTCAATGACAACATCAACGCTATCCGCATACTGCTCCATTTCCGGCGGCAGCATGTCCTGTGCCGCCACGTCAACGGCGACAATGGTTCGTGCCTGAAAATTCTCCGGTGCGTAATAAGGCTCTACCAAATCCGCGTATCGATGGGTAACGCCTTCGTTTTTAGCGAGATACGCCGTCTTTCCCAGCCTGCGCAGCGCTTGACACAGCGCGCCTGCACTGCCCGTCGTATCACCGTCCGGACGGCGATGGGTTAAAATCAGAAATTGATCCGCTTCACGCAGCACTTGTGCTGTGCGGGATACCGTGCCAATCACAGCTTGCCCTCCCGCTCCAGCTCATGCAGCATATCATTGATGTGTGCGCCGTGCGTAATGGATTCATCCAGCGTAAACACGATTTCCGGTGCATAGCGCATACGAATCTTGGATGCGCACTCTCTGCGCAGATAGCCTCCAGCCGACTTCAGACCGCGCATGACATCCTTTTTCTGCTGATCATCGCCAAATACGCTGATATATGCCTTTGCGTAGCGCAGATCGCCGGTTACTTCGCAGCGCGTCACAGAAACCATAGCTTCGTGCACGCGCGGATCCTTCAGCGTGCGAATTGCTTCGGACAGCGCCTTCTGAAACTCATCGCTGATGCGTTCGCTTCTCTGAGACATAAACGTTCCTCCTTTTTTGTCAAGCATGTAAAAACCGCGGGCGGGTGGCAATCAAGATGCACCCCACCCGCGGGAATTTCTGTTGTAAACAGGATGAAAACCAATTACAGCTTGATCTGCTCCATAACAAACGACTCGATAATGTCGCCTTCCTTCAGATCGTTGTAGTTTTCAATGCCCATACCGCACTCATAGCCTGCGGCAACTTCCTTTACATCGTCCTTAAAGCGCTTCAGGGAGTTTAGATGACCCTCATGGATAACGATGCCGTCACGCACAATACGAACCTCGCAGGCACGAACAATCTTGCCGTCCTGTACATACGCACCAGCGATAGTGCCAACGCCAGAAACCTTGAACGTCTGACGGATTTCGGCATGACCGACAACAACTTCCTTGAACTTCGGATCCAGCATACCCTTCATTGCCTGCTCCATCTCTTCGATGCAGTCATAAATGACGCGATACAGACGGATTTCTACATCCTGATCGTGTGCGGAATCTGCCGCTGCACGCTCCGGACGCACGTTAAAGCCAACGATAATAGCATTGGATGCCGATGCCAGCATGACATCCGACTCATTGATGGCACCAACAGCACCATGAATGACATTAACGCGCACTTCTTCGTTGCTCAGCTTGAGCAGAGAGCTGCGGACAGCCTCGACAGAACCCATGACATCCGCCTTGATGATGATGTTGAGATCCTTCATGTTGCCCTGCTGGATGGTATCAAACAGATTCTCCAAGGTAACCTTCTGCATTGCCTTGTTGCGTTCTTCCTTCTCCTTCTCCTTGCGCTGCTCAACCAGCTCACGAGCCATGCGCTCGTTGTCAACCGCATAGAAGATGTCACCGGCATCCGGCACTTCGCCCAGACCGATAATCTCAACCGGAACAGACGGACCAGCATTTTCCAGCTTGCGTCCGCGCTCGTCCGTCATGACACGAACACGGCCAACCGCCTTGCCTGCAATCACAGTATCGCCAGCGTGCAGCGTACCGTTCTGTACCAGGACAGTAGCAACCGGGCCACGGCCGCGATCCAGCTTCGCCTCGATGACAGCACCCTTTGCCTGACGGTTCGGGTTTGCCTTCAGCTCCTGCATGTCTGCGGTCAGCAGTACCATCTCAAGCAGATTGTCGATGCCGACACCCTGCTTTGCAGAGATCTTGCAGACGATAGTCTCGCCGCCCCACTCTTCCGGTACCAAGCCATACTCGGTTAGCTGCTGGAGCACGCGATCCGGATCCGCATTCTCCTTATCAATCTTATTGACAGCTACGATAATCGGAATCTCTGCGGCCTTGGCATGGTTGATTGCCTCGACAGTCTGCGGCATGATGCCGTCGTCTGCTGCGACAACCAGAATAGCAATATCCGTGATCTTTGCGCCGCGAGCACGCATAGAAGTAAAGGCAGCATGACCAGGGGTGTCCAGGAAGGTAATCGGACGACCGCTTACCTTGACGCGATATGCACCGATGTGCTGCGTGATGCCGCCAGCCTCGCCTGCGGCAACATCGGTCTTACGGATGCAGTCGAGCAGAGAGGTCTTGCCGTGGTCAACGTGACCCATGACAACGATAACCGGGCTTCTCGGCTCCAGATTTTCTTCCTTGTCCTCGCTCTCGTCAAACAGCTTCTCTTCGATGGTAACATGTACTTCCTTCTCGACCTTTGCCCCCATTTCCTCTGCGACAATGGCAGCAGTATCAAAGTCGATGGTCTGAGAAATATTTGCCATAACGCCCAGCTTGAGCAGTTCCTTGATGACATCTGCTGCGGTGCGCTTCAAACGGGAAGCCAGCTCTCCAACATTGATTTCATCCGGAATCATGACCTTGAGCTGAATCTTCTTCAGCTCCTGCTGACGCTGGAGACGCTTCATCTTCTCCTGCTCCTCCTGACGGCGCTTGTTGGAGAACGGTCTGCGTGCATCAGCCTTGCGGGTAATCTTCTGCTTGCCGGACTTCATGCGGTCAGCCTTCTGCGGAACCAGTGCATCAATGCGGTCATCGTAACGATCCAGATTGACATTGCCTGCACCGCGGGTATCTACGCGATGGATCTGCTTGCCCTTCGGCTGCTGTTTGGTTTCTTCCGTGGTTACCGTAGAAGTAGCTGCCTCGCCGGAGCCCTGCGGACGAAGAATCTGACGCTGCTCATGCGGCTTTGCCGGACGGCGGTTCTTCTTCTTGTCGTTGAACTTCTTCTCCTGCGGCGCTGCGCTCGGCTGCTCCTGCTTCTTGTTCTCCGGCTTAGTTTCCGGCTTATGGTCGCGCTTCTGCTCCTGACGGCGAGAATCACGACGATCCTGCTTCTGGTTTCTGCCCATCGGCTGCTGACGAACAACCTGTGTCGTCGGAGCCTTTCTCTGAGCTGCCTGCTGATTCAGGACTTCTTCCATGTTATCCACCGGATGCTTCTTAGTCATATAATCAAAAATCAGATTCAGTTCATCATTTTCCAGAACCTGCATATGATTCTTCGGCGCGGTGAAGTATTCCGCCATCACATCGGTGATGTCCTTGGTATCTACGCCAAAATCCTTAGCGACTTCATGTACACGGTATTTATTTTCAATACTCATGCGCGTTCACCTCCACGTTTCGTATAGGTTGACTTTCTCCTGCCGCCGGTTGTATGCTTTCCGGCGGACTTTTTGTGCGTTTTTTTCGTACCACGGCGCGCTTCGATGCGCTGCTTTTTATGCACCAGCTGCTCCGCAATCGGCGCATACTGTGCATCGGCGTTTGCCGCCTTTTGTGCAGCCGCTGCTGCAAATCCGGCATCGGTAATGCAGCAAATAGACGTTGCCGTGCGTCCCAGCGCCCAGCCCAGCTCCTGCGCATCATCCGTCAGGCGAATAATCGGTACATTTTTTTGTCCGGCGTGACGCTCGGCACGCCGCGTGATATTTGCTCCGGCATCTGCCGCCAACAGCAGCAATCGCGCTTCCCCTGCGGAAACAGTATCAGCGACAGCATCATCGCCGCTGACCAGCTTTCCTGCGCGGAAGCACAGGCCGAGCAATCGCAGTATCTCATGCATTGATCGTTTGCTCCATCTGTTCCGTCAGCTGGTCATATACCTCGTCCGGAATTTGACAACCGAACGCATTTCCCAGCGCATTTTTCTTTCTTGCCTTTGCAAGGCACTTGGCATCCGGGCAGATATATGCACCGCGTCCCGGATTCTTGCCGCGAAAATCCAGCGCAATATCCCCTTCCGGCGAACGCACCACGCGAATCAGTTCACGCTTGGGCTTCATCTCTCGGCAGCCGACACACTGACGCATAGGTATTTTCTTTTTCTGCACCGAAAAAGCCCTCCTTTATTCTTCAACCAGCAGATCTTCGTCTGCCTGTGCTGCCTGTTCCTTCGCAGCGCTCTCCGAACCAATATCAATCTTGCAGCCAGTCAGTTTGGCAGCCAGACGAGCATTCTGACCTTCCTTGCCGATAGCTAGGGAGAGCTGATCGTCCGGTACCGTAACGCGGCAGCTCTTGCCATCCGGCAGCAGGACTGCGCTGATAACGTCAGCCGGACTCAGTGCAGCGGAAACGAAATCTGCCATGTTCTCAGAATACTTGATGATGTCGATCTTTTCACCGGACAGTTCATTGACGATGCTGCCTACACGGGAACCGCGCGGACCAACACAAGCGCCAATCGGATCAACCTTCTCGTCATGGGTCATGACAGCAATCTTAGTACGATTACCTGCTTCACGCGCAATCGACTTAATTTCTACAACGCCATCATGAATTTCCGGTACTTCCAGCTCAAACAGACGTTTAACTAGACCCGGATGGGTGCGAGACAGCAAAATCTGCGGTCCATGCATGCCCTTGCGAACCTCTACCACATACACCTTGATGCGCTGTCCTTCGGTCAGAACTTCTCCCGGAACCTGCTCGCTCTTAGCCAGAGCGGTTTCAATCTTCTCACCCTCGCTAACAACCTCAACAATGATGGTGCCGCTCTCCGGATCAACGCGGAATACCGTTGCATTGAGGATCTCATGCTCACGGGAGCTGTATTCATTGTAAGCCATGCCGCGCTCAGACTCGCGGATGCCCTGAATAATAACCTGCTTGGCAGCCTGTGCTGCAATGCGACCAAACTTCTTGGTCTCAATGCCGACACGAACAAAGTCTCCCAGCGATACGCGCGGGCTGATTTTCTTTGCATCTGCCAGAGAGATCTCGGTCAGCGGATCCTCCGCCTCGTCCACAACCTCCTTGGATGCGTACATGTGAATGGTCTTTTCTTCCATATCCGGCTCTACATATACGTTGTCACACTTGAGACCATCGTTATCCTTTTTATACGCGGTCAGCAGTGCCTGACATACGCGATCGAGCATATAATCGACCGGAATTCCCTTTTCTTTTTCCAGCTGCTCCAGTGCTGCAAAAAATTCTGCGTTCATTTTTGATATTCACTCCTTATTGTGTGCGGCATGGCACAGCGCCATACCTAAATGAGAAGACATTTCGAATTTAGATGGATACATACAGGCGAACAGCCGCAATATCCTTTGGCTCATAAACAGTCACTGTGCCGTCCTCATCCAGTGTCACAGACCCGCTCTCGCTGTCATAGTCTTTCAGGATGCCAACCGCAGTTCTGCTGCCGTTGATCGGACGATAGAACCGCAGTTCTACTTCCTCGCCCATACAGGAAGCAAAATGCTCCGGTCGTCTCAGTCGACGCGTCAGACCTGCCGAGGATACACACAGAGTATACGGCGGAAGCGACGCAAATTCCTTTGCATCCAGAAACGGATCCACATAACGGGACAGCTTCTCGCAGTCATCAATATCGGTATGACCTTCTCGGTCAATCGTAATGGTCAGCATATACTGACCGCCTTCCTTCTCGAAAGTGACGTCCCACAGATGGATGCCCATTTCTGCGGCACATGGTGCACTAATATCCCAGACGCGCTGGCATACTTCTTTTGCTGTCATGATTCCCTCCGCAACAATAACAATAAGAAAGAGTGGGTTACCCCACTCTCCTTGGATCGTAATTCTTACACTATTAATAATTATATCACCAATTCACAGGCAATGCAAGAAAAACTTTTATATTTTCTTTAGCCACGGCGCAGCAGTCTATTGACGGACAGCAGGATTTCGCGCGCATTGATACCTGCAAGCAACAGGAATAGTGCCGGCACAAAGACAAACCAAAGTGGAGCCTCTGCAGTCATAATTACTACCTGTAAGAACAGAATTAAAACACTGATGATGGTCTTTTTGACATTCCATTGAATCTTGAGATACTTCTGTGTATCAAACGCACGAATGAGAAACAGAACAAAATAGCTGATAAAGGTTGCAATGCCTGCACCCATAGCTCCCCAGAATGCGCCAAAGTTGTTGCCCAAAACCGGAATCAAAATACAGTTAAGGACAATGTTGACAACCGCACAAATCATGGTTGTTAACATGGAGTTTTTGCTCTTGAGGCGCAGCATGTATACACTTGCAAGAAATGTAGATAGCAGACCAAACGTCGTACCCAGTGTCAAAATCGGAATATACCGCCACGAAATAAAGAAGTCCTTACCGACCATAAATGTCATGACGACTTTAGAGATCATAATCAAGCCCGAGCTTCCAATAAAGGCAATGGACGAATATGCGCCGAGTACTTTACTGAAGAATGCCACCTGCTCTTTGGGATCACTTTCTTTAACAGCAGAAATCTGCCATGCATCCGCAAAAAGATTCGCAACGATGAGCAAAATATTCGGGATCTTATTTGCCGCTGCATACAGACCGTTTGCCTGCGTGTTGATAAACAGGATAATCATATATCGGTCAGACATATTGATGATCCACTGGCAAACCGTCTGTGGAACCAGCGGCAGGGCATATTTGCGCATCCGCTTGGACAGATTGCGATCCATTTTTCGGCTCAGCGGAGAAATCAAATACTGGTGTTCCTTTGCTAAGACGAACATAACAAGACCCATCACGAGATCTGCAATGATATTTGCCATCAGATAGCCCATGATGCGGAAATGCGGCAGCAAAAGAATATTCAAAATGACATTAAGAAAGGTATTTCCAATACCGTTCGCTGCATACATTTTGTTATATCCCAGACTGAGCGCAAACTGAATGCACAGTGTGCGCAGGCTGGAGGCAAGGACGAACGCCAGAACTGCAATCGTATATCCGGACATAAAGTCCATGAGCAGCGTCAGAACCGGAGAAACGACAGCTAAGCAGACAAAGCCCGCTAGTATCGTATACAATCCGCTGCTGAAGACACTGCTTTTATCCGTTCCTTTTTCCAAGCCGAATCGGATGACGGCATTGTTGATGCCCACAGAGGCAATCGGAATCATCAGCTGACCAACGTTAATGAGTGCATCAACGGTACCATACTCGCCTGTAGACAGGATGTTGGTATAGTACGGCAGCATGAGGAATACCAGTACCTTGGAGGAGAATGTGCCGATGGCAAAAATCAGGGTATTTCCCATCAGCTTTTTGTATCTGTTTTGTGCCATAGAATACTTCCTTATTCGTGATTTTAGAATAACATGATTATATCACTGAACCCTGCCCGTTGCAACCAGTTCATACAAGCTACACAAAAACACAAAAAAAGAGATTGTTCCGATAGCATGCGCTCGAAACAATCTCCTTTCGGATTCATTGATTATCGATCAATTAAACCAGCTCGATAATAGCCATCTCAGCTGCATCGCCGCGGCGCGGGCCGATCTTTACGATGCGAGTGTAGCCGCCGTTGCGGTCAGCGTACTTCTCTGCCAGCTCGCCGAATACCTTAGCTTCTACTTCCTTCTTGGTGATGAAAGCAGCAGCCTGACGACGGGTTGCGAGGGTGTTCTTCTTACCGAGTGTGATCATCTTCTCTGCGAGAGGACGAACTTCTCTGGCTCTTGCAACAGTGGTCTCAATTCTGCCGTTTTCCAGCAGGAAGGTTACCATTGCTCTGAGCATTGCCATTCTATGGTCAGTGGTTCTGCCGAGTTTACGGTTTCCAGCCATGAGAAAATTACCTCCTTTGGTACAGGTCTATCTATCCTGGCGGAGCTCCCGGCAAAAGAGCCGGGTTCCGCGATATGGTTGGGGTTGATTAGTCTTCATTCTTGGCAAGGGAAAGACCCATTGCCTCCAACTTGTAAATAACTTCTTCCAGAGACTTTTTGCCAAGGTTACGAACCTTCATCATGTCATCTTCGGAAGTGTTGATAAGATCTTCTACCGTGTTGATACCGGCACGCTTGAGGCAGTTGAAGGAGCGAACGGACAGATCCAGTTCCTCAATCGTCATCTCAAGAACCTTATCATGCTGTGTCTCAGCCTTCTCAACAACAGTGGAATGAGAACCGATTTCCTCAGAGAGGTCAACAAACAGGGACAGATGGTCAGTCAGAACCTTCGCGCCCAGCGATACAGCGTCCTTTGCTGTGATCGTGCGGTCAGTCCACACTTCCAGAGTCAGCTTGTCGTAATCGGTCATATTGCCGACACGAGTATTTTCAACTGTGTAGTTTACCTTATAGACAGGCGTGTAGATCGAGTCTACCGGAATAACGCCGATTGCAGTCTGATACTGCTTGTTGCGCTCTGCGGAAACATAACCGCGACCGTTAGTCAAGGTGATTTCCATGGACAGATGCGCGTCGCTCATCAGGGTAGCAATATGCAGTTCCGGATTGAGGATCTCTACCTCGCCGTCGGTGTGAATATCACCAGCGGTTACGGTGCCTTCTCCACTTGCCTCAATGTAAACCGTCTTCGGTCCATCGCAGTACAGCTTGGCAATGATGCCCTTTACGTTGAGCACGATCTCTGTGACGTCTTCCTTGACACCAGGAATGGTAGAGAACTCATGCTGCACACCATTGATCTTAATGCTGCTTGCAGCCGTGCCCGGCAGGCTCGACAGCAGAATGCGGCGAAGAGAGTTTCCGAGGGTGGTTCCGTATCCGCGCTCCAGCGGCTCTACGACGAACTTGCCGTAGGAACCATCTTCTGCAAGGTTTTCGCAGTCTATACGGGGCTTTTCAATTTCGATCATTTAAATGATACCCTCCTTATCAGTCGGCGAAATAATAAAACAAACAAATGAGGGCAAATCTTACTTGGAGTACAACTCGACGATGAGGTGCTCAGCAACTTCGTAGTCGATGTCATCGCGCTGCGGCATTGCGATTACCTTGCCTTCAAAGCTGTCCTTTTCCTTCTCCAGCCACTTCGGAGTAGCAGTAGCGCCCAGCTCTTCAACCAGAGCCTTGAACTTAGCGCTGGAGCGGCTCTTCTCACGAACAGCGATTACATCGCCCGGCTTTACGCGGTAAGATGCAATATCAACCTTCTGACCGTTTACGGTGAAATGGCCATGGGAGGTCAGCTGACGAGCCTCACGACGGGTCTTAGCAAAGCCAAGACGGTATACAACGTTGTCCAGACGGGTCTCCAGGAGGATCAGCAGGTTCTCACCAGCCTTGCCTTCCATCTTTTCAGCCTTCTTGTAGTATGTTCTGAACTGCTTCTCCAGAACGCCATAGATAAACTTGACCTTCTGCTTCTCAGTCAGCTGCATAGCGTACTCAGACTGCTTTCTTCTGGACTGCTTCGGATTTCTATTGGTTTCCTTGTTGACGCCCAGAACTGCCGGAGAAATACCCAGAGTCTTGCAGCGCTTCAGAATCGGCTGTGTGTTCTTTGCCATAAGTCTGTATCCTCCTTAAACTCTTCTTCTCTTCGGCGGACGGCAACCGTTGTGCGGGATCGGGGTAACGTCCTTAATCATGGTTACTTCCAGACCGGTAGCCTGCAGTGCACGGATAGCAGCCTCACGACCGGAACCCGGGCCCTTTACGTAGACTTCAACAGTCTTCAGGCCGTGCTCCATAGCAGCCTTTGCAGCGGTCTCTGCAGCAGTCTGTGCAGCGAACGGAGTAGACTTACGGGAGCCACGGAAACCCATCTCACCAGCGGATGCCCAAGAAATAGCATTGCCGTTCAGGTCGCTGATAGTTACGATGGTATTGTTAAAGGAGGAACGGATATGAGCCGCACCCTTTTCGATGTTCTTGCTTACGCGGCGCTTACGAGAAACGGCGCCCTTCTTCTGTGCCTTAGCCATTTTTCAGTACGCCTCCTTACTTCTTCTTGTTTGCAATGGTCTTCTTCGGACCCTTGCGAGTACGAGCGTTGGTCTTGGTACGCTGACCGCGAACCGGCAGACCTCTTCTATGGCGAACACCACGATAAGAGCCGATTTCTACCAGGCGCTTGATGTTCAGCGCAACTTCACGGCGCAGGTCGCCTTCTACAGTATAATCATGGATCACTTCACGCAGCTTGATCTCTTCTGCTTCAGTCAGATCCTTAACACGAGTATCCGGATTGATACCCGCCTTCTTCAAAATCTCATTGGACAACTTCCGTCCGATGCCGTAGACATAGGTCAGACCAATTTCTACGCGCTTTTCTCTCGGAAGGTCTACACCGGCAATTCTTGCCATTTATTAACGCACCTCCTGTGTGGTTCAGTGGGGAATCAGCCCTGCTTCTGCTTGTGCTTCGGGTTCGTGCAGATTACCATGACACGACCCTTGCGACGAATGATCTTGCACTTCTCGCAAATCGGTTTTACAGACGGTCTTACTTTCATTGAAATAACCTCCATAAGGTTGTGTCGAACCGGAATGGCAGCCTGTAATGCCTCATTCCGGGGTGTGAATCTGGATTACTTGGATCTCCAGGTGATTCTGCCCTTGGTCAGGTCATACGGAGAGACCTGTACCGTTACTTTATCGCCGGGCAGGATGCGAATATAGTTCATTCTAAGCTTACCGGAGATGTGAGCCTGAATGACCGGCTTCGCCGGATTGTTCAGTTCTACCTTAAAGGTAGCGTTTGGCAGCGCCTCTATGACGGTACCTTCCAGTTCAATCAAGTCCTCTTTTGGCATCTTAATTTCCTCCAATTGTCAGAAAGTCTACGGCCCTGCATGTTTTGCCAGGCCCCCGCTCTGATGGAGCAGCGCAGCATCGCTTCTCCGCAGCCGCAGCGGGATAAAATCAAATCATGGGGTTTGCGTGCAGAATCCCCGTTCTCACCAATTTTCTCCGTCAGTAGGGAAGGTCAGAATGATCGGATCTCCCTCGGTGATTGCGATGGAATTCTCGTAGTGCGCAGACAGCTTGCCGTCTGCCGTCTTGACGGTCCAACCGTCCGGCAGGACTTTTACTGCATACGTTCCTACATTTACCATAGGCTCAATGGCTAAGGTCATTCCCGGCTGAAGCCGCACGCCGTGTCCCGGACGACCGAAATTCGGAACCTCCGGATCCTCATGCAGATTCGCGCCTACGCCGTGTCCTACATAATCGCGCACGAGAGAGAATCCCTGTGCCTCGACATATGTCTGGATAGCGTTGGAAATGTCTGATATACGATTACCCTTGCGGGCAAACTTGATGCCCTCATAGAAACTCTGTCGGGTCACTGCGATGAGTTTTCTTGCCTCTTCCGACACCTCTCCGCAAGGAATGGTGCAGGCACAGTCGCCATGGAATCCATTGATATAGGCACCAACGTCCACTTTGACAATATCTCCCTCGTGAATGACACGGGAACGCGAGGGGATGCCATGGATCACTTCATCGTTGATCGAAACACAGGCACTGCCCGGAAATCCGCCATAGCCAAGAAAAGACGGCTTTGCACCGGCTTTTTCTATCGTTTTCCGAACAATCTTATCGATTTCACCTGTGGTGACCCCCGGCCGGACAGCACGAGCCGCAGCGGCGCGTGCCGCTGCGGTGATTCGTCCTGCCTGACGCATTAATTCCAATTCTTTATTGGATTTAAGTCTAATCATCTCGTTTAAATCTCCAGTGCTTCGCAGGCGAGCTTCTTCGTCTTTTCGAAATCGTTGTCGATCTCGATGCTCTTGAGCTTGCCCAAGTTCGCATAGAAGCCCTTTACCGGCTCGGTCTGTTCGTGGTAAGTCTTCAGGCGAGCAAGTACAGTTTCCGGAGCGTCATCCTTGCGGATAACGAGCTGGTCACCGCAACCGTCGCAGATGCCTTCCTTCTTCGGAGCCATAGCTTCACTGTTGACATTATAGGTAGCACCACAAGACAAGCATACACGTCTGCCGCTCATGCGGTTGACGATGGTCTCGTCCGGAATTTCCAGAGAGAGTGCACAGTCCATCGGAACGACCTTTTCCAAAGCCTCAGCCTGTGGAATGTTGCGCGGGAATCCGTCCAGAATGCAGCCATTTGCACAGTCATCCTGTGCAAGACGATCCTTGATGAGGCCGATAACGACTTCATCCGGTACCAGTTCGCCGGCATCCATGTACTTCTTTGCGCTCATACCGAGCTCAGTCTGATTCTTGATGGCTTCACGGAGCATATTGCCGGTGGATACAGACGGAATACCCATCTTTTCGATGAGATATGCTGCCAGCGTACCCTTACCAGCGCCCGGTGCGCCCAGTAAAACGAGTTTCATGTTTCGATCTCCTCTATTATAACCGCTGATTCCTTAAATTGCAAGCAAAATTTTCACTAAATTTTACTCAAGGAATCCCTTATAATTTCTCATCATGAGCTGACTCTCCAGCTGACGAACTGTCTCAAGAGCAACGCCGACAACAATCAGTACTGAAGTACCGCCCAGTGCCACATTGTTCAAGCTGGAATTGAGTGCGCCTACGACCAGCGGAACGCCGGCTACAATGCTCAAGAAAATTGCACCGAGGAAGGTAACCTTTCCAAGAGCCTTGCTGATGAAATCCGATGTCGGCCGACCCGGACGGAAGCCCGGAATGAAGCCGCCGTTTTTCTTCAGGTTGTTTGCAATTTCAATCGGATTGAACTGAATCGCAGCGTAGAAATAGCTGAACATGAAGATCAATGCGATGTACACAATGATGTAAAACGGATTGGTGGTTTCAAACAGATTGAAGATGAAGGAGGCTACGCCGCCAGCCTTCACATTTGTCATCATCTTGATCGTAGACGGCAGAGACATGATAGAAGCTGCAAAGATGATCGGCATAACGCCGGATGCATTGACCTTGATCGGCAGATGCGTGGACTGACCGCCGTACATCTTTCGACCGACAACGCGCTTTGCATACTGAATCGGGATTCTGCGCTCTGCATCGGAGATGAATACAACAAATACTACGATAGCAAGTGCTACGATGATGGTCAGAGCAGCTACAAAGTAGCTTACGCCGCCGTCACGAACCAGCTCAACCAGCGTAGATGCCATTGCCGGACCTCTGGAAACAATGCCTGCGAAAAGCAGGATGCTGATACCGTTGCCGACACCGTTCTTGGTGATCTGCTCGCCCATATACATGATGAGTGCGGTACCTGCGGTGAAGGTCAGAACAATGACGAGTCCGTGCCAGAAGTCCGTCTGAGCAATCAGATTGTTGCTTCTGAGCAGGACATAATAGGAGTAGCCCTGAAGAAGACCCAGCGCAACACCCAGATAACGGGTGATGGCTGAAATCTTCTTCTGGCCTTCCTCGCCTTCCTCACGAACCATGCGCTCCAGTGCCGGAATGGCAACCGTGAGCAGCTGGATAATGATGGAGGCGTTAATATACGGAGTGACTGACATTGCGAAGATGGTCGCTCTGGAGAGGCCACCGCCGGAAAATACATTCATGAGACCCAGCGCGGTGCCGGACATCGAATCGAAGTATGTTGCCAGCTGTGCAATATCAATATACGGTACAGGGATAGAGGAGCCTAACCGAAATAGAAGAATGATAAATGCTGTATACATCAGCTTTTTCTTCAGTTCCGGAACTTGCCATGCGGCTTTTAAGGTCTCAAACACCTTATACCACCTCGGCCTTTCCTCCTGCTGCCTCGATTTTTTCCTTTGCGGAAGCAGAGAAAGCAGCTGCCTGTACAGTCAGCTTCTTTGTGATCTCGCCGTTGCCCAGTACCTTGACACCATCAAGTGTCTTCTTTACCAGACCAGCTTCTACCAGATCAGCAGCAGTAACAACTGCGCCGTCCTCGAAACGATTGAGATCGGATACGTTTACCACTGCATTCTCGGTACCGAAAATGTTGTGGAAACCGCGCTTCGGCAGACGACGAGCCAGCGGCATCTGACCGCCTTCAAAGCCCGGACGTACGCCGCCGCCAGAACGAGCCCACTGACCCTTATGGCCGCGGCCTGCAGTCTTGCCGTTGCCGGAACCAGCGCCACGGCCCTTACGGAATGCAGGCTGAGTAGAACCTTCAGCCGGCTTCAGATCCTGTAACTTCATGTTCTACACCTCCTTATGCGTTAGCCTCGACCTTGACCAGGTAGCTGATCTGAGCGATCTTGCCACGAGTCTGGACATTATCGGGCTGAATGGTTACGTCGTTGATCGTCTTAAGACCCAAGGAATGAGCTGTGGCAATGTGCTTCTTGTTTCTGCCAGACAAGCTCTTAACCAGGGTAATCTTCAGGTTTTCCATTGAAACTACCCCTCCTATTAAAGTTCTTCAGCAGACTTGCCGCGAACAGCAGCAACCTGCTCTGCGGTGCGCAGGCTCTTCAGACCTTCGATCGTTGCGTTTACAACGTTCTGCGGGTTGCGGGAGCGCAGGCACTTGGTACGGATGTCCTTAATACCAGCAACTTCTACCACTGCACGAACTGCGCCGCCAGCGATAACGCCGGTACCAGGAGCAGCCGGCTTCAGGAGGACACGGCCAGCGCCGAACTCGCCGATGGTCTCGTGCGGGATGGAGCTGCCCTTCAGGCTAATGGTTACCAGGTTCTTCTTTGCGTCCTCGATTGCCTTGCGGATTGCGTCCGGAACTTCGGCAGCCTTACCCTGGCCTACGCCGATGGTACCCTTCTGGTCACCAATGACAACCAGTGCAGCGAACTTCATAACACGACCGCCCTTGACGGTCTTAGATACTCGATTTAAAGCGACTACTCTTTCTTCGTACTCAGAGGCGCCGCGATCATACTTTCCAGCCATTTGTTTCCCTCCTTCCGATTAAAACTTCAGGCCGCCCTCACGGGCACCTTCTGCGAGTTCCTTAACACGGCCATGGTATACGTAACCGCCACGGTCAAATACGACAGTGTCGATACCCTTAGCCAGTGCACGCTCAGCAATCAGCTTGCCGACCTTGCGTGCAGCTTCCTTGTTGCCGCCATACTCGCTGAAGTCCTTCTCGGTGGTGGATGCAGCTGCAAGCGTTACGCCCTGGACATCATCAATGACCTGAGCAAAAATGTTCTTAGAGCTTCTGAATACGTCGAGACGCGGACGCTGAGCAGTACCGGAAACTGCGCCGCGTACTCTCTTATGGCGTCTGAGACGCTGCTTGTTAGAGTCTTTCTTTGAAACCATTTAGGCACACCTTCCTTTACTTCTTCTTTGCGCCGGTCTTGCCTTCCTTGCGGCGGATATGTTCGTCAGCATACTTGATGCCCTTGCCCTTGTACGGCTCCGGCGGTCTCTTCTCACGAACTTCAGCTGCAAACTGGCCAACCTTCTGCTTATCCGGACCAGAGATGATGATCTTGTTGGTGCCCTCAACAGTGATGGTGATGCCGTCAACTTCATCAACAGTTACCGGATGGGAATAACCCAGGTTCATAGTCATGGTCTTGCCGGACTTGGATACACGGTAACCAACGCCGTTAACCTCGAGAACCTTCTGGAAGCCCTCGGTTACACCAATAACCATGTTGTTAATCAGGGAACGGGACAGACCATGCAGTGCACGGTTCTGCTTCTCGTCGTTCGGACGAGTTACGGTGATGGTGTTGCCTTCTACAGCAACATGCATTGCCGGATGGATCTCACGGGTCAGGGTGCCGTTCTTGCCCTTGACGGTGATGGTATTGCCGTCGAGCTTAACCTCAACGCCTTCCGGTACTGTGATCGGTGCTCTACCAATTCTAGACATTCTCAGTACCTCCCCTTACCATACAAATGCAAGGACTTCACCGCCGACATTCAGCTCGCGAGCCTTCTTGTCGGTCATAACGCCCTTAGATGTGGAAATGATGGCAATACCCAGGCCACGCAGTACCTGCGGCAGCTCCTGAGCACCTGCGTATACACGCAGACCCGGCTTGGAAACGCGCTTCAGGCCGGTGATTGCCTTCTCATTGTTGTTGTACTTCAGTGTGATGTGGATGGTGCCCTGACCGCCCTCGATTACCTTGAAGTCCTTGATATAGCCTTCGTCCAGAAGAATCTGTGCAATAGCCTTCTTCATGCCGGAAGCCGGGACATCAACAGTAGCGTGGCGTGCAGTGCCCGCATTTCTGATGCGGGTAAGCATATCCGCAATCGGATCTGTGATCTGCATTACTTTGTCCTCCTTACAGAAGTTAGAGAGTGATTCTCTCCACTTTTCCGGGGCTGAATCTATTTTTTCAGCCGCGGGCGGGTTTACAGAAATGATATAGAGAAACAGTTAACGGTAGATTCGATGATCTCCGTTAGCTGTTTTTCACAAAAATGAATTACCAGGATGCCTTCTTTACGCCCGGGATCTGACCCTTGTAAGCCAGCTCACGGAAGCAAATACGGCAGATGCCATAGTTGCGCAGGTAAGCGTGCGGACGACCGCAAATCTTGCAGCGGTTGTAAGCACGAGTAGAGAACTTCGGCTTTGCCTGCTGCTTGAGAACCATAGACTTCTTAGCCATTTTCTACTCCTCCTTACTTTGCGAACGGAGCGCCCAGAGCAGACAGCAGCTCACGAGCCTCTTCGTCGGTGTTTGCAGTGGTTACAATTGCAATGTCCATGCCGCGGATCTTATCGATCTGATCGTACTCGATTTCCGGGAAGATCAGCTGTTCCTTCAGACCGATTGCATAGTTGCCACGGCCGTCGAAGGAGTTCGGGTTGATGCCACGGAAGTCACGTACACGCGGGAGAGCGATGTTGAAGAAACGATCCAGGAACTCCCACATACGGTCGCCGCGCAGTGTTACGCGAACGCCTACCGGCATACCCTCACGCAGACGGAAGTTTGCGATAGACTTCTTTGCGCGGGTTACAACGGCGTGCTGACCGGTGATCATAGTGATGTCACGAACGATTGCGTCAAGTACCTTGGAGTTGCCGTTTGCTTCTCCACCGCAGCCGACATTGATAACAATCTTGTCGAGCTTCGGGATCTGCATAACGCTCTTGTACTCAAACTTCTTCATCAGAGCAGGAGCAACCTCTGCCTGATATTTATCCTTTAATACTGGCATTTGTTACAACCTCCTCAATTAGTATGCTTCGCCGCAATGCTTGCACACGCGAACCTTGGAGCCATCCTCCAGGAACTTGTGAGCCGGACGGGTCTTCTTGTTGCACTTCGGGCAAACAGCCATTACCTTGCAGGCACGGATTGCGCCTTCGCGCTTAACGATACCGCCGGTCTCGCCCTGACGGCGCGGCTTGACATGGGTGGTGAGCATGTTAACGCCCTCGATCACTACCTGACCCTTCTTCGGGTTTACAGAGATAATCTTGCCACTCTTGCCCTTTTCCTTACCGGAAAGAACGACTGCGGTGTCGCCCTTCTTTACATGCAGAGTATTCATTAACGGACGACCTCCTTACAGTACTTCCGGAGCCAGAGACAGGATCTTCATGAAATCCTTGTCACGCAGCTCTCTTGCCACAGGCCCAAAGATACGGGTGCCCTGCGGATTTTTGTCTTCACGAATGATGACTGCTGCATTCTCGTCGAAACGGATGTAGCTGCCATCTGCACGGCGCAAGCCCTTGCGGGAACGGACAATAACAGCCTTAACGACCTGTCCCTTCTTTACGCCGCCGCCCGGTGTGCACTTGCGAACCGAGCAAACGATGATGTCACCGATGTTGCCATACTTACGTGCGGAGCCGCCCAGAACACGGATGCACTTCAGTTCCTTGGCACCGCTGTTGTCAGCAGCACGGAGAAATGTTTCCTGCTGAATCATGTGCGCTCCTCCTTACTTAGCCTTTTCGATGATCTCTACAAGTCTCCAACGCTTGTCCTTAGACAGCGGGCGAGTCTCCATAACCTCAACGGTATCGCCTACGCGGCACTCGTTGTTCTCGTCATGAGCCTTCAGCTTGTAGGTTCTCTTGATAATCTTCTTATAGAGCGGATGCTGTACGCTGTCCGCGATAGCAACGACAATCGTCTTGTCCATCTTGTCAGAAACGACCTTGCCGACTCTTGTCTTGCGGAAAGTTCTATCAGCCATTTGTAGTTACCTCCCTTACGCCTTTTCCGTCAGCTGATGCTCACGGAGAATAGTGTTGACTCTGGCAATATCGCGCTTAACTTCTGCGATTCTCGTCGGGTTTTCGAGCTGGTTGGTCGCATTCTGCAGTCGCAGGTTGAAGAGGTCCTTCTTCAGGTCGGTGAGCTTAACTTCCAGCTCTTCAACACTCAGCTCTCTGATCTCTTTAGCCTTCATTATTCTTCACCAGCCTTCTCTTCACGCTTGACGAACTTGGTCTTGATCGGCAGCTTATGGGATGCCAGACGCAGTGCTTCACGAGCTACTTCTTCGGAAACGCCTGCGATCTCGAACATTACGCGACCCGGCTTAACTACCGCTACCCAGTACTCCGGAGCGCCCTTACCGGAACCCATTCGACTGCCAAGCGGCTTCTTAGAAACCGGCTTGTCCGGGAAAATCTTAATCCAAACCTTACCGCCACGCTTGGTGTAACGGGTCATGGCAACACGGGCTGCCTCGATCTGATTAGAGGTAATCCAGCACGGCTCAGTTGCCTGCAGGCCATACTCGCCATGGGATACCTTATTGCCGCGAAGAGCCTTGCCCTTCATACGGCCTCTGTGTACTCTGCGGTACTTTACTCTCTTCGGGAGAAGCATTAGCGGTTGCCTCCTTCCTGTCTGTCCTGTCTCTGACGGCGGTAGCCACCACGACGATCGCGGCGGTCACGGCGGTCTCTGCGATCACGGCGATCAAATGCCGGCTTCGGAGCCTCAATGTTGCGGTTCAGACGCGGACCGCCCTGGAGCACTTCGCCCTTGTAGATCCAAACCTTAACGCCGATCTTGCCGTAAGTGGTGTTTGCCTCAGCAAAACCATAATCAATGTCTGCACGCAGGGTCTGCAGCGGAATAGTGCCCTCATGATAGGACTCGCTGCGAGCGATCTCGGCGCCGTTCAGACGGCCGCCGCACTTGATCTTGATGCCCTTTGCACCCATGCGCATTGCGCGACCCATGCACTGCTTCATTGCGCGGCGGAAAGCGATACGCTTCTCCAGCTGGCTAGCAATGTTCTCAGCTACGAGCTGTGCATTGGTGTCCGGGTTCTTGATTTCAATGATGTTGAGAGATACCGGCTTGCCCAGCATCTTCTCCATCTCCTTGCGGAGCTTCTCGATATCCTCGCCGCCCTTGCCGATAACGATGCCCGGACGAGCGCAGGAAATGAAGATCTTTACTCTGCCGTTGCTGCGCTCGATCTCGATGGTCGGAACGCCTGCTGCGTACAGGGTCTTCTTCAGGAACTTACGAATGTTGTAGTCTTCCACGAGGAGGTCGCCAAACTCACTGTCCTTGGCAAACCAACGGGAATCCCAATCTTTAATTACGCCGACACGAAGACCGTGCGGATTAACTTTCTGACCCATAGTCTACCTCCTCCTTATTCCTTCTCTTTGAGTACCAGCGTGATGTGAGATGTTCTCTTCAGGATGCGGAATGCGCGGCCATGAGACATCGGACGGATGCGCTTCATGATCGGGCCCGGGCATACGAAGACCTGATCTACGTACAGCTTCTCCGGATCCATGTTGTGATTGTTCTCAGCATTCGCCATAGCGCTCTTGAGGAGCTTGGATAAGTGCTCAGATGCAGCCTTTGGAGTGTTCAGTAAGATCGCATTTGCTTCCGCTGCGCTCTTTCCACGGATCAGATCACAAACAACCTTCACCTTGCGC
This sequence comes from Anaerotignum sp., assembly GCA_963620595.1. GTDB lineage: Bacteria > Bacillota > Clostridia > Oscillospirales > Butyricicoccaceae > Butyricicoccus_A. Next base: position 88,504 of record CAVFAY010000002.1, on the reverse strand, counting down.
GGAGCGATGCGAACATTTCTCAAAATTGCTTTTGCTTCCATTTTTTAATGATCCTCCTTCAGCCTTACTTGCCGTTGTTGGAGGTCTTGCTGCCAGCGTGACCCTTATAAGTGCGGGTCGGGACGAACTCGCCCAGCTTATGACCAACCATGTCCTCGGTGATGTATACCGGAACGTGCTTGCGGCCGTCGTGAACAGCAATTGTATGACCAACGAATTCCGGGAAAATAGTCGATGCACGAGACCAAGTCTTCAGAACCTTCTTTTCGCCAGCTTCGTTGAGTGCAATTACTCTCTTAATCAGTTCAGGAGCCACAAAAGGGCCCTTCTTAATGCTTCTGCCCATATTTCATGTCCTCCCTTACTTACCGTTGCGTCTTCTGACAATCTGCTTGTCAGTACGATTCTTCGTCTTTCTGGTCTTGTAACCCAGAGCCGGCTTGCCCCACGGGGTAACCGGGCCCGGACGTCCGACAGGGCTCTTGCCCTCGCCGCCGCCGTGCGGATGGTCACACGGGTTCATGACAGAACCACGAACGGTCGGGCGGACACCGCGATGACGGGTCTTGCCAGCCTTACCAAGCTTCTGGTTGCTGTAATCCTGATTGCCTACGGCACCGATGGTAGCCATGCAGTTCAGGCGGATATAACGGTACTCGCCGGACGGCAGACGTACCTGAGCTACGCCATTCTCCTTAGCCATCAGCTGAGCTGCGCCGCCAGCGGAACGAACCAGCTGAGCGCCCTTGCCCGGGTACAGCTCGATGTTGTGGATTACGGTACCAACCGGAATGTTCTCGATCGGCAGTGCGTTGCCCGGCTTGATGTCAGCGCCGGTGGAAGAAATGACAGTGTCGCCAACAGACAGACCCTGCGGTGCGATGATGTAGCGCTTCTCGCCATCCTCGTACTGAACCAGTGCAATGTTTGCGGAACGGTTCGGGTCATATTCGATGGTCAGGACGGTAGCCTTGATGTCCATCTTGTTGCGCTTGAAGTCAATGATTCTGTACTTCTGCTTGTTGCCGCCGCCCTGATGACGTACGGTGATTCTGCCATAGCTGTTACGGCCGGAATGCTTCTTCTTCTTTTCCAGAAGGCTCTTCTCCGGCTTGACCTTGGAAAGACCGCTGTAATCAACTACGGTCATGTTGCGTCGAGACGGGGTGGACGCAGTATAGGTCTTTATCGGCATGTTTTTCAACTCCTTTAGATGATTTCAAACATGTGCCCTTCGGCACGTTTCATTCCCTCGTGTGGATAAATTAGAGCATACCCTCGAAGATCTCCAGCTGCTTGGAGTCAGCGGTCAGGGTTACGACTGCCTTCTTCTTAGCCGGGGTCTTGCCGGTGTGAACGCCCATTCTCTTCCACTTGCCCGGGAGCTTGATGGTGTTGACGGAAGCGACCTTGACACCGAAGATCTCTTCGATTGCCTTCTTGATCTCTACCTTGTTAGCATCGCCCTGTACTTCAAAAACGTACTTGTTCTCAGCGATACCAGACATGGAACGCTCAGTGATAACAGGCTTCTTAATGATATCGTAAGCCGACTTCATTATGCGTACACCTCCTCAAGCTTTGCAACTGCTGCCTTGTCAATGATGAACTTGTCAGCATTCAGGATGTCGTATACGTTCAGTGTGCTTACCGGGGTGGTACGAACGCCCGGGATGTTAGCAGCAGACTTTACTACGTTGACACGAGTCTCCGGAGTAACTACGAGGCTCTTGCCAGTGGACTCTACATTCTTCAGGAATGCAGCGAAGGTCTTGGTCTTGATCTCGCCCATGTCCAGACCGTCTACTACGATAATCTCACCTGCAGCTGCCTTAGCAGACAGAGCGGAGAGCAGAGCCAGACGCTTGGTCTTCTTGTTCAGTGAGTAGTTGTAGGATCTCGGCTTCGGGCCCAGAGCTACGCCGCCATGAACCCACTGCGGAGCGCGGATGGAGCCCTGACGAGCACGGCCGGTGCCCTTCTGGCGCCACGGCTTGATGCCGCCGCCGCGAACCTCGGTACGGGTCAGGGTGGACTGAGTGCCCTGTCTCTGGTTTGCGAGATAATTCTTGACAGCAGCGTGAAGAACTACTTCATTCGGCTCGATGCCGAATACTGCAGCGTTCAGCTCCATCTCACCGGTCTTAGCGCCGGTCATATCAAATACGGATGCGATAGGCATGATGTATCCTCCTTTCCCTTTCCTTAGGCGTTCTTAACGGTGTTCTTGAGGAATACGATTCCGCCCTTCGGGCCCGGAACGGCGCCGCGAACTGCGATCATATTCATCTCAGCATCTACCTTAACAACGTCCAGATTCTGTACGGTTACCTGCTCTGCGCCCATGTGACCCGGCATGATCTTGCCCTTGAATACACGGGACGGATCGGAGCAGGAACCCATGGAACCCTGATGTCTGTGCATCGGGCCAGCACCGTGGCTCATCGGGGAGCGATGTGCACCAAAACGCTTGATGGTGCCTGCGTAGCCCTTACCCTTGCTGATGCCGGTGATGTCTACGCTGTCGCCCTCGGCGAATACGTCAGCCTTGAGTACGTCACCCAGGTTGTAGGACGACATATCGTCAAAGCGGAATTCCTTCAGGTACTTCTTTACAGCCTCGCCAGCCTTCTTCAGGTGACCGAGCTGCGGCTTGTTGAGCTTGCGCTCTGCTACATCGGCAAAACCGAGCTGTACTGCATTGTAGCCTTCCTTCTCTTCTGTCTTGATCTGAGTGACAGAGCACGGGCCAGCTTCGATTACGGTAACCGGAATTACCTTGCCGTCAGCATCGAAAATCTGGGTCATGCCAATTTTCTTGCCGATAATTGCCTTTTGCATGTTTGTTTCCTCCTTGTAGGTTATTGGTTGATGCGCGGTTTCCGCCCACCAACTTGACCTTGCCGCTCTATTGCGGCTTAGGCGATGTTTGGAATTTCTGAATCAGCACATCGCTGGATGGCTTTTCCAGTTGCTTCCTTAAAGCTTGATTTCGATCTCTACGCCAGCCGGCAGATCCAGAGTCATAAGAGTCTCTACGGTGTTCTTGCCTGCGCCGGTGATGTCGATCAGTCTCTTGTGGGTGCGGCGCTCGAACTGCTCACGGCTGTCCTTGTACTTGTGCACTGCACGAAGAATAGTAACGACTTCGCGCTCGGTCGGCAGCGGGATCGGGCCAGAAACCTTTGCGTTGGTACGCTTAGCAGCTTCTACGATCTTCTCAGATGCCTGGTCGATGAGCGAGTGGTCATAAGCTTTCAGTCTGATTCTGATTTTCTCTGCGTTAGCCATTGTGTGTCTTCCTCCTCGAACACTACATTATAAAAATGTGTCCTCGCGTTCGGAGAGAAACTGCAACCCTTCCGTGTGTATCACGTTTGGGCATAAGAAAAACCGGGCAAAACAGTCGTGTAGTTATGCAATCCGGCTTTGGATTTCACCGCAGTGGTTCCGGCTGTCGGCTTGTCAGCGCTTGCGCTGGCAGTCCCGAGCTTACACAGGAACATACCGGTGGTAGTTCGCAGTTGTCTCAACCGCCCGATTGTCGGACTTACTCCGCTGAAGTTACCTGCCTGAGCAGCAATCTCCAGCATCATCGCTCACTCGCCTTCTCGCGAGTGCCTTTATATGTTATAATATTTTGCCCGCAAAGTCAAGAAAATATCTCACAAAAATCTACGTTTTTTTGACGATTTTTTGCATCCCCCGTGCATCCACTTGTACTGTTCTTCCAAATTAGATAAACGTATCCGGCAAATGTCGGATTTTTGCCTGTTATTTTTCCTCTCGTGTCTGCCGAATGACGATAAATAGCCCCTGAGATGCTGTTGGCGTAATGACCAGCTGATCGTTGCTGACGGATTCCAGCTCATAGCCGACCGACTCCATACCTCCGGCCAGTCTCTGCATCATTTCCGGTCCGCCGTCTACGCGGTAATAGCTCACGCCATCCTCCGCCGCAATCAACACTGCCGATGTGGACAACTCTGGCAGGCCGGCATTGCCCGTCGCCGCAATCACATAGGAATAGCTCACGTCCGTCACAGCTCTTGGCAAACGCAGATCCTGAGACAAATCATTCCTGCTCTGCACGCTGGACTTCTGCACGGATGCTTCCTGTTTGGTTGTATTGACAAACAAACCGCCCAATACGCCGGAACAAACCAGCAGAGCAAAAATCGTGGCAAAGCCCACCAATGCCACAACCGGAATTCGCAGCCCCAGTGCCAGCCAGCCTGACCGTTCTCTCTGCTGACGTACAGCACTCCTGACCACCTCATCGCGCAGCTCTTTCGGCGCTTTCTCTTTCTCCATATGCGACAGCTCACGGCCAATCAGCGTCAGGTCGTTGAGATATGCCGCACAGCGCGAACACTCTTGGATATGATCCAGCAACGTGGTCTTGTCATCCTCTTCCATGCATTCATCGACATATTGACTGCACAGCTCCTGAAAGTGCTGGCAATCTCGCCCCTCTCCGCGCTTGTCCGGCTGCGGCAACGCTCCCTGCCGTACAAGCAGCTCGCGCAGATTGTGCCGCGCACGGGAAATACGCAGGCGCACGCCGTTGAGATCCAATTTGAGTACCTGTCCTGTTTCCGCATCGCTCAAACCAATCAAATCGCGCAGCAGCAGCACTTCTCTCTGCTGCCGGGTCAAACGCAGCAGCTGCGCCTGAATCGCCGCATCCAGCTCAATCGATTCCTGCTTGCGTCCATGCTTTCCATGTGGAATTTCACGCAGGCGAAAAACAGCCATCGTGCCTTTCGCACCGCGCTTGCGTTTTTGAATATCCGCGCAGACATCCGTCGCAAGGCGCAGCGTCCAAATGGACAGACGTAATCCCATATTGCGGTGCAGCTTGCGATACACCTGATTGAACGTCTCAATTGTTGCCTGTCGTGCCTCTTGTTCTTCGCCCAGATAACACAGCGCATACTGATAGACGCGCGGCTCCAACCGGTCAACCAGTCGGGAGAAGGCGTCCTCATCTCCGCCGAGAACTCGATCTACCAGACTATTTTCGTCAAACATGCGTTATCCCTCCAGTTTTGCCGCTTCCGTCAGCATGGCATCCAGTTCTTCAAACGAATTTAATTCCGAAATGCCCGCCTTGAGACGCTTGGTTCCGCGCACACCCTTGAGGTACCAAGCAATGTGCTTGCGCGCCTGCAGCATCGCGATGTGCTCACCTTTTTGTTCCTCCGCCATAACAATCTGTCTGCGCGCTGTTTCCAGTCGCTCATACAGCGGCGGAAGCAGCGGTATCGGCTGTCCTGCCAGCATGGCATTGCACTGCCCAAACAGCCACGGATTGCCCAGTGCACCGCGGCCAATCATGACGGCATCCGCACCGGTTGCCTCTAAAATGTCCATTGCTTTCTGTGCACTATCTACATCACCGTTTGCAATGACCGGAATCGACACCGCCCGCTTTACCTGTGCAATCGCCTCCCAGTCCGCTTTTCCGGCATACATCTGCGCTCTGGTGCGGCCATGCAGTGTGATCGCCGCCGCCCCCGCCGCCTCTGCCATCTTGGCAAAGTCCAAATAATTCTGGCTGTCAGCATCCCAGCCCTTGCGAAATTTTACTGTCACCGGCACATTGACAGCGTTTACGACAGCACGAATAATCTCTTCCGCCAGTTTCGGCTGACACATTAACGCGCTGCCATCGCCGCCCTTGACGATTTTAGGCGCCGGACACCCCATATTGATGTCAAGAAGCTGTGCGCCGGAAATATCCAATGCTTTTTTTGCACCATCCGCCATATACGCCGGATTGCTGCCAAAAATCTGTACCCATCCCGGCTTTTCCGCCGGAGCCAGTGAAAGCAGTTCCCGTGTCTTTTTATCCTGAAACAGCAGAGCCTGCGTGGAAATCATCTCACTGATCGTTGCTGCCGCACCGCATTCTCGGCAAATCTGCCGGAACGCCCGATCCGTCACGCCTGCCATCGGTGCCATGATGAATCGTCCGTCAATCTTCACATTTCCAATCCAAAACCCTGTCATATGCTTTCTCCTGCTATTCGTTGTATCAGATATACTTGTTATCAGTGTAGCATTGTTTCGCTGGTTTGACAAGCAAAAAGGGACTGCCGAAAACCGGAAGTCCCTCCCATTTTAGTTTTAGTGGACAAAATTTAGTGCATGTCCCAAGAAATAGCCCGCACTGACAAACGCGGCATTATAACACACAATCCCCAGCGCACTGGCTGTCAAAAACGAAATCGGTTCCACTTCACAGACACCCGCCGGAAGCGGCAGCAGTGTCCGTACGACAGGTAAAATGCGCCCGATAAAAATCTTGAAAAAGCTCCTATGATGCAGGTATTCTTCACAGTGTTCACACGCATGTTTGATTTTCGGCCCACGCGCTTTGAGCCAGTGCATGAGCGGATGCCCACCCCATCGACCGATATAATACATCACTGTTGTTCCTATCATACCTCCAACGACCGTCAGTACAATCGCAAACAATAGCGACATTTGACCGGTCGCAGCATAAATGCCCGCGGTAGGCAGCACAACGCCCGCTGGCATTCCCGGACAGTTCATCGCTTCCAGACAAGTAATCACCAAAAAGACAACTGCGCCGTATTGGTCAATCCAATCCATGATGGTATTAACATCCACGTTTCCCCTGACCTCACTTTCGATTCGGGTTTCGCGGTACCTTACTCTTTCTCTTGCATACGTTCTTCGTCGGTCTTTTGCTCTATCTGCTCCGCCTCGTCCTCATCGTCCTCCCATTTCTCACCGAGAATTTCATCCAGCATGGATCCAGGCTTGCGCGGCATATGATGAATCAATTTCCCGCCCAATCCAAACACAACGGCAAACATACCAAAGAACAACAGGATGGGGTATATTTCTTCTTTGATTTCCGGTGTCAGCACCAGCAGCGGCGCGATGTGCATCAGCATATTTTGCTCCTTTCCCGTTTTCTTCTGGGTTTATCATAGTCTCTTTTTGTCGCAGATGCAAGCGCACGTGCAGAGTTTTACATTCTATTCACACACGGAAGAAACGCAGGCGTTATTGCACACCTGCGTTCCTTCTGTGTTATTCTTTGCGTTTACCGAGATACACGACCGCCGCACTCATATCATCCGGCGCGCCGCGCGCCGAGCCTTCCAGCACAATTCTTGCTGCCAGCTCCCGCGCAGACAGCCGCAAACTATCCGACAGCAGCTCCTCCACCCAGCCCGCATTGCTTCCATCCGCATCGACAATGCCATCGCTGAGCAGCACCAGTGCGTCCTGTCCTCCCATGCGGAACTGTGTGACATCCATATCGCCAGCTTCTTCCAACCCCGCCGGAAGCGTGCTGGATAAAATGCGCCGCACGCGCACACTGCCGTCGCCATCTACCGCACGCACAAAACTCGGTGCCGCACCGCATTTGACAGAGATCGTCTCTCCGGTAAATAAATCAACGGTACCTACATCCAATGTTACGAATTTCTTCCCCTGTGTGCGCAATTTGAGTGCCGGTCCAATAGTACGGACACAGTCTGCCGCAGAAATACCAGCGCGCAAAAATCGTTCCGCCATGCGAACGGTACTTTCGGATTCTTCCCGCGCTTCTTCACCGGATCCCATACCATCAGACAAGATGACACACGCCATCCCTTCTTCTGTCGTAAAATAGCGAATGCAATCACCGGAGATCTGCTGTCCTTCACGTGTGCGCGTGCCGATGCCGACCGTGATATAATACGGTTCCTGTTCCCGAAACACCAGACGTATCCCACCCGCTTCATACTGTGTCTCCGGTTTTGTTAAGGATACGTTCATGAGTGCCCCCAAACCAGAGGAAAATCCCTCTTGATTGCGCAGAATGCGCTGGATGCATTCACCCGTCAGTTCCAGATGCAGCCGCCCGCGGCGATCTTTCCAAGCTGCTGCCGTCCGTACGCGTCCAAATGCCTCCGCATACGTACGCAATTCTTTTTCCTGTGCCGGAAGAATCTCCGTGCCGCTGCTCATGCTCTCTCCCACCTGCTTCAGAATACCAGTCACGCCAGCGTATTGCTGTGCGATTAATTTTCTCCCTGCATCACTTTTCTTTTGCGTTTGTCTGCGCTGAAACAACGCATCCATCCCCTCATTCAATGCAAGAACAAAGTCGGAAAACCGCAGGCACTGTGCCGCAAAATGCCCCGGAAAATCACTGGCAGTAATGTGTCCGCTGCGCAAAAGCGGCCCTGAAATAGAATCCAGCGTGCGCAGTGTTGCCAGTTTGTCCCGTTGCCAGCAATTCTCCCGTGCCGAGCATCGACGGCATACGCGGTCAGCCGTGCGGTCAAACACAGCGCCGAGATCACTTTCTTCTTTATGTGCTTTTCCGTTGTTCGCCAATGCCTGGTACATCTCCGAAAAAGCATCTGAAGTCACAGATGCATAGTGATTTGCCACGCGGCTGATGCGCGCGGCATAATCAGTCGGCTTGGGATCCATCGGCAGAAGACGATCCTTCCACTCCTCCCACAGATTTTCCGGCAAAAGTACAAAACAAACCGAGGCGACAAAGCATTCATAAACACCAGCCAAGTATGCCGTTTCTCCGCCTAACAGATGCACTGCCGCATGTGTCAGCACAAACGCCGCAGCAAATACCACACGCCCGCCACGGGAAAAAAATCCCGCTGCCATGCCGGAAACAGCATATACGCCCGCATAATACAATCCGATACCGCCCGCCGCATCCATAGCAATACCAATTCCTACACCGCAGGCAGCACCATAAGAAAAGCCACCCATATAGCTCAGCGCCATCACAGCAAACAGCGCAGCAATTCGTGCCGGACAAACAAGATCTGCTACCGAAAACGGATACGCCGCCATGAGAAGTGTTGCCGTTAAAACCAGCATTCCGCCAAAGCGAACGACCTGCGGCCGTCCGCGCATCGTATCCAAAGCCGCTTCATAAAAATACGCAACACCGCCCGCCAGTACAATGCGGCACACAAACAGCGGCACAGTTTCCCACACGATTCCGTCTGCAAAAACAAAGACCGCTCCTGTTGCCGCGACGGAAGTCGAAGACATAACAGGAAAGAACCATCGTGCCGATGTAATATGGATACCGGAAAAAATTGTCGCAGCAGCCAACGTCATCAGTGCCGCCCCTGCATACGGCACACCTTCCGCCCCATGCATGGACAGCAGATAGCCGACAAACGTACCAAGCACTGCGCCGAAGCCGTAGCCGGTTCGGCACGCCGCCGCAGCAAACGCCACGCCAAACGGCGCGCCGACTCCCGCAATATGTGCACAGGACAGCAAGGCCGCCCCGATAACGTACAGCGCAGATACGCCGCGTTTTCGAGTCTGCATACTTTCTGATTGTTTTCGCTGTTTCTGTTTTTCGAGCATATGTATTCGCGCCTCCTGTTTCATATCCTCAGTATATCGAAGCGAAAATAAAAAGTCTGTCGAAGCTACGGATGCCGTTTGCTTTTCCAGTACAAAAAAACGACAGTCCGCAGACTGTCGTTTTTCTTCATCGTTTCCAGATTGCCGCCGCATTAGAGCGCACCATTAGTTCTTCTACCGGAATGCCCGCCGGACAAATGTCCTGACACGCCAGCGATTTGCCGCATCCCTCATAATATATCCTGCGATACTGTTCTGCGAGTCTCTGCTTATGTGCCGCATCGGTTTCCTGATCCAGCACGCGAAATGCCTGAACAGCCGCAGCAGCACCGCCAAACGACTGCTCTGCGCAAAAATTCGGGCAAATTTCCAAGCAGCAGCCGCATTGCAGGCATCGCGCCGACTGATACCGTGCGGCATGGGTGTGAGAACGCTTCTCCGCCTCTCTCTCTAGCCACACCTGCATCTCTTTGAGCCGGTCAAACAAAACGCGCCGATCCACAATCAAATCACGCACAAGCGGAAATTTGCTCAGCGGTTCCAGTACGATTGCCACGTCTTTGACGTCACGCAGAAAGACCGAACACGCCAACCGCGGCACACCGTTAATGCGCATGGCACAAGCTCCACATTTTCTCACCAAGCAGCTGCATTCCCAGCCAATCGGCTGTGCCGGTGCTCCGTCTGCATCGCATAGCGGTGTCCGAGCATTGAGTTCACGCAGGATATCAGCAACCGAAGCATTTCCCTCATTTTCACACACAAAGGTCTGCCAATACGGCGTGTCCTGCGCACTGCGCTGCCGTTTGATTCGGATTTCATAGCTCATGTCAACTCACCCCATGTAACTGTAATCTCCCCCTGCGCATACTGCGTGATAGCAGTGGTGCCATATTTCTCTTGGGTTTCCGGATAGTCGGCTCGGAACTGTGCGCCGCGGCTTTCCTTCCGTTCCAGCGCACTTAACAAGACTGCCTGTCCCAACAGAGCCAAATTGCCGGACAGAGATTGCACTGTTTGCAGCGCTTGTTTCATGATCTCCTCTGTGCGCACAACACCAAGTGCCTGCGTCAGCGTCTTGTGCAGGATTTGCTGTTCCTGCACCGACGTTTTTTCTCCTGCCGGATGCACAGAACAAGAACAATTGCTGCCATCCGCCTCTGCTATCGCCGTCTGCACTGCAATTTTGCCGCCATATATCGCACCGAGCAGCGAATTTCCGCCCAAGCGATTGGCTCCATGGTACTGCGCACAGCATTCTCCCGCCGCATAGACACTGCGCATCCTTGTGCGGTGCTGTACATCTACTTGCAGTCCACCCATAAAATAGTGAATGCCCGGCTCAACCGGAATCGGCTGTTCTTTTGGGTCTAATCCCAAGTATGTCAAACAATCATCGCGCAGCCCAGATAGTTTTTGTTCAAAAACAGTGCTGTCAAGCTCCGTCATATCCAAATAAACCGGCATTTGCTGACGCACGCGCCAAATTTCCCGCGCCGTGATGTCGCGCGGCATCAAATTACCCATCTCCGGATACCGTTCTTCCATGAAATACCACGGCTTGCCATCGCGCAGCGCACACAATCTGCCGCCTTCGCCGCGCGCCGCTTCACTGATGAGCAATCGTCTGCCGCCGCATTTTGCCGTTGTCGGATGATACTGTATCATCTCGGCATTGGCAAGCGGCAAGCCCAATCGAAACAGCTCCGCGACCGCCTCGCCGGTATTGGCAAGAGAGCCCGTCGTATCGCCAAACAATCCGTGCATTCCACCGCACGCCATAATGACGGCGTCCGCCTGAATCGGCATCTTCTCTCCCGTGTAATCATCGTGCACCACGCATCCGCCGCAGGCATTTCCATCCAATAACAGGGTCTCAAACGTGTGATGATCCAATCGCACGATGCGTTGTTTGCACTCCCATCGGCGCACCGCATCAACCATCGCTGTGACGAGCTGTTTGCCGGTATCGCTTTGTGCAAATGCCGTGCGCTTCTTTTTTTGTCCGCCAAATGCGCGAACGTCTATCTCTTCGCTTTCCGTGCGATTAAACTGCACGCCAATTCGATCCAACCAGTGAACCAGCGCCGGTGCGGCTTGCGTCAGCCCATGTACCGCTTGTGGATCCGCCAGTCCGCAGGCAGCACGCAGCGTATCCGCTTCGTGCTGTTCCGGCGTATCGTCTTCGCCTTTGGTATCCAGTGCCGCATTGATGCCGCCCTCTGCCATGACCGACTGGGCTCGCTCTGACGGCTGCGCAGATACCAAAATTGCCTGCTGTCCCTGTTCTGCCGCCGTCCACGCTGCAGACAGTCCGGCAAGCCCTGCGCCAACAATCAACAGTGTCTTTTTCATATCTGCCACCTAATATAATACAATACAATAGATCCCGCCGTAAACAACAGCAGAATAGATAAGATCAAAAACAAATCCCCGAGCCGCTCTTTATATGTGATGACACCCAGAGAAACCAGCAACGGGCGTACATTGACAAAGAGATGGACAAACAGTGCTGCAACAAGCAGCAGTTGTGTCAGCAGCTTGACCGTTGTAAACGGCGTCAGGATATACAATCCGTCTTCGACACTGCCGAAAACTCCCATGTGAAAAAACGCAAGAATCAAAATTGCCAGTCCACTGGCTCTGCGTGTCCAAAACAGTGCGTTTTGTTTTTTATACGCCCAACCGTTTTTGGTCTGGAAGATCTGTATGGTCAGGCGAACGCCGATGCATAAATGCAGAATCAATAGAATCATGCCAATATATGCAAGAACCCTGCCCGAAACACTGCTGACACCCAGCAGCATAAAACTGCCCAGCACACCATGCAGCAGGAAGATGACAATCAGCAAAACCGATAGAATTGTATTGAGCTTTCTCATCGAACCGCCTCCATTTCTTCCCGTGTCAATTCCTGTATGGTATACGCTTGTGTCTGATTGCGTCCGATTTGATCGCGTGCAATCAAAAACAGCTGTAATTTTCCTTCTTTGGCAAACGCGCGCAGCATCGCATCCGACTGTGTCTGCACGCGGCAATCCGCACCATTCTCTTCCAGTTCCCGCGCCAATTTGCGCGCGTATTTCTGCGCCGCCTCATCCTCCTCAGACACCGTGAGCAGCACCTTGTCCGGCAAGCTGTCCTGCGCCTCTTGACCGACAGCAAGAACAGCTATGGTCTGTTGCTCACTGCGTTCCATATCCTGTGACATGCCCAGCGCATAGGTATCTGCAAGCTCTGCAGATTGTGTCTTTTTGGTTGCACCAGACAAAACATCCATCGCAGACGGCGGGTGCTGTAAAAACCGCCCCAGCGCAAATAGGGCAAGAACCAACACTGCCGCTATCGTAAACCGCCGTTTTCTTGTCGAATCTTCCTTCATGCCGTCCTCCTTTTTTGTTTTTCTCAGAAAAACAAAAAAGCACTCCATCTGGAGTGCTTTTTCATCTGGTGGAAGTTACAGGGCTCGAACCTGTGACCCTCTGCTTGTAAGGCAGATGCTCTCCCAGCTGAGCTAAACTTCCATTGGTGACCCGTACGAGAATCGAACTCGTGTTACCGCCGTGAAAGGGCGGTGTCTTAACCGCTTGACCAACGGGCCATAGTGGTAGCGGTAATTGGACTTGAACCAATGACCTTCCGGGTATGAACCGGACGCTCTAGCCAACTAAGCTATACCGCCATACTATTTATTACCCTGGCTCGTTGTTTCTCTTTCGTCGTTGCCCTCGCCAGATGACGATGTTTATTATATAGCCTGTAGCGCCAAATGTCAACACTTTTTTTGAAGTTTTTTATGTTTTTTGTTGTATCATTTTTTAATTCCAAAAAAGTTGTTATTTTTCGCATTAAAAGCCCATTTGGCGCGCCACAAGCAGTGGAACTGTGTAATTATCAATCAGCCATTCGATTCGTTTTTCTCCGTCCACTTCCTCGCTGAGTGACTGATAGCCTTTTTTATACAGCTCCCCGCGAGAAATTTTTTTCTCGCCGCTTGCGACTTCGGTTCCCAACAAATCATTTAACTGCTCAATCTCTTCACGCGAAGCATTTTTATCACAATCATGGGTTCGCAGGTCGGTATCTGCCAACTGCAAATCCTGCATCCGCTGGATATACGCAAAATTTTCCGGGTACTTGCTGTCCAGATAGCTCTTGTACAGCGCTTCGTTCCACTGGTGCGACTGTTTCAATTCCTGCGCGGTCAGCATAAAGTAATTCTGACCGACCTTCTGTCCGCCATCCGGCACCGGATCGTCATAGGTGCAATCGATAAAATAGGTTTCCCCATACAGCCGTACTGCATTCCACGCGTGTGTCATATCATCATCCTCTATATAATAGACATCCAGCCCCGCACCATCGCACATGGCCTCAAACGCCCGCGCGTAGCCCGCGCACACCGCCTGTTTATCCTGCACTGCTCCTGCTGCCATCTGCGTGCGCAGTTCGCCATTTTCTGTGTATACGCAGGTACGAATTAAGACATCATGAATCGCCTGCAATTTGCCAGTAATGGTCATCTGTCCCTCGACAGCCTTTGCCCCCAGCTTTCTTGCCGCATCCAAGCCGTCATCCTGCTCCTGCTTCTGCGGGATATTCCATGTCAATCTGATCGCGCCGCTCTGATAAGTTTCCGTCTCCAGATTGGACAGATACGGTTCTCCCGCCTGCAGCAAATGATAGACCTCCAGTTCAGATATTTCTTTACTGTGAAACATCAAACTGTTCTGTCCTGCCTGATACGATGCTGCGAGGTCATCCGCCGCTTGCAGACTGGTTTCCGCCAGCGAGACATCCTGTTTTGCCGGCAGCTTCCAGCGCAAAAAAGCCAGAAAGGCAGCGACAATGCATACGACTGCTCCCCATTTGACGAGTTTTCTCCGCATAATCTCTGCCCTCCGTTATCATTTTTATTCTTACGCCTGATGCAGCGTCATGGCTACCCAATCTCCGGACTGATCGCGGCGATCCAGCATAAAGCCTGCGCTAAGCAACGACTCCTGTACTTCATCCGCACGCGGCGCGATGATACCGGATACAATCAGGGTGCCATCTTTCTTGAGCTTGCTCTTCAGGATATTCTGCATCCCCATGATGACATCCGCCACGATATTGGCAACGATAATATCATAGCCCGCGCCGATGCACTCAGACAATTCTGCATCGCCAATGACATCGCCAATGCCGGTATGCAGCGCAAAGCCGTTCTTCTCTGCATTTTCTGCCGCAATGCGTACCGCGTTAGGATCAATATCTACTGCAGTCACATCTTCTGCTCCAAGCATATGTGCCGCCACAGACAAAATACCGCTGCCGCAGCCCATATCGAGCAGCCGGTCTCCCGGTTTTACCAGGCGTTCCAGCTCGCAAATACACAGCTGTGTCGTGTTATGCGTGCCGGTGCCAAAGCTGGAAGACGGGTCAATTTCCAGAATTCTGCGTCCTTCCTCCGGTTCGCATTCCTCCCAAGACGGCTTGATGAGAAAGGTTTCACCGACACGGAACGGTTTAAAATACTGCTTCCAATTGTTCTCCCAATCCTCCTGACGGATAGACGCCAGTTCAGCCACACAGCGGCCAAATGCCTTTTCCGTGTCGCGGGCACGCAGCTCTGCCAAGCCAGCATTGACCTGTGCGAGCATTTCTGCGCCCGCCGGGCTGTCCTCCACGTAGATCTTCACATTGGTCTCTGCATCCTTCTTTTCCTGCGACAGCTTTTCGTCCACATAGTCCCAGTATATCTCGGTATCGTGCAGAAAATCCTCGAAATCCTGTGCGTCTTCAATGACAAAGCCATCAATACCCAAATCCATCAGCATACCGGTCACTGCGTCAATGCCGACGGTAGATGTCCAAATGGTCACTTCTGTCCAGTTATTCATGCATTCTCCTCCTGATTTCTAAAAAGCGCAGACAGGGAAAGCCCCCATCTGCACTTTCACATATCTTACAAAGATACCATGCCATAGTGCCGGCGAAAATAATCCAATGTATCTTCGTCCAGCTCCCACGTTCCATCATACAGCGCAATGCCGTCAAACACGCGCAGTGCCTCTTCCAACAGCTTCGGATCCTCTGCTTCAAGACAGACCGGTCGATTGAGCATCACTTGGTTCTCTGCAAGCAACTGCACATCATACGGCGTGCTGATCTCCAGCTTGAGTGCGCCAGACCATTGATCTTCCAGCTCAAGCAGCTTCTCACCAAAATGATCCTCCAAATCAATCGGTTCGGAGATATCAATCGTCGCATCGACAAAATGTACATGCTCGCCTACCGGCGCGAGAATATAATCCTCATCTGCCTCCGGCTCATTGGCTCCATCGCAGACCGGCACACGGCGCAAAATGCGCTCAATGTTATCCTCCTCGCTCGTATGATAAAATTCCACACTTTCGAGATGCTGCATCTGATCCAGTTCATGCGGCTCAACAGAGACACCGAGTGCAACATTCGCATAGGGTGCCAGTTCTTCAATGGCATCATCGACATCTGTCGGTTTCCCGGCAAGAATGATGCCGGCAACACCGATGCGCTGCAAAATTCCCATTACAGCCAGCGCTGATGAATTATCCACCGTGCGTCTGTCCTCATCGACAGGAATCTCTACCAGAATGCCCAGACCGCACTGATCTGTCACAGCCAGCACAGCAGCACGCAAAACGTGCAGGTTCTGCCGCATCCGCAGATAGATAAAATCTGCTTCTTCATGCGTTGCCCGACTGACGATGTTTTTGAATCGTCCAATCAGCCGCTCTGACGGCCATTCCGCACCAATGTCTTCTTCCGGATTCCAGCTGTCTGCGTTGACAAGCATACCGACCGGTCTGCCGCCCGCGTGGCTCTTGACTGCCGGAATGCTCATGGCATCCGGCATGACAATCGCACTGGCACGACAGGTATTCCAGTCCACGGACATCATCTGCGCTGGGTGTTCTACTGTTACAATAACTTCCCCACTACATAAAGGAACGGGTTCCATGTTCTCTCCTTCTGCCTCTATCAGGCGATTTACATATGTTCCGGTGCTTCTACACCGATCATTGTCAGTACATTATAGATAGTCTGGCGTGCAGCGCGGCACAGAACCAGACGAGCATCGCGTACTTCGTCCTCTGCTTCCTTGATGCGGCAAGCATTATAGAAGCGATGGAACTGTGCACACAACGCAACGGCGTACTTGTTCAGACGGGACGGATCGCGGTCAGCAGCTGCACCGATAATTTCCTCCGGCAGCAGGCTGATCTGCTTCACCAGCGCCAGCTCTTCCGCTTCACTCAGAACCGTCAGATCTGCCTGTTCCGGTACCATCACGCCCTCTTCTTCCATCTTGCGCAGAAGACTGCAAATACGCGCATGCGCATACTGGCAGTAATACAGCGGATTGTCGCTGTCCTGCTTGACAGCCAGATCCAGATCAAATTCCATCTGGGTTTCTGCGGCACGAGAGTTGAAGAAGTAACGCGCTGCATCTACCGGAATCTCATCCAGCAGATCGCTCAGCGTCAGGCTCTTGCCGGTACGCTTGGACATACGAACAACTTCGCCGCCCTGCATCATGCGAACCAGCTGCATGAGCACGATTTCCAGACGATGGCTGCCGTCCAGACCCAGCGCATCCAGCGCGCTCTGGAGGCGATGCACATGACCGTGATGGTCTGCGCCCCAGATGTTAATGACACGGTCAAAGCCGCGCTTCTCAAACTTATTTCTATGATATGCAATGTCTGCGGCAAAGTAGGTATAGAAGCCGTTTGCGCGGCGCAGGACATCATCCTTTTCACAGCCAAAATCAGTAGAACGCAGCCACAGGGCGCCTTCCTTTTCGTAGGTCGCACCCTTATCTGCCAGCATCTTGACCGTCTCTTCGACATAGCCGGAAGAATGCAGACCGCTCTCTCGGAACCATACGTCATAATGAATCTTATACCGTTCCAGATCGCGCTGCATCCGCGCAATATTGGTCGGCAGACCGTACTCCACGATGACCTTGCGGCGTTCCTCGCCGGACATATCAAGCAGCTTATCGCCATGCATCTGAATCAGATCAGCAGCCAGCTCCTTGATGTCTGCGCCCTGATACCAGCTCGGATCAAACTCGATGGCATCTTCGCCCTTGAGCTGCTGGATATAGCGTCCTTCCACGGAGTGTGCGAACTTGTCTACCTGATTACCCGCGTCATTGATATAGAACTCACGGGTGACATCGTGGCCAGCCCAGCTCAGAACCTCTGCCAGACAGTCGCCTAGCACGCCGCCGCGGGCATTGCCCATGTGCATCGGGCCGGTCGGGTTGGCAGAAACAAATTCTACCATAATCTTTTCTGGATGCTCAGCCTTGGTCTTGCCGTAATCCTTGCCCATCTGTGCAACCAGCGCGATGGCATCTGCATACCACTTCTTACCGAGACGGAAGTTCAAAAAGCCCGGACCTGCGATGGAGATCTCTTCAAAATACGTATTGTCCAGCGAAACATGTGCCGTAATGCTCTCGGCAATCTTTCGCGGTGCCATGTGCAGCGGACGCGCGCACTGCATAGCAAAAGAGGATGCATAGTCACCGTTCTTGGTGTCCTTCGGAATCTCAACAGCAACAGCCGGAACCTCTGCTTCCGGAAGCTCGCCAGCCTGCACCGCTGCGTGATATGCGTTCAGGACAGCCTCTGCCGCCTGCTTCTTTGCCTGTTCGATTAAATTCATATCATCGTGCCTTTCTTGTTTGGTTTCTATCCTATCAAAGGCGCCTAAAAAGCGCCCGAAACGGGCGAAAACGCAAAATTTCCGCCCGTCACTCGTTTTTTACTGCATATTGCCGGTCGGTGTCACTGCCATTTCAAAGCGGTGTGTGCCGGCAAGATTGGAATCAATCTCCACGGTGTAGTCGATGGACAAGCTGCCGCCGTTCTCACCGATATTGTTAATAAGCTGTGAGGTATGGGTTGAAACAGCCAGCGAGCCCACCTCTGTCTGATACAGACCAACATGCCGCTTGTGTTCCGCAAACAGCATCTGTGCCGGATGCGTGCCCGTGCGGGTCATTGTCACCTGTCTGTCCTCCAGCTTGAGCGTCGTGCGTGTGCCTTCCATGCCGGTCAGCTCACTCTCCTCATAGGAGATAAAGTATTTGCCGTTGCGGCGGTATAAGCGTCCCGCCGTAATCAGGTTGATGTTATCCGGCTCGCAGCCCTCAAAATTCTGCTTGCTCGCAATGGTAATGATGACGTCTTTTTTCAAGGATGTATTCGATTTGGTTTCCACGCCGTCCGCCTCACTTTCCATATGCCGTGATATCAACGAGCTGCGCGTGCACACCTGCCGGTTCTCCCAGGAACATCTCTGCGTGCTCGTCAAAGCTGTCAATATCATCCGAAACATAATACTCTGTATTTCCGGTGCGCTCCTCCGCGCGGTCGATAAACGTCTTGACATAATCTGCCGCTTCTGCGCCGACATCAATGAGTGTCACCTTGTCCCCCATGAATTGATGGATGGCTTCACGCAGCAGCGGGAAATGGGTGCAACCAAGAATCAGCGTGTCCACGCCAAAGTCTTTAATGTCTGCAAGATATTCTTCTACAATAATCTGCACTACTTTATCGTCCGGAGAAAACCGTCCGTTTTCTACCAGCGGAACGAACAGCGGACAAGCTCGAGCAATTGTCTCAATGCCCGGACGCTGTGTGTGCAGGCGCGCTTCATACGAACCGCTCTGAATGGTGCCGCGCGTGCCAATGATGCCCACGCGGTCATTTTGGGTATACTTGAGTGCCGCATGACATGCCGGTTTGACGACACCGATCATTGGAAGGGTGTTTTCTCCCTTGACGACATCCAGCGCCACGGAGCTGACCGTGCCGCAGGCAACGACAATTGCCTTAATATCATGCCGCATCAAAAACGCTGTGTCCTGACGGGTATAATTGATAATGGTCTGGCGTCCGCGCGAGCCATACGGCACACGACCGGTATCACCAAAATAAATTATGTCTTCGTTGGGCATGACGCGATGCAGCTGGCGAACAGCTGTCAGACCACCCAAACCGGAATCAAACACACCGATCGCTCTATTATCCATCATACCGCTCCATTGCAAAAGAAATCAGTCGATCAATGAGATCTGTATACGCAAGACCCATATGCTCCTGCAGTTTCGGATACATACTGATGCTCGTGAAGCCCGGAATGGTATTGATCTCATTGAATACGATTTCGTCATCTGCATATGTGCAGAAGAAATCTACGCGCGACAGTCCCTTGCAGCCCAGCGCACGATAGACGCGAACGGCATCCTCACGAACCGTCTGCATTGCCTTTTCACTGATATGCGCCGGAATATACAGACCAGATGTGCCGTCTACATATTTTGCCTCAAAGGTATAAAATTCCTGACTCGGTGCAATCTCACCGGCGAATGACGCGGTCGGCTCGTCATTTCCGAGCACGGCAACCTCAATTTCATGGCCGTCGATAAACTCTTCGACCAGAACCTTGGCATCATACTTGAATGCCTCTGTCAGACCAGCCTTGAGCGATGCACGGTCTGTCGCCTTAGATACACCAACGGAAGATCCTTCGCTGCACGGCTTGACAAATACCGGATACGAGCCCAGCTTCTGCTCTGCTTGTGCGCACTCAGCATCGGCATCCTTTTCAAATGCGTGCTTGCGCGCCAGATAGAATGCAGCCTGACGCACGCCTTCCTGTTCTACAATAACCTTTGTCAGGCTCTTATCCATGGAGCAAGCGGATGCTGCAACACCCGGTCCGACATATGGAATATGTGCCAGCTCCAACAGACCCTGAATGGTTCCGTCTTCGCCGCCAATGCCGTGCATCACCGGAAATACGCAGTCTGCGTGGATGACTTCCGTGCCTGTTTCCCGCATAACAAGCAAACCATGAGTATGTCTGTCCGGAGACAGCACCGCCGGAGTCGACTTGTCGTTTTGTTCCCACGTATCATGCTCAATGCTGTCAAAGTTCTCAGACTCGATCAGACGCCAAGCACCGTCACGGGTGATGCCGACCGGATAAATCGTATATTTTTCCTTGTCTATATTTCGCAGAATCGATGCTGCCGAAATACAGGAAATTGGATGCTCAGAGGACACACCGCCAAACACCACAATCACGTTCAGTTTATTCATAAAATCAAGAACCTCTGTATCTTAAAGTCATCGGGCATACGCCCATGATTGTATTCTGTTTTATTATACGTCAAATGCAGCGCATATGCGAGAAGAAAAGGAAACAAATTTATGAAAATTCCGCGAGTTGTTTTCCACAACTTGCCGATATTTCACCCGATGCATGTCTGTGGACACAAAAACAGGCCATGCCGATGCCAAGCCATTTTCGCTCCGCCGCACAGCCAATTCTGCCCGTTAAGTTAATTTTTATACAATTCGTTATATTTTTTCAAACAATTGCAATTCGTATACATATTTTTATGTCCTCAGTGCTTATAGTATAGCACAGTTGTTACAAAAAATCAATACTATTTGAAAAAATTCAAAAATTCTTTTCTTTTTCAAGATTTCATCTATTTATACTAAAAAAAGTTGCAAAATGTGTTGACAAATCTTCATCCTCGTGCTATTATATAACCACAATAAAGAACAGCCGAGACATATCAGACATCCTGATGGCTGGTCTTTCAAATCAAATGGAAAGCGGTGATGCCGATGCCAGTAGTTGACGCACAGCCGAAACAGACCGAATCATCGGTCACGTACTCTTCCATTCACGAGAAAGTGGTGTTTCCAATGGGCAGGTAAGTATTTGTTCCTAGCAGCTGACAGTTTTTATGTATCCATTTTATTTTCAGTTGCTGCATATACTTTTTAGAAAGTGGTGTTTCCCATGGGCAAATGAATCATTTGTTCCAAAATACCGATGATTTTCGGATGAAGAAAACAACAGAATTTTTAGAAAGTGGTGTCTCCGATGGGCAGATAACAAACTGTTCCAATCCAATCGGAATGTCTACTCCGATTGCAAGCAAACGATTTCCTATTCCTTAGAAAGTAGTGAATCCAATGGGTTAGTTACACGCATTCTCGTTTACGGCAACGATGTTCGGTAAGCAAAACTGCTGAAAAAACATCTTCCTTTCCAGCCGACTGACAAAAACGCCATGAGAAAGAGGTGAGTCCAATGGCAGTAGATGAACAGTTTTTGGAGCAGCAGGACTCGCAGCAGACTGGTTGAGTGCTCGTTCTCCCAGCCTCCGGCGTATTGCCTTCCGAAAACAGCAATCCCACACAGAGCTTACGTTTCTATCCTAACGGAAATCCCATGTGAGCGTTGAAAAATATCAGAAGCATCAAAAATATCAATTTATTCCTTGTCGTTTCTGTTTCATCGTAAAATCTTCAGATTATCGCATGAGAGCAATTTTCGTTTTGACAGATCTGATTCTGGATTATGTATCCCTTTATCCTGTTGGGTGTCTGTGTTGCAATCGCAAAAGCAGGATATTCCCCTTCTGGATTTTCTCTTGATTCCTTTCACTTGTTCAAAAGGCAAACCGGGTTAACGCACGGACCGCAGTTCCGAAATTCTTTTGACCCTTGTGTCGCAAATGCAAATGAACCGCGAATCTATATTTTTACATGATTCACTTTTAGCTTTGTAGGAGGATACATCAGTAATCTGACACGAAATATTTTTCCAGATGTAGAGCGAGAAAAGCAATGGAAATGTGCGAATTGCGGAAAGGTATCAAAATCAATTTCATCCATTTGAAATGATTTTTTCGATCAGATTGACTTTTGTTATTCTGCTGTGATCCTGTGTTCCATATGAATCACAAGATGATTTTTATATAAACAGAATATATTACGTAAGAGTTACGGCTTCGTATTGACGGAGCCGTTGTTTTTTTGCCCAAAACAGATATTTCGTATTTTTTCACAATAGGCAGTATGCTCTCCGTGGGAAATCTGGTATAATAATAGTACTGAAATGCTTCTCAGCAAAGGAGGCTATTCTATGAAAGCAAAAACGAAAACATCTGTTTTGCGCGATCTGATTCTTCAGTCTACGCAAACCGTGTGCACGCCGGATGAGATCATCCGTGCACTGAATAAAAACGGCACACATGCCAAGCATGCAGAAATTGTCCGTGTGCTCGCCCAACTTGTGGACGAGGGCTATTTGATGCGCGCCCGCAGCAATCGTTACGGCAAACCGGAAGCATTTGGCTGTGCCGCCGGTACATTTTGCGCCACCGGACGAGGCTATGCGTTTGTTAGACCGGAAAACGGCGAAGGCCCGGACATCTTCATCCCGCCGCACAAGGATTTACACGCTTGGCACGGTGACCGCGTCCTCATCCGTATTCGACAGGAGCAGCCTCTGCGCAGACGCAGCAGACAAGGAACACCTGCACCGAAAACGCGACAGGAAGGTGAAGTCCTTCGTATTCTCAACGAGACCCGTGATGAAATCACCGGCCGCATTGTCATGCGCGGAAAAATGACCGTCTTTTATGACGACAGCGGCAAACTGCCGGAAATCGTTGTCAGCAAAAAACATCTGATGGACGCTCACCCCGGCGACCGCGTCGCACTCAAGGTTTTGTTCCGCGGCAACGAGAAATATCTCCCGCAGGGTACGGTCATGAAGATTTTCGGCTCTGGTTTGACGGTAAAATCCTCTGCCGACGCCATTTTGTATGAGCACGATATTACCATTCCGTTCCCTCAGGAAGTGCTAGACGAAACCAATGCTCTGCCGATGTTTGTCCGCGAAGAGGATTGGGCTGACCGCTTGGATCTGCGCAGCAAAATGCTGTTTACCATCGACGGCGATACCGCCAAGGACTTCGATGATGCGGTATCTCTCGAAACGCTTCCCAACGGACATTATCGTCTGGGTGTACACATTGCCGATGTTTCGTATTATGTCAAGCCCGGCTCTCCGCTGGATCAAGAGGCATATAAGCGCGGCACCTCGGTATATTATGCCGATCAGGTTGTGCCGATGCTGCCGCTGCCGCTGTCCAACGGCATCTGTTCTCTGAACCCAGGCGTCAATCGTCTTGCCTTCTCTGCTTTTATCGAGTTGGGCAAGGACGGTACCCGATATTCCGCTGAATTCCACCACTCTGTCATCTGTTCCTATGCCCGCCTGACCTACAATCAGGTAAACAAAATGCTTGCCGATGACTGGCAGGAATGCAATCTCCACCCGGATCTCGTGCCGGTGCTCAAGGAGATGAACGCGCTTGCCAAGACCCTGCATGACGTCCGCATGCGGCGCGGTGCGCTGGAGCTGGACATTCCCGAAGCTGTTGTTCTCTGCGACCGCGATGGTAAAGCATGTGGCGTACAAAAGCGCGAACGCGGTGATTCCGAACGCCTCATCGAAGAATTTATGCTGATTGCAAATGAAGCTGTTGCAGAAGCACTGTACCGGCATCGGATGCCGACGGTATACCGCGTGCATGAAGATCCGGATCCGGAAAAGCTGCGCATGTTTGCCAAGCAGGCTCGCCTGTTCGGCTATCGCTTGAGCGACAAGGATCTTGCCGACACGCATCAATTACAGCGCGTGCTCGACCAGACGGCAGGCGATCCGGAGCAGCAGGCTCTGCCGACGCTGCTTCTGCGCTCGCTCGCCCGTGCACGTTATGCGCCGGAATGCCTGGGTCATTACGGTCTGGCCGCCAAATTCTATCTGCATTTCACTTCCCCAATTCGTCGCTATCCTGATCTTGTCGTGCATCGGATGCTGACGCGAATGCTCGCCGGTGAGCAAAGCACCCACGAACTGACGGAATTCTGCGAAGATGCAGCCATCCAGTCTACCGTGCGTGAGCAGGCTGCCGCTGAGGCAGAACGTGACATCGAAAAGCTGTATATGGCAGACTACATGTCTCAGTTTGTTGGCCATTCGTTTGATGGCTTTATCAGCGGCATCACCAGCTTTGGTGTGTACGTGCAGCTCGACAACATGATAGAAGGTATGGTGCGTCTGGACACGATGCACAACGATTGGTTTGAATACGATCCGGACAAAATGACGCTGTTCGGCAAACATACCGGTCAGAATTTCCACCTCGGTATGCGTGTCAATGTGACGCTGGTAAATGCCTCCGGCACAACCGGCATGATCGACTTTATCTTCACACCGGATGAAGATTCCGTCGGATAAATATTTTTATAGCAAAAAAGAACGGCAGGTTTTCACCTGTCGTTCTTTTGCTTTGCATCAATCGCTATTTTTCGTTGGATCTATATCATCATAGATATAGCTATGCAGATGAGAAGCCAGCACACTGTCGCTAAACCGAATGACGGAAGCGCCGCTGCTCGTTGTGCCATACTGCCATTCGCCGTCCAGCGGCAGACGAATATGGCTCATCTTCGGCATACCGTGTACAAGAGTTGTGAGTCCCATATATACGAAATCCATCTTACTCATAGAAGAAGTCACATTAGGCATCAGACCATTGAGGAATTTCATCATGGCAATCGGGTTGCTCGTCGCCTTGGAGAACACCTGATTAAGTACAACAGACTGCCGCTCTGCTCGTTTCCAGTCTCCACCCGTATTTCCCTTTCGGATTCGACCATAGGTCATTGCCTGAATGCCGTTGAGCTTTTGTTCACCGGAACCTTCAATGCGCTGTGTCGGAATATTTAGTGTCTTCCAGCAATACTCATCAATGTATTTATTGGTTTCCTTGACTTCATCATCGGTCAAGGTCACAGTCACACCGCCGACCGAATCAATGATAGATGCCATTTCCGCAAAATCTACAACCATATATTCTTTGACGTTCATGTCAAAATCTTCATTGATGGTCTGCAGCATCATCTGCGGACCGCCATATCCATACGCATGGCACAGCTTTGTCTGTCCGTGTCCCGGCACATCTACCAAGCTGTCACGCATCAAGGAAGTCAGTTTGATGGACTTTCGCTTCGGGTCAACACTCATCAGCATAATTGCATCGGCGCGGGTACCGCTTGATGCATCGTTCTCGCGCGTATCTACGCCAAACAACGCAATAGTCATAATACCATCTTCTGTATTAGCTGCCAAACTGCTCTCATTAGTATCATCATATGTATACAGCGTTAGCAGATGACAAATATCCGCAATCACCAGCGCGAGTATCAACACCAGAACAAGCAGAATTCTTTTTACTATCGAACCGCGTTTTTTTCGTTTTTTTCTGCGCGGCGGCTGCGATCTTTGCGGTCTCTGCTGTCTTTTCGGACGCGATTCTACCTCTCGTTCTTCCCACTTGGAAGAACGAGAGCGCTTGCGATATTGTCCAGATGGTTTGCTCGAAGGATCTATATCTTCTTTTGCTTCTTCTTCATAGGTTCGACCGGTTTTCGGATTGATAGCTCTGCCATATCGATCTACCGGCTGCCCATATTCATCATAATATTTGTATCTTCTATTTTGACTCACTTATCTATCCTCCCAGACGAGGTTTTGCTCATGAAATCATGATACACGCATCAAGCAGCAGAATCAACCTTCTAGCCGTGAATTTAAGATAAATTTTAGAATTTATTCCGGACACTGTGTAGTCGGACAATCGTGTTGCTATTGTAAATGCACAAAAAATAACGTATAATACTAGTATACTTTCCTGTAGAAAACAGGAATTCAAGGAGGAATATTATCATGGCAAATCCGGTACTCGTCGTTATGGCAGCCGGCATGGGCTCGCGCTACGGCGGTCTGAAACAGATTGATCCGGTCGGTCCAAACGGACAAATTATCATGCACTATTCAATCTACGATGCATGGAAGGCTGGTTTCCGCCGCGTCGTATTTATTATAAAAGAGGATCTGCTCGATGCTTTCCGTGAGCGCATCGGCAATGCAGCAGAAAAGCTCATGCAGGTAGATTACGTTTTCCAGTCTCCGGATAAACTGCCGGAGGGCTGCACGATGCCGGAAGGCCGCACGAAGCCGCTTGGCACAGGACACGCCGTATACTGTGTTCGTGGTGTTGTCAATGAACCGTTCGCTGTCATCAACGCAGACGACTTCTATGGCGCAGAGGCATTTCAGTGCTTATACGATTATCTGAAGGACGCACAGGACGACGACAAGTATCGGTACTGCATGGTTGGCTATCGCGTAGAAAATACGCTGACGGAAAACGGCACGGTATCCCGCGGCATCTGTGAAGCAGATGCAAACGGTTATCTGGCAGATATTGTCGAGCGCACTGCCATCTCCCGCGATGCAAACGGTGTGATTTCTGATCCGGAAGCCGGAGACATCGCAGAAGGCACGCTGGTTTCCATGAATATGTGGGGCTTTACCCCATCGTTCCTCGATGAGCTGGAATCCGGTCTGCGCACCTTTATGACCGAAGAGCTTCCGAAAAATCCGACAAAGGGTGAATATTATCTGCCGTTTGCCGTCGATCATCTGATTCAGAACGGTCAGGCTACCGCAAAGGTTTTGCAGACCTCCGCACAGTGGTATGGCGTTACCTACAAAGAGGACAAGCCTGTCGTTGTGGACGCGCTGCGCCGCATGACAGAAGCCGGTCTGTATCCGGCAGAATAAAAAAGGAGGCGGTTTTATGCCGACATCCCTCAACGCACAAGCCTATCTCTCTGCCTTCCAAGAGGATATGCAGCCGCATTTTCATCTGGTGCCACAGGCAGAATATCAGGACAGAACCTTTCCGTTATACGCGGTCTTGCAGATAGAAGAAACGTCCACTCTGCTGTTCCGCAACGGAAAATCTGCCATTTCCTATGAATTTTGCTACTTTGATGTGTGCGACACATTTGACGCCGCACAACTCGCCTATTACTGTAATATTTTGGAGGATATGGCGGCACGGTATGTTCCTTGGAGCGAACGCAGCCACAGCTATTCCATGCTGAGCATGGTTGTGCTGACAGACGGCGAACCGGACAAGGACGTGCTCAAACAGCTGAAAAAATATAAGCACGAAGAAAAACGCAAAAAGCCAGAGGATGGATATGGCTGGTGCAGCAACCGCCTGTGCATTGTAGACATCAATACCGGCATCTGCTACACCAACCGGCACGGCAGTGCGCTGGCAAACCGCGTCAAGATGACCACACAACGCGTTGCAAACCAATGAATTTTCCTTCTCAAGAGAAATTTTCTTGAAAATCCATCAGACATGTGCTATGATTAATTTACTGTCTAAAAATATCTGGTGCGGCACGCGCATGTGCCGTTGCTTTTACAATCATTTCGGAGGTTGAATTTTCATGGTTGTTACTGTCCTGTCTGTGATTCAGGTTATTGCTTGCCTGTTTCTTATCGTTACTATTCTGCTGCAGAAGGCTCCGAGCCGCGGCATGTCCGGTGCTCTGTCCGGCCAGCAGGAGACTTTTTTCGGCTCCAACAAGGCAACTGGCATTGAGGCGATTCTGGCAAATCTGACCAAGATCTTTGCTGTTGTGTTCGTTCTCGTCTCTCTGATTCTTGTCCTGCTGGGATAAGTCTTTCAAACAAGCACCAAAGCGGATGGGGAATTTCTCCATCCGCTTTTCTGTATTTTCTCATACTATTTTGGGAGGAATCCGTATGAAAACACTGATGATTATTTTCTTAGTCGGCTTTTTGATTTTTGGCGCGATTGGCTTGTATTTCCGTCTGACCCATGACTGGAACAAACTCGCCGCTGAGTCCGACAAGCTGGATGAAAATTCCACCGCCAAGCGCGACGGACGCGCCATGCAGCTGGGCAAGGGACTGGACATCGATGTAGAAAAGGCCGAGAAAAAGGCAGATCAAAAATTCCGCCGCCAGCTGACGTTTTCCGTCTTGGCTGTTATCTGTTTAGCAGCCGCCATTGTCTGCGGCGCATTGATGCAGATGTAAGAAAAGGGCTATCGCATTGTACTGCGGTAGCCCTCTTATTTTGCCCCCAGATAGCTTACTTCAAATATTGGTCCCCAACCATCCACAGCGCTGACCAGTCGATTTTGCTAATGCGGCATAGTTTTCTTATTCTGCTGTGTACAATTCTCCATCCGCATCGACACTGTTGAACATTCCGGGGGACTTATCATATTCATACTGATAAGAAATTCCTCTGTCAAATAATAATCTCAGTGTGTTTCCATCCTCCCAAAATCTGAAAACAGAAATATCACTTTCTATCATCTAGCGCTCAGAAGTAACAAAACTTTCCAGAGAGGAATCTGTATCGTTTTCTTTTGCTTCGTCCGCATTAACAACATCAATCTGGACATGAAAATCGCTCGGCCATGCAAGTATTTTATCAAAGACCCAATTGCCATTTTCCCGCTTATACTGCATAGTATATGTATCCGTATAATATATAACTCCATCATAACAGCAAGTCTCATTCACCATAATATCATACAGCTTGTCGGACTGCTTATTTACTTGTATTGTATATTCATTAGCAAGTTCTCCGCCTAATCCCTCATTTTCCGAGGTATACAATATACCATTCTTTTCTAACCATTCCCGATAGGCCATCATTTTATCGGCAACATCTGCAGTAAAATACTGCTGTGTCAGTTTTTTCAAATCTGCCTGCGACTGGATACCCGACTTTGTAATCGGACAAAATGTAATACCGTTCTCATGAATTGATTTGCTCTCATCATAATACTTGTTATCCCAATACCAGTTCCACGCAAAGTTTGCCGCCTCGTTCATTGCTTCTGCAATATCTTCATCCGAGAATGAAACATCTACGCCGTCGGTCTTAGCATTGAGCGTCACCGTAGACGCCGCATCCTTGACCGCAAACGATTTGCCGAGCTTTTTGTTGTCAACCTTGCTGGAAGCCGTATAATCGCCATTATAGAGATACAGATTTTCTCCGTCCTTGGCCGTGCCAACAGAGATACCGTCCTTGGCAACGGTCACGGAAGTAGTTTTTACTTCCTTTCCGCTCGTATCCTTGACGCAGAATGTGGTTTTGTACTTTTTATTTGGGCACTCGCCCCAACCTATCGTTGTTTTTCCTTGGAATGGAGAATCTTCATCATTTCGCAAAGAAACATAAAATTCCATAATCGGATCGCCTTCGATTTTCATTAATGTTATATCAAAGATCGTCCACTTTATTTTTTCTGTAATTTTCCAAGTCAGATCTACTTTTACCTCTCCAAATAAGTAAATCTTACCGTCTAGACAAGCACCGCAGGCATGTATGGAATCAGCATTTGTCACTCCAACAGATGATGACTCAGCTTCTGTTTTAACATCAGGACCTATCTGTGTATTAAATGATGTTTTCAATACATCTTTTAAAAATTCCACGCTTAATTGAATCTTTATTCCGGTCTTTAATTCAAACTTTCCATCAGCCTTTAACGCATCTATTGTAATTGACTTTTCTGCAATATCCTGTCTTCCACTTTCACTGCAATAAACAACGCCTGATTTCACCGTGCTGGTTATTTCTACAGAAACGTTTCCCTCTAATCCAACTTCAACTGGTACATAGATAGCTCCAGAGCAGGAAAATCCTGCGCCAAGAGGAAACGGTATGCTGCCCAGTTTAATTTCCGCTTTGTCTAACTGACCTTCTGTGAACTTGTCATTACCAACTTTTATTCCAGCAGTCATGTAGCCTTTATTTTCTACCGTCGTAATAACTTTTTGGTACAGATAGTTCATTCCAAAGAGCTTTTTGTCGTACTGAATTTCATACTCTAGTTTTGTTTCTATTGACACCTTACCATTTACGCGAACGTGATCTGTCTCGAACTCCATTTTGAATTCTATACTGCGCGGCACAATAGTTGCATTTTTATTATCCGCACGGACATTGCCGGATTCTGCACTCTTTTGCTGTGTATCCTGTTTCACTAGCGTGACGCCTTCATCCGCATCGCTTATGTCAACATCAGACTGTTCTATGTACTGTTCTTCATCTACTTTGAGTACATCGTAAAAGTCAGATAAAGATGCGTCATAATCACGCGTAATGGTTGCCGTTGTTCCCGAAACCTTGATATTTTCAATCGAGACAAGCACTTCCTCGCCGTTTGCGTCATAAAACAGCACTTCGTCACCCTTGCCAAGTGCATTTACAGACGAATCAATATTCTTTACCGTGTATGTATCATCAGAAGTTTCCTCGATGATATTGGTATTATCCGACACAGTCGGAATCTTTACGTCATCCGCCAGAACGCCAAAATTATCGGTCTTATCCTCATCAAAGTTGATAACGTTCTTGTCCGGAAAATCATCCACGGTTTCCGCATCGAATTTTTCCTGTGCAGTCGTGTACTTCATACTGGTAAACTCGTTGCACAGCCGCTCGCCCTTGGAATTGGTCAGCGTTATCACAGCCTTGTAATGTGACGGAAGCATATTGCCGGTAATATCTGCCGTCACTTCACCCATTTCTGTTCCCGCAGGAACAAATGTCGTAGCAGATGTATTCAATTCGTTGCCCGTGTTTTCATCTAAGAATTGAATGGTCAGCGTGCACACACTGGACGCTGTAACCTGCACAGTTGCCTTCTGTCCTTGCACCGTCAAATCCAGAATCGCAAACCGCGCCTGTTTTTTCTCCATCGCGCAATAATTTTTTAAAATAACTGCCGCTTGCGCGCGTGTCGCACTGTCCTGCGGTCTCAGATAATTGACACCGTTTTCTTTTGAGCCATTGATAATCTTGTTAGAAACTGTCCAAGTCATAGCATTTTTCGACCATGTAACGCTACTGCCATCCGGAAACTGCGATAGAACATCTGTTTGAGTCTCCGGTTTTCCTGTGTAGTTATACATGAACTGCGCGAATTGTTCGCGGGTTACATTCGCATTCGGTTCAAATCGATTGTTGCCTACGCCTGATGCATAGCCGTTTTCATACGCCCATTTTACCGCATTAAAGTACCAATCTGCCTTGTGTACATCGGTAAATCCAGACGAACTGCCTGTCACATTCGGATTGCCAGACTTGTTATATAAAATCTGCACAACCATCGCACGCGACATAACAGTGTACGGCTCAAATTTATTCGCCGCAGTACCCTTCATCAGATTGTTGTCGTACACATACTGTACGGCGTCACTGTACCAGCTGCCTGCCTCAACATCGGTAAACGGCATGCCGGCAACGTTTTTGCTTCTTTCCTTGCTTGGCGTCTCTGTCGCAAATGCCATCGTTGGCAGCATGCCAACCAACAGGCTCAGAGCCAATACCAAACTCGTCACTCGTTTTTTCCAATTCATATTTTACCTCCTATTACAATAAATACTAGTTGGAATCTCAATCCAGCTGGGCTTTTTCATTTATATTTATTATACTTGAACTCTTCAAAAAGTCATTCACATAGATTCATTTTTGACATTTTTTCAAGAAAAAAAGAGCTTTCCTCGCGGAAAGCTCTTTTCTTATCCCTGTGTATTTTCCTGCTGCAAAAGCCGCTGCAATTTCCGCTGTTCCTTGCGCTTTTTGCGCAAATTCCGAAAGAAATCCGTCAAAATTCCAGAGCATTGCTCTTTCATCAGACCTTTTACAATCTCCGGCTTGTGATTATACGCGACATCAAACAAATTAATTAAACTGCCGCAGGAACCCGCCTTACTGTCATCTGCGCCGTAATACACCGTGCGAATACGCGCATTGATAATCGCACCGGCGCACATGGGACACGGCTCCAGCGTCACATACAAATCGCATTTATGCAGCCGCCAGCCGCCCAGTTTTTTACACGCTTTGCCAATCGCCTCAATCTCTGCATGAGAGAGGGCAGTCTTTTTTGTCTCGCGCCGATTTCTGCCGCGTCCGACAATCTTTCCGTCACACACAATGACACAGCCAACCGGAACCTCGCCTTCTTCTGCCGATTTCTGTGCCAGCTTGAGGGCTGCTTTCATAAACTTTTCCTGTTCTGTCTGCATTTACAGCACCTCCAAATTGCCGGATATAAAATAAATCGTCAGTGCGAGAACAATCCATACCGGAACACTGGTCAAAATTGTCAGAGTCATCCGTCTCGGTGTCAAAACACTGCGAATGCCAAACGTGCCGTCCCAAATCGGTTTCCATTCTCTGCGCCGCACAAACAAAACCACACCGGCAGCGCCCAAAAAAATCTCCAACAGATTGACCGGTACGGCGACAATGGCACCAATCGCATGATTGTATGCATAACTTGCATTGATGATAAGATACACACTATTGACAGCAAAATGCGCCGCCATAGATGGCAGCAGCGAACCATATCGACGGCGAATATATCCGCCAATCACGCCAAATCCGCACGCTAGCGGAAAAATCTCCAAGCTGTCATGCGCCAACCAAAAGCATACAGCTGTGAACGCAATCGCGCCCCACGTTCCCATTGACCGCACAGCGGTGTTGAGAAAGAATCCGCGATAGCACAGCTCTTCGACAATCGGCGGCACAATCGCCGTGGCGAGAAATTGTATGAACAGTGCCGCGCCGCTGTTCGGCAAGACATAGGCAGACGATGATTCTGTCAGCCCATACTGATTGAGAACGCTTTCTATACCAACGCCCAGCCAACCGGCAACAATCGACCAGCCCAGCGTCAGCCCTAACGTCATGAGATATACTTCTGCATTCGGCTTTCCTCGTCCCATCAAATCACGAAAGGACATGCCGGACA
Source organism: Anaerotignum sp. (assembly GCA_963620595.1). Taxonomy (GTDB): domain Bacteria; phylum Bacillota; class Clostridia; order Oscillospirales; family Butyricicoccaceae; genus Butyricicoccus_A. Next base: position 55,517 of record CAVFAY010000002.1, on the reverse strand, counting down.
ATTTTGCGCCGACAGCAAACGGAATGGCAAAGATCAGCAAATAGGTCAGCATATCCTCCATCTCATAGAGAAACGAGCCTTCCGCTGCCTGCGGAAACAGCGGCATGATCGGATACAGCAGACAATTGATCGCCAGCTCCGCAAGAGTTGTCAGTGCAATAATATCTGCACTGCGGCGCACACGCCACGTTTCTGATGGAATCCCGTTAATGAACACCGCCTCCTTCGTATTCACGTGTTTTCATCATATCACAAACCCTATCTTCTGTCATGGTTTTTACCAAAATTGACGAAAAAAAGCAGCATCTCTGCCGCCCGTACGTCGGTATTATCGAGATGCTGCAATTTATTTTGTATAAATACTTGTCAGTGCTTAGTGACGCTTCTTAGCGCGTGCTGCATACGCGATCTTCTCGCCGGACAGCTCTATCATTCTTGCTCTTGTCAGTTCTCCAAAGAATCCCATGATTCGTTCCTCCTCTATCTATAATGTGTTTCAGTTGGTTTTGTATTTAGCAGGATGTGTTCTGTATGATTAGTGGTTCTTCTTAGCGCGTGCTGCGTATGCAATCTTCTCGCCAGACAGCTCCACCATTCTTGCTCTTGTCAGTTCTCCAAAGAATCCCATGATTCGTTCCTCCCTATATATTCCGTATATCTTACGTCTTTCGACTTAGTGGTTCTTCTTAGCACGTGCTGCATATGCGATCTTCTCGCTGGACAGCTCCATCATTCTTGCTCTTGTCAGTTCTCCAAAGAATCCCATGATCCGTTCCTCCTTATATAATGCGATGTGATTTCTTACTCTTACTTACCAAACATATGAATAACGGCCTGGTCAATCTTATTCTTGCGAAGCTCCTTGACATAAGCATTGGCCATCTGATTGAATGAATGTTTCACGATTGACTCACCTCCAACATTCGTAATCGTGTGTGCGCCTCAGAAATGACGCCTGTTTATTTGGAGCTTTCAATTTGCTCCTCAGACTTTTGTCTGTTTTGGCTTCCGGATGTCTTTCCTTTAGCTTGCCTATATCATACACACTTTCTCGCAATCGCGCAATCTTAATTCTCAACAAACTATACAATTTTTTATACTTTGTTTTGTGCATTTTAACCATTTCCGGTTTTATTCGTTATTTAATTCACACAATTGACACTTCGTGTTTTTGTGCGTTTTAACCCAACTCTTTTTCTGCCAATCAATCGCAAATTCGCGATATAAAAAATGGAAACATACAAAAAAATCCCTGCTTGCATAGGTGATGCAGCAGGGATGACGGCTTTTCTGTCACTTTGTAATTGTTACGTGAGGATACGCAAATTCAATATTTTCTGCATCAAATCGGTTTTTAACCGACCGATTTAGTGCAAATTTCAGTGCAGTTGCGTTCGTTTGATCCGCCGCCCACAGCCACGCACGCAGAATAACCGCCGAATCTGCAAGTTCAACAACTTCAACTTTCACTTCCGGTTGTGTCGATTTTTCTTCCGGTGTTCTGATGTCCAAATGCAGAGGCTGCCGCATGACTTCATCGCGCAAAATCTCGATGGCTTTCTCCATATCACTCTCATAGGTGATACCCACGTTAAACAATTCACAAATACGTTTGTCGGCGTAATTGGCGTTCTCAATCACCGCACTGTTAATCGTGCCATTCGGAATGATAATGCGCTTGTTTTCTGGTGTGCGAATCGCCGTATGGCGCAGCGTGATCTCTTCAATCACGCCGGAGACATTGGAATCGACGTATCGCACAAAGTCACCGATGATAAACGGCTTGAAAAACAGAATCATCACACCGCCCGCGACATTGCCCAGCGTGTCCTGCGCAGCAAAGCCGACAACCACAGCGACAATGCTGCCGGATGCCAACAGCGCTGTCAGCGAGTCGGATGCTCCCGGAATACTCGACACGACAACGACACCGCCGATAAAATAAATGCCAACGATGATCACATATCGCGCAAAGGACAGCAGCGTAACATCGGTATTCCCCGTCGCCAGCATTGCTTCCTTGGTGCGTCGAAACATATGATTGACAATCCGCACCAGCCAAAGCATGACGAGAATGGTGATGATAATAAACAACAGCCGCCCAAACCATGACGGCAGATGCATCATCGATGTGACCGACTGTACGCTCTGAATGACGTCATTGGTCGCATCATTGGTCGCTTCCATCGCGCTGTCGGTCGTAAAGGTGCCAGAGCCAGCCGCCATTTTCAGCGCTCGAAAAATCATAGACGTTCTCCTTTCCACAAAGAAAAAACGACAGGCAGTGATGGTCGCTGCCTGCCGTTTTGCTTGGCTTGCTTTTTACTTCAGCTCGTTCAGCATGGACTGAACCAGCTTTTCTACATATGTCTGTGCTTCTTCCGGAGCGACATCCTCACGCAGGGACTTATCGCGCTTGGATACCTCGACACAGCCGCGCTTGATGGTCTTCGGGCTGACAATCACACGTACCGGCACGCCGAGCAGATCGGCATCCGAGAACATATTGCCTGCGCTGACCTTACGGTCATCATACAGTACCTCTACGCCAGCTGCCTGCAGATTATTATACAGAGCATCTGCCATCTCTCGTACCTGCGGATCAGTTGCCTTGATGGCACAGATGTGTACCTGCCACGGAGCAATGCTCATCGGCCAGATCGGACCGTAGTCATCATGCTTTTCCTCGCATACCGATGCACACAGACGACCAACGCCGATACCATAGCAGCCCATAATTGGGTAATGCGGCTTGCCATCCTGACCGATATAGGTCATCTCCATGGACTTGGTGTACTTGGTGCCGAGCTGGAAGATGTTGCCGACCTCAATGCCGCGGCTGATGCGAATCGACTTCTTACCGCAGCACGGACAGGTTGCACCCTCATAGGTCTTGGCAAAATCAGCAATCGGTGCATCCGGCGTATCACGCTTGACATTATAGCCGGTATAGTGATAATCCTCTTCGTTTGCACCACAAACCGAGTTGTTCAGAGCAGCCAAAGACTTGTCAATCACGAAGGTTACGCCTTCCGGCAGACCAACCGGTCCGATAAATCCAGGAACAATGCCGCTCTCTGCAGTAATTTCAGCCGGATGAATCTCCTCGCCGAGGAAATTACGCAGCTTGGTCTCATTGACCTCCAGATCACCGCGAATAAAGGCAATGACATACTCATCGGTCAGGTTTTTCTGGTAGACAACAGCCTTGCACGATGCATTTGCCGGTGCGTGCAGGAATTCACAGACAGCCTCAATGGTCTTGGTGCCCGGTGTGTGTACCTTCTCCAGCGGAGCTTCTGTAGTTTCCGGTGCATCTACGATGCAGTCGGCAGCTTCCATATTGGAGCTGTAGCCGCATTCATCGCACAGCACGATGGTGTCTTCACCGCAGTCGGTCAGCAGCATAAACTCATGCGATACGCTGCCGCCCATCATACCGGAGTCAGACTTTACCGCGATGACTTCCGGCACACCGGCACGGCGATAAATATTGACATATGCCTGATAGCACTTTTCATAGTATGCTTCCAGATCTTCCTGCGAGGTATGGAACGAATACGCATCCTTCATTGTGAACTCACGAACACGAATCAGGCCGCCGCGGGCGCGCGGCTCATCGCGGAACTTGGTCTGGATCTGATAGATCATAAACGGATACTGCGAATACGACTGTGCTGTACCGCGTGCCAGATGGACAGCTGCCTCCTCGTGCGTCATGCCCAAAACAACCGGCTGGCCGCTTCTATCCTTAAAACGAGCCATTTCACTGCCGATAGACTCATAGCGACCGGATTCCTGCCACAGAGATGCCGGCATAACAACCGGGAACATAACTTCCTGTCCGTCAATCTTGTCCATCTCATCGCGGATGATGTTCTCAATCTTCTTGCAGATACGCTTGGTCGGCATAAACAGGGAGTAAATGCCGGTGGTCAGCTGCTTCATATAGCCGCCACGGATCATGAGCTTATGGCTGTCTAACTGGCAATCCGCCGGAGTTTCCTTAAAGCGGGCGCCGAGCATACTGCTCATCTTCATATGAATATCTTTCCTTTCTGTATGCACCTTTTCGCCCCTTCCGCATACGCTGAAGCATCAGTACATGTCGGAGGTGCTCTTTATGCAGTCTATTTTCTATGTCCGTCCCTCTGCACAAGAACTCGTAGAGACCCATGTGACGCTGCGCGAGCCAGATCGCCCTGTGCTCCTCGGCACAGTCACAGATGACAGCGGCAAGCCGATTTCCGATGCCCTCGCCGTCTTGTATGCGTCCGGCGGTGTCGAGCCTGACAGAGTTGCTGGTGTCAGCTGCACCGATGCGCAGGGACGTTTTCTCTTCGGGCCGTTAGAGCCTAGTGTGCTGTACGAAATTCGCATTCAAGCCAATACCCAGCTGCGTCGCGTGCTCGAACAGCCCGAAGAATAACTTCTTTTACTTCTTTGCCTTGGTAGAAACAACCTCTGCCAGCTGTGCCTCGAACTCCTCAAAGCTCATGGCACCCAGATCACCGTCTGCGCGCTGACGCGGGGATACCGTGTTGTTTTCCAGATCCTTATCGCCGACAATCAGCAAATACGGAATGCGCTCGTTGCGGCCCTCGCGGATCTTGTAGCCCAGCTTTTCCGAACGATGGTCTACGGTTGCGCGATAACCCTTCTTGAGCAGCTTCTTGCCGATTTCGTCCGCATAGTCTGCGGCGCGGTCAGTTACCGGCAGGACACGTACCTGCTCCGGTGCCATCCAAGTCGGCAGAGAGCCTGCGTACTTCTCAATCAGGTATGCCAGTGTGCGCTCATAGCAACCCAGAGAGGTTCTGTGAATGATGTACGGCAGCTTCTTCTGACCATCTGCATCCGTGTAATACATGCCAAAGCGCTGTGCCAGCAGCATATCAATCTGGATGGTAACCAGCGTGTCTTCCTTGCCGTGTACGTTGTGGTACTGAATATCCAGCTTCGGACCATAGAAGGCAGCCTCATCAATGCCAATTTCGTACGGCACGCCCAGATCGTCGAGAATCTGTGCCATCGCAGCCTGTGCTGCTTCCCACTGCTCTGCGGTACCCTCGTACTTGTTGTTCGGGTTTGCCGGGTCCCACTGCGAGAAGCGGAACGAGCAATCCTCCCACAGACCAACAGTATCCAGCATGTAATGCGCCAGATCCAGGCAGTCCTTGAACTCTTCTTCCAGCTGGTCCGGACGAACCACGTTGTGACCCTCAGAGATGGTAAACTGACGAACACGAATCAGGCCATGCATCTCGCCGGAATCCTCGTTGCGGAACAGCGTCGAAGTCTCGCCCAAGCGCATCGGCAGATCGCGGTACGAACGCGCGCGGTTCAGATAAACCTGATACTGGAACGGGCAGGTCATCGGACGCAGAGCCAGACACTCCTTCTCTTCATCATACGGATCACCGATGATGAACATGCCGTCCAAATAATGATCCCAGTGGCCGGAAATGCGGAAGAATTCGCGTTTTGCCATCAGCGGGGTCTTGGTCAGCAGATAGCCGTGCTCCTGCTCGACATCTTCTACCCAGCGCTGCAGCAGCTGAATGACACGAGCACCCTTCGGCAGCATAACCGGCAGGCCCTGACCCAGCGTCTCAACCGTGGTGAAGTATTCCAGCTCACGACCCAGCTTGTTGTGGTCGCGCTTCTTTGCCTCTTCTACAGCTGCCAGATACTCGTCCAGCATGGTCTTTTTCGGGAACGCCGTGCCGTAGATACGCTGGAGCATCTTGTTGTGCTCATCGCCGCGCCAGTATGCGCCGGTGCAAGAGGTCAGCTTGAATGCCTTGACCTTAGACGTATCGGTACAGTGCGGGCCTGCGCACAGATCGGTAAAATCGCCCTGATGATACAGCGTAATCAGCTCGCCCTCCGGCAGATCCTCAATCAGCTCTACCTTATACGGCTCGTTCTTTTCGCGGAACAGGTTCAGGGCATCCTCACGGGAAACCTCCTCGCGGATCATCGGAATGCCCTGCTTGACGATCTTCTTCATCTCTGCCTCGATCTTTTCCAGATCCTCCGGCGTGAAGTTGTGCTCGGAATCAATATCATAATAGAATCCGTTGTCAATAGCCGGACCAATTGCCAGCTTGACATCCGGATACAGGTGCTTGACTGCCTGTGCCAGAACATGCGAAGCGGTGTGACGCAGCGTCCACTTGCCCATGTCATCGTCAAAGGTCAGGACGCTCATCGTGCAGTCCTTCTCCAGCGGGGTTTTCAGGTCAACGGTCTTTCCGTCCACCTCTGCTGCCAGTGCGGCGCGCGCCAGACCAGCAGAAATCTGCTTGGCAACATCCAGACAGGTAGCACCATCCTCGACCTGCATGATGGTTCCGTCTTTCAGGGTAATGTTAATCATAACAATCCATTTCCTTTCTTTGGGGCAAAAAAACAACTCCCGCCCCTAAAATGTTGTCAGGGGTGAGAGCTAACGGTTCCCACGGTTCCACCCTGCTTGCATTTGTGACGCATCGTCAAAAATGCCGCTCGGTTATCTGATAACGCGGATAAGACGCCGCAGGATACTGGTTGTTTCCCCTGCGGAGCTCCGGGACGGTAACAGGAATCCAATGTGCCGCGGAAACTTTCAGCTTATAATTTCCGCTCTCTGGTGCGCGATTGTCGGGACTCCTGTGTTCCCTTCTCTGCTTGTTTTTTCGATTTGTCCTTATTTTACAACGCGCCGGAACGCTTGTCAACCAACAGTTTGTACAAAAGCGGTAAGATCTTTTACGCACCGGACAGCATGGTCTCGCCATCGGACACCAAAAGATGAACCGCCTGTTCCTGAATCTGTATTTCTACGCATTGTCCCGCGTGACCGGTCAGCAGCAGTCCCGCCAGCGGGTCTGTCACACACCGCGCGACCTCATCGCGGACAGCTCGCGCGCCGCGTTTGGCATCGACTATGCCGAGCTGCTGCTCGGCATCCTGCGACCAGCAAAGGCGCGTGCCGCGCGCTTCACAGCGCCGAGCGAGCTTTTGCAGCTCCTGTGCCGCGATGTCGGCACAGTCGTGTGCTGTCAAGCCGGAAAAGACAATTAAGTCATCCAATCGCGCCGCCAGTTCCGGCTGCAAAATGCGGCGCGCTTCTTCCTCTGCCTGCTGCTGTTTCAGGTGTTGGGCGCCAAATCCGACCGCACGCCCCTGCTGTCCGCTTCCCAAATTCGAGGTCAGCAAAATGACGGCGTGGCGAAAATCCGCGCTCCTGCCCTCGGAATCGGTCAATCTGCCGTCCTCCAGCAGACGCAGCAGCAAGCGCAGTACATCCGGATGCGCTTTTTCCACTTCATCAAACAGCACAACCGAGCGCGGATGTCTGCGTATTTTTTCCGTTAGCTGTCCGCCTTCTCCATATCCTTTATAACCGGGTGGTGCACCAATAAGACGAGAGACATCATGCGGCTGCTGATACTCCGACAAATCAATGCGGATCAAGCCCTCTCGTCCGAACAAAACCCGCGACAGTGCCAAGCTCACGGAGGTTTTTCCCACGCCGGTCGGCCCTGTCAGCAACAGCGCCGCCACCGGACGTGCTGTATCCCGCAGACCGGCGCTGCCTCGCCGCACAGCGCGGCAAATTTTCTCAATAGCCTGTTCCTGCCCAATCACCGTTTTCCTGAGTTCCTGTTCCAATCGCATGAGTTTCTTCGCCGCATCTCCCTCTTCCGCCGCGCGGAATCCGTCAAACCGATAGGCCATTCGCGCAATTTCTCGCGCCGTCACCTGCGTGCCGCCCTCCAAATGCACCGCAGCACACGCTTCATCCAGCAAATCAATCGCTTTGTCCGGCAAATGACGCTCTGGGTGAATGCGGACGGAGATGCTCACCGCTGCACCCAGCGCATCCGGCGCAATGCCCACCTGATGATGCTGTTCATATTTCTTTGCAATGCCGCGCAAAATCGTCTCTGTCTCTTGCTCATTGGGTTCTGCAACGCGAATCTTTTGAAATCGACGTTCCAGCGCCGCATCCTTTTCAATGGTCTTGTGATATTCTTCCGCCGTTGTCGTGCCGATCAGCCGAATCTCTCCGCGCGCCAACGCCGGTTTGAGCAGATTGGATGCGTCAATCGCGCCCTCTGCGGAGCCTGCTCCCACCAGCGTGTGTACCTCATCAATAAAGGCAATGACGTTTTTGGACACGCGCAATTCCCGCACAATATTTTTGAGCCGTTCTTCAAATTCACCGCGGTATTTCGTACCGGAAATCAGACTCGCCATGTCCAAGGAGACAATCCGCGCATGGCGCAGCTCCTCCGGCACATTGCCGTCTGCAATCGCCTGTGCCAGCGCCTCTGCCACTGCTGTCTTTCCCACGCCCGGATCGCCCAACAGCACCGGATTGTTTTTGGTCCGCCGCTGCAAAATAGTCATCAGACGAAACAGCTCTTTTTCCCTGCCAATCACTGGATCCAATTGACCTGTCCGCGCCAGCTCCGTGAGATCTGTCGCATACCTATCCAGTGTCGCTGTCGCCGCCGGACGCGCAGACGCCCGCCTGGTGTGCAGCTCCTGCGTGAGAGACATGCCGGTCTGCCGCTCCAAAGCCGGAATATCCGCCCGCATTCGTTCGAGAATCCGGTGTCCCATACAACTGCGAAAGCGAATGAGCGCACACAGCAAATGCCGCTCATCTGCCAGATCGCCGCTTGCTGCTCCTGCCGCTTGTCCCAGAACCAATCGCAATTCTGGACTGATATGCTGTGGACGCCGCATAGGAAAGCGGCTGCCTGTCAGCCTTGCGGTATAATAAAAGCTTTTCCATCCGCCCGCTCCGGCATCCGCCAGCAATTTGGACGCAGTGCCGCCCGCAGAAGCACTGAGCCCCAGCAGCAGATGCTCCGTCCCCACAGTATCCTGCCCCAAAATGCCTGCACGGCGCACGGATGCCGCCAATGCCCTTCTGGCATTTTTGTCAAATGGTCCTTGAAACTCCATGTTTCTCCCTCGCTTTCCACAATCTCTTTTTTCATTTTTACCCGTTCCTTCCATTTTTAGACGCTGCCGATAGATTTTTTCTGTTACCCTATGTCACTTTGCGTTTGAATATGGTATACTATAAAAGATATATGATAAGAATCCACCACAGACCTGCTTATTTGTTTCTATCGCGTTAATTTTTCTTGTGTGCAACAGGCAGCTTGCATCAATTTAAACAATTTTTTAACGCGAATTTTAACGCATTTTTTGCATAATTTAGTTGCTATTCCGCGACTAGACGCGTATAATGCGTTTGGACAAGGAAAGTGGATTATTCTCACTTTCCGGATACATACAGACAAATAATAAGGGAGGCTTTCTTGTGACCACACCACAAATTGCTGCTATCGTCATCTTCTTAGTTGTAATTATCGCTATTATGACAGAGAAGATTCACCGTGCAGTCGCCGCAACTGCCGGTGCCGTCCTCCTGCTCCTGATCGGCATTCTGGATGTTGATTCCGCCGTCAGTTATATCGACTTTAACACAGTCGGCGTACTGATCGGTATGATGCTGTTCGTTGCAGTGGTAAAAAATTCCGGTATCTTTGAATTCATCGCAATCAAATCAGCCAAAATTGCCAAAGGCGATCCTTGGCGCATCATGATTTTGTTCGTCATTATCACTGCGGTGCTTTCTGCATTCCTCGACAACGTAACCACAGTTCTGCTGATTGGACCAATGACCATTGCAATCACACAGATTTTGGAAATTAACCCTGTTCCGTTTCTGATGACTCAGATCATGGCATCCAATATTGGTGGTACTGCCACCCTAATCGGTGATCCTCCAAACATCATGATCGGTTCTGCGGCAGGTCTTTCCTTCATAGACTTTATTGAGAATACCGGTCTGGTTGTCATCCTAGTTCTGATCGTTATGATCGTATGTTTCCGTCTGCTGTATGGCAAACAGCTGGTTGTAGACGCAGAAAAGACCAAGCTCATCATGGAGCTGGACGAAAGCAAGACGATTAAAGATCATTCCCTAATGGTGAAGAGCCTCGTGCTCATTGCTCTCGTTGTCGTGGGCTTCGTTATGCACAGCACACTGGGCATTGAGTCCTGTGTCGTTGCACTGACCGCTGCCGCTGTGATGCTGGTTATCGGCAAGCAGGATGCAGAGGAAATTATCGCCAACGTTGAGTGGTCTACCATCGTATTCTTTATTGGTCTGTTTATCGTTGTCGGCGGTATGCAGGAAACCGGCGTCATCAATATGCTGGCACAGGCTCTGATGGATGTCACCCACGGCGATGTTTTCATCACCATGCTGCTGCTCCTGTGGTTGTCCGCAATTTTCTCCGCTTTCCTCGACAACATTCCGTTTGTTGCGACTTTGATTCCGATGATTATCACGATGGGTCAGAGCGGCGCAGATATTACCCCGCTGTGGTGGGCAATCTCGTTGGGCGCATGTTTGGGCGGCAATGGTTCTCTGATCGGTGCTTCCGCAAACGTTGTTTTGTCCGGCATCAGCAACAAGAACGGCTATCCGATTACCTTTATGAGCTATTTGAAGGTCGGCTTCCCGCTCATGATTCTTTCTATCATTATCTCCACCGGCTTCCTGCTTATCCGTTACTAAGCGTTTTAGAAGCCGCTGGTATACCGCCGCAGCCTGCGGCAGAATGGAGTGTATTTCATGAACGCCAATTCCATCTCCGGTGATATGATTAACTTCCGCCTCCGGCAGTTGGGCGCAACTTCTATCCGCGAAGTAAACAGCATTATGCACATTGTGCGCTTTCAGCTTGAAAATGGCTTTGAGGTTGCTTACGTCTTTAACATCACCAAAAACAACAAGTATTTCTTGCAGCGCATGCGCCCGTATGCTCTGGCTCACGGTAAAATGGCAGATGCAGAATCCATTGTTGAATTCATCACACAGGACATCGCCAAGTTCCGTCAGGCACAACGCAGTTCTAACTTTCATACGTTCATCGAAACGGCAAGTCTCATGAACACGTTGACCGCCAAGCTGGAGGAGATGTTCCTCAATCACAATGTAGACGGCAAACTGCTGACCACCTTCAATCACTGCATCCAAAACGATTGTGATTATATTGATGCCTTGGTCGACAATTCCAAGCCGCTGTAATCAAAATTTCCGTTTTCTCTATAAACAGATCTGTCTTTTTTTGGCAGATCTGTTTCTTTTTTATTTTTACGCTTTTTATACAGCTTCTTTGTTTATATTCTGCTAACTTTCTTTCATTTTTGCATTTTTCGTGTTTCTTTTCCGCTAATTTTTATCTTGATTTTACCAAATAAAGCATGTATAATGGCAACAATGAAAAAAAATAGACATGTGCCGGTCTGTTTTTAGGCATTTTGTTCAAAAATGTGTCACAAAAAAAAGAAGGAAGGTGGCTGGTTTGTCTTATACATTCCTGCTGGTTTTGGCAGTTATTTTGCTTTCAACAAAGGTTTTAGGGCTTGCATCCGGCAAAGTAAATATGCCGCAAGTCGTCGGCGCTCTGCTCGCCGGTCTGATCCTCGGTCCCTCTATCCTCAATCTGGTATCAGTAGACAACACGATTTCTGTCATCTCAGAACTCGGCGTCATCATGCTGATGTTCTCCGCCGGTCTGGAAACTGACCTGGCCGAGCTGAAGAAAACAGGTCTTGCCTCATTTGTCATCGCACTCGCCGGTGTCATTCTGCCGCTTGTGTGTGGTGCTGGACTCTATCTGTTCTGGTTCCGCGGAGAGGCTGATCCGCAGGCGATGCTCAAGGCAGTATTTGTCGGTGTCATTCTGACCGCCACCTCTGTTTCTATCACTGTCGAGACGCTCAAAGAAATGGGCAAACTCAAAGGACGCGTTGGCACAGCGATTTTAGGTGCTGCTGTCATTGATGATATTCTCGGCATCATTGCTCTGACTGTGGTATCCAGCTTTACCAATCCGGATATACAGATTCACACGGTCTTGCTGAAAATTGTTCTGTTTTTTGTCTTTATTGCTGTTGTTGGCTTCTTTGTGTATAAGTATTTTGCACACCTCAACAACGCGTTCAACGAAAAAATGCATCGCCGTGTTGCGATTTACGGTTTGTCATTCTGCCTGTTGCTGTCGTTTGCCTCTGAGCAGTTCTTCGGCGTTGCAGACATTACCGGTGCATATTTTGCTGGTTTGCTGCTGTGTAATCTGCCGAGCGTGCGCGCCTATGTGAGCCGGAAGATTGAAATCTGTGCATATATGCTGTTCTCTCCGGTGTTCTTTGCCAGTGTCGGTCTGAAAACTGATTTGCGTGGTCTGTCGCTTTCATTGTTTATCTTTGCCATTTTGCTGCTTGCCATTGCCATTCTGTCCAAAATCATCGGCTGCGGTCTCAGTGCAAAGCTGTTCCATTTCAGCAACACCGAGGCGCTTTCCGTTGGCATAGGCATGGTATCGCGCGGCGAGGTTGCTCTGATCGTTGCCCAGAAGGGCGCTGCATTTGGCTTAGTTCCGGATTCTCTGTTTGGTCCGGTCATTCTGGTGGTTATTGTCACCACACTGATTACCCCGATTCTGCTCAAGCTTGTCATGGGACGAAAGCCAGCATAATATTTTAAAATATCACAAATCCGCAGAGAATGACTTCTCTGCGGATTTGTTTTTTGCAGGTTTTGTCATGGATTACGGCAATAATGCCTTCCATCGGCTAAGGGCTAACTGTGCCTCTTTATACGCCTTATCTGCGGTCTGTGTACCCGCTTTGACGCCCAAAATCGCTGCATCTGCCGGAAGGACATATCCATAGGTCTGCCATCGCTGCATCGCCTGACTATACGCCGTTTGATACTGAGATGCCTGATACTGTTTCACAGACAGCTCATAGCTTCGGTCTGCATTGTACTGATCCGTCTTTGCCTGTGCCAGGTTGGCTCTCAAATCGGCAATGCTGTTCCAATAATCCTGCGATGCCTGCGCAATTTCCGTACTGCTTGTACTGTGCGCCGCCTGTTCCTGCTCAAGCCTCTGTGCAGACAAGACATTCAAATTGCTGCGCAAGCTGTTGTCTCTGGCAATGCGAGATGTTTCTGTATATCCGCTTGTCGGTGCAGCATACACGCCGCCACTGTTTAATCCAGCTGCCGCCAGTTTTTCTTCCTGCCCCAATGCAGAAATACGCGCGGCGTTCTGCGCCTGCGTCACACTGTCTCGATATGTCGATTGAATCTGATTCAAATTTGCCCGCAGTCTGCGTTGACTTTCCGCCTGTGCGGTTTCAAATGCATTGCGTCTGCTGTCTTCCACAGCACGATACAATCCATCTATATCCAAAGCCATTACTTCACCTCCTCTATATCTGTCTCGCCGTATGTCTCACGTTATATCGAATGGTCAATCCCAGCAAACCAAACGGTTCCTCGTTTTCTTCGTTCTTGGCAATGAGTTGAAATTGCCATGCGTGCCGCACGCGCTTTCGCACATCAACCAGCACCGCTGTCGGTGCAGAGCGAAAAGAAAAGCGAGAAAAATCCAACCCGGCAAAGGAAAATTGAGAAAATGCCACGCGCTGCACGCACCGCATCAGGCGGTCTGTGCGATACCAAATCTCCGCACCGGAACAGCCATACGGCATCAGTCTGGGCTGACTGTACGTCACCGTCTTGGTTCTGCTGGCTTCCTGTAACGACAAAAGCGGTGTCGCCCAATGTGCGGCAATCGCAGCACCGTCATCCGAGTAGGCGTGCGGATCATCGGTGTGACAAAAACGGCACACCCGTCCATCTTCTGTGCCAAACCACAAATACCCATCCGTATTGGTGTCCGGCAAAAAGCACTGTGCCGGAATATTTTCCCAATAATACCATTCCGGTATGCCGTCTGTCATCTGCCTGCTGTCCGCCACATAGCAATGATGATTGACAGTGAGATAGTATTTCCCATCCCATACGCAGGCAGTCGCCTGTGTCAAGTCCTCTCGGCACAGCTTGGGATCGATGCGCTGGGATACACCAGAAATGGTTCTATATTCCGTGACATAGGTACCATAAATCCCCATCACGCCATATGGAGAGAGATAATACGGTGTTCCTGCCAGCACATCGATAGCATATGCGCTGACGGCACCGGCAGCTTCCGCTCCCTGCCGCAGTTGATATGCCGGTTTATTGTTTTCATCCAAAGAAAATGTGCGCAAATACTGCTTGGCGTCCTGACCATCCGCTTTGAGGACAATTTGTGTGTCATATTGCCGAACATACCCCATAATCGCAGAGGCATCCGAGCCGATGCGCGTATAGCCGGTATCGGGAAAATAGCTCGGATCATACAATCCCGACTGCCAGTCCCAATTGGGCTGATTGGGATTTCCAGACACAAAAACACGAGTGTCATTCTGACCGCCAAACAGACCGCAAATACGACATTTGTTGATGTCCGGCTGATTGTTTACGGTTTTGGAAAAGGTAATAACAACATTGGCAAGTCCACCGGCATCCGGTGGCGCCTGCGTCAAGGTCACTTTCCCAGCATATGCATCCACCCATTTGACGGTATAGCCTGAACAGGTCACGGAATCCACATCAATATCTTGACAGTCCAGTTGGAATTCCGTGCTTTTTCCATCCCCGACAAAGGTATTGATGCGCTTCGGTGTTAATAAATTGACCGCTTCAAAGTTAGTTCCTCCGCCACTCGGCGGACTTCCTATGGTTGTAGTCGGAACAAACGCCTGTTCTTGAACTGGCTGCACCGTTTCACCATCATAAACGAGATAGGTCTTGCCGTCCAGCAGCCACAGCTTGCCGTTCATCAAAAAAGATACAGAGCGTGCGTGATTCATATCGTCATATATCTTTTGTGTCGTGTGATCTGATTTCAACCGCCACAGTTCGCTTCCCGCATGACATAATATCTCTCCGCCCAGTTGATGCAGACCATAGATGCTGCCAGCGAATCGCGCGCGGGTCTGGTATCCGGTGCGCTTAACCGGAAAATATGTCTCGTCTGCAATCATATTGCAGGCGTCCGGCGAGCGGGACAAATCTGTTTTTGTTGGATGATTGGCAAAATCCACACCGGCAAATCGCTCTATCGTCAGCTCCTGTCTCGCTGCTGTTTCTGAAAATTGATAGGCATTGCTCATACATCAGTTCCCAAAATCGGCGTCTGCACACACGGTGCATAATACGCAGCGCGACGTTCATATTCCTCCATCAGCCAGTTAAACTTCGTATGGTCATCCTCTTCAATCAGCATTGCTGCCAGTCCATACGGAAAGCACTCCTGCACGAAGCATTCCTCATATGGAATTTCATCCTCTAAACCGTTGAGGGCAGCAGCGGGACGCAGTGCACTCCATTCGGTTGTATCTGCTGTCAGTCGCTGCTGTTCATATACGCGGTCACGCAGCAGCTGATTGATGCACCCGAGTGCAAACGGCCAGAGTGCTTCCGCATCCTCCGCTTCCAAACCGTTGAGAATCATTGCCTGTTCAAACAAGTCATTTCCGGTCATATGCGAGCCTCCTTTTTTTGAGCGGCGGGCGCATTGCTGCGCCCGCCTGTGTAAGATATGAATCAGCAAGTCTTATCTGCTACATCTGAGGTGAATTTTCCTTCTGCAAACGCCACCACACGGAAAGTTGCTCCAGAAGTCATTGTCACTGCGGAGGTATATACTTTTGCGCTGTCCGAATAGCGCGGATCTGTGCCATCCACCGTATACCACATCTCATCTGCGCCACTCGGCTTGGTCGCTGTCACAGACAAGGAGCTGATAGCGAGAATCGGTGCTGTCAGCTTGCTGCTCTTCTGTACCAGTGCATATACACCCTTGCTCTTTGCACCGAGCACAAACGCATCATAATAATGGCGTCCCTCAATGAGTGCACCAGACACGCCGACCGGATCGTTATGCACCTTGGCATCCGAGATCTTGTACGGCATCAGCACGGAATTCTTGTGTGTGATGATAAAATAACAGCCCGTCGGCATATAGCTCTTCGGCACACGGACAATGTTGAGACCGGAAATTTCTCCGCAAATGCCCTTGCTGATTGCTTTGACACCGAGACCTTCCAATCCGGTAAATTCCGGAGACAGACGAATCATTTTATACACTTCTGCCGTTACGTAAATATACCGATCGCCGTCCGGTACCAGATTGTCATCCAGCGTCTGTGCACCGGTAGAAATCAGCTCAACAATGGTATCCTTTGTCGGCGCATTGTCCGTGGTGGCAATAGTTCCCGCCATCTTGGCAAACTGCTTGAGCGCGTATTTATCTGCCGCAGGCGTGGACTGCTCGTTAATCTGCAAGCGCAGCATGTCGGCAGCCTTTTTGCTCATGTTCTGATCCAGATAATTGCCCTTATCAATGGTCAGGGTAAACGCTTTGTCCTGCGTCATTTTGAGTTCCTGCACAATGTCCTGCATTTCCGTCACAGTACCATAGCGAGACATACCCTCACGGGTGTAATCGACTTCCGGCACCGTCACCGGCGTATATACTTTCAGCGTCTTGACACCGGTCAAATCAAAGGTCGTCGAGGTCTTTCCCTTGACGAAAGAGCCAGCGGTGAATACTTCTGCAATTTGACTGGAATATTTTGTCGCGAGATTGACAGCCATATATTATTACCTCCTTAGCCTTTTCCCATCAGAGCGAGAATGATGGGATCTGTGATGTTGTTTTCTCCATCCGAACGCGCGGAACCGACATCCATCCGGCGGTTGTCCGCATTTTTACGCAGCTGTTCCAGCTCTTCGCGCAATTTGGAAATCTCATACGCACGATATGCGCCCAGCAGATCTCCGGAACGATTTGCCTCGTCCCACACTTCCGGCGGAATATCCTGCGCGTTGATGTCCGGATAAGCGGACAAAAACGACTGATAGACATTGGGCTGTGCGAACTGCCCGCGCATGGCACCTGCCATCTGTGCCGGCATTCCTTCGCTCTGACCATTCTTTGCCGCATCATTTGCACGGGATAATCCCCGCTCAGCAGCAGCGATGAGCTGTTCCAAGTTCAGCTCCAGTGTCTGTCCGTCCACTGTGACGGCATACGTCTGTTCCGCGCCCTGCGGCGGCTGCTGATCTGCCGCCTGTGGCATCTGTTTGTTGTTCACTTGCATAGAAACACTCCTTTTTACTGCTGGGATGCCTGTGCATTCTCAGCTTGTTTTGTCTTTGCAGCGGGATGAATTTCCGGCAGCTGTCCACTGTCCTTCTGCTCCTTGAGCGCACGAAGCAGGCGGGACTTGCCGCGAATCTGATTATCCGGAATATTTTCCACATACAGAACAGGATCTGTGATAATGCCCTGTGCGAGCAAATTATCATTGGTGACGGTCTGCATGGTCTCTGACCAATACGCAGAAGAGCCGACTTCTACATTGAGTTCCAGCGTCAAGGTATCCAGTCGGCTGAAATCCACATGCTGTATCTGCTCCTCTCCGGCGTCATCGGTCAGGCAGACGGTGCGAACGCCGTAATGTACGCGCATCAGATCGACAAAAATACGCACACAATCCTCGACAAAGCGGTAAAATTCCATCTTTACCAATTCGAGCGGCGCAATGGTTGCTTGCTGTACGGTGACAATTGCCGATGTATTTTCCGGTTTGACATTGCCAAGCGCTGTATCTGAAGCACCCATCAGCTCCATGGTGTCGCGCTTCATCTGTTCCAGCAGCGTCATGACCTGTTGCGAAATTTCCGGTGCCTGAAATGCCGTGACAATGGCCTCATTGGGGTTGCCGCGCATACCAATGGCCTTGCCAATGTCCGAGGAATAACCGGACGGAAACCGTGTCACATCATAGATAATCTTCGGAAACGCCACATGCTTGATGCACTGCACATACATTGAGTACAGCTTGTTAATCGCAATCTGATTGGGAATCGCCTCGGTGATCGGCGATTCTCCATGATAGCAATTCTTGATCTTCATCCATGACATATACGCCACCGGATACATGCGATACGGCGTGAGCGTTTCCTTCATAATCACCGTGTTCTGGGTGCACTTATAAAAGGAGATTCCCTGTTCCGTGCGCTGCATCCGAAGCAGCACTGTGACCATGTTGTCGGAATCATCCGTCTGCGCATCATACTGCGGCTCCAGTAAGCTGTCCGACCGGATATTTTCCGCCTCGCTCTTACTCAAGCCGCGGCGCATCGCTTCCTGCCGCACGCTGTCCACCGAACGGCGCATGGATAAAATGATGTACGGCTGTCTCTGGACATCATCCACTGCGGGATTTCCGAAAAAAACATCCGTGTTCTCAATCAAGTCCACTTCAATATCTCCGGCAACGCCCTGGCCGCTCTCTTTGTCCGGATCAAATCGAATGTAAAAGCAGCTGTCTCCGTCTACACAGGCGTTGCGCAGCATATACCGGTTTTTGCTCTTGACACCGGCGCGTTCAATGACCGATGCCACGGAGCGATCAATGATTTTCTGCATCTGTTCTCCGTCCGGTACCGACTGAAACGGCTGTGTTGTCACAGAAATATCATCGGATACCAGCATCGAAATAAACAGATTTACCACACGGCGCAGCACATTAAAAATCAGCGGGTCAAGCGTCGTGACGTTGAGACCTTCCCATTGTCTGCCAACGAAAAAATTTTCATTGGTCTTTACGCGGTCATACAAATCAATGCGGTTGTTGTAATCCACGCCGCGTTGATATTCCCGCCAAACCTGTTCAGGAATCAGCATCGTTTGTCTCCTTCTCCGCCGGTCCGGTATACGCAAGCAGTGCTGCAATGTCACGGCTCAGTGCATCCTCCGCAGGTGTCTGCACGATTTCGTTCTCTGGCTTTTTTCGTTTCCTATGCGGCAATTTAATGCCGCGCGCTGCCCATACGCCGCACACAAAGCACAGCAAGCTGCACAGGCAGCAAATGATATACTCCATTGCTATCCCTCCTCATCGTTGATAGGTCAAAAAGGCACCGATTTCTCTGTCGTATGTGCCCGGCTCCCAGTCCATTCCTTCCGGTCGGATGGTTCCGGCAAAATAACGCAGAGCATCCGGCGCATGTGTCAGCTCATGCGGGGTATTCGCCGTATCATTGGGATTTTTGGGATCTGCCGCGAGCATCGGCAGTGTGCGGATGAGATTTTTACACGCCGGACTGATTTTCAGCCGTGCCGTTTGAATGCCCTGTTCATCGGAATACGGATGCAAATACTCTTTAACGGCGTACCATCCCGGAATCCGTTCGCCCATAGCCTTGTCAAAAAACAATCCATGCTCGGCAAAAATATCCACTGCCGACCGGCCGGTTTCCTGTCTGCGGTTGAACAAATCCGGCGGTGCCAGCCGCTGAAATATGTGTTCTTCTCCGCTTTCCGCCCGACAAATGGCCTCTGCGGCTTGAGAAATAATCAGCCCCGATTGATAAACCTCCCGGTACACCCACGCAGTGCCATCCGGTGCCAGGGCAATCCACAGTGCGGCGAACATGTCCAAGCCGTAGTCAATCGCCAGATACCTGCGCCACCAATTGGGAATCGGCGGCGGGCTGGCAATATGAATGTCCGGAGAAAACTCTTCAAAATACTGTCCTTCAAACAGATCCCATCTGCCGTACAGCAGCGCTTTTTTGCTGCGCGCATCGAGCAGCTGCAAGCGCTCCACGTAGCCCGGATCACTGCGCATCAAAAATGTATTGTCTTGGACTTTTGCGGGAAGAAACAGCTTTCCATCTTTTTCTTCGCCCGGTGTCAACACATCAATATATCGGCTCTTGACCCAGCTGTGCCCCACGCCGCCCGGATTGGTCGACGCCTTGACCTGTTTGGGGTATCCGTTGGTGCCTCGGATGCGCGATAACAGATACGTAAACTGAAACTCGGTAAAGTGCGTCAGTTCGTCAAATCGAATGACATCGTATTCCGCGCTCTGATATTTTGTCACATCGTTTTCGCTGTCACAAAATCCAAATTCAATGCATGATTTGTTGCGAAACGTCCACAAATGATTGCTTTCTCCATAGGTTCCCCATTGCTTTGGGTACAGCGTCAGTGAGACCTGAATCAGAGAACGCTTCAGCTCCGGAAAGGTACGGCGCAGGATGAGCTGGCGCGACGCCGGATACTTCATGGCAAAAATCAGCGCATCAATGAGCTGTGCATAGCTTTTTCCACCGCCCGCCGCGCCGCCAAACAGCGTTTCCCGCGCGGTAGAGCGAATGAATTCCAGCTGTCTGCGCGTCACGGAAAGCTCCATTTACTCCACCACCCGCAGCGTCAGCTCAAATTTTTCTTCTGGTTTTTCCAATTGTTCCGGCGTCAGCAATTGCCCTTTGCCGACAGCTCGTTCGAGAATTTCTTTTGCAACGCCTGCGCGCGCCGTACCGCTGAGTGTTTCATCCTCCAGCATACTGCATAGGCATTGTGCCGCTTCCGGAGAGTGTTCACACAGAATCTCACGCACCTGATCGCTGTGTGTTTTCTTTCGTCTGCGGCGGCTGGTGCTTTGCGCCATAGGCATTCCTCCTTTGCGTTGTTTTTTGCAGTTCACGATCTATATAATACAAACTGTCGTGTGTCTGTCCACATCAATTTCTTGCGAACCTGTGGATAACTGCGCGAAATCGCAGGTTTTTTGTCACTTTTTCAAAAAAAATAAAAATTTTTTCTTTTCCTGTTGACAAACGCATTGTATTATTGTATAGTTGTATTAACGAATTAGTACAGTAATTCAAAATCTTATCCAGGAGGTATCTTATGCAGTGGAATCTATCTGATGACCGCCCTATCTACTTGCAGCTCATGGAAACGATCACGGCGGCAATCGCCTCTGGCACGCTGGCAGCAGGCAGCCGTCTCCCCTCGGTTCGTGAACTGGCAGCGGAAGCAGGCGTCAATCCAAACACCATGCAGCGCGCGCTGGCGGAGCTGGAACGAGAAGGCCTGCTGTATTCACAGCGAACCGCTGGACGCTTCGTCACCGATCAAAGCGAGCAAATCACACAAAAACGAAAGGAAATCGCTATGGAACAGATTCGCATCTTTCTCTCCTCTATGCAGGACATGGGCTATACATCCGAACAGACCTTGCGGCTGATCCAACAAGCGATGAAGGAGGGTAATTTATGAACGAACCGATTTTACAATGCACCGGCTTATGCAAAAATTACGGTCAAAAGACCGCCTTGGACAATGTTACATTTTCTTTGGAACGCGGTCGCATCATCGGTCTGCTCGGTCCAAACGGCAGCGGCAAAACGACACTCATCAAGCTGGCAAACGGACTGCTCACGCCGTCATCCGGTGAAATCCGCATTGCGGGCAACGTGCCGGGCACGGAAACCCATGCTATCGTATCCTATCTGCCGGAGCGAACCTATTTCAGCGATTGGATGACCGCAGACGATCTGCTGAGCTTCTTTCAGGATTTTTATTCCGATTTCAACATCAACAAGGCTGCGGATATGCTGACGCATTTAGGCATTCAGCCGACAGACACGCTCAAGAGCATGTCCAAGGGCGCCAAAGAGAAAATCCAGCTCGTTGTAGTCATGAGCCGTGAAGCCGATTTGTATCTGCTCGACGAGCCAATCGGCGGTGTCGATCCAGCAGCGCGAGATTATATTCTCAACACGATTTTGACCAATTACAATGAAAACAGCACCGTTCTGATTTCTACTCACTTGATTTCCGACATTGAAAAAGTTCTCGATGAGGTGATATTCCTCAACAACGGACAGTTGGTTCTGCAAAAAACCGTCGATGACATTCGTGCGGAATATGGCAAATCCGTCGATGCACTGTTTCGGGAGGTATTCGCATGTTAAGCAAGCTCATGTATCATGAATTTAAGGCGACGCGCCGGGTTTTCTTTCCAGCTTATGGCATCATGCTCGCGCTCGCTGTTATCAGCTCCGTATTTATGCTGTTATCCGACAAACTGCATCAGATGACAACTCCACTTGTTCTCTTACTGACTGCTTATGGATTATCTCTGTTTGCCGTCGGTGTTCTGTCCTTCGTCTACATGATTGTGCGATTTTATAAAAATCTGCTGTGTGACGAAGGCTATCTGATGTTCACGCTCCCGGTAACACCGGCACAGTTGATTTGGTCGAAATGCATTGTCTCTACCATCTGGATGGTTGTTTCCACGATTCTGTGCATCGTCACACTCGGCATCTTACTCATTCCGCAGATGCTCGGAACAGTTTCCGCCGCTGACGCCAGCTTCTGGCAGACCATCCATTTAGGATTTCAGTACATCGCACAAACCTGTGGTATCCACGCGATTATTGTCCCAATCCTGTTGATTGTTCTCGGCATTGTGTATATCGCCAACAGTTGTATGCATATTTACGCCTGCCTGGCAGTCGGCGGACTGTTTAACAAGCATCGTCTCGGTGCAGCAGTCATCGCATTTATCATATTCGCTATCGCATGGAACATCATTCTAACCGTATTTCTCTCTGTTAGTTCGAAGCTTTCCAACGTATTCAGCTGGGATCCGTTTTCTTACTCAGCATTTACCAACGGCTTGAGTGCTTTCTATCTCTTTATCATTGGTTCCATCGTCGTTGTGATTGTGTGTATGCTGGTGAATTTCTGCATCACAAATTATCTCTTCAAGCGTCATCTCAATTTACAGTAATCCAACAATCCTTCTATACCTGCGACAGCCTGACCATCACATTTGATCGTCGGGCTGTCGTTTTTTCTGTACAACACCATGTCAACTATGATAAAATAAATAGTACAAAGAGAAAAAGGAGGGATTAGCCATGCGATGCCCCTACTGTGGTGCCAATTATACAGATGGGGAACGGAGATGCCCGATTTGCGGCAAACGTGCCCCGCAAAATGCTTCAGGCAAAAAGAAACCGATTGATTTCGGTATCTCGCATGAATCCAAAGAAACGGATTACACTGCCAAATCAACGGAACGGAAGCAAACCTATCGAGAACACGCGGATGGTTTTGCGGATATTCCCAACCATACCGAAAAACAATCGTCTGAAGCCGCTTGGCAGCGTGCCGCCCGTGGCGAACATTCCCACGACAATCCGCTCGAACCCAAGAAAAGGAGCGGCTGTGGCATAGGTTGTCTGATTGTCATTATTATTTTTATCGTCATCAGCATTCTCGGCTCTTTGACACTGGAATTGACAACAAATCATTGGGATGGCATAGAAGATTTCTTCGATTCGGCGGCAGAATCTGTCGATGATTCATATACCGATGATACCTATCAACCGGCAGATGTACCGACCATTCTCAATGGGAATTGGATAAACAGCAAGTCTTCGCTTTCTCTGACCATTGACAATGGTGTGATTTCTTGTAGAAATGCAGACGGCAGCTTCACAACCGATTCTCCTACGCTGTATCAGCTCAATCTGACGGAGGATAACATTGGCGACTATCTTTCAGAAGATTTTCAGAGCAAATACCCATTGGATCAATACACCTATTATGATTTGACTTGCTGGGACAATATCGATCTGGATGAGGATGACGAACAGTATATCGAAATCCTTCTATTCATCCCAAAAGATGCTGCGCAATTGTATTCATTCGATTATTACAATTACGATACTTATAAGACAGACACGATGACCAAGAGCGGCACCCGCTCCAAGCAAACCGCCACCCCGTCAGAAATCCCCGCAGAACAATCCACATAAGCATAAAAAAATCGCTCGCACAAAAGTACGAGCGATTTTTTTGCTAATATACACACTTACCCTGACGCACAGTCCAAACTTGTCTCTCCCTTTGGGAGAGATGTCGTGCAGCGACTGAGGGAGTAAACCGCTATCCCGCCGAATCGGATTCACTCTGATACAAATTGGTTAGAGCCTTGCCCTCTCAGTCATTTGCCATGCAAATGCCAGTTCTCTCAGAGGGAGAGCCAAAAAGCCGGTGCGAACTTTTCCTTATTTCCCCGGCAGATATTCCTCTTCCACTCTCTGCACACTGCGGCATTTTCCGGTGCTCTCGTCGATGTCAAATACCGCGCCCTGCAGCACACAGACACCGTCAGCCGGTTCAAAGCGGCTGGTGAGATCTCCGCGGAACATTGCGATAGACTGTTCTTTCCGCACACCGAGCACGGACCATTTCGGTCCCGTCATGCCGAGATCTGTAATATATCCAGTTCCTTTCGGATTAACCCGCGCATCGGCTGTCGGTACATGCGTATGTGTACCATAAACAGCGGAAACGCGTCCATCCAGATAAAAGCCCATTGCGAGCTTTTCCGATGTTGCAGATGCGTGCATTTCACACACCGCGATGTCATATCGACCTTCCTGCTCCCGCAAAATACGGTCTGCACGCAGAAATGGATTGTCCGGACCATACTGCATATCACATCGTCCAATCAGTTCAAACACCAATACCCGCCAGCCGCTGCTGCTCTCGTAAATACCAAAGCCTTCTCCCGGAGACTGCGGCGCGAGATTGGCGGGACGAAGGATATACCGATTATCCTCTAAATAACTGACGATATTCTGTTTGCGATACGTGTGATTGCCCAGCGTAATCACATCGGCACCGGCGTCAAAAATTGCATCTGCCTGCTTCGGTGTGATGCCCACGCCGCTGGCATTTTCTCCATTGACAATCGTGAAGTCCGCACCGATCTGCTTTTTGATGCGGCGCAGCAAACGCTCTACTGTTTGCAGCCCCGGCTGAGATACCACATCTCCTACCGTCAATAGTTTCATGATTTTCTCCCTCTAAACAAAAGAGCGGCACAGAATCTCTCTATGCCGCCCCTCTTCAATTCCTACTTAGTCAAACAGCGGGGAAACAGAAGATTCCTCGTAAATACGTGCAATAGCTTCTGTGAATACCGGAGCAACCTGCAGCAGCTCAATCTTATCGCTGCGCTTTTCTGCCGGCAACGGAATGGTGTCGAGCAGAGTCAGCTTCTTGATCGGGCTTTCTTCCAGACGCTGGATAGCCGGACCGGACAGAACGCCGTGCGATGCACAAGCATATACTTCCTTTGCGCCGCCGATGTTAATCAGAGCTTCTGCTGCATGGCACAGGGTGCCAGCGGTATCAATCAGGTCATCACTCAGGATGCAGGTCTTGCCCTTGACATCACCGATGATGTTCATAACCTCGGAAACGTTCGCACGCGGACGACGCTTGTCGATAATCGCCAGACGGTAATCCAGCTTCTCGCAGAACTTACGGCAGCGAGTAACGGAGCCGAGATCCGGAGAAATAATCATCACATCGTCACGGCCGCGACCAAACTTACCGGCAATGTACGGAATCAGGACAGAAGCACCCATCAGGTTGTCCACCGGAATATCGAAGAAGCCCTGCAGCTGCTGTGCGTGCAGATCCATCGTCAGTACGCGGTCAGCGCCTGCAGCGGTAATAATGTCAGCAACCAGCTTGGCAGAAATCGGATCACGAGCCTTGGACTTTCTGTCCTGACGTGCGTAGCCGAAATACGGGATAACAGCAGTAATACGACCTGCGGATGCACGCTTGCATGCATCAATCATAACGAGCAATTCCATCAGGTTGTCGTTGACCGGATTGCAGGTAGACTGGATGAGAAATACATCCGAACCGCGAACCGTCTCCGAGATGGAAACAGAAACCTCGCCGTCTGCGAAGTGACCAACGGTACACTTTGCCAGCGGCAGTCCCAGTGCAGATGCAATCTGCATAGCCAGTGCGGGATGCGAATTGCCCGCAAGAATCTTAATGTTTTTTCCGTGAGATATCATGATGGATTATCCTCCTGCATCCTGAAAAATTTACCGAAAACGCCCCGCGCTTCGGTTCCAGCTTCTGAACTCAATCGAACCAAGTATCTATATTTTTTATTCGTTTTTAATCTTTCTGTCCGTGCATCCGGCGGCGGCGGTCATTCCAGCCTTCCTTGTTTTCCTGTCGTGCACGAGCAACAGCCATGGCACCATCCGGTACGTTCTTAGTCACCGTTGTGCCCGCAGCAGTCAAGACACGATCGCCCAGCTCAACCGGCGCCACCAGATTAGTGTTGCAGCCGATAAAGCAATCATCGCCGATTACCGTCTTGCTCTTTACATAGCCGTCATAGTTAACAATAACTGTACCACAGCCAAAGTTGACGCGCTCACCGACTTCTGCATCACCGATATAGGTCAAATGGGAAACCTTGGTACCGTTTCCGATCTGTGCCTTTTTCAGCTCGACAAAGTCACCGATGCGGGTGTGATCTCCGACCTCGCATCCCGGACGGATATATGCGAACGGACCAACCGTTGCATGAGCGCCGACCTTGCTCTCATAGACCTGAGACGAATTAACGCTGGTCTCATCGCCAATAGACGCACAGTCGAGAATGGTGTTCGGGCCAATGGTGCATCCACAGCCAACCCAGCTTCCCGGCTTAATCATCGATCCCGGCAGAATCGTCGTGCCGTAGCCAATCTTTGTATACGGGGAAACATAGGTGTATTCCGGATCCAGCATATTAATGCCCTTGTCCATCAGAGCAGCATTGATGCGGCGCTGCATAATCTTCTGCGCACAATACGCATCATAGGCCGTATACACAGCAACATGTGCTTCCGTACGGCAGGATTCTGTCTTTGCACTGATGCTCTCAGCAATCTGGATGGATTCGGTCAAAGACATTGGATGGCTGTCCAAAATTTCCTTGAGCACCGGCTTCTTGTACACGGCACAATGCCAAGTATCCGCCATCGCGCCGCACGTCAACATGCTAACCGCGTTCTTAGACTGTCGGTGCATACGAATAACACGCTCGTACTCTTCCCGTTCCACATCTGGCATCGGTGTGGACAGAATCATAACATCTCCGTCAAGCTCTTCCGCAGCTGCGCACAGCATCTCGGTAAAGTCTGCGTCATCCGGGCATACAATGGACGGAACGCCTTCCAGCTCGGCCTCGCTCTCCTGACGAACATAGACCAGATCGCACATATCAGGCAACGCGTCTGCCACCATTCGTCCGACTGGGGAAAAGAGAATTTCTCTCTGTGCAGGGTATTTTCCGTCCCTGCCCCGTCTGCCGCCGAGCAAAATTGTATTCAATTTCTCACAAGACATGAATAGGCTATCCTTTCTTCAATCGGGACCGTCAAAAAGGGCAGACAGCCCCCACGAAAATACTTGATCTTATTATACTATGTTCTTGAAAAAAAAACATCATAAAATATACAAAATTTCGCGGCATTCTTCCCCCTTGCACTATTACATTTGTCACGATATAATAGAGATACCGCGATTTGGCACTTGCTGCCGAACCAGAACTGCACAACTTTCCCATGATACAGCACATTTGTGAAATTTGCGCAGGATTTTTCTTCGGAGGAAATTATGTCTCTCTCATCTCTGATCCCCGCTGGCGGGGACTTTTGTGTCTTACGCGCCGACATCGTTGACACGCTTTTGACCTGTGGCGATGGCGACAGCGCGTTGGTATATCTCTATCTTATCCGCAAAGGACAAACCTTTGATGAGCGCGAAGCGATGCGAGACCTGCATTTGACGCGTGACCGCTATGACCGCGCAGTGCACACCCTCACCAACCTGCGTCTCGTCCACACGCCAAACGAACCTGTTGCGCAGGAGCGTCCATCCACACCGCCACGCTATTCCCTAGCAGAAATGCGGGCACGCCGCGATGACGATCACCGCTTTGCCTCTGTCTGTCAGACGGCAGAAATCGTGCTTGGACGCCCGCTGACCGAATCACATCTGCGCACACTCATGAATGCTTATGATTATCTTGGTCTGCCTGCAGATGTTATCATTGATTTGCTGACCTATCTGCACCGCAGCAAGGGAACCATCTCGCGCCACGACATCGAAGAACAGGCATATCTCTGGGCAGATATGGGAATCTTTACCGCCGATGCTGCCGCCGATTTTCTCGCTCGGCGCGAGCAGGAAAAGCCATTGATGGATGAAATGCTGCGTGTTTTGGACATGGCAGGCCGAGACCCTGCTCCAGACGAATACCGCTATTTATCCCGATTTATTCGGCGCGGCTTTGATGCAGACGCCGTTAAAATTGCCAAAGAGCGCATGTATGACCGCTTGGGAAAGTTCAGCTGGAAATATCTCAACGGCATCCTGGAAAATTGGCACAAGAAGGGCCTGCACACCGCAGCGGAAATCACTGCGGTGGAACCGAATCTGCGCCAGCCGATTGCGAACAAGCAGCCGCAAAATTCATCGCAACCAACCAACAATGGAAACCTTGCCGACTGGGAGCGTGACTGGCTCGCAGAATTCCACGCAATGACAAAGGAGGACCATGCGCATGGCGTATGATAAAGCATTAATCTCTTCGATTCTCCGTCAGTTGGAGCAACAGCATGACCGCTATGAAGCGGAAGCCGAGAGCCGCCGCTATCAATTGACAATGGATATTCCGCGTTTGGCAGAAATTGACCGCGAGCTGCGCAGTACGGCGGCAAAAGCCATGCGTATCGCCTTTGAATCCAACAACACCGACGCCGCGATCGAACAATTAAAACAGCGAAATCTTGATTTGCAGGCAGAAAAGCGGCAGCTATTGCTGGCCAACGGCTATCCGGCAGATTATCTTGCCGTCACCGTCAGCTGTCCGATTTGCCGAGACACCGGCTATGACGGAAACCACCTGTGCACCTGTGTCAAACGCCGCGCAGCAGAAATGCAAAAGCAAAACCTATCCACGCTGCTGCCTGTTGACAAGGAAACCTTTTCGACATTTCGTCTGGACTATTACAGCTCTCAGCCGGACAGCCGGTTCGGTCTTTCTCCCCGTCAAATGGCGCAGGCAAATTTACAGCGATGCCACAGCTTTGCCGAGCATTTCGGCTCTTCCTATGAAAATTTGTTGTTGTTTGGTTCTGCCGGTCTCGGCAAAACCTTTTTATCCTCCTGCATCGCCCGCACAGTCACCGAACGCGGTTTTTCCGTCACGTATGACACAGCAATTTCTATTTTCGACCAGTACAATTCCGTCAAATTCCGCACCGGCGATCCATCTGTCGCGTCACATGCCGTTGAACGATTCCGTAATGCAGATCTTCTCATCGTCGATGACCTTGGAACCGAAATGCCCAGCGCATTTCACATTTCCAGTCTGTATGATCTCATCAGCAAACGTCTTATGAGCCGAAAACCGATGATTCTGAGCACCAATCTTCTGCCAGCGGAGCTGGAAAGCCGCTACTCGCAGGCGATTGCCTCACGTATTTTAGGTGAATTCACACAATTGCGCTTCATCGGCAGCGATATTCGCCGCATTCGCAAGCAGCAACGACTCTAAGTCTCGCATCTTCTGGTATTCTTTTGCAAATTACAACACAAAAACGTAACAATGCTTTTACTGTTTGTTCACAACTTTTGCCGTCGAATACGGTATACTATGAACATGGAACGAGGGAACGAAAACACCTCATCCATACAAAAGATATGCCGGTATCTTTGAATTTCTCTTACCCCCTTTTTATTTTGTGAAACGTATGCGAAAGCAAAACAGTCATCCAATTGGATGACTGTTTTGTTTTTTGCCTTTTTATTGGCAATGCCACAGAAACCTGATATAATACGAAAGAGAAGACAATGGTGTTCTTTTGTTTTTTGTAAATTGGGGAGGTCTTTCCATGCCGAATATTATCCACGCCGCAGATCTTCATATCGGCGCAAAATTTGAATTTCTTCCGCCGGAGAGCGCCGCACAAGCCATTCGCTTGCAGCCGACTGCCCTCAAGGCGCTTGTCCAGCAGGCCGCATCCAGTGCCGCTGATGCACTGCTCATTGCCGGAGATCTGTTTGATTCTCCAGAGGTACGCCCGCAGATTTCGTCTGTGGTATTTTCTATTTTATCCAAGTGCCCGTGTCCGATCTTTCTCTCTCCGGGCAATCACGATTACTATCATGCAGCCTCTCCGTATGCCACGCAGCCGCTCCCACCCAATCTGCACGTGTTTACTTCGCGTACTCTGACCCCTGTCGCACTTGCAGACGGCAATACAATCATTTGGGGCGCCGCTTTTCAGGACAACAAAGCATCTATCCCTCTGGACGCGAAACTCGATCCATTTAAGCTGAATATCTGTCTTGTACACGGAGAGTTAGGTGGAAACAACGGCTACAATTCAATTTCGGAAAGCTCTGTCATCAGCAGCCGCTTTGATTACATTGCCCTGGGACATAATCATCGCTTCAGCGGTGTATTCCGCATCGGTGAGACCGCACTGAGCTGTCCGGGCTGCTTCTCGGCCACAGCAACCAACGAAACCGGTGTAAAGGGCTATCTGGCAGGCAAGGTTGACAAGGGCGTCGCTGCTCTGACGCTGCATCCGTCCGGCACAGCACAATTTGAGGATGTTTCTCTGTCTGTCTCCGGTCTTTCTGATGACACGGCGCTGGGAGAGGCGCTATTGCCTCTGTTGCCAACACCAACAGAGCATATTTGTCTGACCGTCCATCTGACTGGTACGCGCATGTATGATCCCAACCTAGAAGCGTTGTCTCGTTCTCTGCGCAAGACCTTCCTTCACGCGCAGGTCTTGGACGAATCTGCCGCCATGCAGGATCCATACCGCTACAAGGATGAAGACGGTCTGCGCGGCACAGTGACACGCGATTTCATGCATCGCATTGCAGAAAACAGTCACGATGAGCAGGTATATGCCAAGCTGTCTCTGGCGCTGGAATATGCACTCGCCGCGCTGGAAGGCCGCGATCCAGAATAACATATTATCAAACTGATGCAAAACAAGGCTAAGAAGCTCCTGCTTCCTAGCCTTGTTTTTTTAAGCGTTCTTTAGTTGTTCCCACATCTGCGTCATTGTCTTGTGATATACAGGGTGTACAAAATGCGGGGCAATCTGTGCCATTGGTCGTAGGACAAAGTCCCGTTTGGAAATCTCCGGATGCGGAATCGTCAGAACTTCATCCGAGAAAATTTCTTTGTCATAAAACAAAATATCTAAATCCAGTGTGCGCGGTCCCCAATGAATTTCGCGCGTGCGATGGGCTGCCTGCTCTATCTCATGCAGCCGGTCGAGCAGTTCGTGCGGCGGCAGCAGCGTTCTTAGACACAGAACGGCATTGAGAAAGTCATCCTGCTCAACGCCGCCATACGGCTTGGTCACGATATAATCCGACACCCGTCCCATGCGCATGGTCTCATCGTTTGACAGTGCCTGTACCGCACCATCTAAATAGCCCTTGCTATCTCCGATATTGGAGCCGAGTGCGATATACGCGGTATGCCATCCTCGTTCGATGCAGACCGCTGCCGTCTTGAGCGGAAGTCCAATCGGTGCCCACGGCTTTTCAATTTCCAGCACGATACTGTCGAGCAGTGGGAGTGTTTGCAGCAGATGTGCACACAGCTTTTCCGCCGCCGTTTCCAGCAGTTGGAAGGTGTTTTGCGTCAAAAAGGCCTGTATTTCCGCACAAATGGCACCATAATCCATGGATTGCGTCAAATCATCGGTTAAACCGGCGCGGCGCAAACTGGTGCGCAGTGCCGCATTGATGACAAATTTCTGGCCAAGCCGATTTTCCTCCGGAAAAACGCCGTGATGGGCAAAGACTTCCAGCTGCTTGATGCGGATTTCATCCATTCGCGTTTCCTCCGGATTGCAAAATTGCCTCTGTCATATCTACCGCGCGGCGGTTTGCCAACACATTATGCACACGCACAAACATGCAGCCCTTCATTACGCCCATAACCGTTGTCACCAGCGTTCCTTCTTCGCGCTGATCCTTTGGCAAATCCAGCGTCAAGCCAATCATCGACTTGCGTGAGGTGCCGAGCAAAATCGGATACCCCAACTCATGCAGCATTTCTACGTGATTAGTCAAAATCAGGTTGTGCTCCAGCGTTTTGCCGAAGCCAATGCCCGGATCGAGAATAATATTTTCGTCCGCAATGCCTGCCTGCTTGGCAAGACGCACACAATCGCGCAAATCGTTCAACACATCCGGCAGATAGTCGTTATATACCGCTTCTTTGCGGTTGTGCATCAGACAGCATGGCACCTCTGCCTTTGCGATGACAGACGCCATATTCGGGTCATACTTTAAGCCCCAAATATCATTGACGAGATCTGCACCAGCCTGCAATGCGGCCTCTGCGACCGCACTTTTATACGTGTCAACAGATACCGGAATATTAAAATTTTTCTTGACTGCTTCAATCACTGGTGCAACGCGAGAGATTTCTTCGTCATCCGGCAGCAACATATATCCTGGGCGCGTTGATTCGCCGCCAATGTCCAAAATATCCGCACCATCGTTTATCATGTCCTCTGCGTGCTTGAGTGCTGCATCCATCGAGTTCCATTTTCCGCCATCGGAAAATGAATCCGGCGTTACATTCAAAATACCCATCACATACGTGTGACCGGTCGTCTCAAACTGTCTTCCGCCAATAATCATAATGTAAACCTCTTTTATAATAAAATCGTGTGGTTCTTTCTGTGTTCCGACCAGTAGCAGGTATCGCTTGCCGGACAGGCAAAACACATTCGACTCGCATCATCCGCCTCACACAGAAGCTGCGCCAGCGCATGGGCAGTATCTCCTTTGCGGTGCTTGCCGACAGCCTGCAAAATCGCCTGTTTTTCCTGTTCGTCAAAGGCTGTACCGCGCAAAATCTCTCGTGCTGCGCGGATGCCCGCCGCCTCATGATCCTCTCCGGTCACATACTGCTGCACTCGCCCAATATCATGCAGCAGTGCCGCCGCATAAATGACATCGCGTGGCAAATCTAACTGTCGGTCAACGGCCAGCAAAGACGCAATGCGCGCCACATCCAACAGATGCGGCAGGCCATGCTTGCAATAGATGCGCTCACGTTCCAGCTCTTCTATTTTTTGCAGGCTGTCCCGGAACAACGGATGCGACATAATCGCCTGTATGCGTTGCATCGTTCGTATCATTTCTGTTCCTCCACTGCCTCGCGCAGCTCATGCAGCCACGAGAGCGAACCGAATGCAAGAATCGGCGTTTGATCTCCTGCCGCCTGCTTGGCGAGCTGCCAAGCCTCAGCCGGACTGTCCACCGGTGTGACATCCCCGCAGAACTGCCGCAGGCAATCCGCCAATGCCTGTGCGGACAGCGCACGCGGATTGTTCGGTGTGACGGCAAAAATCTTTTTTGCCAGAGGTGCCATCAAGTGTCCGACTTCCGTAAAGTCTTTATCCGCCAGCACACCGATAATTTCTATAATATTGCCTTCTTTCCAACGGCGCAGTGCTTCTTGACGCAGCTGCCGCGCCGCATTGGGATTGTGCGCACCGTCAAGCACCAAAATCGGTGCGTCACAAATCTGTTCCATTCTTCCCTTCCAGCTGGTATGCTGCAAGCCCTCTCGGATTTGCTGTTCGGTAACCGGAAACCGTTTAAGGCTTTGTACAGCTGCAATCGCCGTTGCCGCATTTTTCGCTTGTACGATGCCGGGAAGTCTCACGGTGATATCTCGCATTTTTCCATAGTCAAATGTCACAGAGCATTCATCTGCCCGTGTAACAGAAACGTCCTGTACAATGGTCAGCGGACTGTTTTGCTGCTGACAAATTGCTTGAATTTCCTGTTCAACCTCCTGCGCTTGTCCTTGCAGGACAGCGGGTGTATGCGGCTTCACGATGCCGCCTTTGGTGCGGGCAATCTCCTGGATGGTACTGCCCAAGAATTTCATATGATCCATGCCGATAGACGTCAGCACACTGACTGCGGTTGTCGATATGATATTCGTCGCGTCATCTCTTCCGCCCATCCCGCATTCCACGACAGCAATCTCGCACTGCTTCTGCGCCATCCAGGCAAACGCCAATACCGTCTCCATCTCAAACGCGGTCGGAATCGGTTCTCCGTCCTCCTGCATCGCCTGACAGCACGCGATGAGCTTGGTCATCCACGCTACATACTCTTGCTCGGAAATCATCTCGCCGTTTACGCACCAGCACTCTCTCGGCGCAAACACAGCCGGTGAAGCATATGTACCGACGCGATACCCTGCCGCGCGCAAAATAGAGGCAATACAGGTCAGCGTAGAGCCTTTGCCATTGGTGCCTGCGATATGCACAACCGGATAGCGATTTTGCGGATTGCCCAATCGAGCCAGCAAACGCTGCATCGGTTCCAGTCCCAGCACAATACCCTTTTGTGCGGTCAAGCCCGCGATATACTCCCGCGCCTGCTCATATGGCATAGCACGGCGGCGCAGGGTTAAAAAGGTATACGGAATCTCTCCCTCGACATCCTGTGTTTCCGTGCACACAAACGCCTGTTTCTCCCACTGCGGGAACAGCGTGTCTCCGACATAATCTCGATGAATTTCTGTCAGATACAGGACATCTGCCAGCGGCAGGGCTTCTCGATACAGCTGTGCGCCGCCGCAGATAAAGACATCGCGTCCGGCTGCCTGTTCCAGCGCCGCGCCAAGGCTGGGAGCCGTGACACAGTGCGGCGCATCAAAATTCTTCGTCTTAGATACAACAATGGTCTCTCTGCCCGGCAGCGGAACGCCGATTTCCTCATACGTCCGTCTGCCCATGATGATGACATGACCCATCGTGAGATCCCGAAAGCGATGCTTTTCCTCCGGAATATCCCAAGGGATGCGCCCATCCCGTCCGATGATTCTATTTTGTGCAAATGCAGCGATCAGCGCAAGCATAGCATTCTCTCCCGTCCGTTTTTTCCTAGAATTATAGCATACCATATTTTCCGTCATCTGACAAACAGCCTGCCGCACGAATTTCGATGTTTTAGCTGGGAAAATTCCAAAATATGTAGTATACTGATACCAAAGAAGGAGACCCGCCATGCTGATTTATCTTTCGCTGATAGAAGAAGATACCGAGAGAGAAAAATTTGAGATCCTCTACGATGCATATCGCAATCTAATGTTTTACATTGCCAACGAGGTTTTGGGTGACACGCAGGATTCCGAGGATGTCGTGCACCAGTCTTTTTTGAAAATTATCGGAATTTTGGACAAAATTTCTCAGCCGAAGTGTCCCCAAACGCGGGCGCTCGTCGTTACTATAGTTAGAAGGACGGCGATTGACCTGTACCGTTCGCGCAAGCGCAAGCCGTTTATTCCGCTGTGCGAGGACATTCCGCACACGCACCCGATTCCGGAACCGGACGCGCTGACCGAAAGCTCTGCCATTGCGCACGCCATCGCCTCTCTGCCCGACCGATACCGTGAGTTGCTGTTGCTCAAATATGACACCGGATATTCCGAAAAGGAAATTGCCCAGATGCTCGGCATGACCGAAGCCAATGTGAAAAAGACCATTCAACGAGCAAAAGCCAAACTGCAAACCCTTTTGGACGAAATGGAGGCGGACGTATGAAGCTGACAGATGAACTGCTCGAACAGCACGCTGCGGAAGCCCGTGATCTGTGGCTGTCCACGCTGCCGCAGCAGGAAGAAGTCCCGCCGCACAAATTCTCGCGCCGGTTTGAACGGAAGATGCGGCGGCTCCGCGCGGAACAGCGCCGCTCCCCGCGCATGAATCGCGTCGTACACGTTCTGCGCTATGTCGCCGCCTGCGCAGCTGTTGTTCTGTGTATCGGCGGCACCGCCTACGCTTACCGCATCGGCGTGATTGATATGATCGTTCAGGCGTTCCGCGAATACACATCCATCACCTATTCCTCCGACACCGCCGCCGAGGATGCAGAATTCCCAGAAAGCACCTTCGGCTATATTCCAGAGGGTATGGTACGGAATGAAGATGAGTGCATGAACGATGAATTCATGAAAATAACTGCTTATGAAAATCCACAAGATGAATCTTCTTTCACGCTTTACGAGGAACTAATAACTTTCTCCAACGGCAGTACGCATAACATCGATACTGAGAATGCTACCGTTAGTCATTTTATTATCGATGGAGAAGAAGCTATTTCATCGTATAAAGACCATGCCACGGTTATTTCTTGGACTCACGAAAACATTGTTTACACGCTTGTGTCTTATTATCTTTCTCCCGAAGATGCAAAGCAAATTGTATTGAATATCCATTTAAAATAATTTCTAAAAAATTTTAATATTAAGTGTCCCCTTTACGCCTTCTGATTCGTTACTATGATTAGAAACAATCAGGAGGTGTTTTTCTATGAAAAACCAAAAAGCAAAACGAATTTTTGCATCTATCTGTTTATCCACCTGTCTGCTGACTTTTGCGGCACCAATCTCTCTAGCAAGCGAGACAACTTCTGACATAGATTCTTCCGTTGTTCCTTGCAACGCATATATATCTTACTCATCTTGTTCGTTAAAGTCATCTGGAAACACTCTTATTGCATACGGCATGGTAAGTGCTCACTCTTCCGTAAACAAATGCTCCATTACGTTAGTTCTCCAAAAGAAGTCCGGAAGTTCATGGACACAAATCGCAGAATGGTCAGGGAGTAAAAACTCCAATTCGTATACTCTTTCTAAAAAGAGAAATTCTTCCAAGGGAACTTATCGTGCAATTGCTACTGTAAAAGTTTGGAACGGAAATTCTTCTGAATCCAACAAGGTTTATTCAAATACATATACCATTAAATAAAATTGTTTATGTTATACAATTTTTAATGCAAATTTTTATTCATTATTTATATTGATTTTTCTTTTTAGATATGTGATACTATAGTCACAGAAAACAAGTAAACAATCTTAAATAC
Source organism: Anaerotignum sp. (assembly GCA_963620595.1). Taxonomy (GTDB): domain Bacteria; phylum Bacillota; class Clostridia; order Oscillospirales; family Butyricicoccaceae; genus Butyricicoccus_A. The sequence continues at coordinate 18,909 of CAVFAY010000002.1, read as the reverse complement.
ATATACTAGTTCGTATTTTTGCATCTTGGCTTGTTTTATGTAATTTATTTTTATTCACGTTCGGTAGTGAAATGAGCGCAAAATGAAAAAATTATTGTCTTTGTTATTGGTCGGAATTATTGCTTCCGCAAGCTGTGTCAATGTGTATGCATATGATCTTCCCAAAACAACAACTGACAGCGTACTGCATGTCTCTGACAGCGTACTCGAAAACGACAACGGTATTCCGGTCGGAAATGCCGAATATATTTGCGATGATACTGGAACATTAATTCCTGTCAGCTCTATTCCAAGTTTTAAAACACAAGAAGATGCAGATAAATATATGGATTCTTTGGTGTCCGCCGTGTCAATTCAGCCAGAAGCTGAATTTGAAGAACCTATATCTGCACTAGCTCGTTCGAGTCAAGATAAAATCGTAGCTAGCAAAAAAATCAGCGCAGCCACATTACGATTGCGTACTTCTTATACAAAAAACAGTAACGGAACTGCTTCTAAAGCTAAAGCGTATACTACATTCACTGGAGTTACTGTTGGATTAAGTTGGCATCAAAAGAGTATTACTTGCAGTCTATCTAAGAATAAAAAAACTATTTCAGCTTCTGCTACAGGAGAAGTCTCAATGTATCTTTTAGTCGATGGCATGGTCGAACTCGGCAGAAGAACTCATAGTATTAGCGGAAAGGTTGCAGTATAATTTTTTTCGCTATGCTACTATGAAGAAGGGGGCATATATGTCAATTGAACTTCTAGTCCAACTTATCAATTTTATTCTTTTGATTTTTATTGCAGTTATTATCTGGTTTGGATATAAAGCTTTACGTAAATATCTAAAGAAAAAATGAAATCTTCTCTCTTTCCCCAGATACTCCGGTATCTGGGGATGCCTGTTTCTTAATAATTCTAAAGATTCCAAAAAACACTTTTTTATTAAGCTTTATTTTGTTATAATATGTAATATAAAGGAGGGTATATTTATGAAAAAATGGATTTGTGCAACAGCCTGCGTCACTCTTTCCGCGCTGCTTCTTTCCGGCTGCGGAAACGCTCAAGTTTCCACAGATGCACTGAAAGCTGCTATTCAAGAATCCGTTCCAACTATCAGCCAGTTGGCGGATGGTCCAACCACTATCACGTTTAAAAATGACAACGGAGAAACTACCAATTATACCGTTACCGAAGATGGAGACAAAATCACCGTTACCGACGAAGATGGAAAAACCGTATGCACGTTTTCCGTCAGTGATTTTAACAAATAACCTGATGCTTCAAGTATAAAGGTTGTGATTTTACGTTTACCTGGAAAGAGCTATTGTGCTCACTGATATTCGCTCTGATTCTCACAGGAATCACCTACCTGTTACGGAAGAAACTTCTCGCAAAGGGGAAAAATATTTTCCCGCTTATCTTTATCATCGCCGTTGTCTTATTTACACTGATGAATCTTATTTTACGCGCACTCTAACATATTGAAAAAATGGAGGGGGTATATATGTCAATCGAGCTTCTAGTCCAACTTATCAATCTCATTCTTTTGGTTTTTATTGCAATGATTATCTGGTTTGGATATAAGGCTTTGCGTAAATATCTAAAGAAAAAATAAGGAGGGATTCCTATGTTGAAAAGAAACCGCGTATCTATGATGATCTGTCTGGCATTTTGCGCCGTTCTGCTCGCAGGCTGCGGACAGCCCAAGAACTTCAAGCTGAAAGATCCCACGCTGGAGGTTGTCAGCCAGAAGGTCGCAGAAGCGATTCTCACGGACGCCGGCACGGACGAAGATGCCGTCCAGTCTCTGCGAGACAACTACGACAGCTCCACGCAGCAGCTTGTGCAGTATACCTGCTATGTGATTCCGGAGGATTTGCCGGAGACATGGGTAGCCTTCGGTTTTATCGCCGTGACAACCCGAGACGAGAATCCCACCTTCCAGTATGTATCCAAGCCATATGGAAAATTGGACGATTCTCCGGAAAATTACAAGTTTGACGCATCCGCACTGAGCGCTGCGATTACCGGAGAACAGACCGTTCAGCTGGTCTGCGACGGCACGGTGGAAAAATACAAAAATGTCTCCGACAAGGACGACGCAAATCATGCACCGGAGGCGCGCTCCGCTGCCCAAGTCAGCATCGTGGTCGACATGAGCAAAACACCGCCGACAAAATAACACCGTGTTTTGACAATTGTCTCAATTTGTTTTATGATACTCTTGTTATAGAAAGGACATTGTATCATGAACACACTTACACAACTCATGCAGTATTTGGGCTATGCATCGGCATTTGCTTTTATCGCTCCCGCGATTATTCTTTGCAGCATTGCCCGTCTGGGACTCATCAAAAGCAAGCTGAATATCATCCCCGATGTTATCACGCATATTTTGCTTTTAATCGGTCTCGGTACCGGATTGTTTTTCCAAGTATCACTCGTCAACCTGACAGACAACGCCTATCCTATTTGGCTGTATGTCTATGCCGCGTCTTTGATTATCAGTGCAGCGCTCAGCATTGTTCATCTCATTATGTATCGCAAATTATCACAATTGCGTCAATAAGCCATTGTTTATCCCCGAGCAGAAAGTTGTTCGGGGATATTTTTTTCATTGCATTCCCCCGCACTTTGTCGTATACTGAAAACAGTCAAATATGACACAACGAAATCAAAGGAGGATTTCCCTATGAACGCAAAAGAATGCATCCGCGGCCGCCGCAGCATCCGTCATTACAAGGACACACCGGTACCGCATGAGCTTCTGGAAGAAGTAATTGCTGACGCAGCCTATGCGCCGTCTTGGAAAAATACGCAGATCTCCCGTTATATCGTCGTAGAGGGCAGAGAAGCCATTGACAAACTGGCAGCAGAGTATGCGCCGTTCAATGCAAAGACCGTTTCCACCGCACCGATGCTTATCGTGCAGACCTTTATCAAGAATCGTTCCGGCTATGAGCGTGACGGTTCGTTTACCACTGACCGCGGTGAAGGCTGGCAGATGTATGATGCCGGCATTGCCGGACAGACGCTGTGCCTGTCCGCACATGACCATGGTCTCGGCACCGTCATCATGGGTATCTTCCATCGCCATGAGCTGGAGAAGTATCTGAACATTCCGGAAGATCAGGAAATCGCCGCTCTGATTGCCATCGGTTATCCGGACGAGGAGCCAAAGGCACCACGCCGCAAGGATGTAGAAACTCTGCTCTCTTACGCAGACTAATTTCTCCGTACATACAGCAAAAACGCAGTCCATAACGGACTGCGTTTTTTTGTCACTTCTCGTTTCCTGCAACATTTCTGTCTAATAGATCACGACCGTGCTGTTGTTCGGAATATTCTTGTACAAATAGGTAATATCCGTATCCAGCATTCGAACACATCCGGCAGAAATTGGAAATCCAATGCGCTTATCTTTCAAGCCATTGTAGTTCGGATAATACAAACGTGAATGGAACGCATATCCGGTATCCGGATAGAAGCGTACCACCGGCTTGCAGGAATATGACTTATGATTCCATCCCTTTTCTCGATAGGTAATATATGTCACGCCCGTCGGAGTCGGTGTAGAATTCTTACCAGTTCCACAGATAAACGTCTTACTAAGTTTCCAGTGCTGCTTCGAACCGGTGAAAACATACACCTTCTGGTTTTGCCTGCTCACCCAAACCAAATACTTCGTCTTGCTGGAATATCCCTTGCCGTTGATGTAGGATTCCTTGAGACCTGCAGAGTAATCCACATTATACTTCTGGGTGTAATCGCCGCTGTATGTACTCGTAATTTTATTGGTAATCTTGGATGCTGCCACAACGCTGGCTGAACTCTCCCACGATACAGAATCGGTGTACTTGTGTGTGTACTCCGACCATACTTCTGCATTGCTTTTTTTCGTATACCCATGCGTTGTTGCCGCTTCCATGATCGCCTGATAACCCCAGAATTCTTTTGATACATCCCTGAAGGTATAGCGCTCATCCATTTGCTGTTCGGTGGTCTTGTCTCCGGTACGTCCCAAAATTTTGTTGTATATTACCACAGCCTGCGTGCGCGTCAGTGATTCATTAGGCCGAAACGTCCCATCACCAAATCCGCCAATCCAGCCCTGTGCCGCTGCAGTTATAATCGCGTTGTAATACGGATTGTCGGCGCTGACATCAGTAAAGAGACTGTCGCCATTGGTGTATGAAACTAAACGTGAAACCATCTCGACAAATTCACCGCGTGTTATCGCATCATTTGGCCGAAATGTCGTGCCTGTGGCTAAAAATCCGCGCGATGCCAGTGTTTTCACTGCCTTTGCATACCATGCATTCGATGGAACATCGGAAAATTCACTCGGATATGAGCCGTCAAATTGATCTGCTAACAAACCATACAGAATCGTGCAGGCTTGTGCGCGCGTTAGCACATCCTGCGGGCCAAACGTATTTTTTCCATAACCGGAAATATACTGATTGTGTGCTGTCATCAGCTTTGGCGCATACCATGCCGTGTACGATGCTGCCGCATATATAGGCTGGTCAATTGGGTCAGCCACCTGACCATTCGGCGTCATCCAGTGCGTAATATCCTTTCCGCTGTCATCTTTACTTGGTACATGATACGGCTTAGTGCCTTCATAGATGTTTCGCGTGACTGTCTTGCCGGAATACGTCAATGAAATCGGATAGGCCGGTGTATAACTGTTCCATGTTTCGGTACCATCCTCATTCACTATGCCATCATGGTCAATGGATGCCTCCAAAATTGCCCCATATGCCCAGTGACTGGATGCCACATCGGCAAACTCCCGCAAATTCTGCGCCTGCTGCAAAATTTGTGTGTCCATTTTTCTCCCGAGTATACGGTCAAATACCACAGTTGCTTCTGCTCTTCTCAGTACCGCATTAGGTTGGAACGTACCGTTATTATATCCGCTAATCCAACCGCGCTGTGTGGCTGTCGATATTGCCGGATACATCGGATTATCTTCTGATACATCGCTAAAGGAACTGGAGGCATTTTCATCAATACCGACCAGACGTACCACTAAACAGATGAATTCCCCACGCGTGATTGTTTCGTCCGGATGAAATGTACCGCCTGTATCAGTCAAAATACCACGTGATGCCAAGGTTGTAACTGCCTGATAGAACCAATCGGTTTCCTTCACATCCGTATACGTATACGGTAAATCACCCATGGACTGATCTGCCAGCAGTTGGTATAAAATCACGCTGGTTTGTGCCCACGTCAGAGAATCATTTACACCAAACCGTCCATCCGTATAGCCTGACATAAATCGACTATGATCCGTGCGCAGTGCCACCTGTTTCTGCTGTGATTGTTCCGATTCTTCCGGCGTTTCCGGTTCTTTCGGAATCTCTGGCTGCTCTGGGGTCTCTGATTTCTCAGGCACAATCGGTTCTTCTGGTTTTTGCTGCTCTGTTATCTGCACTTCTTGTTGTTCTGTTTCTTCCTCTGCCGCCCAAACCTGAGGCATCATGAATACTGCCATCATACCCGCAAGAATTGTCGCAACTACTCTTTTTGACCATTTCATATATTTCCCTCCCTTTCCGAATCAAGATGTTTCGTTCTGTAAGTTCATTATATCAGAGAGGAATTTTTTCGTCAATCAATACAAAGCATTCTTAATTTTTAACCTCATTTTATTATTTTTAGACAAAAAAAGAACAGAGGCAAGGTTGTTTTGCTTCTGTTCTCGAGATTTTTTTAATCAGTATCCAATTTTTCCGCCGAGCAGCTCATCATGCTTTACCCAATCCTCGACATCAATGACATCATAGTTGTCATTGTCTCGACGGATCACCACCTTGCTGATTCCTGCATTGATGATCTGCCGTTTGCACATCGGACAGGAATCCGCATCGCGCATGATTTCACCGGTCTGTGTATCGCGTCCCACGAGATACAGCGTAGAGCCAATCATCTCCTCGCGGGATGCCGCAATAATAGCATTGGCCTCCGCATGAATGGCGCGGCACAGCTCATACTGTGTGCCGCGCGGCACATTGCGCTGCTGCCGAATGCAGTAATTTAAGTCAATGCAATTGGCACGTCCACGCGGCGCACCATTGTATCCTGTCGAAATAATGACGTCATTTTTTACAATGACAGCGCCAAAGCTGCGGCGCAGGCAGGTACTGCGCTCCAGCGCGACCTGTGCCATATCAAGATAATAATTCTGTTTATCGCGCCGAACCATGGTATGCGCCTCCTAATATTAGTTCAGAAAATCCTTCAGCTTCTTCGAGCGGCTCGGATGGCGCAGCTTACGCAGTGCCTTCGCCTCAATCTGACGAATACGCTCGCGGGTTACATTGAATTCTTTGCCGACTTCCTCCAGCGTGCGGGTACGGCCGTCTTCAATGCCAAAGCGCAGGCGCAGAACCTTTTCCTCGCGCGGTGTCAGTGTCTTGAGCACTTCTACCAACTGCTCCTTGAGCAGGGTAAACGAAGCAGCCTCTGCTGGCTCCAGAGCATCATCATCCGGAATAAAATCGCCCAGATGGCTATCTTCCTCTTCACCGATTGGTGTTTCAAGGGATACCGGCTCCTGTGCAATCTTGAGGATTTCGCGCACGCGCTCAACCGGCATATTCATCTCTTCTGCGATTTCCTCCGGCTGCGGGTCATGACCCAGCTCCTGCAGCAGCTGACGGGAAACGCGAATGACCTTGTTAATGGTCTCTACCATGTGTACCGGAATACGAATGGTACGTGCCTGGTCAGCAATCGCACGAGTGATTGCCTGACGAATCCACCACGTTGCATACGTAGAGAACTTAAAGCCCTTGGTGCAGTCGAATTTCTCTACCGCCTTGAGCAGACCCAGATTGCCTTCCTGAATCAGATCAAGGAACAGCATACCGCGGCCGACATATCGCTTGGCAATGGAAACAACCAGTCGCAGGTTTGCCTCAGACAGACGCTTCTTTGCATTTTCGCCGCCGCGAATCGCCTTGCGCAGTGCCTGATATTCCTTCTCGTCGATGGTTTCGCCGTTGCGCTGGCGTTCGTCCAGCTCCTTGATTTTTTCCTTGGCTTCCATGCCGGCCTGCATCTTCTTTGCCAGCTCGACTTCTTCGTCCGGCGTCAGCAGGTCAACCTTGCCGATTTCCTTTAAGTACATACGCACCGGATCATCAATCGCGAAGCCTTCTGCGAGAGATTCCGTGTCTTCCAATTCTTCCTTGGTGACTTCCTCTACAGCGTCCTCAGAAAATTCCTCTTCGGATTCTGTCGGAGCTGCCAGAGCCTCAGCACCCTGCAATTCAATGCCAGCCTTCTCCAGCTCTTCATACAGTTTATCCAGCTCATCCGACTCCATGTCGATGGACTCCAGTGCATCAGACATTTCCTTCAGTGTGAGCTTGCCCTTTTTTTTGCCCAAAGCGATAAGCTCTTTGATGGCTGTCTGCTTTTTTACATCCATGTCCTGTGTCATTCTTTAAGCCTCCAAATAAATTAATCATGTATTGCGGTATTATCCTGCAAACCCCTTATTTTTGCGCTGCATCTGCGCTTTTTTGAGTAGTGGATCTTCTTGCGTGTCAATCTGCGTCTCACGCATCAGCTTTTGCTCCTGAATAATTTGAGTATAGTCCTCCAGTGCCTGCTGTCTGCGGTCGATGGGAATCTCTATACGCAGTGCCGATGCCAGCAGATCCATTTCCCGCGGTTCCAATTTTCCTTCTAAGGCAGGGACAGCAATTGTGCGGCCACTGTTATACAGTGCCGAACAAAGACCGTATATTTTGCCCAGCTCTGGAGAAGAAAAATCATCCGGCGTTAAAACCTGACGCATCTGTTCCATCAAAGAGGTATCTGAAAACAAAAGAGATAAAACTCCCTCTTCTGCGCGCGCAGAACGCACATTGTCAAAATGCATCGTTCGATCCTTCGGCTGTACAGCCTGTGCCGGCGTGCGCACCTCTCGGTGCATCGTTCGTTTTGCCTGCGAACGCAGACGAACCTTTGCCTGCTTGACCTCCTGCCGAAAGGCTTCCGGCGTCACACCGGCCAGCTTGGCTGTTGATGTAGTATACACATCCTGTTCTACTTTGCTGTCCAGCAGTGCGATAATGCCTGCGGCTTCGCGCAGAAACAGAATCCTCTGGTCATCCTCGGTAAAGTCATATTTATCCTTTGCCGATTCAATGCGATAGCGCACATCATTGTCCGACCGCTCAATGAGCTTACGGAATGCATCCGGCCCTTTCGCCTTGATAAATTCATCCGGATCCTTAGCTCCCGGAATCTTTAATATCTTGACGCGAATGCCTGTTTTTTTCAAAATATCAATGGCTCTCTGTGCCGCCGACTGTCCGGCGGTGTCGGCATCATAGCAGACAATGACGGTTTTGGTGTGCCGCGACAGCAACCGCGCCTGTTCTTCCGTCAGAGAAGTTCCCAGAGAAGCTACCGCGCTGTCAAACCCCGCCTGATGCAGAGCAATGACATCCATATAGCCCTCTGCGAGTAAGAAATATTCACTCTTTGTTTTTTTCGCTCGGTTCATCGCAAACAAATTGCGCCGTTTGTTAAACACGATGGTCTCCGGTGAATTGAGGTACTTCGGCTTGCTGTCATCCATGACGCGCCCGCCGAATGCAATGACATCGCCGCGCATGTCAATAATCGGAAACATCACACGATTGCGAAACTTATCAAAATATGTACCTCGTTCGCTGCGTGTGATAAGACCGGCAGCTTCCAGCTCTTCTTTAGTAAATCCCTTTTGCGTCATCGCATCGAGCAGGGCATGAAAAGAATCCGGCGCATAGCCCAGACCGAAATTGTTCATAGTTTTTTTGCTCAATCTGCGCTTTTGGAAATATTCTAATGCTCGCGCCCCCTGCGGGCTGTATAGCTGCGCATAAAAGAAGCGAGCAGCTTCCGTCAAGGCTTGCAGTGACCGTTCGCGCAAATGCCGCGTCTGCGGACTGCTTCCTGTCTCCGGCACTTCCATATTGTATTCCTTGGCGAGAAACTGAACGGCATCCGGAAAATCCAGCCCTTCCGCATCCATAATAAAGCGAATGGGGCCGCCGCCCTTGCCGCAGCCGAAGCAGTAAAACATCTGCTTGTCCGGTGCTACAGAAAACGACGGCGTTTTCTCATTGTGAAACGGACACAGTCCAAAATAGTTGCTGCCCTTCTTTTTCAGAGAGACATAGCGTGACACAATATCTACAATATCGCATCTGGCATTCAGTTCATCGAGAAATCGTTCATCAATGGCCAATCAACTGCCGCCTTTCCCCACAGAAATCATCTAATGTCACAGCTCTGCCGTGTCTGGCAGATTGTGTACATAAATAAATACCCAATGTCTTTGCAAAACCCTCTTTTTTTCTGAAAAAAATTCAGTTTTTTTCAAAAAAGTTTTTTGCTTGTTATCTGATGCGTCTGCCCATAAATTGTGTGTCCATAATTTCCATGTCCGCATTGGCACTCGTCGCATTGCGCAGCGCCTCTTCCAGCGCTGCTGTGCCATCCTCCGGCAAGGTCACTGTCAGTGTAACATCCGCAGCATAATCGGTCTCTTCGATCTTGCAATTGTGCTCCGGCAAAAGGTTCTGCACCGTACCCAGCAGCGAATAGGCACAGGTAATGAGCACGATAGCATACCGATTGACTTCATTGATGCCAGCATTTTCCAACGCAAGCTGTGTGCTCTTGGTATAGGCTCGCACCAGTCCGCCCGTGCCGAGCAGCACACCGCCGAAATAGCGTGTCACAACACACAGAACATTGGTCAGACCTTCTCGGCGCAGAACATCCAGCATCGGCATTCCCGCCGTGCCCTGCGGTTCTCCGTCATCGGAATAGCGCATATAATTGCCTTCTCGAATAATATACGCATAGCAATGATGGCGTGCATCCCGATACTTTGCCTTGACTTCATTAAGGGCTTCAATCGCCTGTTCCTGCGATTCTACAAAGTACAAATCCCCAATGAATTTGGATTTTCTGTCCTCATACCGGCCTTCACCGTATCCTGCCGGTACCAGATAGCTCTCAGCCATCCTGCACCTCGTATTCCTTGAGCTGACCATACAGCTTGTCATCGCATTCTATATCAACTACTGTGCCCGCCGCGTCATAGTCTGTCGCAAACACCGCTGCTTCCTTGTGAATGACATCGAGCAGATAGCCATCCGCATACGGAATGCACAGCTTGACGCGGTGCTTTCCCTTGCCGAGTGCCTTTTCCATCGCCGCAAGCAGCTCATCCAAGCCGCGCTTGCGCTTTGCCGAAATCGCAACGACATTTTCGCCGGATGGAATCAAATCCGGATTATCACACAAATCCGCTTTATTGCAGACAAGCAGCTGCGGAATCTGCTGTGCGCCGAGCTGAGAGATAACTTTCTCTACGGTCTCTGCCTGTTCGCGCCAATCCTCACGCGACACATCGACAACATGCAGAAGCAGATCCGCATATTCCAGCTCTTCCAGTGTCGCCTTAAACGCAGACACCAGATGATGCGGCAGCTTGCGGATAAATCCAACGGTATCGGACAGCAATACTTCCTGTGTTTCCGAAATACGCAGTTTGCGCGTGGTCGGGTCAAGCGTATCGAACAGTCTGTTATTTGCCTCAATGCCTGCATCCGTCAATGCATTGAGCAAGGTGGATTTTCCGGCATTGGTATAGCCGACAATAGCAACAAGCGGCAGCTCTGCCTTTTGTCTCTGTCTGCGCTGTACGGCACGCACGCGCCGAACATCCTTGAGGTCGCGGCGCAGCTTGTCAATGCGCTGTCGGATATGTCGGCGGTCGGTCTCCAGTTTGGTCTCGCCAGGGCCTCTTGTGCCGATACCGCCGCCCAAACGCGACATGCTCTTACCCATACCGGACAGGCGTGGCAAAATATACTGATACTGTGCCAGCTCAACCTGCAGCTTGCCCTCACCGGTGCGCGCGCGCTGAGCAAAAATATCCAAGATCAAGGCGCTTCGATCCAGCACTGTCCGTCCGGTCGCATCTTCCAGCACGCGCATCTGCGATGGAGAAAGCTCATTGTCAAAGACAATCAGTGTCGCATCATTATCCCTCGCCAGCTCGACAAGCTCCTGCAGCTTGCCCTCACCGATAAAGGTATGGGCATCCGGTGCGTTTCGTGTCTGTAACATTTTGCCGACACATTCACCGCCCGCGGTCTCCAAAAGAGCCTCCAGCTCATCTAGAGTCTCCCAGCTTGCGTCCTCATCCTCCTGAAAGACCGATGCGTGCAAACCGACAAGCACGGCGCGTTCTGTTTCCATTTCGTCCAGCATCCAGTTTTCCACTGCCTGTCCCTCCTTTCAAAATATAAAGCAAAAACCCGTCCAAAATGGACGGGTTTATAATCACTTCTTGAAAAATTACTTGTCAAGATTGAATCTTCTCTTGAAGCGGTCAACACGTCCGCCGGTATCAACGAGCTTCTGCTTGCCGGTAAAGAACGGGTGGCACTTGGAGCAGATTTCTACCGAGATATTCTCCTTAGTGGAAGCGGTCTCATATACAGCACCACAAGCGCAACGAATGGTTGTCGGTACGTACTTCGGATGGATTCCTTCCTTCATTTTTGATTCACCTCTTTCCGCCAAAGCCTTACAGTCATAAAATCATATTATCACAACGACCTAATAAATGCAAGCACTTTTTTTATTTCGCGGTGTATTTTTATTAAAATCACGCTTGAAACACGGTTCCGTCCGTATTTCCTCAAGGATTATATCATAGCCCGCCAGAAAATGCAAGTATTTTCTCACAGGTTGAGCCAAATTGTCTGACGACTGCTGAGGAAGTACAGTGCACAGCCTGTGACCGGTTTGCCGAACACAGTTTCCGCCGCGCGCTTATACGCAGACAACTGTGCGCGATACGTTTCTGCCCGCTGCGCGGCAAACCGCTTGGATACACGGTCGGTCTTGAAGTCAATGACTGTCAAGCCCTGCTCGGTCTCCAGCAGGCAGTCAATGACACCCTGCATAAGCAGCTGCTCCTCCTCAAATCCCTTTGCCTCTTCATAATACTCCTGCGCAGGAACCAAAATAGAGAATTTAAACTCTCGCCGAACCGTTGCTTGCCCAAACTGTGCGTACAAATCTGAGGCAAAAAACGCTTCAATTTGTCTCAAATCAATGGCATCTGCCTGTTCCGGACTGAGAATGCGCTTGTCACGCAGACGCGTCAACTCTTGCGCCCGCCCTTCCGCAGTTTCACACCGTGCAAAATCACAAAACTGTAAGAACAAGTGGTGCGCTGTGCCGATTTCCGACGGCGTCAGTCCTCGCGCCTCCCGCTCAAAGAACGGTCGACGCAGTTCGGTCTGCTGTTTAGGCGGCGCCGTTTGCTCACTTGCTTCTTGTGCCTGAAACGATGCTGTGATGGCAGTTGCCGTCAATTTGGACGGCAGATCACGCAGAGCATCCGCCGCATACGGCTTGAGCTCCGGCGCCTGTATTTCTTTCCGCTCCACAAACTCTCCGTTATCCTGCTCTGTTTGCTCGTCATCCTGTCTCTGATACGGAACGACGCAAACCGTAAAGCAATCCGGCGCATCAGAATCCAGCGCAGGCAATCTGTGCAGCAGCTCACGCAGCGGCAGCGCCTGCGGATGCCGAAGCAGCGGAACCGCCATCCACAGCGCATATTGATTGGCACCGGACAGCGCATACGGTGGAATCGGATCCAGCACAGAAATCGCCGACCACTTTTTCAGCTTGCTCTGTACGTCACGCATGGCGGCTGTACAGATGAGCTTTTCCTTTGCTCGTGTCAGCGCAACATACAAGACGCGCAGTTCTTCGCTGACCATTTCTCTCCGCAGCACGCTCGCCATAGCCAAGCGATCCAGTCCATCATATTGTATTCCGCGCTGCATATCTCGGCACCGCATACTGATTCCCATGTGCGGATGCAGCAGCACCGGCTTGTGCAGGTCCATCTCATTAAACCGCTTGGTGCAGTTCGCCAACAGCACAATGGGAAATTCCAGACCCTTGGATTTATGAATGGTCATAATGCGCACCATATCTCCGGCACGCTCTGCCTCCGGCGCCGAAACTTCATTGCCCGCTTCACGCAATTCCCGAATATAGCGCACAAAGGCAAACAAACCGCGGCTGCCGCCTCGCTCAAAGCTGCCCGCCAGCTCAATCAACGCCGTGATATGATTCTGCCGCGCTCTGCCGTTCGGCATGGCGCCAAATACACCCATCGCGCCAGTTTTATCCACGATGTGCCACAGCAGCTGATGCACCGGCAAATCAGACGCCAGCACGCGCAGCTCTTGCAGCTGTTCCAAAAACGCCTGTGCCTTTGGCATCGTCTGTGCTGCCGCTGTCAGCGCATAATAATAGGTATTATCCATATCGCACAGGCGGATTTCCGCCAGCTCTTCCTCTGTAAACCCACCAATTGGTGAATTGAGTGCCGCCAGCAGCGGCACATCCTGTTGAGGATTATCTACGATTTCCAGCCAGGATACCAAGGTCAAAATTTCCGGCGTGCCGAATATATCCTCTGATGCATCCGCGCCCGCCGGAATGCCGCGAGAGAGCAGTTCCTGCTGAAAGACACCGGCCTTATTTTTTACGGAACGCAACAAAATCACAAAATCTTCCGGTCTGCACGGGCGCAGTTGTCCGGTCTGTTTATCCGTCACACGGAAACCCGTGTCCAGCATCTCCCGCACGCGGCTGGCGCAGTATGCCGCTTCCTGTCGAATGGTCTCCGGCGCATCCTCGTCCTCCGATTTGGTCTCCAGCACACAAAATTCCGTGCGATAGTCATCGCTACCCTGCGGAAACGATGCGCCTACGTGCAGGGCTTCTCTGTCCGTGTATGTTAAATCACCCAAATCCTCACTCATCAGCGCAGAGAACAGATAATTCACGCTGTCCAGCACCTCTGGGCGAGAACGGAAGTTTTTGGACAGTACTACGCGCCGCGGCGCATCGTCAAACACCTGCTCCACATCGCGGTACGCCTGATATTTATGCAGGAAAATATCCGGATTGGCAAGGCGGAAACGATAAATACTCTGTTTGACATCGCCAACCATAAAAATATTTTTCTCGTCATCGCTGACCGCGCGAAAAATCGCATCCTGTACCGCATTGGTGTCCTGATACTCATCGACCATGATTTCAGAAAAATGCATCTCACGGGCAAGTTGTGTCGGCGCATCGTTCTCATCGACAAGCAGCTGTACCGCAAAATGCTCCAAATCGTTAAAGTCCACGACACCGCGCCGCAGTTTTTCCGCCTGATAAGCATCCATAAACAGCTGTACCGTATCACACAGTGCGCAGACTGCCGGCGCCATCATGCGCATATCCTCGCGCACCTCTTGTTCTGTGACACACAGGACTTTTTCCGCCATCTCCTTGACGATGGTTTTCCAGCTATTGCGTCGATCCTTGAGCGCATCAAGAAAGGCTTTGTCCTCGTAGCCGCGAATGGCAGGAAGCCGTTTAAACGTGCTGCGAACCTGCGCGCACAGCTGCACAGCCGCATCCCATGCGCCATCTTTTACCAATACCAGCAGATTTTCCGCCTGCTGCTTATCCTGCGCGAAAACCGGTTCATATTTATCCTGTATGACATCCGCGCCCTGCATCTCATCCAGCGCATCATCCAGCACCGCAATGCCATACGCAATGCGGCTCTCGGCTTCCCGCAGCAGAGCCATGCCCCAATCGGTATCGGCGAGACGGTCAAACTCCCGCACAAATTTCTGTCGGTACTGCTCCAATTCTCTTTTCGGCTTGGGAGAAGCCTGCAAGTTGTGAAAGGTCTCCAGCACAAGGGTTGCCAGCTGCTTGTCATCTCGTCCGCCGCTGACCGCTTCCACCAAAGCAGAAAATCCCTCGCTGTCCACCGCGTACTGTGCTTCAAGAACCTCTTCCAGCACATCATTTTGCATGACCGTCTGTTCGCTGTCATCCGCTGTGCGAAACTCCGGCGGCAGTCCCAGCTCATGAAAATGCTCCTTGACCAAACTCATACAAAATGCGTGAACCGTAGTAATTTTAGCGCGGTGCACGAGCATGAGCTGACGGCGCAGGCGCAGATTCTGCGGCTGTTTTGCCGCCAAATCCGTTAATGCATCCGCAATCTTACCGCGCATTTCGCTCGCCGCCGCCTTGGTAAACGTCACAATGAGAAAAGAATCCACATCACAGGGATTTTCCGGATCTGTCACGCGGTCGAGTACGCGCTGAACCAGTACCGCCGTCTTGCCGGAGCCTGCCGCCGCAGATACCAGCAGCGTACCACCCCGATTATCTATTGCCTGCCGCTGTTCATCGGTCCATGAAACGCCCATGTTTCTTGTCTCCCTTCTCCTCTTCCTCAATACTCTGCCAGAACTCTTCTGCCGGAATCTTTTTGATCTTGTGTGGGGTATCTCCCAGCTGCGCATCAAAGCGGCAAATCGCACGATACGGACACCACGCGCAGGTGTCCTCTGTCGGGCCGCGGCGCACTGGCTTGGCATCCATACTGCCGTGCATCAGCTCGCGCCCCATCTCTCCCAGCACGCGTCGAATATGTCCGCTCAGCTTGCCCAGCTTTTCCATGCTCGCCAAATTGGACAGGCTGCTCTTATTCGGCTTGTCTCCCGATGCCAGATACCCCAGCGGCAAAAACGTTGCATCCTTTTCGATGCCATGCTCCATCGCATCAATAACCGCCTTTTCATCCAGCAGCAGACCGGAACGGCGCAGCTGCTTTTTACGCATGGCATCCAGCTCTGCTTCCTCTGCATCTCGTTTGGCATCGACAATCACTTGTTTGGCAGGAACATATAATGCTCCCGCCGGAACAATGCGGTCAATGTGCTGAGCGAGCTTCTCTTGATAGTGCTGCAATCCCTGCTTCTCGATGGCAAACAAATACAGCAGCAGCTGGATATTGAGTCCATACCACAGATCAGACAGCTCAAACTTTTTCGTGCCGCTCTTATAATCCAAGACGCGGATATATAAGGTACCGTCCTGCACATAACCGTCCACGCGGTCAACCTTTCCGTTCACCTCCAGTTGTCCGTCCTCGCTGCGAATGAGAATTGGTGGCAAATCACCCTGCCAGGAAAAATCCAGCTCAAAATCAATCGGCTGAAAATCCGATTGCGCCATTTCCTCCAATAAATTATCTAAAATATCCTCTGTCATGTGCAGCAGACGGCGGAACAAATGCCGAAATCGTGCGGAATACTGTTCCAACCCACCGAGCTGTGTCTGGACATAAATCGTTGTCCATCGCCTCGCCAGCTTGTGTACCGTTTCCGCCTCCGGCAAATGGTCTGGATACTGCTCTCGCACCTGTTTGAGCGTATGCTCCAGCACAAAATGTAAAAAGGTACCGGTTTCCGGTGCATCGAAGGACGCGCGGCGGCGTTCCTTTGCCCGCAGTCCATAGCGCAAAAAATACGCATACTGGCAGCGATAAAATGCATCGACACGAGACGCCGTCATACGCAGCTTTTTTCCGTACAACTGATGGATAACCTCCGTATTGTGCAGCGGCCCGCGCGCGGAGCGTTCTATCGGCCGAATGGGGACTGTCTGCGCACGCAGTGCCGCCTGTGCCGCCGGAGAACGATCTCTGGCGGCACCGCAGCACGCCAGATCAAAGCGCGGACGCTCTGCCTCCAGTCGATAGCTCTGTTCCAATTCCTTCTCTTTGGTTTCCGGCAAATCACGTAGCAGCTGCCGCAGTGCACCAATCAAAAATGACGGACGTTTATCTCCGTCCGCACCCACTGTGCTCCAAGACAGCAGCAAATCCTGTGATGCTGATGCCAGCACGCGATACAGTGCCGCTTGCTCCTGTTCCATGCGGTCTTCACTGGTTTCCAATTCCACTTCCAAACCGAGCAGTTGGGATCGTTCGCTGTCAGACAAGATGCCGCCAGTCTCTCCAACGGAAGGCAGCACGCCATCATTGACACCGAGCACCAACAAATGTGGGATACCTGTTTTGCACACGCGATCAATCGAACCACAGGTCACGCGATCCAAGGACACCGGAATCGTGCCCACATCATATTCCGTCAACACCAAACCGAGCATGGTGACAAACGCATCGGTCTCCATTTCTGTATCTCCCTGTACCCATGCGAACTGCTCCATTGCCTGCATAAGAATCTCCCACAGCTGCCGATATTCCTCTGCGGTCTGCAATCGACCTGCATCTTCATGCATCTGTGCCCGCGCGGCAATACTGTCCGGTGCACCAATCCGCTCCAAAAACGCATACAACGCCTGTGCATACTGCGAGGCAGTGTGTGCCTGTTCCAAATCCCGCTGCAAGGCCTGCAAGGGCTGTACTGCCTTCTCGCGCAGTGCATTGAGCGTTGTGAGCTTTTCCCGCGCTTTTTCATCCAATTCGCCGCCAAAACTGTCGGGATGCCCGACAAATGGCTGTAACCACTTGCTGCCGCGAATGCGCCGGAACAGCACATAATTTTCCAGCAAATCGCACTCTTCGGCAGTCAGTCCGGCAAAGCCTGTTTTCAGATAGGCAAAGATGTCCTCATATCGCCAGCCATTCGCCACCGTATGCAGTGCTGAGCCGACTAGTGCCAGCACGGGCTTTTGCAAAATATCATGTTTTTCGCTCAAAAAGATCGGAATTTGATAGCGTTCAAATACCAATTCCAAAACCGGCGCATAGGCATCAAAATTTCTCGCCGTCACGACAATATCCCGCCGCCGCGCATCGGTCTCACGCAGCAATTTTCGGATATATGCCGCCGCAAATTCACATTCCGAGAACAGATTGCCCGCTTCGTGCAGATGTATGCTGCTCTTATCGCTGTCAAACTGCTGTGTTCCCGCGCACAAGCCATAGGCTTCTGCCAGCTGCAAATCATGCGGCCGCGGCATCACCATCTGTTCCATGCGCTCTATGTCCAGTGGCTCTCCGCAGGCACTGGACAATCGCTTGAGCCGTGTCATGGCGTGCATCGTCTCCGGAAACTGTTCCGGCTGGCGAAGGTCACCGGTCAGCGCGATAGTGATCGGCACATGACGCCGAAGCAGTGCCGCGAGAATCTCCAATTCCTGTTTGTTAAACTGATCGAACCGGTCTAAATACAGCTCTGCGTCATCAAAAATCGTGCAGTCAGGCAGTCTCTGAGCAATTTTCGTCATCTGATCACGTGGATCCGGCAAATTTTCCTGCGTCATGCTCTCATATACCGCACCGATTTGTCCCAAATCACGCAGCTTTTCCGCCAAATGTCCCTCAGTCTCCGCCGAAGCATCCAACATCTGTTCCGGAGATATGCCATTGGTTTTCATCTCATCCATGACCTGCAGCAAATCGCGCAGGACATCCGGTCGGCGAATTGCGCCGCTGTATACATCCAGAGCATCGGATGTACGGCGCACCGCTTCGTATAATACGAGCAATCGTCCCGCCGGTGTCAGCTCAACCTCTGCCAGACCGCCAGCCTCAGAAAATACTCGATTCGCAATGCGCCGAAACGTCAGCACTTCCGCAAAACGTGCACTGCGATTGTCAGTTGCCGCCGCAAGCATCCGCTCATATTCATGTGATGCCAATTCCGGCACAATCAAAATTTGTCGTTTGCCGCTGGTCTCCCGTGCGGCGATGCGCCGCAGAATCTCGGTCGTCTTACCAGTTCCCGCACGTCCTATCATCAGTTTCATGCCGTATCCCTCCCATGATCTTTCCTGGGCTTTTAGTATACCAGTAAAAAGTAAAAAAAGACAGCCGATTTCTCGACTGTCTCAAAAAAATTGGAGCGGATGACGAGGCTCGAACTCGCTACCTCCACCTTGGCAAGGTGGCGCTCTACCAGATGAGCTACATCCGCATATTGTTGGTGCCTCCGGGCGGAATCGAACCACCGACACGGGGATTTTCAGTCCCCTGCT
>CAVFAY010000001.1:0-257394 GCA_963620595.1 Anaerotignum sp. | reverse complement strand
ACCCACGGCCTCTGCGTCCCGAACGCAGCGCTCTACCAAACTGAGCCACACCTCGTTTTTACTATTGCACTTATTCGCTGCAACGTTTGTTATTATATCAGGGAATTCGTGCTGTGTCAACAAGAAATTTTTATTTTTTCAAAATTTATTTGAAAAAAATTGAAATCTCTGTTTGGCAGTGCAGACAAATCAAATAAAAGATGATAGAATAGGAAAAAGATTGGAGGGGACACTGTGACGGGCTTGGGAACAGACATTATTGAAATTGCAAGAATTGCGCGCGCTATCCAGCGGGACAGCTTTGTCCAGCACACATTTACCGTGTGTGAACAAGGATGGCTGAACGCCAAGGGCAGAAATAAAGCAGAATCCGCCGCAGGACTGTTTTGCGCCAAGGAAGCGGTAGCAAAAGCCTTGGGAACAGGCTTTCAGAGCGGACTCAATCTGAAGGATATTGAAATTACCCATGATGAACTGGGGGCACCACAGGTGAACAAACCACAAAAAAATTTTCTGCTGAGTATTTCGCATTGTCGAGAGTATGCGACAGCGACAGCGATTTTGCTGGAAGATACACACGTGGAGGCAAAGCATGAAAACGATTGATTGGGCGTATTTGACGCAGCATATCCAGCCGCGTGCACCGGAGAGCGATAAAAATACGTATGGGCGAGTGCTCGCTGTTTGTGGCTGTCGAGATTATATCGGCGCACCGTTTTTTGCCGCGCAGGCAGCTGTGCGCACCGGCTCCGGCATTGTCACATTGGCATTGCCTGCTTGCATTTATCCGATTTTGGCGGCAAAGCTCAATGAGCCGACATTTCTGCCGCTGGAAACCGGCGTGGACGGAAAGATTTCGGCGGATTGTCTGCCGTCTTTGGATCGCCGCGCGGCAATTCTGGCAGGGCCGGGACTCGGCATCAGTGAAGGCGTAACGCAAGCCGTACAAACCATTGTTGAGCAAGCGGATTGTCCGTTGGTTCTCGATGCCGATGGCATAAATGCGCTGGCGGGACATATAGATATAGTGGAGAAAGCAAAGTACCCTGTGATTTTGACCCCGCACAAGCATGAATTTGCGCGAATCTGTGATGTTCCGTCGATGGAAAATCAGGAGGAAATAGTATCCGCCTTTGCCAAAAAGCACCGCTGTGTGCTGCTGCTTAAAGGACATCGGACGATTATCGCAGGAGCGCACGGCGAACTGTATCAAAATGTACATGGCAATCCTGGCATGTCTAAGGGCGGAAGCGGGGATGTCTTGTCCGGTATCATTTTATCTCTGTTGGGACAAGGATTGGAACCGCTTGCGGCGGCAGCATGCGGCGCGTATATTCACAGCCGCGCAGGAGATTTGTGTGCCAATGACATCGGGGAATTCGGCATGACACCGACAGATATGTTGGGATATATTCCACAGGTGCTGAAACCGCTGAACTCTAGGGAGTGGTAAGATCGCTTGAAACGAGTATGGAGCGGCTTACTGGCTGTATGGCTGCTGTGTGGCTGTTCTGCAGTCAGTAATCCGAAGCAGTTGGCAGCAAGTGCGCAGGCAGCCTATGCCGGCGCACAGACCATAGAGCTTGTATCCAATATTACGTCTAATTTGGACGAATATACGATGGACTATCAAATACAATACTCGTATCATGCAGACACGCAGACCGGCGAGCTGGAAATTCAAAAGCCGGCATCTGTGGCAGGAATTCGAGCATCGGTGCAAGGAGAAGATTTTGTCTTTTCCTATGAGGATGCGGAATTGGAGACTGCCATGCCGGACAAAAAGGGATTGACACCAGCAGATGTCACAACCTATCTGTTGCACGATCTGCAGACCAAGGAGCCAAAGCAGGTTTGGCAGGAGAATGGACGCATCGCTCTTCGCTATGAAGACGCAAGTGAAGAGGGAAATATCGTGAAAGAAGTGTATCTGCATCCGGACAGCTTTGCGCTGGCGGAGGCTCATATATATAACAATGGAAAACAAATCATGGACTGCACCGTGCAAAGCTGTACCTTGCAGCCGTGAAGGAAAGTGGGAAAGACAATCATGGCAACAACAAACGAGACCGGCAGATGCTGGGCAGAAATCAATTTAGACAATCTGAAGTACAATTTTATACAGATTCGTGACCGTGTAAAGACAGTAATGCCGAAAGCTAAGGTATTGGGTGTCGTCAAAGCGGATGCCTATGGACACGGCGCGGTACAGGTTGCGACTGTCCTGCAACAGGAGGGCGTGGACTTCTTCGCTGTGGCAACGGTTGCGGAGGGCGTAGAGCTGCGCGAGGCGGGCTTTACGCTTCCGATTTTGGTACTGGGTTATGTGGGTGATGCAGACGCAGCACTGCTGGCGGAATATGACATTGCGGCAGCACTGTGCGATACCGACACGGCAAAGGCATTTTCGGTGGCAGCACAGGCGGCTGGAAAGCCGATCTGTGTACATATTGCGCTGAATACCGGCATGACGCGCATTGGCTTTGAGACGCGTTCTACGAAAGAAAATGTACAGGAAATTTTGCAGGCAGTTTCTCTGCCGGGGCTGAAAGCCGAAGGCGCGTTTACGCACTTTGCAGTTGCCGATGTCAATGGCGGTGAAGAATTTACCGAACTGCAATACCGCCGCTTTGTAGATATGTGTCTGGAGCTGGAGAAGCATGGTGTAAACCTGCAATATCGCCATTGCTCGAACAGTGCCGCTATTTTGCAGCACACGCAGACCTTTACCACAGATCTGTATCGTGAGGGTACATTTAATATGGTGCGCGCCGGCATTATTCTGTACGGCTACTATCCGGATGCAGACACCAAGAAAACCGTGCCGCTCAAGCCGGTTATGACGGTAAAGGCTCGTGTGGCGCAGGTGCGTGACATTCCGGCAGGCGATTCTATTGGATATGGCCGCACCTTTACAGCGGACAAGCCAATGCGCGTGGCTGTCTTTACGATTGGCTATGCGGATGGTTATCCGCGTGTGGCGAGCAACCATATTTCGGTTGTTATCCATGACAAGGTCGTTCCGACGGTCGGCCGCATTTGCATGGATATGGCTTGGGCAGATGTCACCGGCATGGATGTCAAGCGCGGCGATGTAGTGACTGTATTTGGCGATTGTCCGATTACTGCGGATACGCTGGCAGCTGCAGCAGGCACGATTTCTTATGAGGTCACCTGCGACATCAGCAAGCGCGTTCCGCGTATCTATCTTGGTGCATAATGCATAGAATGAGGCAAAGAGAAAATATTCCTAAGGTGCATGATTAAATAACCGGATTGCTGGGGAAAGTAACAGTATCAGGGTAATACCTGAAATCTTTCCTACGGAGTGTGATTGTTTTGGAGCATCATGTCAAACGCGGCGATATTTACTATGCGGATTTGTCACCAGTGGTCGGCAGTGAACAGGGCGGTATGCGTCCGGTTTTAATTATACAGAACAACGTTGGAAACCGATATAGCCCGACTGTCATCGCAGCTGCGATCACCTCACAGGTCAATAAGGCGAAGATGCCGACACATATTTCTCTCGGCGCTCGCACATTTGGCTTGACGCGGGATTCTGTAATTTTGACAGAACAAATCCGCACGCTGGATAAGCGCAGGCTCAGAGAAAAAATGGGCACACTGGATGCCTCTCATATGGATGAAGTAGATCGCGCATTAGCAGTGAGCTTTGGTCTGAATGCAAGAGACTGAGAAAAAGGTCAATGCTTACATAGAACATTGACCGAAAGCATGATTTTCCCCTTGTGCAGCATATGCTGTGCAGGGGGATTGTTTTACGAAGGGGAGTCGTGTATGGAAATCAGCCGCCAGCAGATACATTGGGGAGAGATGCAGCTTACACAGACAGCCACGCAGGTTCGCTTTCGCGGGGCAGGCGCACTGCCGCAGTACGGTGAGATACTTCGCGTGTGGGGAATGCGGGCGGATGCACAGCCGCTTCTCATCGGTGTGGCTGAGCCGGACGGCGATAGTCTGGCGATTGACCGGACAATAAGCAAGCAATATTTAGCTTCGGTTGGCTATTGGCCGCACCTGCCGGAACAGTATATGGCTGACACACAGCCGCCGAAAGGGCAGACATTTGTCAGTCAGGATACCTGTTTTTGCCAGCTGTTGAGGCAGAAAGAGGTTCAGATGCAAGAACAGCCCGGATATATCATCGCATCCTGCACCTTTTCTCCACAGAAAGAATTTGTGTTCTCCGGTGTGTTCTCTTTTTGTCGGGTAGAAAATGGCATGGCACAGCTGATTTGGGATAAAAAAAGGGACTGCCCTGTGTGGACAGTCCCGAAAGAGACAAGCAAATTTACTTGACAATCATCTTAGATTCCATATAATATCTCTTCTCGTGAGCTTCGCCCATCGAGAAAGTCTTGCGCGGCAGAACACCATCAATGATAACGCCGCGGAACAAATCATTCTTTTCGATTTCTGACAGGAAGAAGCCCATATTGTCTTTTTCATTGCCCAGCTTGGACACAACGTCCTCACCGTGAATATAGTCAATTTTCGCTTCGCTGTGCTGTGCCAGATAATCATCCAAGAAAGCCTGCAGGGTGCCGAGCGGAATGCCCCACTTCGGACGAATAATCGTCATTGTACCGGTTTTGCCGCCAAAGCAGTAACGAACGGTATGATTTTCCGGATCGGCAGCGGCCTTCTCGTCCGAGAAAATGCACTGGCTGCCGTTTTTCGTATAAAAATCAACTGCGGCATGGAGCAGTTGCTCCGCATCGACATGGAACATCACGCGGTGAATCGGCTCAATAATCAGGCTCTCATCATGGATGTTGACAATCTCACACAGAGCATAGCGTGCAGGATGATTTTCCTGCTCTTCCGGTGCCAGCGTCTTTTTGACATCTTCCCAGTATGCCTTTGCGGTTGCCATCGAGTGATTGCCATCGCCGACAGCAAACGGCAGCAGCGGCAGATCCTTCGTCAGGCGATACTTCTTATTAAAGGTCTCACGATCATTGAGCTTTTCCATCTGGGAAATCAGATGGTCAGTCAGATCACCTTCCGGAATAAACCAACCGTTAATATGTCCGCCATTCTGCATTAAATCGGTATCATAGACCTTCTTCAACTGTGCCGTCTTTTCAAACATCGGCTCAATGACTGTGCGGTCTGGGTCATCAATGAGCAGCATAATGTGCGGGACTTCGATAGAAGCGTTTTTGCGGACAGCCAGACGCGGCGGAATGCGTTCAACAACAGTCTTTTCTGTCGGGCGAACAAGAGAACGGGAGCCTGCGGTGTATTCGTAGCACTCCAGATCAATAGCAGCGACCAGACCGCGGCGCGGAGATGTGCCGCCGGAATATCTCTCGGTCAGGATAAATCCAGCTGGCAGCTCAGTCAGCGTGCCATCAGACAGATACTGCTTCATGGTTTCGTTGATGTTTGCAATGCGCGTTTCGACATCAGCGTCTTCCAGATATACTTCCGGCAAGGTCAGGCGCAAAGTAGACGGAGCATCGCCAACGATGTGGTCGGTTTCGGACCAATACTCCTGCTGAGAAGTATACTGGTCACAAGCGACAACAGCCCATTTTTTCAAATCAATGCCGTTTTTCGGCATCAGGATCTTTGGTACGGATACACAAGACATGTTCTCAGAGCCTCCCAATGAAAATTTAAAATCCAGCTAATTTCTAGCATCTATTCTTTATTATAGCGGACATTCCCTCGTGATTCAAAGAAAACCGCACCTATTTGGCAAATACCGGCATAGTTCATAAAAAATGATGTAGGAATCTGGACAATGGAGCGATATTTGACGAATCAGGCAGAAAATACTACTGCAAATTTCACATAGAATGCGTGAAAATTCATATACTGTTAGCACAGAGATCGGACAGACAAAGGAGAAAAGTATATGAACCGCAATTCTAACAAGCTGAATGTACCGGAAGCAAAGGCAGCCATGGATCGCTTCAAGATGGAAGCAGCCCGCGAGGTCGGCATCGACCTGAGGGATGGGTATAACGGAGATCTGACAGCGCGTCAGGCGGGTTCTATCGGCGGACAAATGGTGAAGCAGATGATTGAGGCTTACGAGCAGAATATGAAGTAAAGAATACTCCTTGTCTCATAAACGCAACCCAGCCGCTCTCACGCCGTGATTGGCGCGGAGCGGCTGGATCTTTTCTATCTGATCTTTTTACAGCTTAGAATATCCAAACGAGTTGACAATTGCCTCGACGGGAACATTCTTTTGGCAGAACGGACAATTGTGGCGGTCATACGAAGCGTATCCGGGGATGTCTTCCGAGGTAAAGATCGTGTTGACATGAATACCGTCCATCTGACCGACTGCACTAAACAGAGTAGCGACACCGCGGATCAGACCGCCGTAATACCCCATGCACTCAATGCCGCGGCGAATACTGATGCCTGTCGTAACTGACGCCATGAGAAGAATGACATTTTTACCGCGCACCATTGGCTCTACATTTTCGCGGAAGAACAACTGGCTGTTTGCTGTGCGTTCCGGTGTGATGACGTAAATAGACTGATGGGCATTGTGGATGGAATGTCCTGCCTCCTCCAGTTCTCGTGCCAGAAAAGCGCCGATGATTTCCGTGCCGTCCAAACAAACGATGGTGTCAATCGGAATGGTAGTATTCGCATACTGCTGCGCCAGCACATGTGCACACTGCTTTACTTCGCTCAAGCGGGACTTCATTGTTGTAAGATCAATATAATAATTGATATGCGAATGATTGGTGACGAAGTGTCCCGGAATTGCCTTCATAGGAACAACAGATCCATATTTTTTGGACGGAAACTTCACGATTCTGGACTCAAACGTACTCATAGGCTCCTCCTTTTCAAACATAAAAATATTTTCTGGAATAATTGCACATTTTTATCAAATGATATACGAGTTAAACTATACATAGTATACAACATCGTTACAAAATATGCAAGTTTTATCTTGAGTTATTTTTACTGAACAAAAATAACATTTTGTTCAGTAAAAACGCGTATAGACAGAAGAAGGGAAGAAGTTTATAATGTGTATGTTGAAAATATCGGAGAAAGAAGGAGATTGTTTGACCAAGCGTTCTTATGAAATAGACATGTGCAACGGACCGTTGTTTCGCAGTTTGCTGTTGTTTGCTTTGCCGCTGCTGGCGTCTAATTTGCTCCAGCTGTTGTTCAATGCCGTAGACCTGATGGTTGCAGGAAACTTTGTCGGCAGTCAAGCTCTGGCGGCAGTGGGAGCGACAACTTCATTGATTACCGTCTGCACGACTTTATTTGTCGGCATTGCGTTGGGTGCCAATGTGCTTGCCGGACGATTTTACGCGCAAAAAGATGATGAAGGCATGTCAGAAGTTGTACATACTGCCATCACATTGGCAATTATCGGCGGCATTTGTGTATTGTTTATTGGTATCATTCTGTGTAGACCGGCATTGGAGTTAGTCTCCACACCAGAGGAGGTTATTGATCAATCCACACTGTATATGCGCATTTATTTTCTTGGTATGCCGTTTTTTATGTGCTATAATTTCGGCGCTGCCATTTTGCGCTCGATTGGTGATACGCGCAGACCGTTATATTATTTGATTTTTGCCGGTGTATGTAATGTAGTGCTGAATTTGATTTTGGTGCTGATTTTTCATTTAGGCGTCGCCGGTGTTGCCATTGGCACAGTTATGTCGCAGTTTATCTCTTCCGTACTCGTATTGACGACCCTGCACAGAGAACAAACATCCTATCATTTGGATGTCAGGAAGTTGCATTTGAACGCGCATATAATGAAAAATATGTTGCGTATTGGCGTTCCAGCGGGACTGCAGTCCATGCTCATCAATGTTTCCAATGTATTGATTCAATCTTCCGTCAATACATTTGGCACATTGGCGATTGCCGGAAACACAGCGGGCTTTAACATCAATGGATTTTTATATTTTGCCTGCAATTCTGTGACGCAGGCGGCATTGAGCTTCTCCAGCCAAAATAGCGGTGTGGGAAATTATAAACGAATCAACAAGATTTTGTTCCAGTGCGGCATCCTGGAGTGCATTGTTGGATTTGGACTCGGTAATTTGTGCTATCTGTTTGGACATCAGATTCTTGGTTTGTATGCTTCCGATCCGCAGGTGATTGCCTATGGTCTCATCAATGTTGCTATTATCTGTGTGCCGTATGGTCTGTGCGGCTTGATGGATATGATTCCGGGCTGCATCCGCGGCATGGGATATTCTACTGTTCCGATGCTGTTGTCTCTAATCGGCGTCGTCTGCCTGCGGTTTTTCTGGATTTTTATTATTTTCCCAAGCCATCGCAGCTTAGAGACTCTGTATATTTCGTATCCAGTATCGTGGATTCTTACCATTGGTATGCAGGCAATTTGTTACGTGTGGGTCTGGCGGCATTGCACAAAAAAGAACAGGTGAGGATAAATCATGGATAAAACAACGCGTTCCCGTTTGATAAAAGGATATATTATCACAATATGTGGCGGATTGGGATGGGCGGTTGGCGGTGCCTGCGGACAGGTTACGTTTCGCGACTGCGGTGCCGATGCCAACTGGTTGGTGCCAATTCGCATGTTTATTGCAGGAATTTTGGTCTTAGCGCTCGCCAAGCTGCGCGGAAAACCAATTGGAGCGGTCTGGAAAGATAAACATTCCATTCTACCATTGTTGATCTTTGCATTGATTGGCACAGCTATGTGTCAATACAGCTATTATGCTGCTATTCAATACACCAATGTTGCCTTTGCGACGGTCATGACGTATATGAGTCCGATTGTTATTTTACTCTTCGTGTTATTGCACAGTAAAAGACTGCCCAAGCTGTATGAACTGATAAGTGTTATACTGGTTGCAGCCGGTGCAGTTTTGTGTGCGACACATGGCGATTTGTCCGCGTTAGCGGTTCCGCCGATTGGTTTGGTATGGGGATTGGTCAGCGCGGTATGCTTTGCGTTTTATACCTTGTGTCCGCGTCGACTGATGCAAAAATTTGATGTCATGAGTATTGTCGGCTGGGGTATGACAATTGGCGGCGGCATGATGATGCTGATTTTTCATCCGTGGACGATTCAAGGCGTTACCTATAATGCGGAAGTATTTCTTCTGATGGCGGCTGTCATTGTGTTTGGCACTATTTTGGCGTTTAATTTGTATCAGACTGGCTGCAATATTGTCGGCAGCATGGTCGGAGGCGTGTTGTCCTCGGTAGAGCCTGTGGCATCTGTGATGATTTCTGCCTTTTTGCTGCACACGAGCTTTGTCGCACAGGACTTTATCGGTTTTGCACTGATTCTCATCACGATACCAATTATGGCGATTGGAGATTATCAGGCGATTCAGGCACAGCAGGCAGTGAAATAAGTGGTAGCGCATATAGGAAAAAGAGCGTATAATAACGAGTATAGAATACAAAATAACGAGAAAGGAGACGAGCGTATGAAAGCATATCGTCGAATTTTTGTAGTTGTATTGGATTCACTGGGAGCGGGCGCAATGGATGACGCCGCGCAGTATGGCGATGCCGGAACAGATACGCTGGGGCATATCTCGGCATCTGTTGAGCAGTTTTACATTCCTAATTTGCAAGCGTTAGGTCTTGCCAATCTACATCCGCTCAAGCAGGTTGCACCGGTACAGCATCCCATGGCGCGGTATACGACACTGCGTGAGGCGAGCTGTGCCAAAGACACGATGACCGGTCACTGGGAAATGATGGGATTACGGACAACCGTTCCGTTTAAAACGTTTACGGATACCGGCTTTCCGCCGGAACTGATTGCGGAATTGGAAAAGCAAACAGGACACAAGTGTATCGGAAACAAGAGTGCGAGCGGTACAGTTATTTTGGACGAGTTGGGTGAGGAAGAAATCGCTACCGGTCACATGATTGTGTATACGTCTGCGGACTCTGTGCTGCAAATCTGCGGCAATGAGGAAACCTTCGATTTAAAGGAATTGTATCGCTGCTGCGAGATTGCTCGTAAAATTACCATGCGCGATGAATGGAAGGTAGGACGTGTCATCGCTCGGCCGTATGTTGGAAAGAAACGAGGCGAATTTGTACGCACGAGCAATCGGCATGATTATGCAGTGAAACCGACAGGACGCACGGCTCTCAATGTTTTGAAAGATGCCGGATTCGATGTGATTTCGA
Organism: Anaerotignum sp.; assembly: GCA_963620595.1. Lineage (GTDB taxonomy): Bacteria > Bacillota > Clostridia > Oscillospirales > Butyricicoccaceae > Butyricicoccus_A. The sequence goes on along the minus strand of CAVFAY010000001.1, from coordinate 247,236 downwards.
TTGGAAAAATCAATGACATTTTTGTCGGAGAAGGCATTACCGAGGCACAGAAGTCCAAAAGCTCTGTACATGGTATGGAACAGACCATCGCTATGGCACAGCGCGACTTTACCGGTTTGTGCTTTGCCAATCTCGTGGATTTTGATGCGTTGTGGGGACATCGGCGCAATCCGGTTGGATATGCACAGGAGATCGAGCGATTTGATGTAAAATTGGGTGAGCTGTTGCCGCTGATCCAAGGCGATGATTTGTTGATTTTGACTGCGGATCACGGAAATGATCCCACACACACCGGAACCGATCACACCCGTGAGCGAGTACCATTTCTCGCTTACTCTCCGTCTATCAAAGAGGGAAGAAAATTGCCGGAACAGCCGACATTTGCTGTGATTGGCGCGTCTATTTTGGATAATTTTGGCCTAAAAATGCCAGAGGATACGATTGGAACCTCTATTTTATCAGAATTGTTATAATGAAATCCCGCTGCATAAACAGCGGGATTTTTTATCGAGAAAAAAACATAAGTCTATTGACAAGGAGATACTGCTGTGATATAATGTGTAGCATGCTACAGTTAGGAGGCGAAGGAATGTGTGACTGTGAGTTATGTGCAGATGACTTGGGCTATCTCATCAAGCAAATCAGTGATAAAATGCGTGCGAATGCTGATGCGGCTTTTCGCAAACATGGATTGACGTTTTCGCAGGTGCATGTGCTGGACTTTGTACTGGCGTGCGAAGGCAGTGCGACGCAAAAGGAGATTGAAATTTATTTAGGCGTTTCTCATCCGACAATTGTCGGTTTGGTGTCTCGACTGGAAAAAGCTGGGTTTGTCACCTCACATATAGACGAGAACAATCGCAGAAATAAAATCGTTTGCGTGACAGAACAAGCGCGACAAACCAGAGAATGCCTGAAAAAGGGACGTCGAGAGATGGAAGAGCGGCTCGCGCAAGCGCTGGGACAGCCGGAACGAGAACAGCTCATGCATTTGCTGAGTAAACTGTATCAAATTTTGTAATTCAAAGAATTGTGCAAAAAGGAGTGTGAATCCATGATAAAAATGTTAATGGGCAGCATTCGACAGTACAAACGTGCTTCGCTGCTGTCACCGTTGTTTGTCACGCTGGAAGTTATGCTGGAATGCTTACTGCCGCTTGTTATGGCAAGCATGATTGACAACGTGACGGGAAACAGCATGATGCCGATTATTAAATACGGCATTGCACTGGCAATTATGGCGATGCTGTCACTGCTGTTCGGTGCACTGTCTGGTAAGTATGCGGCAACAGCGTCCTGCGGTTTTGCCAAGAATTTACGCCAAGACTTATTTTTTAAGATTCAAGGATTTTCTTTCGCTGACATCGACAAATTTTCGTCATCTTCTCTGGTGACACGTATGACAACGGATGTTACGAATGTACAGAATGCGTATCAGATGATTATTCGTGTCGCTGTGCGCACCCCGCTGATGCTGATTTTCTCTGTCATTATGGGCATATCCATCAGTGGGCGTATTTCGCTGATTTTCTTGGTCATGATTCCGATTATTGGTGGCGCACTGCTTGGTATTGCATGGCATGTTTTCCCAATCTTCAAGCGTATCTTTAAAAAATATGACCGTATGAATGAATCGGTACAGGAAAATATCTCGGGTATTCGCGTTGTCAAATCCTTTGTCCGCGAAGACTATGAGCGAGAAAAGTTTTACACCCAATCGGAATCTGTTCGCCGTGATTTTACGCGTGTAGAGAAGATTTTGGCACTCAATGCTCCGATTATGATGTTTGGTATTTACGTATGTATGTTGCTTGTCAGCTTCATTGGTGCCAATATCATCATCGCTTCGCACGGCTCAGTATTGACAACCGGCGAGCTTTCCTCGCTCATCAATTATGGCGTGCAGATTTTGGCATCTATGATGATGTTTTCTATGGTGTTCGTCATGTGCATGATGGCAGCGGAGCCGGTACAGCGTATCACCGAAGTGCTGAAGCATGAGAGTGTGCTGAAAAACCCGGAGCATGGCAAGACCACGCTGGATAATGGCAGCATTTCTTTTGACCATGTTTCGTTCCGCTACTCGGACAAGAGCAAGAAGTATGCACTGTCTGATATCAATTTCGATATTCCGTCCGGCAAGACCATTGGCATCATCGGCGGTACTGGTTCGTCTAAGACATCGCTGATTCAGTTGATTTCTCGTCTGTATGATACGACAGAGGGCAGCGTCCGTGTTGGCGGTGTAGATGTGCGCGAGTACGATTTGGAATCTTTGCGCAGCGAAGTGGCTGTGGTACTGCAAAAAAATATTTTGTTTTCCGGTACGATTAAAGAAAATCTGCGCTGGGGCAATAAAGATGCCAGCGATGCAGAACTGGAACGCGTTTGCCGTTTGGCACAGGCGGATGAATTTATTCAGCAGTTCCCGCAGAAATATGATACATATATTGAACGTGGCGGCAGCAATGTTTCTGGTGGTCAGAAACAGCGTCTGTGTATTGCTCGTGCGCTGCTCAAAAAGCCGAAGATTTTGATTCTGGATGACTCAACGTCCGCTGTAGACACCAAGACCGACGCGCTGATTCGTAAGGCGTTCCAACAGGAAATTCCGGATACCACCAAGATCATCATCGCACAGCGTATTTCATCCGTAGAGGATGCCGATCAGATCTTCGTTATGGAGGATGGTCAGATTGTCGAGCGCGGCACGCATGATGAGTTGGTAGCACTGGGCGGAATTTACCGTGAAGTATATGATTCCCAGACGAAAAGCAGGGAGGAGGCATAACCGATGGCAAAGCAGAACAAAAAAGGCAAACGTCCTGCCGTAAAAAAGGGCACATTTGGTCGACTGTTCCGGTATCTGTTTCAACACTACGGTATTCGATTGATCATCGTGATGATTTGTATTATCATCAGTGCGGCGGCTTCTGTTGTAGCAACGGTATTTTTACAGCGTTTGATTGATGAATGCATTGTGCCGGGTATTTCGTCAGGCATGGGAGCGGTACAGAATTTGCTGACGCATATTCTGCTGACTATGATGGTATTTTATATTCTCGGTGTCGTTGCAGCATTTATTTACAACCGGATTATGGCAACGATCACGCAGGGGACACTGAAAAATTTGCGCGACGATATGTTTGACGTCATGGAAACATTGCCGATTAAATACTTTGATACGCATCCGCACGGTGACATTATGAGTACTTACACGAATGACACCGATGCCATTCGTATGTTGATTGGTCAGAGCTTGCCGATGCTGACGCAGTCGGTTTTGTCTGTACTCGCTATGATTGGTATGATGCTGTATTTCAGCGTATGGCTGACCATTCTCGTCTTGGTTTTTATTGGTGTCATGCTGGCGATCTCCAAAAAATTTGGCAGTGCCAGTGCGAAGTACATGATGGCACAGCAGCGTTCACTGGCAACAGAAGAGGGATTTGTTGAGGAGATCATGAGTGGTCAGAAGGTCGTACAGGTATTCTGCCATGAGGAAGAGAGCAAACAAGATTTTGTCAAGCTCAATGAAAAGCTGTTTCATGATGGTGAAAAGGCAAACCAGTACGGCAATGTACTCATGCCGATTCTAAACAATTTGGGCAATCTGATGTACGTGCTGCTGGCAGTACTCGGTGGTATGTTGGTTGTTCTGCATGCGCCGAATATCAGCTTGACCGGTGTAGGCACCATTACGCTCGGTATTATTATTTCGTTCCTCAGTATGACGCGTCAGCTTTCGCAGACTATTGGCCAGGCATCTATGCAGGTGTCGATGATTGCTATGGGTCTGGCGGGCGCAGGTCGTGTCTTTGAGTTGATCGACCAAGTGCCTGAAGAAGATAATGGCTATGTACATCTGGTTAACGCAAAGAAAGATGCAGACGGAAACATCGTTGAATGTGACAAGCCGACTGGCATGTGGGCTTGGAAGCATCCGCACAGCGCAGACGGTACAGTATCGTATCGAGAGCTCAAGGGTGATGTCCATCTGGAAAATGTTAATTTTGGTTATACGCCAGATAAGACTGTTCTGCACGATATCTCTCTGTATGCGAAGCCGGGACAGAAAATCGCGTTTGTCGGTGCAACTGGTGCCGGTAAGACAACCATTACCAATCTGATTAACCGGTTTTACGATATTCAGGACGGTAAAATCCGTTATGACGGCATCAATATTGGGAAAATTTGCAAGCCGGATTTGCGCCGTTCACTCGGCATTGTCTTGCAGGATGTCAATCTATTCACAGGAACTGTCATGGATAACATTCGATATGGCAGATTGGATGCAACCGATGAAGAGTGTATCGCAGCTGCCAAGCTGGCAAATGCGGACAGTTTCATCTCTCGTTTGCCGGATGGTTATCAAACAATGCTGACAGGTAATGGCTCGAATCTTTCGCAGGGTCAGCGTCAGTTGCTGTCGATTGCGCGTGCTGCTGTGGCAGATCCTCCGGTTATGATTCTGGATGAGGCAACTTCGTCCATTGATACACGAACCGAAGCGCTGGTTCAGGCTGGCATGGACAATTTGATGAAGGGCAGAACGGTATTTGTCATTGCGCACCGCTTGTCCACTGTTCGAAACAGTGAGGCAATTATGGTGTTGGATCATGGCAGAATTATCGAGCGAGGCACCCATGACCAGCTGATTGAGCAGAAGGGCGTATACTATCAGCTGTATACTGGTGCATTTGAGCTGGAGTAAATACATTATTTTTTCATCCCTTTCTCTGGGTATCCAGAGAAAGGGATTTTTAGTTTCCAAGGATTGTGAATCATGATATACTACAATAAATGGAAGGGAGGAATTTGAATGAGACAAAAGAAAAGATTGGCGATTTGTGCGGCGTTAATTCTGTCGGTGTTATGTGGTTCTGGGTTCGCGTCTGCGGCGGATAAACCACAGGGAATCATTACACAGCAGGAGGTACAAATGCCGATGCAGATACAGGCGAAAGCGTTGGAGAATGGAGGCATCCAGCTGACGTGGGAAGCAGTATCTGATGCGACCGGTTATCGTGTTTACCGTTGGAATCGTGACACATGGGAATTGCTGCATGTCATCAAGCACACGGAGAAAACAAGTTATATTGACAAAACGACAGAAATGCAGACGGAATATAAGTATATGCTTCGTGCCTATACACAGACGAATGGAAATATACTGCTCAGCGCTCCCAGCGAAGAAGTTGTGGCCACGACGACCACTGTACTCGGAACACCGGTTATGCGGGCGGTGACATCTAATGATCCAAGCAGTCTGACGATTACGTGGAATGCTGTAGGCAATGCAACTGGTTATGAGGTATTCCGCAAAGCGGAAGGAGAGAGTAATTGGAGCCAAATAGCAGAGACATCCGGCTTGTATGCGACAAGTTATATGGATCATTCGGTTGTGTGTGGAAAGGTGTACACATACACAGTTCGTGCCTATTATGAGAAAAATGAACAGAAGGTGTACAGTACATATGATTTACAGGGCATTGTCGGACGAGCAGTTCCGGCAGTACCAACACTCAAGGCATCCAGCGATTCTTCTACCAGCGTCTCGCTGTCATGGACGGCTGTATCCGGTATCCATGGGTATCATATTTATCGTAGAACAGATGAAAATGGTGCATGGGTCTATCTCAATTCGGTTCCTGAGGGGAATACCGGTTACCAAGATACGGGATTGACTGCGGGAAAACGATATGAATATGCAGTCGCTGCGTATTGTACTTTGCCGGACGGCTCGCAATATATTGGAGATCTTAGCGCATCGGTTTGTGTTATGCCAAAGCTGGAGGCACCAAGCCTCAAGAGTGTTGCGATGGGTAAGAAGGGACTGGTATTTCAGTGGAACGGTATTTCTGGAGCTAATGGATATATCATCTATCGAACTTCGGACAGCAATGGCTGGAAACAGATTGCAGTGGTTAGTTCCGTAACGACATCCTATGAAGACAGCAGCAATCTCAAAGACGGCGGTACATATTATTATACTGTTGCAGCAAAGATGGCTTCTGATGAAGCGGGATTATATAATACAAATGGTTTGCGCGGCGTGTACTACAGCTATCAGGCAGCAATCAATTCCGGTACACTGCCCGACAATATCGCCTTGCCAAACGTAAAAAAAGAAACTTATGGCACCAGTGCGGAAGGTCGTAACTTGAATGCCTATACAGTCGGCACAGGCGCAAAACATATGGTATTGAATTTTGCTATTCATGGATGGGAGGACAATTGGAGCCGCGATGGCTATGAACTCGTGCGTGTTTCCGTTCAATTGCTGGAAAAGCTGTCTGCCAATGCTTCTGCGGTCACCAATCGCGGCTGGTCTGTGACGGTTATTCCATATGTCAATCCAGATGGTATTGTCAGCGGCACAACAAACAACGGGCCGGGACGATGCAGCACATATCGGTATAATACGTCCGGCTCTCTGGTTAAGGGCGGTGTAGATATGAACCGGTGCTTCCCAACCGGATTTAAGCAGTATACGAGTGCACGCAATTATACTGGTCCCAATCCGCTGATGGCAAAAGAAGCAAGAGCACTTCGGTCACTGATCGACAACAAAAAGGGATCTTCGACCAATGTATATATGGATGTGCATGGCTGGACACAGCAGATTTTAACCAACACCAGTGGATCCGGCTTTGTTTATTCTACGATGCATCAGTATTTTCCTGACAATTCAGCAGGAGGACTCGGCGGCGGATATGTTACACGCTATGCCAAGGAAAAGGGATACAGTGCGTGCTTGTTTGAGTTCCCGCGCAATGTCACCTCACACAGCGTGATGGTAAACAAGGGATACAGCACCAAGTTCGTCAATGCGATTTGGAGCATAATTAGCAATCATTAAGGAGAGTATGCCATGAAACGCTGGATATGTTTGAGTCTGACTTTGCTGCTGTTGTGTGGCTGCGGAAAGCAGACCATCAAGATTCCTGACGGACAGCAGTCATCCAAGTCGGCGGGTTCGGTAAATCCTGCTGAAGCTGTGCAGACGAAACCGGAGACAGCAGGTCGTACAGAATCAGAAGAAACCGATGCATCTGGCAAGACGTATAATGAGCAATATTTTACGAGTGAAGCAGCATCAAATGCAGAGACCATTCAGGCAGACGGAGAGCCACGGGAAACGACACAGGAAGATGTGGATGACACACAGCGCAAAGAGATACTGGAATACGCGCGCTGCCTGTATCCGGATTATCATGCAGATAATGCGGAACTGAGCAATAAAATAGTCGATGGCATCACATATCTGTTTGCTGCTGTTATGGATCAGGACAATACGGTTTTTTGTACGATTGCGTACGATGCACAGAAAGATATTTACTATCTGTACGATAGGGAAATGAACCAGTTGATTCCAATTGAATATGACAAATATGGCATTCGACTGGTTAGCTGACAGGAGAAATTTATGAAACGATTTATCAAACAATCTACCGCTGCTGCTATTGCGGGCTGTGTGATCTACGGCGCATCGGCAGCTGCATTTGCAATAGAGCCGGCAGCGAGCATCGGCTCGGTAACCTATGATTCTTTAAACGCGGCTCTGCATGCTGTTCAATCCGAACAGACCATCGTGCTACAGTCGGATATTTTGGGAAAAAACGAGACCCATCCAGTTGGCTCGGATCTTGGTGCGGCATACATCTCTGATGATAGTGCAGAGCTGTCATTTACGTTGGATTTGAATGGACATACGATCACATCTGATGTAGAAGCGCAGGACGGTTTGTTGATACAGATAGGCAAGCAAGCGGGAAGCCGAGAGATTATCATGAAAAACGGTACGATTCGAGCAACAGGAGATGATGCGGTCGGTCTGGAGATTGCTGATCGAGATGCTTCGACAAAAACAATGGTTTATTTAGAGAATGTAAAAATACAGGCACAAAAAGACACAGGTATTTCCTGCTTTTCTGCAACGCTGCAAGTAGAGAATACGGATATTCAAGGCGTATCTGATGCAGTATATGCAGAGAATACAGCATTGTCCGTAAAATCTGGTGTATTTACATTAACAGGAGATGATACCGGAGCAGACGGTGCGATTGCGGCATACCAGACGCAAACGGATAAAACCTTCGTTTGGAAACCAGATTCAGTCTCTACACAAGAGGCGATGGCGGTGTCTCCATCAGACTGGCAGACCAATCCGGCAAGCAGTATTACGGCGATGTATTTCACAGATATACAGACCGAGGATTATTTTTATCAGCCGGTTGTCTGGGCGGTGCAAAATGGCATTACAGTGGGCACGACCATGTCTACGTTTTCTCCGTCTAATGGCTGCACGCGCGCACAAAATGCTGTGTTTCTGTGGCGTGCAGCAGGCTGTCCGCAGCCAGAAGGAAAGGATTTGCCATTTACGGATGTTAAAGCTGGAAGCTGGTACGAAGATGCTGTCCGTTGGGCATATGAGCAAGGAATTACAGCGGGAACTAGTACGACAGCGTTTTCGCCGGATATGACCTGCACACGCGGTCAGGTTGTCACGTTCATTTGGAGAATGCACGGCTCACCGAAGCCAAATAGCAAGCATAACTCATTCACAGACATTAAATCAAGCGATTATTTTTACCAAGCGAGCTTATGGGCACAAGAGCAGGGCATCACAGCGGGAACTAGTGCCACAACATTTTCGCCAAGTTTGACTTGCACACGCGGTCAGATCGTCACGTTTATCTATCGAGACAAGGCATAAATGATTTTCAAGCAGATCAGCTGCTTTATACTTGATGGAAGAGTCTACCCGGAATTTACTCTTATATTCCGGAAGTTACCTTTTCATTTAACGAATTATTTTTATAAATTCTCTTGACTTAAAGTTAACTTCAGGGTGTATGCTAGAGTTAACAAGAAATCTAACAGGAGGAATCTATACATGTTTAACGAAGCATATACCCTGACAAATGGTATCCGCATCCCGAAGCTAGGACTTGGCACATGGTTTATTGATGATGACAAGGCGGCGCAGGCAGTGCGTGAGGCAGTCAAACCGGGCTATCGCCTGATCGCGACACGGCACAGGCGTATGGCAATGAGCGCGGCGTAGGAGAAGGTGTGCGTACCTGTGGTGTTCCGCGGGAGCAGCTGTTTGTCGCCAGCAAGATTGCCGCAGAAAACAAGACTTACGAGAGTGCCATGGCATCCATTGATGAGACTTTGGAAAAGATGGGCTTAGACTATCTCGACCAGATGATTATTCACAGCCCGCAGCCGTGGGCAGAGTTTCGCGTAGAGAAGCGGTATTTTGAGGAAAACAAGCAGGTTTGGCGTGCATTGGAGGATGCACAGGCAGCCGGAAAAGTCAAGGTAATTGGCGTGTCTAATTTCTTGCAGGATGATTTGGAGAATATCCTGTCTGATTGCCGTGTCAAGCCGATGGTAAACCAGATTTTGCTGCATATCAGCAATACAAATCAGGAGCTATTGACATTCTGCAAGCAGCAGGGCATTCAGGTTGAAGCGTATTCTCCGATTGCACATGGTGAAGCACTGAAAAATCCGGCAATTATCGAAATGGCGCAAAAGTACCATGTCTCTGCCGCGCAGCTGTGCATCCGCTATGTGATTCAGCTTGATACTGTGGCACTGCCGAAAACCGCAGATCCGGCGCACATGGCGGATAACGCTGCGGTAGATTTTGAGATCTCTGCGCAGGATATGCAGCAGCTTGTACAGATGCAGACCATTCAGAACTATGGCAAATTTGATGTTTTCCCAGTATTTAGAAAGGGCGTTTGAGGAAAAATGAAAACACTTGTGGCATTTTATTCCCGTGCGGGTGAGAATTATTTTGGCGGAACATATCGCTATATTTCGGTTGGCAATACACAGCGTGTAGCACAAGTGATCGCGCAGGAAACCGGCGCAGATTTGTTTGCAATTCAGCAGGTGCAGCCGTATGCGGCGGAATATCAGACCTGTGTCGCACAGGCGCGAGAGGATTTTTACAATAAGGCTCGACCGGCTGTGCAAAATCTGCCGGAAAATTTGGATGATTACGATGAAATCTACTTGGGCTATCCAAATTACTGCGGGGATATGCCGATGGCGGTATATACTTTTTTGGAAGCATTTTCGTGGGAAGGAAAGACGATTCATCCGTTCTGCACCCATGAGGGAAGCGGCTTGTCTGACACGGAACGCAGCATTCAGCGCGTTTGCACCGGTGCAACGGTGACAAAGGGACTGGCGGTACACGGCAGTCATGTAAACAGTGCGAAGCATGCGATTCAGGCATGGATCAAGAAAATGTAATTGTGAAAACATCATTCTCTGCATAAGTAAAGAGCGCATCTGATTGTACGTCAGATGCGCTCTTTCGTGTCAAGATAGGTTATTTGCTTGTGCGAGCGCGAATAAACGCGAGCAATTGCTGTGCGGTTCCATTAGGACCCAGCACGCTGCTGTCGATGGACAGATGATAGCTGTTGGAATCGCCCCATGTATTATCCGAGCGCTCCGAATAATATGATGCGCGTTTCCGGTCCATTTGTTTAATCATGTTCTTGGCTTTAGATTCCGTCAAGTCGTATTGCTTCATAATGCGTTGTATACGCCAATCCAAGGGCGCGTGGATGAAAAAGCTAACACGATTCGGAAAATCGGAGAAGACGGCATCTGCTGCGCGTCCGATGAAAATGCACGGGCCTTCCTTCGCCAAATTGCGCATGGTTTCCTCTTCTGCCATAGAGATTTGTTGTTCAAAAGACAGACCGTTCTGACCCAATGTATACATATTTGCGGCAAGAGAGAACAAAAAGCTGTTGGTCAGGGAAGAACCGTTCTCGCTCATCACTTTGGTGTACATGCCATATTCTTTGGCTGCCTGCGCAATGTCATCTTTGTCGAATAGCGGCATATGCAACTCTTTAGCGAGGATTTCAGCAATCTGATGCCCACTGCTGCCAAACTGACGGCTAACTGTAATAAGCAGTTGGTTATTCATAACAACGCCTCCTTTGCTCTATTATACAACAATTCGAGGATGTGTTCAATTTATTTTGCGGAAAAAGGTGATTCTGTAAAAAAACCTTTTCTGACACGACAATTGATGCTATAATAAAAATAAATAAGATATAAGATTTTCAGGTAAGGATGTTTCCATCATGAAAAATGTCATGATTCGCCCCGCGACACGTGCAGATGCACAAGAGATGCTGGAATTGTATACGCCGTATGTACTGCATACGACTGTCACCAGCGAATATGAACCGCCCAGTTTGGAGGAATTCACTGACCGTATTGAGACCTATTCTGCCAAGACACCGTGGCTGTGCTGCGTCATAGATGGACAAATCGTTGGATATGGGTATGCATCGCCGCATCGAAAGCGTGCTGCCTACCAGTGGTCGTGCGAAACGTCTATTTATACCAAAATGGGATTCCATCGCCGCGGTATTGCGACCTCTTTGTATTCGGCACTGTTCGATCTGCTGGCGTATCAGGGATATTATAGCATTTACGTCGGCGTGACTTGCCCTAATCCGCGCAGTATGGCATTTCATATGTCGATGGGCTTTGAGCGCATGGGCGCGTATCACAACAGTATGTATAAATTTGGAAAATGGCGCGATGTCATTTGGATGGGTAAGGCCTTGCGGCACTATGAAGGAGAACCGAAGCCTACGCTTCGCTATCCTGACATTCAAGATCAAGCCTATTGCCACCAAGTATTGGCGCAAGCAACTCAGCTTGTGCATGAGCCGCGGGCGATAAACAATCGCCATGCGTGAACCATTATATTTGAAACTGTATCATCAATTGCGTGCAGAAATTGAAGCAGGTCGATTGGCTGCGGGGACGCGGCTGCCGTCCATTCGACAGATGACACAGCAGTCCTCTGTCAGCCGAACGACGGTAGAAACAGCTTATGAGCATTTGTGTGCGGATGGCATTGTCAATTGTGTGCCGCAGAGCGGCTATTATGTCAATGAAATTTCACATCGGCAACCCATTCCACAGCCAGTACCCATTCAGGTGACACATACCTGCGCATTTGATTTTACCGGACATCGCATGGATCCGGCGTTGTTTGATTTTGATATTTGGCGCAAGTTGTCCCGATCTGTGATGATGGACAGTGCGCCATTTCTTGGTTATGGAGAAAATCAAGGAGAACTGGTTCTTCGAGAGCAAATCGCCAAATATTTATCCGTTGGACGCGGCGTATATACAACGGCACAGCATGTTGTCATCAGTGCGGGCATTCAAAGCTTGCTCGGTGTGCTGTGCGAAATGTTCGATAAAAGCCAACAACGCATAGCCTTTGAAAACCCGGGCTTTCGCAAGGGTTGGCGTGTTTTTACAGATCATGGCTATCAAACAGTTTCGATTCCGAGCAGTGCGCACGGGATTGACTTGGAAAAACTGGAGCAATCGCAGGCGAATATGTTATATATTTCTCCGTCCCATTCGTTTCCATCGGGCACTAGCCTGACACACAGCAAACGCAAGCAGCTGCTGTCGTGGGCGAACAGATGCCACGCCGTGATTTTGGAAGATGATTATGACGGAGAACTTCGTTACACGGGAAAGCCATTGGCGACATTGTCTGCAATGGATTCCGCCGAACATGTAATTTATCTCGGCACGTTTTCTAAGCTGCTGCCGCCGTCCATTCGTATCAGTTATGCTGTGCTGCCGCAGCGGTTGCTTCCGGCATATCAACAAATTGCCGGACGATATAATCAAACTTCCAGCACAATGGAACAGCTGACGATGGCGCGGTTTATGGAGGAAGGACGGCTGGAAAAGCAAATCCGCCGTCTGCGCCGTATTTATGCACACAAGAACGCATGTATCATACAGGCGTTTTCAGATTATTTCGGTTCGCGGGTCTCTGTTCGTCCCAACGATACGGGGCTGCATGTGGTTGTATCTGTCACGGGAAATGGAGATGCAGAAACGATGTGTGTGTTGGCACGGCAGGTTGGTGTCGATATTACACCAATGGCTTCGTATGAACTGGCAGACAATCAAAATGAACAGACAGATTTTTATCTTTCCAGTGCGGGAATTCCGATTGAGGACATCGAACTGGCGGTTGCTCGATTGCGCAGTGTCTGGACGTAAACGGGGAGGAGGGAGAACATATGGCAGGAGGAGAGCATACAAAACATCGCGAACGAATGAGAAAGCGGTTTTTGGAACATGGTTTGGATAATTTCGCGGATCACGAAGTCTTGGAACTATTGTTGTTTTATGCCATTCCGCGCGGTGATGTCAACCCGCTTGCACATCGATTAATCGAAGAATTCGGATCTTTGGCGAATGTGCTGGAAGCCGAAGCAATGGATTTATGCCAAGTAGACGGAATGGGAGAAAAGACAGCTGCCTTTCTGCATATGCTTCCGCCGATGTTTCGACGTTATCAGACGTCAAAAATACAGGGAACGGTATACAATAATACGGAAAAAATAGCAGAATATCTGGTAAAATATTATATTGGACGACCGCGGGAACAGTTTTCGGTCGTTTTATTGGATAATCAATGCCGTTTGATCCGTATTTGCGATATTGCAGAGGGCAGCGCGACTGCTGTGAAGATCGACAACCGGAAGCTGCTTCAATGTATCCTGAAGTACAACGCTGCAGACGTTGTGTTGGCACATAATCATCCGCGCGGCATGTGCAGCCCTTCACGAGCAGATATTGTACAGACGTCGACCATTCGAGAAATGCTGAAAAATATTGATGTTCGATTGGTAGATCATATTATTATTGCAGAAGATCAATGGATCTCGCTGGCGTCGAGATAAGAACGAAGGATAAGTACAGAACAAATGTTCGGTTTTGTTCTGTACTTTTTTTGTTGCGTATGATATACTGGACGAAGAATATACTAAGAATAGGACAAGGCAGCGGGAGAATGAGATGGATCATTTTGAATTAGTATCAGAATATAAACCGGCAGGAGATCAGCCGGAAGCCATTCAAAAGCTGGCGCAGGGCGTAAAGCTCGGCTTTGAAGAACAAACCTTGCTGGGTGTTACCGGTTCCGGCAAAACCTTTACAATGGCAAATATCATACAGGAAGTACAAAAGCCTACCTTGGTCTTGGCGCATAACAAAACGTTGGCGGCGCAGTTGTGCTCCGAGCTGCGTGAGTTCTTTCCGAATAATGCGGTAGAATTTTTTGTCTCTTATTATGATTATTATCAACCGGAAGCGTATATTGCTTCTACGGATACCTATATCGAGAAGGATTCGGCAATCAATGAGGAGATTGAACGGTTGCGGCATTCGGCGACATCTGCCTTGGCAGAACGCAATGATGTTATTATTGTCGCATCTGTCTCGTGCATTTACTCATTGGGCGATCCGATTGATTATAAAAAGATGGTCATTTCTCTGCGTCTGGGCATGGAAGTGCCGTATGAATCGCTCATGAAACGACTGACAGAAATTCAGTACGAGCGCAATGATATTGCATTTGAGCGAAATCGTTTTCGTGTGCGCGGGGATACCATAGAGATCTGGCCAGTATACACGGATTCCTTCGCTTATCGTGTAGAATTTTTCGGAGATGAGATTGAGCGTATCAGTGAAATCAATCCGCTGACCGGCGAACGAATGCGCGAGGTACAGCACGCAGCAATTTATCCAGCTTCTCATTACGTCACACCAAAGGATAAGATGGAATCTGCCATTCAGGAAATCCGCGAAGAGATGGAACAGCGCGTGGCATGGTTCAAAGACAACGAAAAATTTGTCGAAGCCCAGCGCATCGAACAGCGCACGCGCTATGACATGGAAATGATGGAGGAAATCGGCTTTTGCAGCGGCATCGAAAACTATTCTCGCGTGTTGTCTGGACGCAAGCCCGGCTCTGCACCATACACGCTGATGGATTATTTTCCAAAGGATTTCTTGATGATTATCGATGAGTCACATGTGACGATTCCACAGGTGCGGGCAATGTATGCCGGCGATCAGGCTCGTAAAAAGAGCTTGATTGACAATGGCTTTCGTTTACCATCAGCACTGGACAATCGTCCGCTGAATTTTGAAGAATTTCAAGAACGTATCCATCAGGTGATTTATGTCAGTGCTACACCATCGGATTTTGAAAAAAGTCGTTCCAGTCAGATTGTCGAACAGCTCATTCGTCCTACCGGCTTGCTGGATCCGATCATTTCGGTTCGACCGATTGAGGGACAAATTGACGATTTAATTGGAGAGATCCACGCGCGGACCGCGCGAAAAGAACGTGTTCTCGTCACGACATTGACGGTCAAGATGGCGGAAGATTTGACGGACTATTTGGAAAATGCGGGCATCCGGGTGCGGTATCTGCATCATGACGTCAAAACGATGCAGCGCATGGAAATCATTCGGGATTTGCGTCTAGGCGTATTTGACGTTCTGGTAGGCATCAACCTGCTGCGTGAGGGCTTGGATTTGCCGGAGGTATCGTTGGTGGCGATTCTCGATGCCGACAAGGAGGGCTTTCTGCGCTCGGAAACCGCACTGGTACAGACGATGGGACGCGCGGCGAGAAATGCAGAGGGAGAAGTTATTCTGTATGCCGATACGCGCACGCCGTCTATGGAACGCGCAATTCGAGAGACTGAACGCCGACGTGCAATTCAGCAGCAATTTAACGAAGAACACGGCATTGTGCCGAAGACGATTGTCAAGCAGGTGCGCGACATCATTGAGATTTCAGCTCCGGCTTCTGAGGTTGGCGCGGTGCTCAGCAAAAAGAAATTAGATAAAACACAGCGCCTCCAGCAGATTGCTATTTTGCGCAAGAAGATGAAGGAAGCGGCAACCATGCTGGAGTTTGAGCTGGCTGCTGATTTGCGCGATCAAATTCGCGAACTGGAAGCACAGAATTGATGCGGGAGAAACGTCATGCAGGAGAATATTCATGTAAAAGGTGCTCGAGAGCACAACTTAAAAAACGTTGAGGTATGGATTCCACGTGACAAACTGGTTGTCTTAACCGGCTTGTCCGGCAGTGGCAAATCCTCTCTGGCATTTGATACAATCTATGCCGAAGGACAGCGGCGATATGTCGAGTCGCTGTCCTCTTATGCGCGACAGTTTTTGGGACAGATGGATAAACCGGATGTGGATTTTATTGAAGGCTTGTCTCCGGCGATTTCCATTGACCAGAAAACAACCAGCAAAAACCCACGGTCTACAGTAGGAACAGTCACAGAGATTTATGATTATCTGCGCTTGATGTGGGCGCGCGTCGGTACGCCGCACTGCCCAAAGTGCGGAAAGGAAATCAAACAACAGACCATTGACCAGATTGTCGATCAGCTGTTGGCATTGCCGGAGCGCACGAAACTGCAAATTTTAGCACCGGTTGTTCGACAGCGCAAAGGCGAACATGTCAAAGTTTTTGCCGAAGCACGCAAAAGCGGTTATGTCCGCGTGCGTGTGGATGGAAATCTCTATGATTTATCGGAAGAAATTAAGCTGGAAAAGAACAAAAAGCACAGCATTGAAATCGTAGTCGATCGAATTATTATCAAAGACGGCATTCGCAGCCGACTGACAGACTCGATAGAGACTGCCTGTGCGCAGACCGGCGGTCTAGTGATGGCGGAGATTATCGGGGATAAGACGCTGTCTTTCTCGCAGAATTACGCCTGCGATGATTGCGGGATTTCCATTGAAGAATTGACACCGCGCATGTTCTCGTTCAACAATCCCTACGGCGCGTGTCCGGTGTGCACGGGTTTGGGCGTACAGATGAAGATTGATCCGGACAGTATCATTCCCAATCCGAAGCTGTCCTTGAGAAAGGGAGTCGTGCAGGCAAGCGGATGGACGAACTGCGACACGGGATCTATTGCGCGGATGTATTACGATGCTTTGGGCAAACGATATGGATTCACTCTGGATACACCGATAGAGAAGATGTCGGAGGAAGCCGTCCATGCATTGCTGTACGGTACAGGAGAAGAAAAACTGACCTTGCGTGTTTCGCGCTATTCCGACGGTAAGATGGAACAGCCATTTGAAGGCATTGTGACCAATCTGGAACGTCGCTATAAAGAGACAACATCAGAATGGGCGCGTGCGGAAATTGAAGAGTCCATGCGAGAGACGCCGTGTCCGGAATGCGGCGGGCGCAGACTGAAAAAAGAATTGCTCGCTGTCACTGTCGGCGGATTAAATATCATGGAGTTTTGTGAGAAGCCGGTCAGCAAGGGATTGGAGTTTTTCCAAAATCTCCAGCTGACTGAACAGCAAAACCGCATCGCAGAGCGCATCGTCAAGGAAGCCTGCGCGCGGTTGGGGTTTTTGCAAAATGTCGGATTGGGATATTTGACACTGGCACGTCCTTCGGCAACATTGTCCGGCGGTGAGAGCCAGCGCATTCGCTTGGCGACACAAATCGGTTCGGCTTTGATGGGTGTGTTGTATATTCTGGATGAGCCGTCTATTGGCTTGCATCAGAGAGATAATGATAAACTGCTTGCTACGCTCAAAAACTTGCGGGACATGGGAAATACCCTGCTTGTTGTCGAGCATGATGAGGATACCATGCTGGCAGCAGACTACGTTGTGGATGTCGGACCGGGAGCTGGCACCAATGGCGGAGAGATTGTCTATGCCGGAAATGTACAAGGCTTGATGCAGTGTAAGCAATCCGTTACTGGACAATATTTAAGCGGAAAACGTCAAATTTTGGTTCCAGAACAAAGAAGAATCGGCAATGGCAAGCGGTTGACCTTTACGGGATGCCGTGTCAATAATTTGCAAAATCAAACGTTCGATATTCCACTCGGTACGTTCACTTGTGTGACTGGCATTTCCGGCAGCGGCAAATCTTCGTTTGTCAATGAGATTCTCTATAAAAAGCTGGCGGCAGAATTGAATCGGGCAAAATGCAAGCCGGGTGCTTTTGATGAGGTGATCGGGCTGAAGCATTTGGACAAGGTGATTGATATTGACCAGTCACCGATTGGACGCACACCACGCTCCAATCCGGCAACATATACCGGTCTGTTTAACGACATTCGCTCCTTGTTTGCGCAGACACAAGATGCTAAAATGCGTGCCTATGGTTCGGGAAGATTTTCGTTTAATGTCAAGGGCGGACGCTGTGAAGCGTGCACTGGCGATGGCTTGATTAAGATCGAGATGCATTTCCTGCCGGATTTATATGTCCCGTGTGAAGTGTGCAAAGGCAAGCGGTACAACAAAGAGACGCTGGAAGTGCGTTATAAGGGCAAAAACATTTCCGATGTGCTGGATATGACGGTGGATGAAGCGGTTGCGTTCTTTGAAAATGTTCCCAAGATTCACAGACGCCTGTTGACATTGCAAGAGGTTGGCTTGGGATATGTCAAGATTGGTCAGTCTTCTACCACACTGTCCGGCGGCGAGAGCCAGCGCGTCAAGCTTGCTACAGAGCTTTCTAAACGCTCGACGGGCCGTACGATGTATATTTTGGATGAGCCAACAACCGGCTTGCACACGGCGGATGTCCATCGCTTGCTGGATGTGCTGCAAAAACTGGTGGATGGCGGCAATACGGTCGTAGTGATTGAACACAATTTGGATGTCATTAAAGTTGCAGACCATATTATTGATCTGGGACCGGAAGGCGGCGACGGCGGCGGACGCATTGTCTGCACAGGTACACCGGAAGAAATCATGCAGTGTGAGCAATCGTATACGGGACAGTATCTGAAAAAATATTTGGAAAAGAAGTAAAAATCTTTTGGTAAAGAGAAGCAAATCCGCAGTTGGTTTTGCTTCTCTTTTTGCATTTCTTGGAGATCAGCGGGAATTCGTGAAGAGACGGTAAATTTTCCCTATTGTCGGCGGAATTCTTTCGGAAATCTTGTGAATGGACGGTTTTTTTGTTATACTGTTATGTGAATTAAAATAATATAAAAGAGGAGTTGCAATGAAATCAAAAAAATGGAACATTGCCCGGCCGGATATAGGTGCTGTGCGCAGTCTGACAAAGACCTGCGGCTATGCACCGCTGACGGCAGCCGTGTTGTGTGCACGGGGACTGGACACGCCGGAAAAAGCACAGGCTTTTCTGAGTCATGACCTGTCCGGACTGCATGATCCGTTCTTACTGCCTGATATGCATCGCGCAGTAGAGGCGATTGACAGCGCAATTGCAGACGGCGAACATATTGCCGTGTTTGGTGACTATGATGTGGACGGAATCACATCCACCTGCGTCCTCGTTCGTTATTTAAAGAGCAGAGGAGCTGCGTGCAGCTACTATATTCCGGATCGCCTGACCGAAGGATATGGTCTGAACAAGCCAGCTCTGCTGTCGCTCAAGCAATCGGGCGTCTCAATGGTTATTACAGTGGATTCTGGCATCACAGCGGTAGAAGAAATCGCATATGCCAATGAAATTGGATTAAAAGTCGTTGTGACTGACCATCATGAATGTAAGGACGATTTGCCGGATGCGGTGGCTATTGTCAACCCGAAGCGAACCGACAGCACGTATCCGTTCAAAGATCTCGCCGGCGTTGGCGTGGTGTTTAAGCTGATTTGTGCCTTAGAACAGCCCAAACAGCTGGAACAGGTTATGACGACGTATCTGGATTTGGTTGCTGTCGGTACGATTGCGGATGTCATGCGGCTGCAGGGTGAAAATCGTGTGATTGTCACATATGGTCTGCTGCTGCTGCAGCAGACGGAAAATCCTGGTTTGCGGATGCTGATGCGGGAAGCGGGTGTGGAGACACGTCGGATGACTTCCTCCGTGGTCAGCTTTACCTTGGCACCGCGCATCAATGCAGCCGGACGCATGGGCTGTGCAGATGAAGCGGCGGAGCTGTTTTTGACGGACAGCCCACATCGCGCACAGGAAATTGCAGCGTTGCTTTGCAGTCAGAATAAGCAGCGGCAGAATGCAGAAAATGAAATTTTGCGGCAGGCATATGATGTACTGCAAAAGGAATATGACCCACAAGAAGACCGCATGATTGTTTTGTGGGGAGAAAATTGGCATCACGGTGTGATTGGTATTGTGTCCTCCCGTATTTCAGATCGGTATGGATGTCCAACCGTACTGATTTCCCTAGATGGTGAGCATGGAAAAGGCTCCGGACGTTCCGTCAATGGATTTAATCTGTTTGAGGCATTGGAACACAGCTCACAATATTTAGAGAAGTTCGGCGGACATGCCTTGGCAGCCGGATTGACCATTTCTCGAGACATGCTGCCAGCTTTTAAAAAGAGCATCTGTGCGTATGCAAAGCAAAACATTACGGAGCAGGATTTGATGCCGGTTGTCAATATCGACTGCCTGATTTCTCCGGACGATGTTACCATGGAGTCCATTCGGGAGCTGGGGATTCTGGAACCGTATGGCATGGGAAATCGAGAACCGATTTTTGCGATTCGAGAGATGACCGTGGAGGAGATCACACCGATCTCCAGTGACAGACATCTCAAAATGTCTCTGATAAAGGGCAATCGCCGGTTTACCGCTATGCTGTTTGGTACAGGCTCCGGCGGATGTCCGGTTGTACAGGGAGATATTGTAGATGCGGCGTTTAGCTTGGAAATCAACCATTTTCGCAATCAGCAGACCATTCAGCTCATGCTCAAAGACATTCGGCTGAGCGACTGTGAACTGGAACACGATCATTATTTTTTGTCTGTTTATTCGCATTTTATCAACGGAGAAACACTGACAGACAATCAAGTCAATCAGATTTACCCCAATCGCCCGGATCTTGTGGCGGTATGGCGACATATTATCTCGCAGGCGGAAAACAAAAAGCTGACAGCGCCATATAATACGCTGTCGAGGAGAATTTCTTATGAATCCAGAAGACTGGTCAATATCGGCAAGCTGTTTGTTTGTTTGGATGTGTTTTCTGAGAGCCGCCTGTTAAACTACCATTTCAAAAACAACCTGTTGTACATTCGGATTTTACCGTTTCAGGGCAAAGCGGATATTACCAAGTCGGTTGTATTGGCAACCTTGAAGCATAGAAAACAACAAAACGCGGCTGAAAATCAGCTGAGTTGACTGGGGAGTGAGCATATGGATATTCAAAACAAAATTGATTTTTTATTACAACGTGTAGAAAAGCAGACGCCGAATGCAGATGTCGATAAAATCCGCCGCGCGTACGAGTGCGCCAACAAGGCACATGACGGACAAAAGAGAAAAAATGGCGATCCGTATATCATTCATCCAGTATCCGTAGCAGAAATTATCGTGGAGATGGGATTGGATACCGACTCTATCTGTGCAGGTCTTCTGCATGACTGCATTGAGGATACTGCATTTGGATACGATGAAATCAAGGAACAATTCGGTGAATCGGTAGCGGACCTGGTCAATGGCGTGACACGCTTGGGACAGTTGCATTATTCTAAGGCACAGGAACAGGTTGAGGATCTGCGAAAGATGCTGATTGCCATGGCAAAGGATATTCGCGTTATTCTCATTAAACTGGCAGACCGCCTGCACAATATGCGCACCATGCAGTACATGACAGTAGAAAAGCAACGCTCAAAGTCGTTGGAAACGATGGAAATCTATGCGCCGATTGCACATCGCTTGGGTATGCAGCGTGTTAAGTGGGAGCTGGAAGATCTGTCGCTGAAATATCTTGACCCGATTGGTTACAAGGAGATTGTAGACGGTTTGGAGCGCCAGCGTCCGGAACTGGAAGAAATGCTCAACCGCATCAAAAAGACTATCAATGAGAAACTGTCTGAGAGTGGCATAAAAAATTCTATTTCTGCCCGTGTCAAGCATATCTATAGTATTTATCGCAAGATGTTCGAGCAAAACAAGAGTATCAACGAGATCTATGATATTTGCGCTGTGCGTGTTATCGTAGAGTCCGTAGCAGACTGCTATAATGTCTTGGGTTATGTGCATGACTTATACAAACCGATTCCGGGACGATTTAAGGACTATATCTCCACGCCGAAGCCGAATGGCTATCGATCTTTGCACACAACGGTCATTGGTCGTTCTGGTGTGCCGTTTGAGGTGCAGATTCGCACGGAAGAAATGCACAAGATGGCAGAATACGGCATTGCGGCGCATTGGAAGTACAAGGAACATCTGCAAAAAAGCAGTGGCGAACAGACTTATGCATGGATTCGCCAACTACTGGAGTCGCAGCAAGACACCGAGGCCGAAGACTTTATCAAGCATATAAAGGTAGATTTGTTCGCAGATGAAGTATTTGTTTTTACCCCGCGCGGAGATGCGGTTAGTTTGCCGGTAGGTGCTACGCCTATTGATTTTGCCTATGGTATTCACTCTGCAGTTGGCAACCGCATGACTGGATGTAAAGTTAATGGTCGTATTGCGCCAATCAATTATACGTTGAAGAATGGTGATGTGGTCGAGATTCTGACTTCCAAAGAAACACATGGTCCGAAGCGTGACTGGCTCAATATGATTAAAACATCGGAAGCTCGAAACAAAATTAAGCAGTGGTTTAAGAAAGAGTGCCGTGAGGAAAACATTGAACAGGGGCGCGCTGATCTGGAACGTGAACTGCGCTCCAGCTTATTGTACAGTCACTTTATAGAAAAGCCGGAAATTCAGAAGAATGTTCTGGAAAAATTCGGATATCCAAACTTAGAAGAGATGTATAATGCATTGGGCTATGGCGGCATCACCGTGACAAAGGTGCTCAACAAGGTGCGCGATGAGGTGATTCGTGCCCGAAAGCAGGAGGAAAAACAGAGACCGCTCAATACAAAACCGACACCGCGCGGACACTCAGATTCCGGCGTGATAGTTGAAGGATTGGATGATGTTGACTGCAAGGTGAAATTTGCTCGTTGCTGTACGCCGGTTCCGGGCGATGACATCATTGGTTATGTTACGCGTGGCTTTGGCGTTTCCGTGCATCGCAAAGACTGCATCAACGTGAAAAATGCCAATCCAGAAGATCAGAAACGCTGGGTAACTGTTTATTGGGATGAAAGCCATGTAGAATCCAAGGAACGATTCAGCACAGCAATTCAGATTTCAACCAATGATCGCATGGGCGTCATGAACGATGTCTTACAGCTGCTGGCGAATAATCATATTAACGTCAAAGATTTTAATGGCAAAACGCTGTCCGAGGGTTACGGCATTATTAACATTGTGATCGCCGTCACGGGTTTGGCGCAGTTGGATGCACTGACGAAGAAACTGCGCAGTCTGCGCGGTGTCATTAACGTCACGCGTCAGACCATGTGAGGAGGAAGCTATGAGAGCCGTATTGCAGCGTGTCACGCACGCAAAAGTAACCATAGAGGGGCAAGTATCCGGTGAAATTGGAACAGGATTTCTTGTTCTTCTTGGCGTTGCGCCGGAAGACACCCAAGAACAAGCCCTGTATCTGGCAAGAAAGATTGCCGGTTTGCGCGTTTTTACCGATGACAATGATAAAATGAATTTAGCCCTTGCCGATGTCGGCGGAAGACTGCTGGTTGTCAGCCAGTTTACGCTGTATGCCGACTGCCGTAAGGGAAAACGACCGAATTTCACCAAAGCTGCAAAGGGCGAGCAGGCAAATGACTTGTATGAATATTTTGTCAATTGCTGCCGCGGTCTGGGCATTGAGACTCAGACCGGCGAATTTGGCGCAGATATGAAGGTCGAGCTGCTCAACGATGGACCTGTGACCATTTTGCTGGACACCGATGAGCTGATGCGAAAGAAATAAGAGGAAATACTATGCAAATCAAGCAATTTGTGGTAGGCGATGTCGCCACCAACTGTTATCTCGTCTGGGATGAAGCATCACACGAGGGCGCGATTGTCGATCCGGGTGATCGCGCAGAACAGCTTATCCAGATCATACAAGAAGAACACATTCAGTTGAAATATATTCTGCTGACCCATGCCCATTTCGACCATATTCTCGCAGTTGGTGCTATTAAGTGCGCGACTGGCGCGCAGGTTGTTGTCAGCAAGCAGGATGAATATCTGCTCGACGCCAACGCGGCACTGTCACCGTTTGGCGCGTATGGCAGACAGCTGATGAGCCGGTTTGATTTCCCTGGCGCAGATATTTGGGCGGAAGAAGGCACAGCGGTTTCGTTTGGCGGCATGACGGCGACATATTACAGCACACCGGGTCATACGCCCGGTTCGTGCGTGATTCGCTTAGACGATGCAGTATTATTTACCGGTGACACGCTGTTCCGCGAAAACTGCGGCAGAACCGATCTGCCGGGCGGCAACTGGAATGATATGCTTCGTTCGCTGAAAAAGCTGCATGATATGCCGGGAGATTTCCGTGTTCTGCCGGGACATGAAGGCTTGTCTACCTTAGAGCACGAACGGCAGCACAATCCGTATATGATTGAGGCAGTCGGCAGATGATTTATACCATACAAGGTCTGGAAAATGACCATCCCGTTCGGGAAATGCTGTACAATTTGCTGCCGACAGAAATCCCAGAGCGCGCAGACATTGCGCCGGAGGACACGGATGCGTTAGGCGTTTGCGTTGAACAGGTTGGCATGGAAAATTGTATTCGCGTGTGCTGCGTGCGGCAGGGAAAACAGGTGTGCGCGGAACGGCGTGCACCGATTTCCGATGATGCTGAGCAAACCAAACGGGCTCGGACGCACGCGCTAAAGACCGCCATTTTTGAGGCAGTATCTCCGTTTTTAGATACTGTGCCGGAATGGGGCTCACTGACCGGTGTGCGTCCGGCAAAGTTCGCGCGAAGCTTTATGGAACAGGGGTATACACCGGCACAGGTGGCAAAGCTGATGACGGAGACCTATCATGTCTCGGCAGCGCGGCGCGCGCTGGCGATTCGCTCCGCGGGCATCGCCATGGATTTGAAAGAGAAAATCCATCCGGATGATATTTCCATCTATATCGGTATTCCGTTCTGTCCATCTCGATGCAGCTATTGTTCGTTTGTCAGTCATTCGATTGAAAAAGCGGGTAAGCTGATGGCAGAGTATTTGAATACCCTGTGCGAGGAAATTGTACACACAGGAAAAATTTTAAAGCAGGCAGATCTGCGCATCGTCACGATTTACATCGGTGGCGGCACGCCGACCACACTTTCGGCGCAGCAGATGGATCGTCTGCTCCAGACGGTACATCAGTCCTTTGACTTGCAGGCGCTGGAGGAATTTACGGTGGAAGCCGGCAGACCGGACACGATTACACGAGAAAAGCTGCTTGTGCTCAAGAAACACGGCGTAGACCGCATTTCCATTAACCCGCAGTCCATGAACGATGCAGTGCTGGAAGGCATTGGACGCCATCATAGCGCACAGGATGTTCTGGATCGTTATCAGACAGCGCGGAAAGTGGGATTTTCTGCTATCAATATGGACACGATTGCAGGCTTGGACGGCGATACGCCGGAGAGCTTTGCCCATACGATAGATACCTTACTCGCATTACATCCGGAAAACATTACCGTGCATACGCTGGCGGCGAAACGCGGCGCAGATCAGCATGACCGCACGCACAATGCGCAAAAACAGGAAACGGTACGTCAGATGCTGGAAATTGCATCGAAAAAGCTGACAGCGGCAGGATATGCGCCGTATTATCTATATCGGCAGAAGTTTATGGCGGGCGGCTTTGAAAACGTCGGCTGGTGTAAGATGGGATATGAATGCAAGTACAATGTCTATATGATGGAGGAATTGCAGACCATCGTTTCGCTCGGTGCGGGCGGCGTGACCAAGCTGCTGGGTACAGACGGAAGAAAAATCCGGCGTATCAGCAATCCGAAATATCCATATGAATACAACGTTTCATTAGAACGAATCAATGCAGGCAAGCAGGCGATTCTGGATTGGGCAAAATCCGGCGTCACGTTGCCAGACTGAGGAAAAATACATGTTTCATGTAAAGATAGACGAAATCAACGAACACTGTCGGCGCGATCCGGCGGCATTTGTTGCACAATCTGAACAAAGTTATACCAATGTCATTGAGAGTATTGCAGATTGCATCTGTGAAAATCAATATGACCGTACCATTCTGTTGCTCAACGGTCCGTCTTCCAGTGGCAAGACGACAACCTCTCACCGCATTCGAGATGCCATTGAATGCAGAGGCGTTCCCTCCTATGCCATCTCCATGGATGATTACTACTTGAGCCGCGACAGCTATATTGTCCCAAAGGACGAAGAGGGACATGACGATTTGGAGTCTCCGTTATGTATGGATTTGCCGATGCTCAGCGATCACTTGGCAGCATTGGTGCGCGGCGAAACGATCGAAGTGCCGACGTATGATTTTATGCATCACGTACGGACAGAGGAAGTCAAAGAAGTTCGGTTGAAAAAAGGCGAAATTGCTGTCATCGAAGGCATTCATGCGCTCAATGATGTGCTGATGGCGAAGGTGCGCGAGTCGTCTATTTCCGTGTATATGGCGGTGGGCACTCAGTTGATTTTATCGAATAATTGGCGTCTGGCACCGCATGTGCTGCGTTTTGTACGCCGTGCCATTCGAGACAAAAACTTTCGCGATGCACCGGTGCCGGAGACGATCAACATGTGGCGCTCAGTGCGGCGCGGAGAACGGTTATACATCCGTCCGTATATTCCATCTGCGGATTTTATCGTCAATACGTATCTGCAATATGAGGACTGTATTTTGATGAATCAGCTCAAGCGTGACGCTGCGCCGTATCATCAGGAAATGATAGACGCAGGATTGGAGAATTTGGTGCGGGCACTGGATCAATTTGAAGAGATCCACGACCTCGGCCTGATTCCAGACGATTCGATCATGCACGAATTTATTGGATGAAAAACTTACCCAGAGAGGAGCATTTCTATGGACAAGACAAACTTTTTTGAAAAAGCAAAGGTATCAGCGGAAATTCTGTCTGCCCGTACCGGCGTGACTGCGGCAAAAGCAGCGGACGCCGCAGGTAAGACTGCGGTGAATATGCTCAATGCGACCAAGCTGAATTTGCAGATTTTTGACCTGAATACGGAAGTGGAAATCCTGTACAAAGAGATTGGCAAGATGATCTATAGTGTCCATGCAGGCAATGGAGAGGATCAGGCGGCGTTGCAGATTAAGCTGCAGCTTATTGATGAAAAGCTGCAAAAAATGGGCGAGCTGCAAGCACAGTTGAGCGCAGAGCGTTCTGTACAATTCTGTCCCAATTGCGGCAAACAGTGCAAAAAAGATGACACATTTTGCAGCCATTGCGGTGCACAGCTTTGATGAGTATCCAGCGTAACCTGCGCTTCTAACCCGGCATTCCGTTTCATACCTTGTCTCATAGGAGGATGGGCATGAAACGGAATAAGGCAAGCTATGTCAGCGGTGCGGCAGCACTGCTTCTTTCCAGCGTCACGGTCAAGATTCTCGGTGCGCTGTTCAAAATTCCATTGACAAATCTCATCGGAGACAGCGGCATGGGGCTGTTTGCGTTTGCTATGCAGTTTTTCTCGCTGCTGTTTGTGATTTCTGCCGCGGGACTTCCGGCAGCGCAGGCGCATTTGGTGTCCGAAGCATTGGCACTCGGCAGACGAGAACAGGCAAAGGCAATCACTGTGCGAGCGGTATCCGTATTTGCAGTAACATCTCTGCTGCTGTCACTGGCATTGGCGGGAGCCGCACCAATGCTGTGCCGGCTGTTTGGACAGACAACCGCCGTGCCGTGTTTGCTGCTCATTGCACCGGCAGTATTGTTGGTGACTGTAGAGGCAGCTCTGCGCGGCTGGTATCAGGGCACGGGAGATATGGTTCCGACAGCCATTTCACAGGTGGCAGAAGCGGTCGGAAAACTAGTTGTCGGTCTGTTTGCAGCGAGCGCTTTGCTGAATGCAGGGTATGGCATCGCGGGCGCGGCAGCAGGTGCGGTATTCGGCGTGACTTGCGGAGAGTTATTTGCCGTTTTATATTTGCTATGGAGTGTGCGCCGCGGTGCGTGGCAAGCGCTTCGCCATCCGACGAAAGAACGGAATGAATTTTCTAAACTGGTACAGCTGATGATTCCCGTGACATTGGGAGCTGCCGTCATGACGGTTTCCGGCTTTTTAGACATGTCTGTTGTATATCGACGATTACCAGCGGCGGGCTTTTCTGCCCAAGAAATTGTCGCGGCGTATGGCGCGTATACCGGTATGGCATTGACGCTGTTCAATTTGCCGCAGTCGCTTTCCAACGCGGTATCTGTCAGCGTACTTCCGGCATTGTCAGCTGCGCACGCGAAAAAGCAGGATAGACAAGTAAGGCGGCTGCTGCGGTCGTCCATGGGGCTGACGCTGCTTGTATGTATCCCGTGCGGAATTGGATTGTTTGCGCTGGCAGGACCGCTGTTGCAGCTTTTATTTGCCTCTCAGCCGCACGGTGTGCAGACGGCAACGCCGCTGTTGCGCCTGCTTGGTGTAGCCGAGCCTCTTGTCGGACTGTCTACCGTTACTATTTCTATTTTGCAGGCATTTGGACGACCGGATTTGTCGGTTTATGCGATGACTGTTGCCTGTACGGTAAAGTTTGCTGTAGGTTTCTATTTGGCTGGACAGCCGAATGTCAATATCTTAGCATTGCCAATCGGAACGTTGACTTGTTATAGTCTTTTGCTGGTCATCAATCTGGCGTTTATCGCGCATGTACTGCATCCAAGAAGATAGAACAGAAAGGAAACATGTTTTATGGACTTTGAAATAAAAAAACAATATCATTTTGACGATTTGTTGCAGGTGATGCGCATCTTGCGAAGTGAAGAAGGCTGTATGTGGGATCGACAGCAGAACCATCACAGCATTCGCCGAGATTTTATTGAAGAAACGTATGAGGTATGTGAGGCAATCGACAACGAAGATACCGAACTGCTCAAAGAAGAACTGGGTGATGTGCTGTTCCAAGTTGTTTTTCACACGACAATAGAAGAAGAACAGGGACATTTTAATATGGACGATGTGATTGACGGCATTTGCAAAAAGATGATTTATCGGCATCCGCATGTGTTTAAGGATGTGCAGGTGAATTCGACACAGGATATTTTAAATAATTGGGATGATCTAAAAAAAACAGAAAAGCATCAGAAAAGCGTTGCGGACACCATGAACAGTGTGGCGCGTACCCTTCCGGCATTGATTCGCGCGGAAAAAGTCATGAAAAAGGCGGAAAAGGTTGGATTTGAGTGGAACAGTGTAGAAAACGCACTGGACAAAGTGCAAGAGGAATTGGACGAGGTGCGCCGTGCAGAACACGGAGATGGTGATTTACCCGAGGAAATTGGCGATTTGCTTTTTGCAGCAGTGAAGGTGGCAAAATTTGCGCAAACTGATCCGGAGGAAGCACTGAATCACACGACGGAGAAGTTTATTCATCGGTTTTCCCATGTAGAAGAAGGGGCTGCTGCACAAGGAAAGCAGGTTGGAGATTTAACACTGAATGAAATGCTGGGGCTTTGGGAAGAGAGTAAAAAGGATGAACAAAAATGAACTGATTGATCGGGTTTCCGATTATACAGGCATGAAGAAAAAGGATGCCTCCTTAGCTACAATGGCAGTCTTTGCGTGTATCGCAGAGGCACTGGCGAAGGAGGAGAAGATTACCATTTCTGGCTTTGGCGTGATGGAAGTGCGCCATCGCGCGGCAAGAAAAGGGCATTTGCCGACAGGAAAGCAGGAATTTGATATTCCGGCGATGAAGATTCCGGTATTTCGCCCATCCAAGCAATTAAAGGAGAAAATCAACATATGAGACTGGATAAATATCTCAAAGTATCTCGCTTGATTAAGCGGAGAACTATCGCAAATGAGGCTTGCGACAATGACCGTATTTTAGTCAATGGAAAGCAGGCAAAGGCGTCGTATCAAGTAAAAGTCGGTGATGTCATTGAAATCACTTTTGGTCAAAGAACACTCAAAGTAGAAGTTCTCAACATCGCTGAGCATGTTCTCAAAAATGATGCTTCGGCACTGTACCGAGAGATTCCGTAATAGATTACAAACGCATAATCCCAAGCCTCGACACATAGGATAGTGTCGGGGCTTTCGGTATAGATAGGGGGAGCGTATATGGAGCGGAACACGGCAGAAAAGCAGGCACTGCCGCACGGCATTTCCCTGCAGGACAGAAAAAAGCTGTCAATCTCCGGCATCAGCGATGTTGTGAATTTTGATGAAAACCAAATCATTGTCGCGACAGGTTGGGGAACATTGCTCGTGCGCGGCAGCGATCTGCATGTCGACCAGCTCAGCTTAGATACCGGAGAGCTGCACATCACGGGGCGCATCGATTGTATGGAGTACGATGACAACAGTGCATCGGGCGGATTTCTTCGCAGGCTGTTTCAATGAACGCCATACAGCTGCAATGGCATAGCATGTTTATTGCATGCGCATGTGGATTAGCACTTGGCGTGTTGTATGATGTGTTTTGGCTGATTCGACAGCATTGGAAATGCGCTGGACTGACGTTTTTCTTAGATGTACTGTTTTCCATGACGTGCGGCGCGACACTGTTTGTGTTCGCCGTCAGCATCTTTCAACAGCGGATGCGCGGCTTTTTGCCAGTTTCCATGCTGTTCGGAGGCGTTTTGTGGGAGTTGACAGCGGGACGCTGGGTACGGCATTTTTGGAAATGGATGCACAAGTGCACAGTAACAAGAGAATTTTCAAAAAAATCATAAAAAATAAAAAAAATCCTTTTCTTTTTGCATGTGGTGGTATAGAATAGTAAGCGTAATCATTGAAGGAGGGATTGGATGAACAAACCGAAAAATAAAAGAATCGGCATCCTGCTCAAGCTGGCACTCGTTATCGTTGCAGCGGTTGTCGTTGTCAAACCGATTTCTCTCCAGATTCAGATTCGTGAGCTTCGGCAGCAGGTCGATACACTGAATGACCAAATCAGTCAGGAAGAAACAGTGAACGCAGACCTGAAAAAGTCGCTGGATGAGGGTATGACCGATGAGTCCATCGCAAAGATTGCTCGTGATGTGCTGGGATATGCATCGCCCGGTGAGCGCGTGTTTATTGACAGCTCGGAGCAGTGACCAAAAGTATATGGAGGAAACAGTTTAATAGTATGGAGTTGGCTGTAGGAGAAATCATTTCCGGCAAAGTAACCGGAATCACAAAGTTTGGCGCGTTTGTATCGCTGCCAGAAGGCAAGAGCGGTTTGGTACATATTTCTGAGGTGGATCAGTCATATGTCAGTGACATCCGCGATCATTTGACAGAGGGTCAGGAAGTCAAGGTGAAGGTCATCGCCATTGACGAAAACGGTCGTGTGAATTTGTCCATCAAAAAGACGCAGCCGCGACAGAGCAGCGAGCAGCGTCCGTTCCGCCACAACAACAATCAGAACGGTGGAAATCGCAATAATACTAACCGCGGAAGCTATCAGAACCGCACAGGCAGCTCCAACGGCGGCAGAAAATTCCAGCAGCGCCAAGGCTATGCGCCGCGTCAGGCGGCAAAGGAAGTACCAGCTTCGTTTGAGGATAAGCTCAAGCACTTTATGCAGGACAGCGAGAGCAGAATGGCTGATCTGCGCCGCAATACCGACAAGAAAAACGGTTCCCGCCGCCGCAAATAAACACACAAAGCAAACAGACATGTCGCTCTTTTCGTATTACGCTTCGGGAAGGCGGCATTGTCATGTCTGCTTTTTTGTACGGACAAAAAAATACCCTCCGGCGAGCCGAAGGGTGAATGGATTGTGGGGATAAAGATATGAACGGTGCATGGATAGCAGTTTCCTGCCACCGTGGTTATCGTATCATGATTACCATAAATTGTCAATTGTTTTTTAAGGAGAAGCAATGATACTTTGCAATGCGAAAATTGTCCCAATGGAGGGTGAAATCATCGAAAATGGTTTTCTTTCCGTGGAAAATGGAAAGATTTCCGCTATTGGGTCGATGGAAACTGTGCCGGAAGGCGAACAGATTGATGTACACGGCGGATGGATTCTTCCGGGACTCGTGGATGCACACACACATTTGGGATTGTTTGAAGACTCTCTCGGATTTGAAGGAGAGGACGGAAATGAGGACACTGACCCGATCACGCCACAGCTGCGCGTGATTGATGGCATTAATCCGATGGAGCGAAGCTTCCAAGAGGCGCGCGAGGCGGGCGTGACCTGCTGTTTGGTATCGCCCGGTAGTTGCAATCCGATTGCTGGACAAATCGCAGCGATTAAGACGGCAGGCCGCCGTATTGATGATATGATTGTCAAACAGCCGTGTGCGATGAAATTTGCGCTGGGAGAGAATCCAAAATCATGCTATAATGATAAGGATGAGACGCCAGTGACCCGCATGGCGACTGCGGCGTTGATTCGAGAGACGCTGCACAAGGCGCAGGAATACAGCAGACAAAAGCAGCATGCGGAAGATCCATCGGATTTACCGGAGTACGATGCCAAATACGAAGCACTGCTTCCGGTTTTGGACGGTACGTGTCCGGCACATTTTCATGCGCACCGTGCGGATGATATGTTTACCGCGTTGCGCATTGCGAAAGAGTTTTCGTTAAAGCCGGTTATTTTGCATGGCACAGAGGCGCATCTGGTTGTGGATATTCTGGCAGAGGAGCACGTACCGATTTGTGCAGGCCCGTTTTTGACGGATCGCTCGAAGCCGGAACTGCGTCATCTGACCGAGCAGGCACCGGCTTTGCTGACCCAGGCGGGTATTGAGACCGCCATTACAACCGACCATCCGGAAACAACGCTCAAGCATTTCATGCAGTGTGTCGTAGCTGCTGTGCAGGCGGGCATGGAGCCGATGGATGCCTTGCGGGCAGTGACGATTGTTCCGGCGCATATTGCCGGACTGGATGACAGAATCGGCTCGCTGCGTGTCGGCAAGGACGCAGATCTGCTGATTACGAGCGGCGATCCGCTGGATTACCGCACCAAGGTCACAGCCGTATATATTGACGGAAAACAGGTGAAATAATGCCGCGTTTGGCATACAATACAGGAGGATTACACAGAATGAGAACCATCGAAGCAAAAGAGATTACCGCGCTGGTGCGCGAGCTGTGCATGAAGGCAAACTATGTCCTGCCGGAGAGCATCCGACAGTCTTATGTAGACGGAGAGCAGAACGAGAAATCTCCGCTCGGCAAGACCATCTTTGGCAAGATGATTGAAAACTGTGATATTGCCTGTAAAAATTCTGTGCCGATCTGTCAGGACTGCGGCATGGCTATTGTGTTTGTAGAGGTCGGTCAGGATGTGCATATTACCGGCGGTCTGCTGGAAGATGCCGTCAATGAAGGCGTTCGTCAGGGATATGTAGACGGCTATCTGCGTCTGTCTGTCGTTCGTGATCCGCTGCTGGATCGCAGCAATACCAATGACAATACTCCGGCTATTCTGTATACGCGCGTTGTCGCAGGTGATGAAATCCATGTTACCGTTGAACCGAAGGGCTTTGGCAGCGAAAACATGAGTGCACTCAAGATGTTCACTCCGGCAGCAAAGCCGGAGGACATTATTGACTTTGTTGTCGAGGCCTGCGATAAGGCTGGTTCTAACCCGTGTCCGCCGATTGTTATCGGTGTTGGTCTGGGCGGCACGGCAGACAAGGCGTGTTATCTGGCAAAGCGTGCCCTGATGCGTCCGGTCGGTCAGTTCAATGATAATCCGGGCTATGCGGAGATGGAAAAGAAAATTATCGAACGCGTCAATGCGCTGGGCATCGGCCCGCAGGGTCTGGGCGGCACGGTAACTGCTTTGATGTGTGCTATTGATACGTATCCGACCCACATTGCCGGTCTGCCGTGTGCAGTCAACATTGGCTGTCATGTCACACGCCATGCAGAGGGAAAAATTTAAAATCACGAAATTTCAAGAAAACGTGAAAAAACAAGAGATTGCTCAAGCTATTCTGTGCTCAACTCCATTTTTAGCGAATTTTGCCATGCGACAGGTTTGCCTCTGTGTGGTATAATATTCCCAACAAAAGAGGAAGAAATAAATTAAAATTTGTTGAAACGATACAAGTTCTTGCGGCGTGTGCCGCACAGACATTCCTCTTCGACAAGTGAATAAAAAATTGGGTTGTCAGACCATAAGGAGTTGATGTTATGAAGATCACCATCGTTGAAAGAAAAATCAAGATTAGCGAAGAGCTCCGCGATTACGCTATCAAGAAGGTTACCAAACTGGATCGGTATTTCCAGAAGGACACCTCCGCGACCATTACTTTCAGTGAACTGAAGGGCAGACAGACGGCAGAAGTAACAGTTCGTCATAATGGCATGGTTTTCCGTGCAGAGGAAACCACGACAGATATGTTTGCTTCCGTGGATGGTATGATTTCGAGCATCGAGAGACAGATTCGCAGAAACAAGACCCGCCTGGAAAAGAAGCTGCGTCAGGGCGCATTCGACAAGATGGCTGCCAATGAGGCAAGTCTCGCAGAGTTCGCAGAGGACAAGTATGAAGTCGTTCGCCGGAAGAAATTTGATGTCGCTTCTATGACCGTGGAGGAAGCTATTTTGCAGATGAATCTGCTGGAGCATCAGTTCTTCTTCTTCCGCAACGCTGAAGAGGATGACGTACCGGCTGTTATCTACAAGAGAGCTGCTGGCGGCTATGGCTTAATCGAGAGCAATTGATCTTCGTTTTGCATAGATAAAAGGGTAAGATAACAAGAAATAGCAAAGCCTTCCGTGGTATTCCGCGGAAGGCTTTCTTGAAAAAATGAGTTAGAACAACCTAACTATTGGAGGCAGAATGACGGATACGGTAAGTATATACGAAGAGGGATTCAGTAAAGCTGACTCTTATCAGAATATGACGCGATTAACCAGAGAAGAGGCGGAACATCGTGAAAGCTCCATGACAATTCATCACATTATGCCTGGTGTCGATGTATTTTTTAATCATTTCAATTCCCAGGAGTGTGTTGAGCCGGAGCATGGAGAGGACAGTCTGCATGTGCTGGAAATCAATCATTGCCGACAGGGACGGTATGGTTGTCAACTGGAAGAAGATCGGTATGTGTATCTCGGTCAGGGTGAGCTAGAGGTAAACATCTTGGGCATCAAACGGCTGCATTCGGAATTTCCATTGGGATTTTATGATGGCGTTTCGATTTTGGCAGATGTGGATGAGATGGCGGCAGCCATTCAGCCGTTATTTCCGGAGATCGCCCGACAGCTTGCCTTTTTGCAGCAGCATGTCTTGCAGCATGGAGGCGCGATGCTCATTCGCAGGATGCCTGCACTCAATCATATTTTTGAAGAACTGTATCATGTCAATCCGATGATTGAACAGGCATATATCAAATTAAAAGTGATGGAAATTCTGCTCACCATGCAGACGATTCCTTTTTCGCGGGAATCGTCACAATCCAGTTATTTTCGCCGTAGTGATATGGATAAGGTAAAAGCCCTGCATCAGGAGGCGATTCATCGACTGGGAGAAAAAATTCCGTTGCAGGTACTGGCGCAAAAGTATGACATCGCACAGACTACACTCAAAAGCTGTTTCAAAGAGATTTATGGCAGCCCATATTACGCCTATATGAAGCGATACCGCATTCATGCGGCAGTACATGAACTGGAAGCCGGAAAACACAGCATTACAGAAATTGCCGGTATGGTTGGCTATGAAAATGCGAGTAAGTTTACCGCAGCGTTTAAGTCCGTCATGGGATGTACACCGCGAGAGTACAGAAAGAATGCTGACCAAATGGAGCATTTGCACCTGTTGGGAGTAGAAATTGAATAGAAAATCCTGCAAAATAATGCTGTCAGAGATGACAGCATTATTTTTTTGAGGAGGCAAGCTATGTCAAAACAGACGAAAAATAAAGAAAAATCAGCACTCAGTGAGCTGATGCGTTACGCAGGCAATCGAAAATACCTGACGTATGCATCTTGGGTGCTGTCTGCGGCAAGCGCGGTGATTGCGTTGCTTCCATTTGTATGCATTTTTCGCATCATTCAAGAGATTGTCGCTGTGGCACCAGATTTTTCACAAGCAGTAAATATTGTGCATAACGGCGTTTGGGCGGTAATTTTTGCTTTGGTGTCCATGCTGCTGTATTTCTGCGCACTGATGTGTTCCCATTTATCTGCGTTTCGCGTAGCGGTCAATATTCGTAAGACGCTGATGAAACATATCACCAAGCTGCCGATTGGCTATGTCGATGAGCAGGGAAGTGGCAAGCTGCGCCGCATCGTCAACGATTCTTCAGCGGCAACAGAGACGTATCTGGCGCACCAGCTGCCGGATGCGGCAACGGTTGTTGTCACACCAATTGCGCTGATTATTGTCCTATTCTTGTTTGATTGGCGGTATGGACTCGTCAGCCTGATTCCAGTTGTTTTGGGCATGATTGCCATGAGTCGCATGATAGGTTCAGCTCTTGCCGAGGACATGAAGCAGTATCAGAATGCTCTGGAAGATATGAATCGTGAATCTGTGGAGTATGTGCGCGGTATGAGTGTGGTCAAGACATTTTCACAGACTGTGTATTCATTTTCGCGCTTTAAGCACTCGATTGATATGTATTACAAGTTCTGCATCAATTATACAAAATCATGCCGCTCTTCAATGATTTACTTCCAAATAGCAATCAACAGTACTTTTGCATTTCTCATTGTGCTGACGCTGATTTTGTGCCAGGGCGACAGTATGCTGCCGGATGTTGTGCTCAACTTCATTTTCTATGTCATTTTTACACCGATTATTGCAACGTCCTTCACACGCATCATGTACATGGGTGAAGAGTCCATGACAGTAAAAGATGCGATTCGAAGATTTGACAGCATTTTGTCCGCACAGCCACTAGAGGAGCCGAAACAACCGAAAACACCAAAAGACGATTCGATTGTGTTTGATGATGTGACGTTCCGGTATCAGGAGGGCGCGAAACCTGCGGTACAGAATCTCTCGTTTACAATTCCAGCAGGACATACAGTGGCCTTTGTCGGTCCGAGCGGCAGCGGCAAGAGCACCATGGCAGGATTGCTTTCCCGCTTTTGGGACGTTGAATCCGGCGCGGTGCGCATTGGCGGCGCAGACGTCCGCGAGATGTCCAAGCAGAGCCGTGTCAATACGGTTTCCTATGTCTTTCAGGATAGTAAGCTGTTAAAGATGACGATTGCAGAGAATGTGCGTTTGGCGCGTCCGACTGCCTCAGATGAGGAGGTACTGGCAGCTCTGCACGATGCACAGTGTGATGAGATTTTGGAAAAGCTGCCGGAAGGAATTCACACGATGATTGGCACACAAGGTACCTATCTGTCCGGCGGCGAACAGCAGCGCATTGCCATCGCCAGAGCAATTTTACAAAATGCACCGATTCTTGTATTGGATGAGGCGACTGCCTTTGCCGATCCGGAAAACGAAGTATTGATGCAGAAAGCATTTGAGAGATTGGCAAAAAATAAAACCGTGCTGATGATTGCCCATCGTTTGACAACCATTCAACACGCAGATTGTATCTATGTGATGGATCACGGCAACATTGTCGATCACGGCACACACGCTCAATTGTTAGAAAAACAAGGCATGTATCGAGAGATGTGGGATCAGTATCAACATGCCACACAGTGGAAGGTGGGTGACAACAGATGATTCATAAGTTGATGAAGCAATATGCCGTATCGGAAAAAGGTGCAAAAGATTTGACTCTCTCTGTTGCTGCAACGGTGTGCGTCAATCTTGCGCTGATGCTGCCGGTTGGTTTGTTATATATACTGGTCAGTGATTTGCTGGCGGGACAACCCAAAGCGCATCTCACGTTGCTGATCATCGGCTCGATTGTCGCATTAGTTTTGATTGGGCTTACGGTACTCTGGCAGTATAATGCGACATTTTTTGCCATGTATCAGGAATCCGGAGCGAAACGGCTTGCGCTGGCAGAAAAGCTGCGCCGTCTGCCGCTCAGCTTCTTTGGAAAAAAAGATTCTGCCGATTTGACAACGGTCATCTTGGGAGATGTCGCAACATTGGAACATGCCTTGTCGCATCAATTTGCGCAATTCTACGGTGCAATTGTGTCGACAATTCTTATTGCCATTGGTCTGCTGTTCTTCGAGTGGCGAATGGCACTTGCCGCATTGTGGCCACTGCCGATCTCACTGATTATCGTTGCACTGTCCAAGAGAATTCGCCATCGACTTTCGGTTGATGCAACACAGACACGTCTTGCGGCGGCAGACGGTATGCAGGAGTGCTTAGAGGTATCCAAAGACTTGAAGAGCGCAAATGCAGAACAAACCTATTTGCGTGGTTTGTATCGGAAAATTGAGTCGGTAGAATCTTCTTCGACACGGGCTGAACTTATCACAGGTATGCTGGTCACAAGTGCACAAATGCTGCTCAAATTCGGTATTGCGACGGTAGCATTGGTAGGTGGCTCCCTGCTCGTGCAAGGCAAGATTGATTTGATTGTATTCTTTGCATTTCTACTCGTGGTATCTAGGCTTTATGAACCGATGAACGGCAGTCTCATCAATCTGGCAGCTCTCAATGCGTTGGAGATTAACGTACAGCGCATGAATGAGATCTCTGACTATCCGGAGCAGACAGGCAGTGAGACGCTGACCAACAAGGGATATGATATTGTCTTTGACCATGTAGGTTTTGCGTATGACAGCGGAGAAACCGTCCTGCGCGATGTATCCTTTACCGCCAAACAGGGACAGGTAACAGCACTGGTTGGTCCGTCCGGCGGCGGCAAGACGACAGTTTCGCGTCTGGCGGCTCGTTTCTGGGACGCCAATCGCGGCAAGATTACAGTCGGCGGTATGGATGTATCAAAGACCGATCCTGAAGCGCTGCTCAAGTTATATTCCATTGTTTTTCAGGATGTCACGCTGTTTGACCAGAATATTATGGAAAACATTCGCGTCGGCAAAAAGGATGCCACAGATGCAGACGTGCTTGCAGCGGCAAAGCTCGCTAACGTTGATGACTTTGTGCAGCAGTTGCCTAACGGCTATCAGACGCGAATCGGTGAGAATGGCTCGGAACTGTCCGGCGGCGAACGCCAGCGCATTTCTATCGCGCGTGCTTTCCTCAAGGATGCACCGATTATTCTGCTTGACGAGGCAACCGCTTCACTGGATGCAGAAAACGAAACAGCCGTACAGGAAGCATTGTCCAAATTAATTGCTGACAAAACCGTCTTGATTATCGCGCACCGAATGCGCACGGTTGCTAACGCAGACAAGGTTGTCGTACTCAAGGATGGCATTGTCGCAGAGCAGGGCACGCCACAGACGCTTTATATACAAAACGGTATTTTTACCCACATGGCAGACCTTCAGAAAGAAACAAACGGTTGGAATGTGTGAAAGATTTGTGTACGGATAAAAAAGACTCTCTTCAGGGCAATGCCGTTCAGATGAAAGAATAAACAAAAAACGCAGTATGTTCCAGATGCGAAAGCGAAGAGAACATACTGCGTTTTTTAGATTTTAGGGTTAAGAAGTCTCACGGTTTTTTTGAAAGAAGAACCATGCGGAAAATTTCTGCCGGTGAAAATGAAAGAAATCTACATCTCCAAAAGAAAATTATTTTTTTCTCTGATTATAAAAGAACATAAATACCGATGTACCGCAGATAATAATATAGCCGATGACGCTGAGAAAATCTGGAATTTGCTGCAAGAACAGAAAACCAAATAATGCGGCAAAGACAATCTGAGAGTAATCAAAGACAGAAATTTCTCGAGCCGGAGCGTTGGAGTACGCAGCAGTGATGGAAAACTGGCCTCCGGCAGCAGAGAGACCTGCGAGAAGCAAAAAGCCCAATTGCTGCCATGTCATCGGATGATAGGCAAACAGCAGATACGGCAGGCAGAACAAACAGGAGAAGGCGGAAAAAAAGAATACGATAAATGGTCCGCGCTCGCCATTTAAGCTCAGCTTGCGTACCATGGTGTAGGCTGTGCCTGCGCCCAAGCCGCCTAAGGCGCCAATGAATGCCGGAAGAGAGTTCATCGATGAAAAGCCCGGCTTAATGATACACAGCGCACCGAGAAACGCGATAATGACAGCGGAAATCTGCACCGGTGTTACTTTTTCTTTTAGATAAAAATACGAAATGATAATTGCAAAGAACGGCGACAGCTTGTTAAGCATCGAAGCATCTGAGAGCACCAAATGGTCAATGGCGTAATAATTGCACAGGATGCCCAACGTGCCGAAAGTAGCCCGCGCGATGAGCTGCGGGAGATTTTTATGATTGAACCGGAATTTTTCCTCTGTGCGAAGCAGGACAATGACTGCAAATACCAATGCAACGAGATTGCGGAAAAAGCTCTTTTGCATCGGCGGCAGATCACCGGACAGCCGGACAAATAAATTCATGAGCGCGAAGAAAAACGCAGATAGGATAATAAAGCAAATGCCTTTGGTTTTGTTGTTTGTCATAGTGTATCGTTCCATTCTGTAGTAATTTGATTGCATGAAAAAAGACGAAGGTCATTCGTCTTTTTGTGCCGGAAGCTCATATTCGCTTGTCATAGCGGACAGCAGCTGCTGATACATGTCTTCTGCATGCTTTTGAAAATGCGATTCCAAATACGAAGCCTGTGCCGGACTGACCACGTGCATTTGGACGGAGAAAACATCCTGCATCGTCAGATGTACAACATAGTCCTTTTCTCCGCACTGTTCCGTCGAGGTAGAAATCTGCGCATCTTGGCGGATTTTGCGCACAACGCGCAGGGCGGACAGCTCAGCTGCTTCCCGAACGGTAGATGGCAGGCGATTGCGAAATGCCTGTGCAGTCTGGTGTCCTTTTTCTGTGATGCAGAACACTTCCAATTCCCCTTCCAGCGATTTTTCTATGTGATGCGTATTTTGCAGCTCAGAAAATGCTTCGGATAACTCAAAATAATCAAAGCCATCGTCGCACCAAGTACAAAGATCAACAATCGCAGCGAAAGAAACCGGAAATGGCAGATAAGCCATACAGGTTAGAATCAGAAATTTGATTTCCTCTTTTGTGCGGATAAAGCCGAAACGAACCATAGGTACACCTCAAATCTTCCAATAATCATGTTAAGTATACCACAAACGTGGAAAAAAGCAACGAAAAACCTGCTAAATCTGCGTGGTTATCTTGTTCTGTATGGGAAAATATAGTACAATAAAATCAATCAATTTCGGATAAGGATATGGATTATGAACTATGAATTTTGTTGTCCGACGCTGTTCGGACTGGAAGGAATTGTCGGTGATGAGCTGCGCCACAATGGCGGCTTGACCGATGTTCGTGTCGAAAATGGCCGCGTCTTTTTTTCTGGAGACGAGCATACCCTAGCATGGGCGAATCTATGGCTGCGCTGTGCAGAACGCGTGCTCATTAAAGTAGGAGAATTTCCGGCTCACACGTTTGAAGAGCTGTTTGAAGGCGTATACGAGCTGCCGTGGCTGGATTATATTGAGAAGGACTGTGCATTTCCTGTCAAGGGCTATGCGCTGGATTCTCAGCTGCACAGTATTCCGGACTGCCAGAGTATTGTCAAAAAGGCAATTGTCAAGAGCTTGTCGGAATCGTATGGCATCACATGGTTTGAAGAGACCGGCGCGCGCTGTCAGGTACAGTTTTCCATCGTACACGATGTAGCCACGCTGTATTTGGACACCTCCGGTGCCGGCCTGCATAAGCGCGGCTATCGTGCCAATGCCAATGAAGCACCGCTGCGCGAGACGTTGGCGGCAGCAATGGTACAGATTTCTCGGTTCCGCGGCAGAGGAGAGTTTTTTGATCCGTTCTGCGGCTCCGGCACGATCCCGATTGAAGCGGCTATGATTGCCATGAACCGCGCACCGGGGCTTATGCGCTCCTTTGATGCGGAGAAATGGGACTTTGTTGCACCGGAAATCTGGAGACAGGAACGGGAGCGGGCATTAGATGTCATCTATCGAGACCGAACCTATGATATTCATGGCTGCGATATTGACCCGGCATGTGTAGAACTGTCGATAGAAAACGCCAAAAAGGCGGGTGTAGATCACACGGTTCACTTTGAAGAAAAAGATGCTTGCGTGTGCCGATTGAAAAACCGTGAGGGTACATTGATTGCCAATCCGCCGTATGGAGAACGAATGATGGATGTCAATGCGGCGCGGAAATTGCTGCGAAATTTTGGCACAGCGGCAGCTTTATCGCCAATGAAGCAGTATATTATAAGCTCTGATGAGAAATTTGAGGAGTTTTACGGGGTAAAAGCGGATAAAAAACGCAAATTGTACAACGGTATGCTACGCTGCAATCTGTTTATGTACTATCAGCCGCCGGAGAAGCGCAAGAAGCTCCGTTCGGCACAGCTGATGAACAAAGCACGTAAAAATGTTGCAAAAAACCGCAAAAATTACCAAAATAAACGAGATAAATAATATTCATAATTTATTTACAAAAAACTTTGAAATTTTGGAAAAAAATACTTGCGTATTTCGGAAAAATGATTTAATATATAGCTGTTGGCACTCGAAGGCGTTGAGTGCTAAACTCTGAATTTGTATTTTATCATCTTAGGAGGATTTTATTATGAAGCTCAAGCCTTTATCTGACCGCGTGGTCATCAAGATGGTCGAAGCAGAAGAGACCACCGCAGGCGGAATCATTCTGGCGGGTTCTGCTAAGGAGAAGCCGCAGATCGCAGAAGTTTTGGCTGTAGGCCCTGGTGGCGTTGTAGACGGCAAGGAAGTTGTTATGCAGGTCAAAGTTGGCGATAAGGTTATCACCAGCAAGTATTCCGGCACAGAAGTAAAGATTGACGGCGAGGAACTGATTATTGTTCGTCAGAACGATATTCTGGCTGTTGTAGACTAATTGTAAATTGACTCAATAATTAGGAGGCTATATATTATGGCAAAGCAGATTCTTTTCGGCGAGGAAGCTCGCCGTGCACTGGGCCGCGGCGTAGACCAGCTGGCTGATACGGTAAAGGTAACTCTGGGACCGAAGGGTCGCAATGTTGTTCTGGACAAGAAGTTCGGTGCTCCGCTCATCACCAACGACGGCGTAACCATCGCAAAGGACATCGAGTTGGACGATCCGTTTGAGAACATGGGCGCACAGCTGGTAAAGGAAGTTGCTACCAAGACCAACGATCTGGCAGGCGACGGCACCACTACCGCTACCGTTCTGGCTCAGGCTATCATCCGCGAAGGCATGAAGAACGTTGCTGCTGGCGCAAATCCGATGATTATGCGCAAGGGCATTGCAAAGGGCGTAGAGACCGCAATCAATGCCATCAAGGAGAACTCTGAGAACATCAAGGGTTCTGCTGACATCGCTCGTGTTGCTGCTATCTCTTCTGGCGATGAGACCATCGGCGAACTGATTGCTGAGGCTATGGAGAAGGTTTCCGCTGACGGCGTTATTACCGTTGAAGAATCCAAGACCGCTGAGACTTATTCTGAAATTGTAGAAGGTATGCAGTTTGACCGCGGTTACATCACGCCGTACATGGTAACGGATACCGAAAAGATGGAAGCTGTTCTGGATGATGCGGTTATCTTGATTACCGATAAGAAGGTTTCCAACATTCAGGATCTCCTGCCGCTGCTGGAACAGATTGTTAAGACTGGCAAGAAGTTGCTCATCATCGCAGAGGATCTGGAAGGCGAAGCATTGTCTACCCTGCTGCTCAACAAGCTGCGTGGTACCTTTACCTGCGTTGCTGTTAAGGCTCCGGGCTTCGGCGATCGCCGCAAGGAAATGCTCAAGGACATCGCTGTTCTGACTGGCGGCGAAGTGATCTCTGAGGAGATTGGACTGGAACTGAAGGACACTACGATGGCTATGCTGGGTCGTGCTCGTCAGGTAAAGGTCAACAAGGAAGGCACTGTTATTGTTGACGGTCAGGGCGATGCAGAAGCTATTAAGGCTCGCGTTGAGAACATCCGTCACGCAATCGAGACAACCACTTCCGACTTCGACCGCGAGAAGCTGCAGGAGCGTCTGGCTAAGCTGGCTGGCGGCGTTGCAGTTATCAAGGTTGGTGCTGCTACTGAGACCGAAATGAAGGAAAAGAAGCTGCGC
Source organism: Anaerotignum sp. (assembly GCA_963620595.1). GTDB lineage: Bacteria > Bacillota > Clostridia > Oscillospirales > Butyricicoccaceae > Butyricicoccus_A. The sequence goes on along the minus strand of CAVFAY010000001.1, from coordinate 203,297 downwards.
GTAGAGGACGCTCTGAATGCTACTCGTGCCGCTGTTGAGGAAGGCATCGTAGCAGGCGGCGGCGTTGCATATGTAAACGCTGTTCCGGCTGTCGAGGCTGTTGCTGCTGACGCAGCAGGCGATGAGAAAACCGGTGTCAACATCGTTGTTAAGGCTTTGCAGGAGCCGATCCGTCAGATCGCTGCAAACGCTGGTATTGACGGCGCAGTTGTTCTGGAGAAGATTCGTGAGTCTGGCAAGGTTGGCTATGGCTTCGATGCTTATTCTGAGACCTATTGTGAGATGATCGCATCCGGTATCGTAGATCCGACCAAGGTAAACCGTTCTGCTCTGCAGAATGCTGCATCGGTTGCTTCTACCGTGCTGACCACTGAGTCCATTGTAACCGACATCAAGGAGCCGGCTTCGGCAGCAGCTCCGGCAACTCCGGACATGGGCGGCATGTACTAATCTTCGTCGTTTAATCAAACATTTCTGACTTTCCTATAAATCAGGCATTGACCTTCAGGTTGATGCCTGATTTTTTGCTTTTTCTGTTTCTATTGTGTTAAAAATGTGGTAGAATAGAACCAATTTATTTCTTTTTTAAGAATGGAGCTATGAGATGAGAGGGATAGAAAACCAATTTTGGAAAAAACACCGCAAGGAAGGCCAGAAAATCCTGTTATTGAGCACAAAAATTGCATTGGGCAGTACGTTGGCGATTTTTGTGGCGCGACAGTTGGAACTGTCACATGACGTTTCTGCGGGAACGATTACCATGCTGACGCTGATGACGACAAAATGGCAGACTGTCAAACTGTCTGTGTCTCGTGTGCTGACGTTTGTGCTTGCTATTTTCATTGCATGGGTCATTTTTCTGCATGTTGGAAACGCCTATGCGGCGTATGGCGTGTTTATGTTCCTGTTGGTCTGTATTTCCGCTATGCTGGGCTTAACAGCGACCGTATCTGTCAATGCGGTCATCGGTGCACATCTGTTCACCGGACAGGATTTTTCTGTGCAGACAATTGGGAACGAATTCAAGCTGGTCTGCATTGGAATTGTCATTGCTTTGGTGCTCAATCTGTATCATGACAATGGACAGCGCAAAAAAGAGTTGGTTGCCAATATGCGTGCCGTGGAGCAACAGCTGCAGAACATTATCCTGGAACTTGCCGCTTACTTGATTCAGTTTCAGATGTCACATAACCTGTGGGGGCATATTCGCACGCTGGAACGCCAATTGGAAACCTATATCCAAGACGCACACGAGTATCAAGACAATACTTTTCACTTTCATCCGGAGTATTATATTGATTATTTTGAAATGCGGCACGCACAATGTCAGGTGCTGGATAGTTTGCACAATGAGATGCGCCGCGTGCGCAGCAGACCTAAGCAAGCGCAAATTATTGTGGAATATCTGCTGTATGTGGCGGATTATGTCGTGGAGATCAACAGTCCGGAAAAACAGCTCAACCGTCTGCATGAGATATTTGCAGACATGAAGGAAGAAGAACTGCCAAAAACGCGGGAGGAATTTGAGAGCCGTGCAATGCTGTATCATATCCTGATGGATATGGAAGAATTCCTATTGTATAAAAAGCGGTTTGTCTGTCGATTGGACAAGCAGCAGCGAGAAATTTATTGGAAAAAATAATAGGATGTGTCGCGCTATGTTTTGGTATCGTTTCATGTTGTTTCTGACAGCAACGATTTTGACATGTATGTTGCTGTTTTCATTCCAATACTAGAAAATTCGAAATTTTTCGGCAAGAAAAAACGCATGGGCTTTTCAAGAGGGGGAATTTGTGCTACAATAAAAAAAATACAAGGAGGAACGCATGTATGCGACATATTATCGACCTCAGTGATCTGACAATGGAAGAGTTTCATGAGCTGTACAAGCTCACTTCAAATATAATCGACCGACCGGAAGGCTATACCGATGCCTGCCGCGGCAAGGTTTTGGGCAGCTTGTTCTATGAACCAAGTACACGTACCAATCTTTCCTTCTCCACGGCAATGATGCGTTTGGGCGGTAGTGTGGTTGGATTTTCTAATCCGAATTCTTCCTCTGCAGCAAAAGGCGAGACGCTGAAAGATACCATCACCATGGTGTCAAATTATGCAGATATGATCGTCATGCGTAATCCGCACGAAGGCGCAGCAAAGGCGGCGTCTATGTTCTCGGAGGTTCCAATTATCAATGCCGGTGATGGTGGACATCTGCATCCAACGCAGACGCTGGCAGATATGACAACGATTCTGCGTCTGCGTGGCTCGGCAGACAATATGAAGATTGGTTTGTGCGGTGACTTGAAGTATGGACGCACCGTGCATTCGCTGATTCATTTCCTTGCAAACTTTAAAAATGTACAGTTTTATCTGATCGCACCACGTGAGTTGGCGATTCCGGAATATGTGCGTCAGTTCATGGTAGAGCATAAGATGAAATTTTATGAGGTATCTGGTTTAGAGCCGGTTATTCCGATGCTGGATGTGCTGTATATGACGCGCATTCAGAGAGAACGCTTTGCAGATCTTAATGTTTACAACAGCCTCAAGGGTACGTATTGCCTGACAAAGGCCAAGCTGCGCGATGCAAAGAAAGAGTTGCTCATTATGCATCCGCTGCCGCGTGTTGATGAGATTGCACAGGATGTTGATGATGATCCGCGTGCTGTTTACTTTGATCAGGCACGATTTGGCATGTATGCGCGCATGGCACTGTTGCTGACGTTGAGCAAACAGCCGCGTGTGCATATGCCCAAAAATATTCTAGGTCTACCGAATCTGCGCTGCACCAATCCGAAGTGCATCACACATTCCGAAACCTATCTTCCGATGGATATTATCCACTCCAAGGATGGCGAGCGTTGTGTGTACTGTGACCATTGGGTTGAGCATGTACCAGAACCGGAAACAGAAGAAACAGAGTGATCTTCTGTTTCCGGATATAAATAAAAGCACTTCCGCGGAAGTGCTTTTATTTTGCAACGATGCTATGCTGAGGGTGTAGTGAACAGAACATCGAGAAAGACCGGAAGCAGAAACAGTATCGTATCATAAACGAGTACGCATACGATGCGTATGAGTCGGTTCCGGCTGCTGCAGCCGGGAAAATACCTCTGCACACCGAGATAATTGCCACTGAACAAAATGACGAGAAAAAACGCAGCAAAAAATGCAATGCGGTCAAGAAAAACGCCGATAGGATTGTTGGATGTGAGCGTGACCGTACTGTAAAGCAACACGATATAGCCAACAGCAGAGAACAGCATATAAAACGGTTGGAGTGTGCGGAATCCTGGCGGCAGAAAACGATAGAACCGATTGCCGTGCGCCATAACAGGTGCAGAAGAAGGAAGCAAAGCTTGGCAGTCATGCAGCAGTGCATCAACACTTGTATACCGTGCTTTGGGGTCAATTCGCGTACATTTTTGAATGATTTTTCCCACCGTGCCGCTGACGGGAGTATGAACATCACCGGTCAAAAGCATATGCAGCAACACGCCGACAGCGTAAATATCTGTTGCTACAGTAGAAGAACCAAAGCCGAATTGTTCCGGCGCAGCGTAACCAATCGTACCGATCAAGTCTGTGTCCTGTGTCTTATCCACATGACATTGTTTGGCGGCATTCATATCGAGAAGCTTGATGGTGCCGTTTTCTGTCAGAATAATATTGGACGGCTTGATGTCACGGTGAATAATTGCAGGAGAGAAGGCATGTAATTCACGCACAATGCGGCATAGCTGGCAAATGATATCCAATGCTTGTTGCTGGGGAAAGATGCCGTTGTTGTCCAAGATTTCCTGTAAATTTTGCCCCGAGATATATTCTTCAATGACGATTAGCTGATCTCGTTCTTCCAGTACATCAAGAAACTCTGGTGTGTTGGAAATATGATGATGCAGCAGATGCAAATATACTTCTTTATTGTACTGTTTGCGCACTTTCATCACATAAATTTTATGTGTCTGCTTGTGCTGAACAATAGAGATATGGCGGGTAATATCTAAATCAGCAACGTGCTGATAGCAGGAGAGAATCCACTGATTTTGTTGAGTCATGTCTATCTGCTGCCTCCTAGAATCAATCGTATTGCAGCATTTATTATAGGAAGGAATGAGAAAAAATGCAAGAAAAAATTACTGACGAACTGCTGTCTGTTTTGAAAAGCACATCTTCCGATGACATTGGTCAAATATTATGCGAAGAAAAAGAAAAAATGTTTTACGGCAGTTCGCCATTTTACTGCTATATCCGAGAAGTGCTCAAACAAAATGATCTAACACAGCAGCAGGTATTTTATCGCGCCGGATTTTCTGAACGATATGGATATGGATTGTTGTCAGGTGAGAAGCATACCAAACAGCGGGATTATATTCTGCGTATCTGTTTTGCAGCGCAATGTACACTGGAACAGACCCAGCGCATTTTACAATTGTATGGCATGAATGCGCTGTATGCACGAATTCCACGTGATGCTGTGCTCATCGTTGCTTTAAATCAGAATATTTATGAATTAGAAAATGTCAATGCGCTGCTGGAAAAGCAGAATATGCCGCTGCTGAAAGCTAAAGAAGGATAAAAAAACTCTCAGCAGTTTTTTCTGCTGAGAGTTGTCATTTTTACGCCTGTTCTTCTTTCTCATCCTCTGCTTCGCCGTTTTCCAGTGCAAGTTGATGCATGATAAACTGACGGGCGGTACGCGGGGAGCGGCCACCTCTGCGAGTTGCAAAACGCTCTGCGAGCAGATGCAGCTTGTCTTGATCGAGAGTCAAGCCGTAATCCTCAGCGAGCTGCTCGATGATGGACAGATATTCGTTCTTTACCGGCTTGGAGAACGTAATCTGAATGCCAAAGCGGTCGGACAGAGACGCAGCAGATTCCATCGCGTCGCGGCGATGAATGTCGTCACCTTCGCGCTCGGAGAATTTTTCACGGATAATATGTCTGCGATTGGACGTCGCATAGATAACCAGATTATTCGGCTTACCGGCAACGCCGCCCTCAATAAAGGCTTTCAAAGCGACAAATCGTTCGTCCTCTGAATTGAAGGTCAAGTCATCCAAGAACAGAATAAACTTGAATGGGCTGTGCGCAATGCGTTCACAAATCATTGGGAATGCCTGAATTTCCGACATCGGCATCTCAATAATTTTCAAACCGCGGTCTGCATATTCATTGGCAATCGCCTTGACGGTAGATGATTTGCCGCAGCCCTTATCGCCATACAGCAGAATGTTATTGGACGTTCTGCCGGCCAGCAGAGCCAGTGTATTATCACGGATTGTCTTTTTCTCCGGTGCATAGCCCTTCAGATCGGTCAAGCGGATTGGATCCGGATGCTCAATCGGCTGGAACTGATTGTCCACAATCTGGTAAGCATTGGCGCGGGCAAAGTAGCCATAGCCCTGCTTGCGATACAGCTGGCACAAACCCTCACAATTGCCAAATGGCAGCGGAGAACCTGCTGCGAAAGTCGGCAATTCATTCAGTGCACCGCTCAGCTTCGGATATGCTTTGCCTGCAAACTCTAAAAAGTCTGCACCGGACAAAGAGATCAGAGTGTTAATGGTATATAGATCAAAGTCAATTGCCTTGCGAATTTCTGCCGACAGCGGCTTGTTCAATTGCTTGGTCAATACATTGGTGTCAAAATGAATCTCTTGGGCAAGCAATTTGCCGAGATCGCGATTTTCGTAGTGGAAACGGCAGAGCTTAGCATACTTCTGACAAAAATCCACTGGTGTGGTATACAGGGCTGACATGGTGTCTTCATAAGCCTTGTATACTTCTGCGTTGCGCAGGTTGCTGAGGACTGTCAGCGATTCCATGCGCAGGCGAAGTGTTGTACTATTCATGTGTGATTCACCCTTTTTATTTCTTTCAATTTTTAATCCTATCACAATCAGCGAATATTTGCAAGGGACAGGCACAAATCCTGCACCATTTTCTTATACTGATAGAGAGGAAACCTTTCGGAGGTGCGGAATATGAAATCCAAACGTCTGATTCTAAGTCGGTCGCAGAGCGAGGCATGGCAGCTCTCGCATACCCTGTCCGCCTGCGGCATTACCAATAGTCCAACTCGCCCGCCACGTTCCAAGCAAATGCCATCGTGTGCCTGGGCGATTGCCATAGATGACAAAGATACGACGCGAGCAAAATCTTGCCTGAAACACGTAACGGATATCGAGTGGTGCTGGGGGAATTCTGATGATTTATCTGGATAATGCAGCGACAACGCTGGAAAAGCCGCCTGCAGTAGCCCACGCGATGCGCTGGGCGATGCGGCACGCCGGAGGTGTCGGCAGAAGCGCTCATCCACCTGCAATGCTGGGGGCAGACATTATCTATGACACCCGACGGCTGGCAGCAAAGCTGTTTGATGTTCCCGATCCGCGCCACGTGATTTTTACCGCAAACGCCACGCAGGCACTCAATATGGCACTGTATGCCATGGCGCAAACCTGTCACCATATTGCCATTTCCGGTTTGGAACACAACGCCGTGTATCGTCCCGTATTGGATCTGGTCAAACGTCAAAATATTAAACTCACAATACTCAAAAGCGAACTGTGGAATGATGATCTGCTGTTAGAGCAGGCGCAAAAGGCGATTGCAGACGGCGCAGACTGCTTCGTGTTATGTCATGTTTCCAATGTATTTGGTTACATTCAGCCGTTGGAGCCACTGGATGCGCTGCTGACGAAGCACGGAATTCCTCTTATTTTAGATGCTTCACAATCCGCTGGTGTGATCCCTCTTGCCGTCTCTCAGCTGCACAGTCTCGCGGCTGTCGGAATGCCTGGCCACAAGGGCTTGTATGCTCCACCGGGAACAGGGATCTTGTTATGGTTGTCACAGGATCTGCCTGCACCGCTGCTGCTTGGCGGCACTGGCAGTCTGTCCGAGCAGACAGGTATGCCGGATTTTTTACCAGATCGGATGGAAGCTGGTACCGTTAATCTTGCAGGAATCGCTGGATTATTTGAAGGCCTACAGTTTATATCAAAATTGGGTGAATCAGAGATTGCCGCTTGGGAATGCCGCCTGCGTGATGCAGCCATAGAAAGGCTGCGGGAAATCCCCGGTATTACACTGTATCTCTCGCCAAAACCGCAACAGCAAACTGGTGTTCTGTCCTTTACGTGTCGTCAGCTGTCGTGTGAGACCATAGCACAGCGATTGGCGGAGCAAAAAATTTGTGTCCGTGCAGGGCTGCATTGTGCGCCGCTTGCACACAGCACAGTGGGAACATTGGAAACCGGAACAGTGCGTCTGTCACCGGGATGGTTTGAGTCTATGCGGCAAATGCAGAAATTTTGTGAAGTGCTGGCGCATATCTGCGGAAAAGAATCTGACCAAATTTGTGAGGAAGTGTTCACACGCTGAAAAAAATGTGGTAAAATAATAACAAGCATGAAAAAATCGTGCTGAAAACTGCGCATTTCGCAGGACTAAGGGATTGAATAACTGTATGGATTATATCCAAGTAATTGTGCAAAATTTAATGTCTCTGACAGTTTCAGACGTGATAGATATTGCGGTGGTCTCGTTTCTCATTTATCAAATTGTCAAATTGGTACGAGAAACGAGTTCTACCCGCATTATTCGCGGTGTTATTATTCTCATTGTTGCCATGTGGCTGTCCAGCATCTTGCAGCTGACAATGGTCAACTATTTGTTCCGTGGGGTACTGACATGGGGCATCGTTGTTGTGGCTATTGTCTTTCAGCCAGAACTTCGCCGCATTTTGGAGCGCGTCGGCAAGAGCAAGCTGTCGACACTTATGATTCGCAACGATGCGATTCCTATGGAGGAATCCGTTATCCGCGAGATGGTACATGCCTGCTCCGAGATGTCATGGTCACGCACAGGTGCATTAATTATCTTTGAGCGTAAAGAAAACCTCAGTGATATTATTCGCACAGGCACAGTCATTAACGCGGATGTCAAGGACGAGCTGATCCGCAACATCTTTTATGAAGGTGCCCCGCTGCACGATGGTGCAATGATTATCCGAAATAGCCGCATTCATGCAGCAGGCTGCGTGCTTCCGCTGTCGCCTAACCCAAATCTCTCCAAAGAACTCGGCACGCGGCATCGAGCTGCCGTTGGCATGAGCGAAAAGTTTGATTCGATTAGCTTAGTTGTTTCAGAGGAAACCGGTTCGATTTCTATCGCGATAGACGGTGAATTGCAGCGGCATCTCGTGCCAGAGCAGCTGGAAGAGATTTTGCGTGCTGAACTTCTCGTGCATGACCTGCAGGAAGAAGAGTCAAGACAAGAGGAAGCCTCGCCGCATTTCTTTGATAATTTGTTAGACAAGCTTCCGGGCTTCGGGAGGCGGAAAAAATGAGAAAATGGATCACACAGCACGATGTTCTGACGAAACTTTTGTCGGTTGTCGCTGCGTTTATTTTGTGGAGTTACTTTATGGGCTCTCAAAACCCAAGCCGCACCCTGGAATATAAGGATATTGCTGTACAACTGACCGGTGTCGATCAGCTGTACAACAACTATAATCTGCGCATTATTGAAGGTGCAGATTCAACTGTGGATGTCAAGGTTTCCGGTTCTACCAATCGCTTGGCAACTCTGACTGCTTCTCAAATCAAGGTGCAGGCAGATGTCTCAGAATCTATCACCGCTCCAGGCACATATCAGCTGCCGTACACCGTCATTCTGCCGGAAAGCGGCATGACTTGTGAAAGCAAGACACCAGACAGCATCACACTTGTCGTAGATGAAATAGAGACGAAAAAAGTGCCGGTTTCTGTAAAGTTGAGCAAGAAAGCTGCTAAAAATTATATCTTTGGAGACCCACAGCTATCCACAAAAACCGTTAAGGTCTCTGGTCCGGCGACCATTGTGGATGAAATTGCAACGGCTGTTATTGATGTAGACACAGATGGACTGAAACAAACGCTGACAGATAATTATTCGTATAAACTGGTCAACAGTAAGGGAACGCAGGTGGATACTGCCAATATTTCCCGTGAAGTTTCCAGTGTTACTGTTACACTTCCCGTCAAAGAAGTCAAATCAGTGCCGCTGGCAGTGACGGTTTCGCCAGATGAAGATGCATCGGGAATTTCGACAACCATTTCGCCAAAATCTGTCAAGATCATCGGTGATCCGGAAACTGTAGATGCCATTGATTCTATTGCATTAGGTGCCATCAACGCGACAACGGCAGAAAACGGTGATACACACGAATTTGATATTGAAGCGCCGACCGGTGTTTCTCTGTACGATGGACAGCCGACATCGGCAACTGTTACAGTCTCTGTTGACAAAGACACAACAAAGTCCTATACAATTACGGATATTGCGTTAAATGATACAGATAAGGATTCTGACGCCACGGTCACACTCAATACGCAATCGCTGACTGTTACACTGACCGGCTCTCAGAAGCAGTTGGATGCGATAGACGCATCGGACATTCAAGCGGTTGCTGAATTATCCTCTAAGGAGCTGTCGAACGGTGAGCACACTATTGGCGTTACCGTGAGCAGTCCGAACGGCACAACAGTCAGCGGAAATTATAGTGTGAAAATTACGATTACAAGGTGAAAAAGGAACACCACATGTCTATTTTAGTTGGAAATATCAGACTGTCGCTGGAAGCTGCGGATGCAGATGCTTTGGAAGCAGCGGCAAAAAAATGCGGACTTTCTATGCGAGAACTTCGCAGTGCACACATTTATCGCTCGTCTATTGACGCGCGACGCGGCAAGATTACCCGTGTTTTGTCTGTTCTGCTTGATTTGGCGGAACCGACTCAGGAACAAGCGGTAATTGATCGCATTGGAAAGTCGGATGTCCGACTGAAAACACCTGCACAGAAACCTGTTCCGACAGGTATCGAGCAGCTGATGCATCGCCCGATTGTCGTAGGATTTGGCCCCGGCGGCCTGTTTGCCGCATATGTTTTGGCGAAGAATGGCTATCACCCGCGCGTTTTTGAACGTGGACAGGCGATAGACAGCCGTGACCGCGCGGTCAATGCCTTTTTTTCCGGCGGTGCTTTTGATCCGACCAGCAATATTCAGTTCGGTGAAGGCGGCGCGGGTGCTTATTCTGATGGCAAATTAACAACGCGCATCAATGACCCGATGAGCGAGTGGGTTTTACGAACGTTTGTCGAGCATGGCGCGCCAAAAGAAATTTTGTATCAGGCGAAGCCGCATATCGGCACAGACATTCTCAAACGTGTGGTGCGCTCTATGCGCGAAGAGATCATTCGATTAGGTGGAGAAGTTCGGTTTGGCTGCACGCTGACCGGTGTGCGCAGCCATAACGATACACTCACAGCTGCAATCATTGATGGACAGGAGATTGCTTGTGAACGTTTGATTTTAGCGATTGGTCACAGTGCGCGTGATACTTTTGAACAGCTGCTGCACAATGGCGTGTATCTGGAACCGAAGCCGTTTTCTGTCGGCGCGCGTATCGAACACTTGCAGGAAGATTTGAATACCAGTCTGTATGGTAAGCTGGCGGGACATCCTGCTCTGCCGCCGGCGGAATATACGCTGTCGCACCGAGAAAACGGGCGGGCGTGTTATTCGTTTTGCATGTGTCCGGGCGGTCATGTCGTTGCGGCGCAGAGTGAACCAAATTCCATCGTGACGAACGGCATGAGCTATCATGCGCGGGATGGACGCAATGCGAACGCAGCCATTGTTGTCTCGGTCAATCCTTCGGATTTTCCGACCGCTGACGCTTTGGGCGGTGTGGTATTTCAGCGAGAAATAGAACGCAAAGCCTTTGCACTGACTGGCGGCTATCGTGCGCCGTGTCAGAAAGTCGGTGACTTTTTATCCGGAAAACCTTCCCGCAAGCATGGGCGGGTTACGCCGACTTACCCGATTGGTGTACAATACGCCTCACTGACAGGTATATTGCCGGAGTTTGTGATTCAGCACATGCAGATAGGACTGCGGCAGTTTGGCAGAAAAATTCGCGGATTTGATGCACCGGATGCACTTTTGACCGCGCCGGAAACCCGCACAAGCTCGCCGGTTCGCATTGCGCGGCATGAAAATCGACACAGCGTGCAGCTCGTCGGTCTCATTCCGTGCGGTGAGGGTGCAGGCTATGCTGGCGGCATTATGAGTGCTGCTGTAGATGGCATTGGTTGTGCCAAGGAAATCTTACAAACATTTCACCCTCTCGAAGAAAGGAGAGATTGATTTTATGCAGCAAACAGCGACAGTGACGAAGCTGTTATCCGGCAATCAAGCAGAGCTTACCGTACATCGACAGACTGCTTGTGGACATGATTGTTCTAAATGTGGCGGCTGTGGAGAACTGGTGACGAAACCGATTACCGTCATTGCAGACAACTCCATCGGTGCGGATATCGGAGACACGGTTGTGATTACGGGCAGCTCGAAACAGGTACTCGGCTTGGCAACAGTGGTATATGTCATTCCGATTGTCTTGTTTTTTGTTCTATATGCGATTGCAGCAGTTGCCGCACTTCCGATTCCGGAGCTATGGGGCGGCGTGGGCTTTTTCCTTGGAATCGCGGGAGCGCTTCTGATGAACAAGCACCAGAAGAATAAAAAGCCGATTTACACTATTTCTAAACTGTAAATTTTCAAGGCTGGCGCGTGCGTCAGCCTTGTATTCTGGACGAAGATACAGTAAAATGGTATTTGAGGTGAAGAAATACCATGTTCGGATTTGTTCGACCGCTGCGCGGAGAACTCAAGGTGCGGGAGTGGGAGCGCTTTCAGAGCGTCTACTGCGGACTGTGCCACACCATTCGCCGCCGATACGGCTTTGCGCAAACGATGATGCTCAGTTATGACTGCACTTATCTCGCATTGGTGCTGGATGCGTTGGAACCATGCGGCGGCGAACAGAGCAAGTGCCGGTGTATCATACACCCGTTTCGTCGCCGAAGCTGCGCCAAGCAAAGCAACGGCATGGTTCGGGCGGCAACTGTCAGCGTAATTTTGTGCTGGCATAAACTGGCGGATACCGTTGCCGATGAGCGCGGTATCAAACGGCTCGCCGCTCAGATGTTTCGGCTCTTTCTTCGTCGAGGATACCAAAAGGCGGCGGAGGAGCTGCCTTCTTTTGACCGAGAAACGCGGGAATGTTTGGAAAATTTGAACGCGCTGGAACGACAAAAAACGCCGTCACTTGACCGACCAGCCGATGCTTTCGCATCAATTTTACGTGCTGCGGTCATGGATTGGCATACAGACAGTCGTATTTTACAAGAAATGTTTTACCACGTGGGCAGATGGATTTATATTGTCGATGCCTGCGATGACATACAAGAAGACTTTGCATCCGGCAGCTACAATCCAGTGTTGCTTCGCTGGGAGATGACACAGCCGACTTTACTGCCGTCGGTGAAGGACGCGATGCAGCATACACTGCTACAATCGCTCGCGGCGGCATATCACGCATATATTTTATTGCATCCATTGCGCGATGCGGGGATTATAGAGAATATTTTGTGCCAAGGACTGCCTGAGGTGACACGACAGGTATTGGACGGCACATTTTCAAATCATGGAGGAAAGAACAGGCATGGATCCTTATAAGGTACTCGGCGTTTCGCCGTCTGCGTCAGAAGATGAGATTAAACGCGCCTATCGAGACTTGGCGCGGAAATACCATCCGGACAATTATATCAATAATCCGTTGGCGGATTTGGCAAAAGAAAAGATGCAGGAAATCAATGACGCCTACGACACGGTGATGAAGCAGCGGCAGAATGGCAGCAGCTCGTATGCACACAACACGGGATCCGCCAACAGTGGTTATACCAACGGGTACAACACTGCCGGTGGTTATAACGGTTATTCCTCCAGCTATACTGGCTCTAATGCCGGTGTATACGTGCAGGTACGCAATGCGATTAACATAGGCAATATCGGCATGGCAGAGGAACTGCTGTCACGCATTTCCAACCGCGATGCTGAGTGGCATTTTCTGCGTTCCAATGTCTGCTATCGCAAGGGATGGTTTGACGAGGCAGTGCAGGAGATTAATCAGGCATGCGCAATGGCACCGAGCAATATGGAGTATCGCCGAATGCAAAATGTCCTGAGCAACAGCTCTGCATACGGCGGCTATCGTCCGATGCAGCAAAATGATGCGGCGGATTGCTGTATGCAATTGGCATGTCTAAACTGCCTGTGCAGCTGTTGTGGAGGCGGCAGTTGCTAAAGAAAACGAGGCGAGAGAACCATGGAAAAACACAATAACAAATTGACATTTTGTGCGATGATGGTCGCGCTTGGTGTGGTTGTGATGCTGCTCGGCTCGCTGCTGCCGGGGATGAGGTTGACTGTCGCTGCTCTTGCCGGTATGATCGCCGTACTCGCCGTCATACGCGGCAGCTTAGGCTATGGCATTCTCACTGTGCTTGCTACAGCGATATTGTCCTTTTTGTTGCTCCCATCGAAAGAAGTTGCGTTGATTTATGTGGCATTTTTTGGCCCGTATACTATTGTCAAGAATCTTATTGAGCGCATACACCGGCAGCCTGTCGAATGGATTCTCAAGCTGCTGTTTTGCGGTGTAATAACGATCATGCTGCTTGTTGTGTCTGGCTCGCTGTTGAATCTTGTGCCGGCTATGCTGACAAAGCACATCTGGCTGCTGCTGCCGATGATTTTATTTGTTTTTGTTTTATATGACATCGCGTTTTCCAAAATCATTGCGTATTTATTTGAACACATACGCTGGTAAAAAATGCACAAAATCATAAAACTGATTCAAAAAATGTTTGGATAATTATCATGAAAATAGCCCGTTTTGCTTGAACAAAAGCAAGGCGGGCTGTTACAATATACTAAATGACCCTTTTCGAGCGTATAGCGAACAGAAAAAGGGGCGCAAAAATCATCAAATAGGAGGAATTTCCTTGAAAAGCATGACTGGATATGGCCGAGCACGACAGATGCTGCATGACCGCGACATCACCGTTGAGCTTCGTTCTGTCAACCACCGCTATCTGGATGTCAATGTAAAGGCTCCGCGTATGTACGGCTTTTTGGAAGAAGCGGTCAAAACTGCTGTTGGCAAGATGATTGCCCGCGGCAAAGTGGATGTGTATGTCACGATTGATGCCAGTGCATCCGATGATGTGAAAATTTCGCTGAATCATAAGCTGCTGGAGAATTATCTGGAGCTGCTGCATGAGATGCGCGACACGTATCAGATGCAGGACGATATTAGTGTTATGGCGGCATCTCGCCTGCCGGATGTTTTTTCTACAGAGAAGCAGGAGGCAGATGCGGATGAGCTGACAGAAGATGTCTTGCAGGTGCTCGAAGCCGCAGGCGCAGATTTCTGCGAAATGCGTGCGCGTGAAGGCGAGAAGATGAAGGAAGATGTTCTGTCCCGCGAACAGACCATTCTCGGCTATGTCGCTGAAATTGAGAAGCGTTCGCCGCAGGCAGTCGAGGAATATCGCGCGAAGCTGACCGCTCGCATGAACGAAATTCTGTCAGACACGACGATTGATCCGCAGCGGATTTTGGCAGAGGCGGCTATTTATGCTGACCGCACCGCGGTAGACGAAGAATCCGTGCGTTTGCGCAGTCACATGCATCAGCTGGAAATCATGGCAGCGGAAGAAAAGCCGGTGGGACGCAAACTGGACTTCTTGGTACAGGAGATGAATCGCGAAGCCAATACGATTGGCTCCAAGGCGAATGATATGGAAATGGCAAAGATTGTCGTGGACATCAAGGCTGAAATTGAAAAGATCCGCGAGCAGATCCAGAATATTGAGTAACGGAGGCTTTGCATGAAGCTCATCAACATTGGATTTGGCAATATGATTTCTGCGGATCGTCTTATTGCGATTGTCTCGCCGGATTCCGCACCGATTAAGCGCACCGTCCAGGAAGCGCGTGACCGCAATATGCTAATCGATGCGACCTATGGCAGACGGACCCGTGCAGTCATTATTATGGACAGCGATCATGTTGTGTTGTCTGCGATTCTTCCGGAGACGATTTCGGGCAGAATGGACAGCCGCAGCACAGAGGAGGAGAAAAACGATGTCTGAAAAAGGAATTCTGTTTGTGCTCACAGGACCGTCCGGTGTCGGCAAGGGCACTGTTCTCAAGCAAGTACGCGAGCACAAGTCGTTGTTTTATTCGATTTCTGCGACCACCCGTGCGCCGCGTGAGGGCGAACAGGATGGCGTGCACTATCATTTTATGACTCGTGAGAAGTTCCAGCAGCTCGTCGAAGAAGGCGGATTTTTGGAACATGCGGAGTTTAGCAAGAATTGCTATGGCACACCAGCCGCACCGGTAGATGCAGAACTGCAGGCAGGACGGGATGTCCTGTTGGAAATTGAGGTGCAGGGTGCTATGCAGGTCAAGCAGGCGCGTCCGGAGGCTGTTCGCATTTTCCTCGCTCCACCGAGCTTTGAAGAGTTGGAGCGAAGATTGGTAGGCCGCGGCACAGAGGAACCGGAAGTGGTTCAGCGTCGTTTAAGCGCTGCGAAGTACGAACTGACACTCGCACCGGAATTTGATTATATTGTCGTAAATAACACAGTGGAACAGGCTGTCAGTGATGTGCTGGCAATTATACAGGCAGAGACATGCCGTTCATCCCGTGTAACACTGAAGTAATAAAAACAAGCGTTTATTAAAGGAGTATATTGTTATGTTAAAGCCATCTATGCAGGATTTGATGAAGAAAGTCAATAATCGCTATCTGCTGGTCAATCTGTCCGCACAGCGTGCTCGTGATCTGTGTGCAGAAGAAGAAGTAACCAGAAAAGAACTGCCGGATAAGCCAGTACAGCTCGCATTAGACGAAATCAGCAATGGCGAGATTGAATATCGTGAAGGACCGAAGCCGGAGCCGGAAAAGCTGTCGGAGGATCTGGTTGCTGCTGCCAACAAAGAAGATGAAGTAGATCTGTTTACAGATGAGAGAGACGAACAGCCGGTAGAACTGGCAGATGAGATGAATACTGAAGAAGGAATCAGCGATGAACTTTTCCGGTAAAACTGTCGTTCTTGGCGTAACCGGTGGCATTGCGGCATATAAAGCCTGCGATTTGGTCAGCCGTCTGCACAAGAAGGGCATCAATATTCGGATTATTATGACCGAACATGCCTGTGAATTTGTCCAGCCATTGACATTGGAAGTATTGTCTGGCAATCGCGTGGTGACAGATATGTTTAACCGCGATTTTCCTTGGGAAGTCGAACATATTTCTCTCGCCAAAGCGGCGGATGTCTTTGCTGTTGTTCCAGCAACTGCCAATATTTTGGGTAAGTATGCTCATGGCATTGCGGACGATATGCTGTCCACAACACTGTTGGCTACCCGTGCACCTGTGCTGTTTGCTCCGGCGATGAATACGAATATGTATGAGCATCCAGCTGTGCAGGAGAATATTGCTATACTCAAGCAGCGCGGTTGTTTGTTTGTCGAACCGACATCCGGGCATCTGGCGTGTGGGGATACCGGAAAGGGCAAGCTGGCAGATGTAGAAACCATTGAACAGGCAATTCTTGATGCACTGACGGAAAAAGACATGGAAGGAATGCATGTCACGGTTACAGCTGGTCCGACGCGCGAAGCCATGGATCCGGTTCGCTTCTTGTCCAATCATTCCACGGGCAAGATGGGCTATGCGATTGCCCGCAGCGCGAAAATGCGCGGTGCACAGGTTACGCTGATTACCGGTCCTGTTTCGCTTGCACCGCTGGACGGCGTGCACATGGTGCCGATTACCTCGGCTTACGAGATGCGCGAGGCAGTGATGGAAGCACTGCCTCAGTCTGATTTGGTCATTAAGGCGGCGGCTGTCGGAGATTATCGTCCGGCGCAGCTCCAAGATGACAAGATTAAAAAACATGACGAGGACATGTCGATTTCTCTCGTGCGTAATCCGGACATTTTGGCAGAAATCGGTGAGAATAGACGCGATGACCAAGTGATTTGTGGTTTCTCGATGGAAACACGCGATTTGCTGGAGAATTCTGCAGAGAAACTCAAGAAGAAAAATTGTGACGTCATTGTCGCCAATAATTTGAAAGTAAAAGGTGCAGGTTTTGCCGGTGATACCAATGTAGTCACACTGCTGTATCGAGACGGAACAGTGGAGCCGCTGGAGCTGATGGAAAAAGACAGCGTAGCGGATATTTTGCTCGAACGTCTCGTCGCCTTGCATCGGAAGAAACAGGCATGAGATCCGATGTTTGCCGTGTAGCAATTTCTGATGCGACGTATGCGTTTGATAAACTGTATGACTATGACATTCCGCCGAAGCTGATAGGAGATGTTATGCCCGGCGTGCGCGTGCTTCTCCCATTCGGGCGAGGTGACCGCACCCGTGAGGCGATTGTTGTGCGTATGGGATGCGACTCGCAGGCGCAGTACGAGCGCAAAAGCATTTTAGAGGTGTTAGATGCGCAGCCGGTACTAGATGCACACGCGCTGTCTCTGGCGGCGCACCTGTGTTCCACCTTGTTCTGCACGTTTTATGACTGCGCGCGCGCAATGCTTCCGGCGGGGCTGTGGTTTCGCAAAACCGAGCAATATGCGCTGACGCAAGCAACAACGGAAGATAAACGGCAGCAATTGGCGCAGCAATATCCGGTATTGCAGCACTTTTCCAAGAGAAAACGTGCGATTGCAATCAAAACGTTGACCGAGCTGTACGGCGGTACGCTGCCGAAACAACAGATAGATAAACTGTTGCAAACGCAGGTTTTGGAACAGACCAGCGTTTTTGATCGACGTATTAATGATAAAACCGTCACGATGTATCGGCTGGGAATACCGTATGATGATGCGATGGCGATGGCTGAGCGCGGACGCAGTCATGTTCGTATGGACATTGTCAGTGTATTGGCACAGGAAGGTCGCATGAGCCGCCCGGATCTCAAATATATGACCGGTGCGAGTGACGGTGTTCTTCGGGCGATGATCAAAAGCGGTATGCTAGAGCGGTGGGAAGAGGAAACCTTTCGACTGCCGGAACAGCCGAGTCCATCAGAACGACAAGAATTTGTCCTGAATTCGGCGCAGCAAATCGCATATGATCGCATGGAACCAATGCTGTTGTCTGATCACCCCGAAGCGGCGTTGCTGTTTGGTGTCACGGGAAGCGGAAAGACACAGGTATATATGAAGCTGATTGACCGCACCCTACAGGTGGGCAAAAGTGCGATTGTGCTCGTGCCGGAAATTGGATTAACACCGCAGCTGATTCGGAAATTTATGGCGCAGTTTGGCGACTGCACTGCTGTGCTGCACTCGGCGCTGTCCGTTGGCGAACGATATGACAGCTGGAAACGCATTCGCGCCGGTGAGGCGCGGGTGATTGTCGGCACGCGGTCAGCGGTTTTTGCACCCGCACAAAATTTGGGGCTTATCATTTTGGATGAAGAGCAGGATGACGCTTATAAATCAGAAACCAGTCCACGGTATCATGCGCGGGATGTAGCAAAATATCGTGCCATGCAAGAGAATGCCTTTGTCTTATTTGGTTCCGCGACGCCAGCGATTGAGACGTTTTACGGCGCAGAGACGGGAAAATATCCCGTGTTATTTCTGCGTGAACGCTATTCTGGAGCGGCGTTGCCGCGTGTCACGATTGCAGATATGCGCGGCTTGACCCGACAAGGATATATCAGCGCAATTGGGCCTGTCTTGCGACATGAAATGGAGCAGTGCTTTGCAGAAGGACACCAATGCATTTTGTTTTTAAACCGACGCGGCGCGGCCAAACAGGTTACCTGTACAGCGTGCGGTTGGACGCCGGAATGCCCATCGTGCAGTGTTTCTATGACTTATCATTCCGTCAATCACCGACTGATGTGTCATTATTGTGGGAAAAGTATTCCTGTGAAACGCACATGTCCCAATTGCGGTAGCACGCATCTCAAATGGGAGGGGATCGGCACGCAAAAACTGGAAACAGAGCTGCAAGAGCTGTTTCCGGAGCGTAAGATTCTTCGAATGGATGCAGATACGACGAGTACGAAGGGGGCTCATGCCAAGCTGTTGGAGGCGTTTGAAGAGAAAAAAGCAGATATCCTGCTCGGCACACAAATGGTCACAAAAGGCTTGGATTTTGACCGCGTGACGCTGGTTGGCATTGTAGATGCAGATCAATCCCTGTTTACGCAGGACTATCGCGCCAGAGAGCGTACCTTTTCGCTGCTCACGCAGGTTGTGGGGCGCGCCGGACGCAGGCAGGCACGGGGGCATGCGGTCATTCAAACGTATCATCCGGAAAATACGGTGATTTTAAACGCCGCACGGCAGGATTATGAGCAGTTTTATGAGGAAGAGTTGGAGCATCGAAGATTGCTGCAATGTCCGCCGATTGCACAGCTTGTGGTTCTGACCGCTGTGGGAGAGAATGAACGGGATGTGCTGACGGCTCTATCTGCTGTCAAGCAGCGCATAGAAAGCCTGATGGCAGGAGTATTTTCCGATTTCTGTTATCCGGTATTGGGACCTGCGCCAGCGAATATTGTGCGCGTACAAAACAGATACCGCTATCATTTGACTATCCGCTGCCCAGACAGTAAGCGCAGACGCGCCTTGATAGATGGCGTGCTGCGCGAGATAGGTGCTGACCGCCGGTTTCGCGGTGTTACCGTATATGCAGATGTCAATCCCATGCAAATATAAAAGAAATAAAAATAAAGAGGAGTTTACTATGGCTGTAAGACCAATTATTTATGATCCGGATCCGATTCTGTACAAGAAGTGTCATCCGGTGACAAAATTTGATAAGAAGTTGGGAAATATCCTGACGGATATGACGCAGACGATGCTGGATGCCAACGGCGTCGGTCTGGCAGGTCCGCAGATCGGCTATATGCGCCGTGTCTGTGTCGTGCTGGATACGTTGGACAATGACAGAATCATTGAGATGGTCAATCCGGAAGTGATAGAAACTGAAGGTGAGCAGACCGGCTCGGAAGGCTGTCTCAGTTTCCCAAATAAATTTGGTATGGTTACCCGTCCGCGCATTGTAACAGTTCGTGCGCAGGATAGAAACGGTGAATGGTTCACGGTCAAGTCTCAGGATTTGACGGCACGTGCTTTCCTGCACGAAATTGACCATCTCGATGGACATGTCTTTACCGAAAAGGTGACGGAGTATATCCACTATGATGAGGAAGAGGACGAGGCAGAATGAGACTGGTCTTTATGGGTACGCCGGACTTTGCGGTAAACTCGCTCGAACGCTTAATTGCAGACAAACATGAGATTGTCGGTGTGTTTACGCAGCCAGACAAGCCACAGGGACGCAAAATGAAGCTGACACCGCCGCCTGTAAAGCAGCTCGCCTTGACACATAATATCCCAGTATATCAGCCGGATTCCTTCAAAAATGAAAGCCAGCTGGAACTGTTGCGTGAGCTGAATCCGGAGGTTATCATCGTTGTGGCGTATGGCAAGCTGCTGCCGAGCTATGTGCTGGATTTGCCGAAGTACGGTTGCATCAATGTGCACGGCTCTTTGCTGCCGAAATACCGCGGCGCGGCGCCAATTCAATGGATGGTACTCGATGGCGAACAGACCGCAGGTGTGACAACCATGTATATGGATCGTGGGCTGGACACTGGTGATATTTTGTTGACAAAAGAAACACCGATTGGTGAAAATGAAACTGCTGGTGAGCTGTTTGGCCGGCTGGCAGCGATGGGCGCAGACCTGTTGGCAGAGACGTTGGAGCAGCTGCCGCAGGGCATCCAGCGTAAGCCGCAGGATGATGCTCAGGCCACCTATGTATCCGTTTTGAGCAAGAATATGTCCGTAGTCGATTGGAGCAAACCTGCGCAGCAGGTGCATAACCAGATTCGCGGATTGGATCCGTGGCCGGTTGCCGTGACGAATCGCGGCGATGTGCGTCTCAAGCTGTTTCAGTCTCGCCTGACTGACCAGACGACACAGGTTCCGGCGGGCACAGTGACGACTGCTGATCCGAAAAAGGGTCTGTTTGTTGCGTGCGGTGATGGACGCGTATTGCAGATTACAGAAATTCAGATGGTCGGCAAAAAGCGCATGGCAGCTGGCGACTATTTGCGTGGCCACGCCATGGAGATTGGAACGGTTCTTGGCTGATGAGAGACGAAAGGAGGAATGAAATGCATGAGAACACATCTGCTCGTGAGGCGGCAACACGAGCACTGTTTGCGATTCGCGAAGAAGATGCATGGAGTGCTCCAGCACTGAAAAAATATGCGGCAAGTCTTTCAAAACGAGATGCCGCACTGGCAACAGCGTTGGTCGGCGGCGTCCTGCAAAACCAGGCGATGTGCGATTTTTATCTCGCGCATTACTCCAAAGTTCGCCTAAAAAAGGTCAAGCCGCGAATTCTAGATATTTTGCGTCTGGCTGTATATCAGATGGTCTGGATGGATCGGATCCCTAATTCAGCAGCGGTCAATGAAAGCGTACGGCTGGCACGTTCCCTGTGTCGGGCAGATCCACGCACAGTAAGCTATGTCAATGGTCTGCTGCGGACCATTGCGCGAAATATTGATGCACTGCCGCAGCCAAATTGCGAGACCAAAGCGGAATACTATTCGCTGCGGTATAGTCATCCGCGCTGGCTGACGGAGTTGTATTTGGAGCAGTTCGGCATCAAACAGACGCGACTGCTGTTGGAGGCGGATAATGAACCGGCACAAACCGTTTTGCGCGTTAATACGCTGAAAACGAATACAGACACCGTGCGGGCACGTTTGGAAGCGCAAGGCGTTTGCGTCCACATACATGAGACCATTCCAAACTGCCTGACGGTTTCTGGAACTGGTAGTTTGGAGCAGCTTGATGTCTTTCAGGAAGGTCTCGTCACGGTACAGGACGGTGCGAGTCAAATGAGCGTATATGCACTCGATCCGAAGCTAAACAGCCGCGTGCTGGATTGCTGTGCTGCGCCGGGCGGCAAAAGTTTTTTTGCTGCAGAGCGGATGAAAAATACTGGGTCCGTGACTTCGTGCGATATTTACGCGCACAAATTGGATAAGATCCGAGAGGGAGCACAGCGTCTGGGGCTTACCAATATTGACACCCAGTTGCAAGATGCGGCTCAGTTTCGCCCAGAATGGGAAGAAGCGTTCGACTATGTGCTATGCGATGTACCGTGCTCTGGCTTAGGTATTATTCGTAAAAAGCCGGAAATTCGGTATAAAGACGCGGCTGCACTGGAATCCCTGCCGGAGATTCAGTTGGCAATTTTAAAAAATGCTGCGCGATATGTAAAAAAAGATGGAATTTTGGTTTATTCAACCTGTACGGTACTGCGTCGAGAAAACGAAGAAATTGTGAAAGCATTTTTGCAGAGCGCCTCGCAGTTTGAAAAACAGATATTTTCTCTTTCGGTATGTGAACAACCTGTGGATGGGTTCGTCACTCTACTACCACAGGTGCATCACACGGATGGATTTTTTGTTGCAAAATTCCGTAAAATGGCTTACTATAAAAAGGATGAGAGCACATCTGTGCTTTCATCGGAGATTTGACATATGACAAAACCTGAGATTAAATGCCGGACACTGCCGGAGCTGAAGGAAGAATTGCGCGCGATGGGTGAGAAACCGTTTCGCGCAGGACAAGTTTTTCAATGGCTGCATCAGGGCGTTTCTTCGTTTGACGAGATGACCAATGTTTCTAAGCCGCTTCGCGCCAAGCTGTCCGAACAGTATCTGTTGACAACACCGAAGATCCTGCGCAAGCAGGTTTCTAAGGTGGATGGAACCATTAAATATCTGTGGGAGCTGCACGATGGCAACTGCATTGAGAGCGTATTCATGCGGTATCATCACGGAAATTCTGCCTGTGTGTCATCTCAGGTGGGCTGCCGGATGGGCTGTAAATTTTGCGCATCGGGTCTGGGCGGATTGGTCAGAAGTCTGTCCGCAGGTGAAATCCTTGACCAGATCCTATTTATGCAAAAAGACACCGGCGAGCGCATTTCCAATATTGTCTTGATGGGAACCGGCGAGCCGCTGGACAACTATGATAACGTATTGCGCTTTATCCAGTTAGTCGGCGCACCGGAAGGTCTGCATATTGGGCAGCGGCATATTTCTCTATCTACATCGGGGTTGGTGCCGCAGATCCGTTGTCTTGCAAAAGAAAAATTGCAGATTACGCTGTCGATTTCTCTGCATTCTCCGGACAACGAGAGCCGCAGTGCCACGATGCCGGTTAACAAGAGCTTCCCGGTAGAGCAGCTGATTGCAGCCTGCCGAGATTATTTTGATATGACAGGACGCAGAATTTCGTATGAATATACGATGATCGATGGTGTCAGTGATCGTCCATGGCAGGCGAAAAAACTGGCGGATCTGCTGCGCGGACGTCCGGCACATGTAAATCTAATCCCCTTAAATCACGTTACGGAGAGCGGACTGCGTACTTCTTCGAAGGAGCATGTCGCGGCTTTTCAAAATATATTGGAAAAGAACGGAGTCACTGTGACAGTTCGGCGCACATTAGGTCCGGACATTGACGCATCCTGTGGGCAGCTGCGCCGCAGGCATATAGGTGAAACGTTCGGGAAAGAGTGATAGAATGAAAGCATACGGCAAAACCGATAAAGGTCTGGTTCGAGCGAACAATCAGGATACTTTTCGCTTGGACGTTCCGGAAACAGGCATGGGATTCCTCGTTCTCTGCGATGGTATGGGCGGTGCTCGCGCCGGAAACATTGCCAGTGAGCGTGCAGCAGATCGCTTCTTAAAAACCATCAAGACAGTCGATCCGGCAGATACCAGCTCAGATGCGCTGGCAGATTTGGTCGAAAAAGCTGTGGATTTGGCAAATACAGAAGTGTTTGAGCTGTCCCAATCTTCCCCGACATATAATGGTATGGGCACGACGTTGGTCGGTGGAATTTGTGTGGATGACCGCGTGATTCTTGCCAATGTTGGCGATTCTCGCGCCTATCTGATTGACACAAATAAAATCGCCCAGATGAGTTCTGACCATTCGCTGGTTGCTGAGATGGTTCGCAGCGGACGATTGACCCAAGCGGAAGCTAAGACATATCCGGGACGCAATCTTATCACACGAGCGGTCGGCGTAGATAGCAGCGTGGAAGCAGATGTATATGAAATTAAGATGCACGAAGGGCAGACATTGCTTCTGTGTTCAGATGGTCTAAGCGGTCCGGTGACAGATGCAGAAATTGCTGCGATTGTTTCACAGGCTGAGACCATGGAACTGGCGTGCTCGCGATTGATTGAGCTGGCTTGCAAAGCCGGTGGAAATGACAATATTACTGTTGTATTGTACACCAAGTAGGAGACATGGGAATGGAAAATTTAGTTGGACAGACACTCGGAGGACGGTATGAAGTCCGCGAGGTGATAGGAATCGGTGGTATGGCCATTGTATATAAGGCATACTGCACCGTTCTCCATCGTTACGTTGCCATTAAGGTTCTGAAAGAAGAATTTTCTCAGGATGAGGAGTTCCGCAAGCGCTTTTATAATGAGGCACAGGCGGTAGCCAAGCTCTCACAGAACAATATTGTTTCGATCTATGATGTATGTCACACGGAGAATTGTCCGGAATACATCGTTATGGAACTGTGTGAGGGTGTTACTCTAAAGGATTATCTTCGTAAAAAGCATCACCTGACATGGCAGGAAACTCTGTATTTTGCACAGCAGGTAGCGCGTGCTCTGGATCACGCGCACAGCCGCGGTATCATCCATCAGGATATTAAGCCGCAGAATATTATGCTGCTGCGTGATGGCACGGCAAAGGTCATGGACTTTGGCATTGCCAGCTTCGCCAACAGCCAGGAGACACGCAAAGTATCATCCGAAGCAATTGGTTCCGTGCATTATATCTCGCCAGAGCAGGCCAAAGGCATTAAGGTGGATTTCCGCACGGACTTGTACTCGTTGGGCATTGTCATGTATGAAATGCTGACCGGCACGCTGCCGTTCCGAGGCGATACGGCTGTTGCCGTTGTTATGCAGCATTTGAATACTGTGCCGCCGGTGCCAAGCAGTATTGTACCGGAGATCCCGAAAGCAATGGATGAGATTGTCATGCACGCGATGTGTGCCAATGCCAACCAGCGGTACAGCTCTGCGATGGATATGTTCCGTGATATGGAACGTCTGCGTTCCAATCCAAATTTAGTGCTGAATTACTCTTCACACAACAGCGATCTGGATGAGACCCGCGCCATCTCATATAACAATGAGGACGGTGAGGCAACACAGTATATTCCGCGCACGCCTGCGGCAGACGAGGATGCGACTCAATACGTGCCGCGCGCGACAGAGAGTCAGAGCCGTCCACAGACCAACAGCAATTATGTACAACGGTCTGCTGATCTATATGATGATCAAGACGACTACGAATCACCAGTTGAGCGGCGTACAAGCAGCGGTCATAAGAAAAAAGGCGGCACAGGCAAGATTATTGTCGGCGCAGTGATTGTTGTCCTGATTGCTATCGCAGCACTTTTTGCGAAGAATCTGATGAACGGAAGCAATGACACAAAGACGCTGGAAGTGCCGCAGTTTGTTGGCTTGAATTATTCAAAGGATATCAAGGGCAATAGCGATTACTCTGATTTTAGCTTCCAAATTACGGAACAGGAATTCACACAGAGCGAAGCAGAAAACAAAAATTATTCGGACGGCGATGTTATTGACCAGGATCCGAGAGCCAATACGACAATTGACGTTGGAACAAAGGTTTCCTTGACACTTGCTTCTGTCGTTGAAGATTCTGAAGAAACCAATACGGTTTCGGTTCCATCTTTGGCTGGTAAGAGCTACGAGGAAGCACAGAGCGCTTTGCGTGCCAAGGGTCTAAAAGCAAAGCGTACAGAAAAGACCTCGGAGAGCGTCGCACAGGGTTATGTCATCAGCAGTGATCCGGATGCCGGTGAAGATGTAGAGGTTGGCTCTACGGTTACCATCATTGTTTCTTCCGGTTCTGCGAACACGAATAAGACAGTTCCGAATCTGACGGGCATGACCACAGAACAGGCAACTGCGGCACTGGAAAAGGCGGGCTTGTCGCTTGGCTCTGTGCATGAGCAAGAGAGTACGGCGACAGCAGGAACCGTTATTAGCCAAACTGTACCATACGGCACAGAGGTTGCAAAGGGCACCAGTGTTGGCATCACCATTGCCAAGGAAGCGGCAACGGATACGCCGAGCGATAATAATGATGATAACAATGGAGGAACAGGTTCTGCTTCTGTCAGCGTAACTTCTTCAAGAATTACTGTTAGCCTTCCGACGGATCGTGACACGTGTAGTGTCACGATCTCCGTCGGCGGATCGACCTTGTACAGCCATACCGTTCGCACAAGTAACGGCACCGCGAGCTGTAGCGTGAGTTATAGCAGCAGCAAGCGCGTTGTTGTAACGGTCGACGGCTCGACAATTTATGATCAGGATGTTGATTTCAGCAAACTATAACAGATAAAGGAATACGATGTTATGAAACAAGAGAATGGTTTCATTCTCAAGGGAATCGGCGGATTCTATTATATTCGCACAGATTTTGGAGTTGTAGAATGCAAAGCACGCGGAAAATTCCGCAAATCATCACAAAAACCCGTAATCGGTGACCGCGTCATGATCGAAGTGCAGGATGACGGTACAGGTTACATTATGTCAATTGAACCAAGAAAAAACAGACTGATTCGGCCTGCGGTCTCGAATATCGATCAGCTTGTCATTGTATGCAGCGCAGCACCACCGGTGACAGAAACGCTGCTGATTGATAAGGTGACAGCGATTGCAGAACACAAAGGAATGGATGTTTTGATTGTCATCAATAAGTGTGATATCGATTCAGGAGATCGTCTGTATGACATTTACACACAGGCAGGATTTCAGGTTTTCCGCGTCAGCGCACAGACCGGCGAGGGTGTGGGAGCACTTCGAGACCAGCTGACGGGGAAAATTTCTGCATTCGCAGGAAATTCCGGCGTTGGAAAGTCCAGTTTGCTCAATGCCATTGATCCGAAGTTTCAGATGGAAACTGGTGCGATTAGCCCAAAAACCGAACGCGGCCGTCATACGACACGACATGTGGAACTGGTTGAACTGAAAAACGGTGGATTTATTGCAGATACGCCAGGATTTTCCGCTTTTGATGCGGAACGCATGGATCTCATCCTCAAGGATGATTTGCAGTATGCTTTCCGCGAATTTGAACCATATCTCAATCAATGCCAGTTTACTGGCTGTGCGCACGTCAAGGAAAAAGGGTGTGCGATTCGGCAGGCGGTTGCAGACGGAAAAATTGCGAGAGAACGACACGAAAGCTATTGTCAGCTGTATGAAAGTGTCCGAAATCTAAAGGAGTGGGAATTGAAATGAACGTGCTCATGATTGCTGCTGCACCGGAGAGCGATTACGACTATGTCAAGCCACTGGCAGAGCGGGCAGACTATATTATCTGTGCAGATGGCGGCGTGCGTCATGCACAGGCCTGCGGTATTCAGCCGGATTTGGTTGTCGGAGATTTTGATTCAGGCAATTATCCGGATTTTGATGTAGAAGTCATTCAGCTCAAGCCAGAAAAGGATGATACCGATTTGCTCAGCTGTACGCGGGAGGCACTGCGGCGCGGTGCGAATCAAATCACCTATGTTTGTGCATCGGGCGGCAGAATTGACCACTTTCTTTCCAATCTTTCTCTGCTGGAATTTTTATATGAGCACGACTGTGAGGGAATATTCATAGATAGCCGGAATCGCGTGACGTTTCATGGCGGCGGCACATTGATCTATTCGGCAGATTCAGCGTACAAGTATGTTGGGATTATCCCACTGGATGGCAAGCTGACCGGTCTGACACTGCGCGGCACCAAGTATGTTGTGACAGATGCAGAGGTTTCTCGCTTTGAACCGTACACCACATCCAACGAGCCGGTGAAATCGGAGTATTCCATTACTATCGGGAAAGGTCGTGCCCTAGTGATTGAGAGCAAAGACAAGTAAAAACACAGGAGGATATTGAAATGAGTGTATATAAGACAAAGGGAACCTGTTCCCGCGAAATTCACTACAGCGTCAAGGACGGCGTGGTAGAAAGCATCGAAGTGATTGGCGGTTGCAACGGCAACCTCAAGGGTATTTGCCGTCTGATTACCGGTATGCCGGTAGAGCAGGTTATCAAAGCATTTAAGGGCGTTGACTGCGGCGGACGCGGAACCTCATGTCCAGATCAGATTGCACAGGCTTTGGACCAGACTAAGTAAGCACAAAAATAAAATACGAGCAGGGCTGAAAATCAGCCCTGCTTTTTTCATGGCATGGTAAAAATGCAGTATGTATGACTGCAAAAATTCATTTTGACTAAATTTTACAAGAAAATGAAATGCAAGCTGCATTCTCGAAACTTTCATTTGTGCAAAATGCCACGATATGAGAAAACATGGATTTGTTTTTGTTCAAAGTATGGAAATTTTCAATTTTATCAAAGATAAATACCAATTTTAGTTGCAAAAATGGTAAGAAATCACTATAATATCAGATAGTTAAGTGAAAAAGATACATGCGGAATTCAAGCCGCAGAGGCGAGGAACTTCGGAAAGGGATTCGCCCCGGAAAGGAACACAGTATGGTTAAACCGATTTCTAAAATTGCAGCTGCAATCGCTCCGTCCGCCACTCTGGCAATCAGCGCACTGGCAAAGCAGATGAAGGCTGACGGCATTGACGTTGTTAGCTTCGGCGCAGGCGAGCCGGACTTCAATACACCGGAGAACATCAAGGAAGCAGGTATTGCTGCTATTCAGGCAAACAAGACGAGATATACTCCGGCTGCCGGCATCATGGAACTGAGAAAGGCAATTTGCAACCGCATGAAGGAAGATCTCGGCCTGGAATACGAGCCGAGTCAGGTTGTTGTTGCATCCGGCGCGAAGCACAATGTTTATCTGGCAATCATGGCTTGCTGCGATCCGGGAGATGAGGTCGTTGTAGCAGCTCCGTACTGGCTGAGCTATGCAGAGATGATTCGTATGGCTGGCGCCATTCCGGTAGAAGTTCGCGCTACCGCTGAGCATCATTTCAAGATTACTGCGGAAGAGCTGGAAGCAGCGATCACCGAAAAGACCAAGATGTTTATGCTCAACTCCCCGTCCAACCCGACTGGCATGGTATATACCAGAGAAGAGCTGGAAGCACTGGCTGCTGTCTGTGAGAAGCACGGCATCTATGTTCTGAGTGACGATATTTACTACAAGCTCGTATATGATGGACTGGAGTACACCTCTATTGCATCAGTTTCTCCAGCAATGAAGGAGCAGTGCATTGTTATCAACGGTGTATCCAAGACCTACGCAATGACTGGCTGGCGTGTCGGTTATGCGCTGGCAAATCCGACAGTTGCCAAGGCAATGTCCAGCTATGTCAGCCACTCTACTGGCGCTCCGGCAACTATGGCACAGTGGGCAGCTCTGGAAGCTCTGGAAGGCGATCAGTCCTCTGTTGAGGAAATGCGTCAGCAGTTCGAGAAGCGCCGCAACCATCTGGTAGAGCGTATGAACAAGATTGAAGGTGTTTCCTGCATCAAGCCGCAGGGTGCATTCTATGTCATGATGGATATGTCCAGCTTTGTCGGCAAGACCATGTATGGCAAGAAGATCGAGAACGACGGCGATTTTGCTTCTCTGTTCTTGGAGAAGGCACTCGTAGCAACCGTTCCGTGCACCTCTTTCGCTGCACCGAACTATCTGCGCTGGTCTTATGCAACTTCGATGGAAAACATTGATAAGGGTCTCGACCGTCTGGAGAAGTTCATCGCTGAGGCGTGAAGTAAAAATAAATAAGATAGAAACAGAAAAGGCATGGCTCAATGAGTCATGCCTTTCTTTGTTGTCGGAGTTTTAAAATTGTCTCACCTTGCGCCAACCAAATAGCACGATCATCAGCAGATAATGAGGATAGAATTTGTTGCGCTTGTTGCTGTTCTCTTTCATTTGCAAGACTTTGCGTGTGCTCTAATAAATCATCTGTTGATACGGAGAAAAAATCAGCAATACGTATCAGTGTATTAAAATCAGGTTCGCGGAAATCGCGAACATAGCTGCCAATTGAAGAGGGAGCTATATTTAAATATTCTGCTAATTGTCGCTGTGATATATCTCTATCCTCTAAAAGAGTGCGGAGAACAGTTCCAAAACTCATAAAAAGAACCCTCTTATCTTCTGAATAGTATGTATACAGTATAAATAACGTAGATCAATAGAATTAGAAATAATTCGTTTTGAGTTAACAAAGACTCAAAACGAGTGTATATTAAAAACAAATTTATCTGAATTATACTATGTGATAGAAAAAGGAGAAGTAAATTGAAAGAGACAGATAATAATGAAGGGTGTTGTGGATGCCTTGCAGTACTTGTGGTGATTGGGACAATATATTCACTTATCGAAGTATCTCAATACATACTTGCAGCTTTAGTAATAGGTATATGTATTATTATTGTTGTATTATGTCTCAAAAGTGC
This sequence comes from Anaerotignum sp., assembly GCA_963620595.1. Taxonomy (GTDB): domain Bacteria; phylum Bacillota; class Clostridia; order Oscillospirales; family Butyricicoccaceae; genus Butyricicoccus_A. Next base: position 172,813 of record CAVFAY010000001.1, on the reverse strand, counting down.
AAAGACTTCTGATGAAGCTAACGCGCATGAAGAAGAACAAAAAACTTTAGAAGAACCACGAGAGCAAAGGACTCAACAATCGCAAGTCACTACTGTTCAAGACAACATTCCTTCCGATGATAGCTGGTTAAATTATTATGATGAGCAAGAAGATAATAGCTGGTTAAATTATTACGATGGGCAAGAAGATTTACAACAATCAACTGAGACACAGAATAAACAAGAAACAGATCTACAAGAACTAGCACAAAAACAGAACGAACAAAAAGAAATATTAGCTAAGCAGTTGCTTGATAAGCAATTATCAAGTATGGTAGACACGATGTCTGGAGAAGCGTATGAAAACTATGTGGGATATAAATTGTTAGAGCAAGGCTGGTTGGATGTAGATTATACGAGCAAAACGAATGATTATGGAGCAGATATTATTGCCAAAAATCCAGAAGGAGAACTGGTATGCATTCAGTGCAAACGATATGCTGATTCAGTTGGAATTGCAGCTATACAGGAAGTAAGTGCTGCAAAATTATATTATAACTGTAAATATGCCATAGCAATTACAAATTCTACTTTTACACCAAATGCGAAAGAATTAGCAAAGCGAACAAATGTAGAACTATGGGAAAATTTTAGATGATTTTTTTGAAGCTATTAGTCAACGCTGATAGCTTCTTTTTTTCTCCAAAATTGTCTATTATCTACACAGACAATTTTGTATACAAAGTATCTTGCCTTTTGGTCGATTTTCGCCTAAAATAGAAGAAACACTGTTTTGTATGTGGCGCAGGGAAAACCCAGCGCCAGGAAAGGAATTTAATGAGTATGAGCAACGTATACGAAAGTCCGTTTTGTTCCCGTTATGCCAGCCCGGAGATGCTGTATATCTTCTCTCCGGATATGAAGTTTTCCACCTGGCGCCGTCTGTGGGTTTCTCTTGCAAAGGCGGAGAAGGAGCTTGGTCTGCCGATTACTCAGGAGCAGATCGACGAGATGGAAGCCAACATCAATAACATTGACTACGAAGTAGCCAAGAAGCGCGAGAAAGAAGTCCGCCATGATGTTATGGCACATGTATACACCTTCGGCAAGGTTGCTCCGAAGGCTGCTGGTATCATCCATCTGGGTGCGACTTCTGCATACGTAGGCGACAACACCGACATCATTCAGATGCAGGAAGGCATGAAGCTGGTTCGCAAGAAGTTAGTTGCTGTAATTCATCGTTTGGCTGATTTCGCTGCAAAGTACAAGGATATGCCGACTTTGGGATTCACGCATTTCCAGCCGGCACAGCTGACGACAGTTGGCAAGCGTGCTACGCTGTGGATCAATGAGCTGCTGATGGATCTGGACGAGCTGGAATTCCGTATTGCCAATATGCGTATGCTCGGCTCGAAGGGCACCACCGGTACACAGGCAAGCTTTATGGAACTGTTTGACGGTGACCATGAAAAGATCCGTAAGATGGAGCAGATGATTGCCGCTGACTTTGGCTTTGACGGCGTTGTTCCGGTGTCCGGTCAGACGTATTCCAGAAAGATTGATGCACAGGTTGTTGCAACGCTGGGCGGCATTGCACAGTCTGCAAGCAAGTTTGCTACAGATATGCGTCTGCTTCAGCATCTGAAGGAGCTGGAAGAGCCGTTTGAAGCACATCAGATTGGTTCCTCTGCGATGCCGTATAAGCGCAATCCGATGCGTTCGGAACGTATCTGCTCGCTGGCTCGCTATGTCATGATTGATACACTCAATCCGGCTATTACCTCCGCAACACAGTGGTTCGAGCGCACGCTGGATGACTCCGCAAACAAGCGTATTTCTGTTCCGGAAGCATTCCTCGGTATTGATGCGATCCTGAACATCATGATTAACATCTCTGAGGGCATCGTGGTTTATCCGAAGTCCATCGAAAAGCGCGTGATGAGCGAGCTGCCGTTCATGGCAACCGAAAACATCATGATGAGTGCTGTAAAGCGCGGCGGCAACCGTCAGGAGCTGCATGAGCGCATTCGTGAGCACTCTATCACGGCCGGCAAGCGCGTGAAGGAAGAGGGGCTGGACAACAACATGGTAGACCTGATCGCTGCTGATCCGATGTTCGGTTTGACCAAGGAAGAAATTCTGGCAGAGATGGATCCGAAGGCATATATTGGCCGTGCACCACAGCAGGTAGAGGATTTCATCAAGAATGATGTTATGCCGCGCATTGAAAAGTATTTGGCTGATGACAACATCAAGGTAGAGATCAATCTGTAATTTCTATTCAATAGAATATCTTAGCCCGCAGAACATTGTGTTCTGCGGGCTTTTTTCGTGCAATTCGTATAAAATGACATCTTGACTTGTTCTGGCAATAAGCATATACTGATTAGAGATTGCTAACTGTTGGAAAGTGGAGAATGACATATGTTTTTGGAAATCCATCATATTCGGAAATCTTTCGGAGAAGGAGAAAACCGCGTAGAAGTGCTAAAAGGAATCGACCTTGCGATTGAAAAAGGGGAATTTTGTGTGCTTTTGGGTGCGTCTGGCTCCGGTAAATCGACGCTGCTGAATATTATTGGCGGCATTGACGAGGCGGACAGCGGAGATATTTGCATTCGTGAGACAAAATTGGCAGATATGAATGAGAAAGCACTAACTTTATATCGCAGAAATCATCTGGGATACATTTTTCAGATGTACAATTTGATTCCTAATTTGACAGTACAGGAAAATATCGAAGTCGGTGCCTATTTGTCAGCACATCCGTTGGATGTGGAGGAATTGCTGCATACGTTAGGGCTGTATGAGCATCGAAACAAGCTGCCGAATCAATTGTCTGGCGGTCAGCAGCAGCGCACGGCAATTGGACGAGCTGTAGTAAAAAATCCAGATCTGTTATTATGCGATGAACCGACCGGCGCGCTGGATTATCACACATCCAAAGAGATTCTCAAGCTCATTGAAACCGTCAATCAGAAATACGGCAATACGGTTATTATGGTGACACATAATGATGCCATCAAGGATATGGCCGACCGCGTGATCCGCCTGCGCGATGGTATGATTGTAAAAAGCTATACCAATACATCCCGTGTTCCGGCAGAGAGACTGGAATGGTGAAGCACATGAAAAATCCTCTGAGAAAACGATATTGGCGTGATTTTAAGCAGGAAATCGGCAAATATCTGGTTATTTTTCTGCTGATGACAGCGAGCATTGGATTTGTTTCCGGCTTTTTGGTTGCCGACGGCAGTATGTTGCAGGCGTATCATGACAGCTTTGAAACCTATCATGTGGAAGACGGCAATTTTACCGTACAGAGACAACTCAACCAAACACAAATCCGCGACATAGAAGCACAGGGTGTCACGCTGTACGATTTATTTTACACACAGAAACAGTTGACCAATGGCAGTAAGTTGCGTATATTTCCCAAACGAGGACAAGTCAATTTGGAATGTTTGATGGAAGGCGAAATGCCGAAGCGCTCCAATGAAATTGCCATTGATCGCATGTATGCCGATAACAATACACTTTCTGTCGGAGATACGCTGACGAGTGACAATCAGACTTGGACAATTACCGGTTTGCTGGCATTATCCGATTACAGCTGCTTGTTTGAGAACAACAGCGATACCATGTTTGACGCGACAAAATTTGGTGTTGCCATTGTGACGCAGGATGCCTTTGCTGCCGTTTCGGCGGAAGATAGAACCTTTTGCTATGCCTGGACATACCAGCAGACACCCGCCGATGAGACGGAAGAACATACACGTGCAGAGGATTTCTTGGAATTTCTGAGCGGAGAAGTTTCTCTGGATGAGTTTATTCCGCGTTATACCAATCAGGCAATTGTCTTTGCAGGAAATGATATGGGCAGTGACCGCGGCATGATGATTATGCTGCTGTATATAGTTATTGCCATTATGGCGTTTGTTTTTTGCCTGATTATCAGTGACACCATTGCCAAGGAAGCCGCTGTCATTGGCACATTGCGGGCATCCGGATACACCAAACAGGAGCTAATCCGGCATTATATGACAATGCCGATGATCGTCACTGTGGTGAGTGCTCTGCTGGGCAATATCATCGGTTATTCGTTCATGAAGGATTATTGTGCAGGAATGTATTATGGAAGCTATAGTCTGCCGACCTATGTGACGATCTGGAATGGAGAGGCATTTGTGCTTACAACCATCGTTCCTGTATGCATGATGGTGATTTTGACTTGGTTGATTCTGCGGCGCAAGTTAACCCTGTCTCCGCTTAAATTTTTGCGCAGAGACCTGCGGAGAAAACAGCAGAAAAAGCCGTTGTGGCTGCCAAAGAAGCTTCCGTTTTTCCATCGGTTTCGCTTGCGCATTATTTCCCAAAACATCGGAAATTATCTGATTTTGTTTATCGGTATTTTGTTTGCCAATTTGTTGCTGATGTTTGGTTTGGCTCTTCCGGATGTGTTGGACGTGTATCAAGAGAATTTGGAGCACAACATGCTGTGTCAGTATCAGTATGTTCTGAAAATGCCATATGACGCGATGGATGATGATCCATCGATTGGAACGATGGCATCTATGCTGCTGTTCCAGCTTGATGTGCAGACGGATAATGAACAGGCAGAGAAATTCACAGCGTACACGCTGAAGACCGTAGATACCGGCTACAACAGTGAAGACATTACCATGTATGGTATCCAGCCAAACAGTCAGTACGTGCATTGGAAGCATACTGACGGAAGTGTGGCAATTTCTTCTCTTTACGCAGATAAATACGGGTTACAGGTAGGAGATACAATCACACTCAAAGAGCCGTATAAAGACACGCGCTATACACTTTCCGTCTCGGATGTTTCTTCCTATCAGGGTGCCTTGTGTGTATTTATGAATCAGGAAGATTTAAATGCCATGCTGGATTATGACAGTGCATATTTCAGCGGCTATTTATCTGACACGCCAATCACGGATATACCGGACAAATATATTTCTTCCGTTATTGATATTGATGCCTTGACCAAGGTATCCAGACAGTTGGATGTCTCTATGGGAAGTATGATGTATTTGGTGGACGGTTTCGGCATTGCTGTTTTTGTGATTTTAATTTATCTGTTGTCCAAAATCATAATTGAAAAAAATGCGCAGGCCATTTCTATGACAAAAATTCTTGGATATAGCAGTCGAGAAATTAGCAGCTTATATATCCTGTCAACATCTCTTGTCGTCGTTATTTTCCTGTTTCTTAGTCTGCCGATTGAAACGAATTGGCTTACTGCACTGTTTGGTGTGGTTATGCGTTCGGAAATGACAGGCTGGATTCCGATGGTCATTCGCACGAGAATTTATATGCAGATGATCGTCATCGGCATCATCACATATGCTGCTGTAGCGGCTCTGGAGTATCGGAAAATTCAAAATATTCCAATGGATGAGGCATTGAAACGTGTGGAGTGAGAAAAGCATTACTGCAGTGCGAGTTTTTATTGTGAAATTATACGAAAAAATTGACTTTAGATGCGCAATCAGCTATAATAAATTTGCTTATTGTCAACTAGGAGGCGAATGATTTTGAAAAGAAGAATTCTGTCCTTTGTTGCTGTGCTCGCAGTGATTGCGCTGCTTTCATGCACAGCAGCATTTGGACTCAATGTGGGGCCACTGTCCATTGCAAGCGTAATGGACGAAGAAGACGGCATACGGCGCGGTTTGGACTTAGTCGGTGGTTCGTCTATTACCTTTGAGGCGATTTTAAAAGACGATTACAACAAAGATAATTTGTCGTCGGATATGGCGTCTGTACAGGCGATGCTCCAGAAGCGTCTGGATTCTCTGGGATACACAGAGGCAACCGTTGAACTGGTCGGTGACAACCGTGTAACGGTTGACATCCCGTCTATCAATAATCCGGAAGAAGCAGTATCTGTGCTCGGTGCGACAGCACAGCTGACCTTTGAGGACGCAGACGGAAACGTCATTCTTGATGGCTCAGGCATCAAGTCGGCAACCTCTGGTTACGGTCAGATTTCGCAGTCCAGCATGGCGAGTGAACACTATGTGCAGGTAACATTTACCGATGAAGCGCAGGAGAAGTGGACAGAGGCCACAAAAGCTGCAGCTAATGCGGAAAGCGGCAAGAACTATATTGCCATTAAGATGGACGATGAAGTACTGTCTCAGCCGTCTGTCAGCAGCGAATATGCACAGACCGGCATCACCGGTGACAGCTGTGTCATTTCCGGCAGCTTTACCGCAGATACCGCGAAGACATTGGCGGAGCAGATCAATATTGGTCAGTTGCCGTTCTCTCTGGAAGAGGTCAGCATGAGCTCTGTAGGTCCGCAGTTGGGCGAAAAGGCACTGTCTACCAGCGTTATGGCAGGCGGCATTGGTGTCCTGCTCGTTATGCTGTTTATGATCCTGATTTATCGCCTGCCGGGCTTTGTGGCATCTATTGCACTGGTATTTTACACCGCGCTGGATCTGGTCATTCTGTCCGTAGCACACGTGAATCTGTCTCTCCCGGGCATCGCAGGTATTATTTTGTCCATCGGCATGGCAGTTGATGCGAACGTCATCATCTTTGAGCGTATGAAAGATGAACTGAAGAACGGCAAGACCATTCGCGGCGCCATTGACGCTGGTTTCCATCGCGCGTTCTCGGCAATTTTGGACTCTAACGTCACGACATTGATTGCCGCATTCGTCCTGTACTTTATGGGCACCGGTACGGTTAAGGGCTTTGCTATCACGCTGGGCATTGGTGTTGTTCTGTCTATGTTCACGGCAATTACAGTAACAAAGTTCCTGCTCCAGCGCATGGCAGATTTCCACATCACCAATCCGAAATGGTATGGTGTGAAGAAAGAAAGAAAGGAGGAGATGTAAGACGATGAAACAGGGTAAGTTTTCGATTATCAAAAGATTTCCGATTTTTGCATTGATTGCACTGATTGCAATCGCGCCAGGTCTCGTCGGCTTGGTCACTCTTCCATTTGGCGTAAACTTGTTTAACATGGATGTCGATTTTATCGGCGGAACCAGCATGACCTTTGACATTCACGAAGAAGTAACCAGCGATATTTCCAGCAAGACGATTCCGGAACTGGTTCAGGAGGCTGTTGGCATAGAGCCGTCCTCGGTACAGAAGACCGGCGATGACGGCGAAGAGGTTCTGATTAAGTGCACCCGTCTGGACAGCGATCAGCAGAAGCAGGTCGTACAGGCGATGCAGAAACAGTTTAATCTGTCCGATGACGATACGCAGAATATTTCCGACGTCAATGCAACGATTGGTAAAGAGACGCAGGGCAAAGCGATTGTAGCCGCTTTGGTTGCTGTCATTCTCATGATGATCTACATCACCATTCGCTTTGAGTTAACTTCTGGTTTAGCAGCAATTACCTGTTTGGCAAATGACCTGCTCGTTGTGTTGTCCACGTATGTCATTTTTCGCATTCCGTTTAACACGACCTTTATTGCGGTTGCACTGACGATTCTCGGCTATTCCATCAACGCAAGTATCATCGTGTTTGACCGTATCCGTGAAAATCGAAAGTTTGCACGCCGCGAACTGTTTGAAGATACCGTAGAAAAGAGTATCTGGCAGACGGTCGGTCGTACTGTCAATACATCCGTTACGACACTGCTTACGGTTGGCATGATCTTTATCTTTGGTGTCACCAGCCTGCGTCAGTTTACGCTGCCGATGATTATCGGCATCATCGCAGGTGCATATTCGTCTATGTTCCTGTCCGGCGCATTCTGGTCCAAGTACCGCGGTATGGCACGCAAGAACAGAAAGGAAAAGGCACAGAAAAAGGTCTCTAAGACTTCGGAAAAGAAGGCTGTAAAGCCGCAGCCGGAAAAGACGGAAGAGGCACCGGAGGCGGAAGAAGAGAAGGCAGAGCCGATTGCTGCACCGCAGCCAGCACCTGCAAAGAAAGTTACGCCGAAGAAAACCTCGAGAAAGCAGAGAAAAAAGAAGCATTGATTGCAATTCCGGACAGATTTTATCTGTCCGGTCTTTTTTTTCATGCGAAAATATGGTATTCTTTATAAAGAAAGCGTTTCTGAAAAATTGAAGGAGTGAACATGATATGAAGTGCCCGTATTGCAAATATACAGAGAGCAAAGTCATTGATTCCCGTCCGACTGTCGATGGGGAGAGCATTCGCCGCCGCCGTATCTGCCAAAAATGCAGTAAGCGATTTACGACATATGAGACTATCGAATCTCGTTCACTCATGGTGATAAAAAAAGATGGTTCGCGCCAGCAATACGACCGGGAAAAACTCATGCGTGGCATTCTCAAAGCCTGTCAAAAGCGCCCGGTCACAAAGGCACAGATGGACGATTTACTCAGTGATATTGAAAAAGAACTGTACGATCAGTTGGAAGATGAAGTATCCTCCATGACCATCGGTGAGATGGTGGTGGAACGTCTGATTGATATTGACGAGGTGGCATATATCCGGTTTGCCTCTGTTTATCGAGACTTTGACGATGTTGATTCATTTATGGCGGAACTGAAGCGCATTCGCCCACACCATACGTAAAAACTCCCGTATCTATGATATAAACCATAGATACGGGAGTTTCTTCTTTGAGAAAAAATTACATGATCGAAGGCTTTGTCAAGCGATCCATGACCTGCTGTACGGTGACGATTTCGTGCAGTTCACCGACGCGACCGCCGCAGAATACCAATCCGCCCATATTTTCGCCGCGTGCTGCATCAAACAGCGCTTGAGACAAACAATACGGTGTCGTGGCGGGATGACAGATTTCAGGCATACAGCGGAAGCAATGCTGTACGGGAATACCGCCGTGATCGTATGCCTGCTGGACAAATTTGGTATTGATTGCACGAGCAGCAAATCCAGTGGGGCTTTTGATAATCCGAACATCCTCTGGGTGTGCGTCCAAATATGCCTGCTTAAATCGGTCAGAAGCATCACATTCTTTGGTTGTGACGAAGGAAGAGCCGACCTGCACACCGGAAGCGCCGATTTCCAACATGCGCTGAACATCCGTGTAATCCATGATGCCACCTGCGGCAAAAATCGGAATAGAAACATGGTGTTCTTGTTCAAATTTGCGGATATACGCGACAACGTCTGCAAGTGCCTGCTCCAGTGTTTGATTGGTGCCGTTATACAGATCATCCAGTTTAAAGCCGAGGTGACCGCCAGCAAGCGGACCTTCCACCACAACGGCATCCGGAAAGCGGTTGTGCTTGCGCAGCCATTTGGTCAGAATTAACCGGCAGGCACGGGCGGAAGAGACAATTGGGACAATGCGTGTCTGACTTCCCGCTGTCAGTTCGGGCAATGTGAGCGGCAGACCTGCACCGGAGATAATCACATCTACTCCTTGTTTGACAGCTTCTGTGACATATTCCGCGTAATGCGCATCGATGGACATAAAATTCATACCGATGATTCCGTTCGGTGTAAGCTCCCTTGCACGGCGCAGTTCTTTGCCGATGGCACGAATATTTGCAGACACGGGATCTTTTTCAAAATCGAGCTCGCGAAAACCGATTTGTACACCAGAGATAATACCAATACCGCCTGCGTTGGCAACAGCCGATGCCAAGCCGGAGAGGGAAATACCGATACCCATGCCGCCCTGAATGACCGGCAGTTTGGGATGAAGTCCACCAATAGAAATTTGAGGTAAGTTCAAAATCATGTGCTCCTTTTATATCAACGAGAATGTGTCAATCTAAATAGTTTTCAATAGTATATCACGTTGTTCTGGAAAACACAATAGTTTTACACATAAAAATAATCAGTGTACAAAAATGTACACTGATTATAAAAACAAACAATATTTCCGTTACTTGCGCTGAGCAATCAGATTGATTTGTTTCTCATCTGCCAGACCCGCAGTATAAACCGTTGCAGAACCGGCTGCCAATCCCTTGGCGAAGCCATCTACCATGCTGTGACGATCCAAATAACCGGCTAAAAATCCAGCAACCATTGCATCGCCTGCGCCGTTGACATCGACCAGCTCCAGCGCGAGATCATCCGTCTTCGGTGCAGGAGAGGAGAATACCTGTCCGTCTTCTGTGACGAGAATCGCACCGTCAGCGCCCATGGAAACCAGCACATTGCGGGCGCCTTCCTCTTGTAAGTGCATCGCACAGCCGACAATATCATCATATTCTGTCAGCGTGCGTCCAAAGATTTCACCTAACTCAATCAGGTTTGGCTTGATGAGGAACGGATGATACGGAAGCGTGCGCCGCAGTAAGTCGCTGTTGGTATCTACAATGACCAAAACATGTTCTGTATCTATGATTTCCAAGATTCTTTCGTACATATCGCGCGGCATACTACGCGGAATGCTGCCAGAAAGAATCAAGTTGTCTCCTGCTTTGATTGTTCGCTGGAGACGGTCAATAAACTGATGACACTCTTTCGGCGAAACGCTGGGTCCCTGTCCGTTCATCTCGGTCTGCGGCTCAGAAACCTTATTCAGTTTGACATTGATACGGGAAAATCCCTCTGGAAGCTGTGTAAACTGTGTGGCACATCCAAGACGTTTCATTTCTTCTTCGATGTGCTCACCGGTGAAGCCTGCGACAAAGCCAAGGGCAGTATTTTCTATTCCTAAGCTGTTGAGAACAATAGAAACATTGATGCCTTTGCCGCCAACACGGATCGCTTCTTCGCCGATGCGATTGAGTCCGCCGAATGCAAAATCATCAATACGAATGGAATAATCTAAAGACGGATTAAACGTAACAGTATAAATCATAGGATGACCACCTTATCAATTATATTTCTACTTTTAATCATAAATGATTTTTGCATAAAGTCAATTGATACAGTTGGTTTATACAGTGAGAAAAACAACGCCTTTATTTGTGCAAAATGCACAAATAAAGGCTGCTGTTAAAAATATTGCTGTAACATAGGAATGTCTGCACATCGCTTTGCGTAAGCGGGAAAATCCTGCTGAAGGCGCAGAGCGCATTTGCTGCAAAACGCTTCACGCAGAATGGGCTGTTCCTGCATAGCTTGCTTGAATCCCCATACATGGGTAAAATCGCGCTGTTTTTCCGAAAACAAGTCTTGTTCTGTCGAAAACGCATAGATAGGAACGGAAAGAGACTCGGCGCACATAGCAAGCAGTCTCTGCTCCGCGAATACCATGTAAATTAAACCATCTTGTCCGCGCGTTGCCTGCATAAAATTCATGGCTTGCCGGACGTAGGTTTTACGGAGTGCCTCATCACCGAAATAGGTGAGAGCGGTATTGCACGCCTGTGCCTTCCAATTCCAATCGGAAGGAAATTGATACGAAGCATCTAAGACAAACACAGAGGGATCTGGGTAAATATCCGGGTGCAGTTGTTCTCGATGAATCACGGCGAGTGCTTTGTTCCAATGCGCGGCAAGTGAATGCCAGACAATAAAATCGGTATCCAGCATGACACAGGGAGACGGAACAGATGCCAGCGCATATAGTTTCCCTGCTGCCCAAAACGTACAGGGATCGATGGTTTGCGGAATATTATTGAGTTGTGTAAAAATACCACCGTCCCAAAGTTCTGTCAAGCCAAGTGAACGGTAGTATTGTGCGCCGGTATCATCCGTAATCATGCGAATCGACCCGTTTTCCCGCCGCCACAACAGGGCGGACAGCACAGTGGTCAGTAAATCATAATCCGTCATCTCATAGGGTCTGTCAGGACAGCGCACGGTATAGGGGCGTGTCCAGTTGGAAACGAACGCCTGCATATCAGATTAAATCCAATCCGTAACCGCCCAGCGTAGAGCAAGTGGCCAGACTGCTGGATGATAATCGAAACGAACCGCTGGAACGCTGCGACGTTTTATAAGATGACAAATAGGAGGAGAGATAAGACGAGGAAACAAACGAGCCGGAACCACGATAAGAACCAGAGCCGGTATACCGCGTTTTCGGTGCTTCGAGCAACAGCTGCTGTGTCTGGATTTTCCACTCATAGCTGGTTTCAGACGATTCCTCTTCGGCATCTTCTTGAATCGCATTGGCGGCGATTTGACGGAGATCCTGCGGCGTATCAAAAATAGCATCCAAAGTATCTGTCGATTCCTCAGCAACAGAAGCGGCTTGTTCCGGCGCAGATTGACTGTGCTGCTGATGCTTGGCATAGCTCGCTGCGTCCATCATAACGCCGTTCCAGTTGTACAGATCCGGATAATACACTGTCATGGGACAAGATTCTTTGTTAATTTCTGACATAGCAGAATCCCCCTTTGTTTGTGAAATGACTACTGTTTATTATAGTGGAAAATAAACAAAAGGACAAGCCTTTATTTTGTGTCGGGAAAAGGAAACGCCCAAAACTGCATGCAGTCTTAGGCGTTTCTAAGGGATTTCTTGTTAGAACGAAGATGTTATTGTAAAACGGTTTTTGAGTTATTCACCATGACGTCCGTTTTTTCTGCGTGCGTGCTCACGGGCAACACGGCGGCGGTGCTCAGATACCGGCGGGCGGTTGCCGCCGGACGATTTTCTGCCGTTGCGTACATGCGTGTGGTGCTGATTGCGGTTGTCTCGGTTTTCCGGCGGCTTTCCGCGCTTTACAGCATTTCTTGCCGATGCCTTCGGATTTTTGTTGTCGTACAGGCGAACATCAGTCACATGGCCGCCAATTTTCTTGCCGGATAGCTTTTGAATGATGACGTTCTTGTATTTGCTCGGTACTTCCACCAAGCTGTATTCGCCATAGCAATAGATTTTCTGAATCTGCTTGCCAGGAATGCGTGTTTCGGTTGCAATAGCGGAAACGATATGATTCGGTGCCACGCGCTGATAGCGGCCGACACTGAATCGCAGACGAACATATCCTTCCGGCGGAGGCGGGAGCGGGCTACCACTCTGCTTGCCATTTACCGGCTTCGGCATGGTCAGTACCGGAATATCCATCATCTCGCGGCGCAGCAGCATTTCCATCAGGCACTCCGCCAGCCATTCCGGACTGCATCCCTCTTCGATGAGCTTTTTAATCATCGGATTGCAGGTAGAGGCTTCACTGGTCTTTGCAATCTGACGGCGAGCCTCCGCGAGCAGTTCTTCCTGCTTGCGGTCAATAATATCCTGCGTGCACGGCAACGGCTTGTTTTCGATCTTTGCGCCGATAAAGCGGGAAATGTCGCGAACCTGGAATACCTGACGGCGACCGGCAGCGAGCGTGTATGCCTTACCGGAGCGTCCTGCACGGCCGGTTCTGCCGATGCGATGGATGTAATATTCGTAATCCTGCGGAATGTCAAAGTTGTACACGGCGTCAACATCATCGACGTCAATGCCGCGGGCAGCAACATCGGTTGCAATGAGGATCGGCGTGCGGCCGGAACGGAAGGTATTCATGACAGAGGTACGCGCTTCCTGCTGCATATCGCCGTGCAGCATGGAGCAATGGAATCCGTGCTCTGCCAGATAGCGATTCAGTTCCTCTACCATTTTTTTCGTGTTGCAGAAGATAATCGCCAGTTTTGGCTGATGGGTGTGCAGGAGCAGACCCAGTGCATCCATCTTGCTGCCGAGCGGCACTTCGTAGTAATACTGTTCGATGGTGTCCATGGTGCGCTCCGGACCGGATTTGGTCTCAATGAGCAACGGATCGTTCTGATACTGGTCGGTAATATCCAAAATTGCCTGCGGCATGGTCGCGGAGAACAGCAGGGTTTGATGCTCGCCCGGAACATAAGCAAGAATGCTCTCGATGTCCTCACGGAAGCCCATATTGAGCATTTCGTCTGCTTCGTCCAATACAACAGCTGCCAAATGATCCAGCTTGAGCGTGTGACGATGAATGTGATCCATCACACGACCCGGTGTGCCGATGACGATTTCTGCACCGCGGCGCAGCTGCGGAATCTGGTTTTGAATCGGCTGACCGCCGTATACCGGAACAGCACGGATGCTGTGAGTGTATCGAGTCAGCTTGCGCACTTCATCACAAGCCTGCATGGCAAGCTCACGGGTCGGACACAGGACGAGAACCATGGTGTCACGGCATTCGGGATTGCGAATACAGTATTCGACAGCCGGTACGCCAAATGCCATGGTTTTACCGGTGCCGGTGTGAGAACGACCAATAATATCTCTGCCGGACATCACTGCCGGAATGGCACGTGCCTGAATTTCTGTCGGCTGAGAAAATTCCATGTCGTGGATGGCGCGCAGGACAGGTTCAGATAACTCCATGTCCTCAAAGCGGATGCCGGTTTCTTCGGTTGTTTCTATGCTCTCTTTCAGTTCGTTAGACAAAATATTCCTCCTAGTCGGAATCAAAAAAATCAATACATAAAAAGAAAAGGCGGGAGAGAAAACCCGCCTTTTTTAAGTATATCCGCTTTTTGTCAAATAGTCAAATAGATTCTATTATTCTGTGATAGAAATGACAGATTCCATAGTTTCTACGGTTTTGCATGACATTTCTTTGGAAATTCTGCGCGAGAATCCAGTCAGTGTTTTTCCCACACCGATCTCTAATGCCGTGTGGTATCCGTCTGCAATCATCGTGTGAATCAAGTGCTTCCAGCGGACAGGGGAAATCATATGCTGCTCCAGATATGCTGGATAATCCGTTGTGTTGAGCAGCGCGCCGGTTGTATTGGTGTACATCGACAGAGTCGGTGCATGGAATGTCAAGGTCTGAGCAAAGTCGCGCAGTTTTGCGGCGGCCGGAGCCATAAGAGCCGTATGGAATCCACCGGACACAGCGAGCGGCACGGCGCGGCGGGCACCGGCTTCCTTGCACGAAGCGGCAGCAGCTTCTACGGCAGCGCGTTCACCGGCGATAACCAGCTGGCCATCGCAGTTATAGTTTACCGGCAAAACCAAACCTTCTGTCTCAGAACAAATTTTTTCAACGACATCGTCTTGTAAGCCCAAAACGGCCGCCATACAGCCGTCGGTCTGATCAGCAGCTTTCTGCATCAGCTCACCGCGGCGGCGAACCAGACGCAGACCATCCTCCAGAGACAGAATGCCAGAGGCCGTCAAAGCAGTGTATTCACCGAGAGAAAAACCGGCACATGCCTGTACCATCATGCCGCGCTCCTGCAAAGCGCGCAAAGCTGCCATGGAGCAAGTAAAAATGGCAATCTGACTGTTTACTGTGCGAGACAGATCTTCTTTTGTGCCGTTGAAACACAGCTCTGAAATAGAATATCCGCAAACACCGCTCGCCTGCTTGAAGATCTGGCGTGCGCCTTCGCTGTTTTCGTAAATGGTCTTTCCCATGCCTGGATACTGTGCGCCCTGTCCAGGGAACAATGCAACTGCTTCCATTTTATTCAACCTCCTGTACA
This sequence comes from Anaerotignum sp., assembly GCA_963620595.1. Lineage (GTDB taxonomy): Bacteria > Bacillota > Clostridia > Oscillospirales > Butyricicoccaceae > Butyricicoccus_A. Next base: position 157,521 of record CAVFAY010000001.1, on the reverse strand, counting down.
ATAAGTGTACTTTATTCGATGTTTTTGCCAAAAGTGATTGACAACTCAGGTGTTCTCAATTATAATAAACTCTACTAAGTTTGTCAATCTAAATATTTTATACGCTTTTCGGCCGGCATATCGGCTGGCAGGCAGAAGGGAAGTGACGGTAATCGGCACGATTTTAATAGGAACGGGCAGCTTCCTTCCGGAAACGCGTCTGACAAATCATATGTTGACACAAATGGTTGATACGACAGACGAATGGATCGTTTCGCATACAGGCATTCACGAGCGGCGCATCGCAGTGAATCAATCGGTATTCGATATTGCGTTGCCTGCGGCACAGCGAGCACTGACAGATTCTGGATGTTCGCCGGAAGAGATTGATCTCATTATTGCCTGCACGGTAACCCCTGACAGTTTTACACCATCGCTGAGCTGCCGGCTTCAGGCTGCGATCGGTGCAGATCATGCTTTTGCATTTGATCTCACCGCCGCCTGCTCCGGCTTTGTTTATGCATCGGATGTGGCGGACAGCTTTTTGCGCAGCGGCAAGGCAAAACACGTGCTGATTGTCTGTGCAGAGGTCCTGAGCCAAATCGTGGATTATACCGACCGCACGGTTTGCTGCTTGTTTGGCGATGGCGCCGGTGCAGCAGTATATGCGTGGAGCGACACGAAAAATAGCGGCATCCGCGCGTCATTTATGCGCTCGGAGGGCGCAAAGGGCGATGCTCTGCTTGCGCAGGCGTTTACCCCGTGCAACACGCTGCATAAGCAGGGAAATCGGCAGATTGCTTTTTTGAAGATGGACGGTCACGCTGTTTTTCGCTTTACGGCGAAGGCAGTGCCTAATGCGATTGATGGCGTGCTGAAAAAAGCGGGTATCGATATAAGTCAAGTGGATTGGGTCGTTCCTCATCAGGCAAATGCACGTATTTTGGAGATGGTCTCCCGTCGATACGGTGTGCCGATGGAGAAAATTTTCAGCAATTTAGATAAGGTGGGCAACACATCGAGCGCCTCTATTCCGATCTGTTTGGATCAGATGCGGCGTGACGGAATTCTGCTGCCGGGACAAACAGCAATTTTTGTCGGTTTTGGCGGCGGTTTGACGTATGGCGCTATTTTGATTCAAATGTAGGAAGGAGAAGCGAATGCATACAAGAATTACGGAACAATTACATATTGAGCACCCAGTATTTCAGGGTGCGATGGCATGGATTGCAGACGGCTATCTGGCAGCTTCAGTCTCTAATGCAGGCGGTCTCGGCATCATTGCAGGAGGTGCAGCACCGATTGAAGTAATTCGAGAGGAAGTAAAGAAAGCAAAGAGTATGACGGATAAGCCGTTTGCGCTGAATATTATGCTGCTCAGCACGAATGCGGACGATGTGGCACAGCTCGTCATTGATGAGAAAATTCCGGTTGTCACAACCGGTGCAGGCTCTCCGTCCAAATATATCAAGCAGTGGAAGGAAGCGGGCACAGCTGTCATTCCGGTTGTCGCTTCCGTTGCATTGGCGCGGCGCATGGAACGTCTGGGCGTCGATGCCGTTATCGCAGAAGGCATGGAGTCCGGCGGTCACATTGGCGAGACAACGACGATGGCTTTGCTGCCGCAGGTTGTAGATGCTGTCAATATTCCGGTTATCGCAGCGGGCGGCATTGCAGATGGCCGCGGATTGGCAGCTGCTCGTATGCTCGGCGCAGAAGGCGTACAGTGTGGTACTGTCTTTCTGGCAGCAGAGGAGTGCCACATTTCTCAGAAATATAAAGATCTGATATTCAAGGCGGGAGATATTTCAACGGTCATCACTGGCAAGGCATCCGGTCATCCGGTGCGCTCGCTCAAGACACCGCTATCCAGACAACTGCTAAAGATGGAAGGTCATATCGAAACACGCACGCTGGAAGAAATTGAAACCTTGACCGCAGGTTCTCTGCGCAAGGCAGTACAGGACGGCAATTTCCAAGAGGGTACGTTTATGTCTGGTCAGATTGCTGGTTTAGTCAATGAACCGTCCACTTGCCGTGATATTATTCACAACATGGTAGAAGAGGCAGAGAAGCGTCTGCGCAGCGCTTCTTCTCTAATATAAACGGAGGAAAACAATGAGTCTTGCAATTATTACTGGCGGCTCCCGCGGAATTGGTGCTGCTATTGTCAAGAAGTTGGCAGCAGAAGGCTATGACGTTGTCATCAACTGTGTATCCAATGTAGCGAAGGCAGAAGCAGTCGCAGAGGAATGCTGTGCTCTTGGCGTGCAAGCATATCCGATGGCTTGGGATGTATCCGATTTTGATGCTTGCCAGGAAGCAGCAAAGAAAATCAAGGCAGAGATTGGTGTGCCGGAAGTGTTAGTCAACAATGCCGGCATTACGCGCGATGGCCTGATGATTCGTCTTGGTGCAGATAAGTGGAATGAGGTAATTCAGGCAAATCTGAACAGCGTCTTTTACATGACGAGCATCATCGGCGCACAGATGATGCTCAAAAAGACAGGCAGTATTGTCAATATCACTTCGATTTCCGGTATGCATGGCAATTTTGGTCAGGCGAACTATACAGCAGCAAAGGCTGGCGTGATTGGGCTGACCAAAACCGCAGCAAAGGAATTGGGTACTCGCGGCATTCGCGTCAATGCAGTTGCACCGGGCTTTATTCAGACAGATATGACAGACACTCTGTCTGAGGAAGTAAAAGAAAACGCCAAGTCCCGCATTGCGCTGGGACGATTCGGCAAGCCAGAAGAAATTGCAGAGGCAGTTGCGTTCTTGGCATCCGATAAGGCATCGTATATCACCGGACAGGTTCTGTCCGTAGACGGCTGTACAGCACTGTGAGTGTTGGCGGTAAAACAAGGAGGAACAATATGGAACGTGTTGTCATCACCGGCATGGGCGCTGTGACACCGATCGGAAATACAGTAAAAGAATACTGGGAAGGCTTGCAGACGGGCAAAAACGGCGTAGCACCGATTACACGATTTGATGCTTCAGGTTACAAGGCGAGCGTTGCAGCGGAAGTCAAGGACTTTGATCCATCTGCTGTCATCGAAAAGCGAGAAGCACGCCATATGGATTTGTACTGCCAGTTTGCTATGGTAGCTGCCGAGGAGGCAATGAAGCAGTCCGGTCTGACAGAAGGAAACTTCGATCCGTTTCGTGCTGGTACGCTGATGGCCTCCGGTATCGGCGGCATTATGACATTGGGGCAGGAACAGATTAAAATGGTAGACCGCGGCCCGAACCGTGTCTCTCCGTTCTGTATTCCGATGATTATCGGAAATATGGCGACAGCACATGTTTCTATGCGTTTTGGCCTGAAGGGTTCTAGCTTTTCTCCGGTCAGCGCTTGTGCGTCTGGAACGCATGCGGTTGGCGAAGGAATGCGCGCCATTCGTCATGGATATTTGGATGTTGCGGTTGTCGGCGGCGCAGAGGCAGCAATCGCTCCGATTGCCGTTGCCGGTTTCTCCAACATGCACGCATTGAGCAGCACAGGAGATCCGGAACAGGCTTGCTGCCCGTTTGATGCGCGCAGAAATGGCTTCATTATGGGCGAGGGTGCAGGTGTTCTGGTTTTGGAGAGTTTGTCTCATGCCAAGGCGCGCGGTGCGAAGATTTTGGCAGAGGTTGCCGGTTACGGTACGACCAGTGATGCCTATCATATCACTAGCCCAGATCCGACCAGTGAAGGTCCGAAGCGTGCGATGCAGAGTGCCATTGAGGACGGCGGTTTGACTCCGGCTGATGTTGATTACATCAATGCACACGGTACATCCACGCCGGTCAATGATGCGTGTGAGACCAATGCCATCAAGCTGGCGTTCGGTGAACAGGCAAAATCTGTTGCGATTTCTTCTACGAAGTCTATGACTGGTCATCTGCTCGGCGCAGCCGGTGCGATTGAAGCAATTGCCTGTGCATTGGCTGTACAGGATAACAAGATTCCGCCAACAATTCATTATGAACAGCCGGATGAAGCGTGCGATCTGAATTATGTGCCGAATCAGATGGTAGAGAAAGAGGTTCGCGCAGCAATTTCAAACTCTTTGGGATTTGGCGGACATAATGCGACAATTTTGATTAAAAAATACACGGATTGAGAGGCTGTAAATGGATAAAACTTTACAGGAATTCACATTCGAATTGATGCGTCATGCGGCAGAGCAGGGCTTGTCAAAGGTCACGGTAACTGAGGGAAACTTTTCGATTACTGTAGAAAACGCACCGGCTGAAGTTGCCTGTGCAGCGCCGATGCCTTCAGCACCGGCAGCACAGGCTCCAGTACAGGAAAATGCCGCGCAGCCAGAAGAAATGTATTCTGGTACAGTTGTTTCTGCTCCGTTGGTTGGCACCTTCTATGCGGCAAATGCACCGGAAGAACCGCCAATTGTTTCTATTGGCGATACCGTAACCAAAGGACAGACCTTGTGTATCATTGAGGCAATGAAAACCATGAATGCGATTGAAAGCCCATGTGATGGCAAGGTGCAGAAAATTTTGGTAGAAAATGGCGATCTGGTAGAATATCATCAGCCGCTGATTGTCATTGAGTGAGGAACATTTCATGAAGCTGAATATTGAACAGATCAAGGAAATTATCCCGCACAGAGACCCTATGTTGATGGTCGATTCCATTGAGGAAATGGACATAGACGCGGGAATGGTAACCGGCATCAAGCATGTAACCGGTGACGAACTGTTTTTCAAGGGACATTTTCCGGGCAATCCGGTGATGCCGGGCGTATTTATCATTGAAGCGCTGGCGCAGACTGGTGCAACGGCAATTCTTTCCCGTGAAGAATTTCGCGGAAAGACCGGATATTTTGCCTCTTGGGATAAGATTAAGTTCCGCCGCAAGGTATTGCCGGGTGACACGTTGACGCTGCATGTCAAGGTAGTAAAGGAGCGCGGCAAGATCATCGTGGCAGAGGGCGTTGCGATGGTCGGAGAAGAAAAAGCGGCTCAGGGTATCTTTACCTGTGCCATCGGAGACTGAGTATGTTTACAAAGGTATTGGTTGCCAATCGCGGCGAAATTGCTGTGCGCGTCATTCGCGCCTGCCGTGATCTCGGCATTATCAGTGTTGCGGTCTATTCAGAGGCGGACAAAGAATCGCTTCATGCGCAGATTGCCGATGAAGCCTATTGCATCGGCCCTGCACAGCCGCAGGAAAGCTATCTCAATATCAATAATATCATAGAAGCAGCTTTGGGCTGTGGCGCGCAGGCCATTCATCCGGGATACGGCTTTTTGTCGGAAAATCCGGAATTCGCTCACGCCTGTGCACAGAATGGCTTGGCATTTATCGGCCCGTCTGAACAGTCCATGCGGCTGCTCGGTGATAAAGTACAGGCGCGTGCACTGGCAAAAGAAGCTGGCGTGCCGCTGGCAGAAGGTTCCGACGGTGTTGTTTGTTCGTTGGAAGAAGCGAGCGAGTGGGCACAGAAAATCGGCTATCCGGTTATGCTCAAGGCATCCGCTGGCGGCGGTGGCAAAGGCATTCGTGTCGCAGAACGTCCGGAACAGCTGGAGGAAGCCTATCAGTCGGCATCCGGTGAAGCCATTACCAACTTTGGCGATGGCAGATTATACATCGAAAAGTATATTGCACAGCCGCGCCATATCGAAGTACAAATTTTAGCAGATCAAGCCGGAAACACCGTGCATCTGTATGACAGGGAGTGCTCGATTCAGCGCCGACATCAGAAGCTCATCGAAGAAGCACCGTCTGCCTTTCTGTCTGATGGACAGCGGCAAAAAATGTGCCAGTGTGCCGTTGCGCTTGCCAAACGGGCGCGATATACCAGCGCGGGCACGGTAGAATTTTTGGTGGATGACCAGCAGAATTTTTATTTCTGTGAGATGAATACACGCATTCAAGTCGAGCACGGCATTTCGGAAGAAATTACCGGTTTGGATTTGGTTGCATGGCAGCTCCGCATTGCAGCGGGAGAATCACTGGATTTTGAACAGCGGGATGTCCCAATGTTGGGACACGCGATTGAATGCCGCATCAATGCGGAGGATGCAGAATTTCGGCCGCGTCCGGGTACGATTGCGTCCATGCACTTGGCTGGCGGCATTGGTGTGCGCGTGGATACCGCAATTTATCAAGGCTATCATATTCCGCCGTTCTATGACAGCATGATTTGTAAGCTCATGACGTTTGGCGGGGACCGCAAACAGGCATCCGCTCGAATGAAGCGTGCGCTGTCTGAAATGCTGTTTGAAGGTATCGTGACGAATACAGACCGACAGCTGTCTGTTTTGCTGTCTGATGCATTTGAACGTGCTGATTTCAACACCAATTCGATGGAAAACGGCGTATTTGACGTATCCAATGAAGCGTAATGCAGACTGGGAGGGAATCATATGCTGATTGATTTGTTTCACAAGACGCGAGAAAGTTCTGAGCGAATCAAACATATCAAAACGAAAAAGGAGATGAGTCATTTCTGCAAGATGTGCGGCACGCCGTTGGATTCTGTAAAATATGGCAAGAATCTGTACGTCTGCCCGCACTGCGGTGCACATGCCCGCCTGCTGGCATCGACACGGATTCGCCAGATTGCAGATAAGAACACATTTTCAGAGCTGTTTGGTCAGCTGCAAACGCTTGATCCACTGAAATTCGATGGATATGCGGAAAAAATCGCCATGCTCAAGGAAAAGACCGGCATGGAAGATGCCGTCGTTACCGGTATGTGTCTGATTGGAGGAATCAAGACTTGTATCGGCGTGATGGACAGCCATTTTATGATGGCATCTATGGGAAGCGTTGTCGGCGAGAAGCTGACGCGATTGTTTGAATACGGCGCAGAGCACAAGCTGCCGGTAATTTTGTTCACCTGTTCCGGCGGCGCGCGAATGCAGGAAGGCATGTTTTCTCTGCTCCAGATGGCAAAGGTGAGCGGCGCGGCAGCAAAGCTGGCGGAAGCTGGTCAGCTGTATATTACGGTGCTCACAGATCCGACAACCGGCGGTGTCACGGCGAGCTTTGCCATGCTGGGCGATATTATCTTAGCAGAGCCGAAGGCAACGGTTGGATTTGCCGGAAGGCGCGTCATTGAGGGAACCATTGGCGAAAAGCTGCCGTCTACCTTCCAGTCCGCAGAATTTACGCTGGAACACGGCTTCTGTGATGCCATTGTTCCGCGAAAGGAACTCAAGCAGACACTGACATCGTTATTGTCTCTGCACGGCTATCCAGTAAGCAAAGGAGGTTTGAAGAATGAATCAAAAAACAATGGCTCGTCAGCTGGCCGTCATTCACGACATTGAACGGCCGAACATTGACGATATTGTAAAAGAAATCTTCACCGACTTCATGGAGCTGCATGGTGATCGTCTGTATGGCGAAGATCATGCCATGTGTGCCGGCATTGCGCGGCTGAACGGCACGCCGGTCACGGTCATTGGACAGCGCAAGGGACACACGACAGAACAAAATATTGAAGCTAATTTTGGCATGGCGCATCCAGAAGGCTATCGCAAGGCACTGCGATTGGCAAAGCAGGCGGAAAAGTTCCATCGCCCGATTATCTGCTTTGTGGATACCGCAGGTGCATTCTGCGGCGTTGGCGCAGAAGAGCGCGGGCAGGGCGAAGCCATCGCACGCAACCTCTATGAGTTTATGGGACTGAAAGTACCGGTAATCTCGGTTGTGACCGGAGAGGGCGGCAGCGGCGGCGCATTGGGCATCGCAGTTGCCAACGAGGTATATATGATGCAGAATGCCATTTATTCCGTCATTTCTCCGCGCGGCTGCGCGAGTATTCTCTGGAAGGATGCATCCCGCGAACTGGATGCGGCACAAGCGCTGCATATTACTGCGGAGGATCTCTTGCAATTTGGCATGATTGAGGGTATTATTAAAGAAGGAATGACACAGGCGGCGTACTTCAAAAATATCAAGGCAACGCTGGTGGCATCGCTCAAGCGATTGTCCGCGATGTCTGAACAGGAATTACAAACACAGCGATATGAAAAATTCCGGAAAATCGGCGTTTTTTATGAAAATACATAACTGATAACTGAAAAAGGAGAACACATTATGTTTGAGAAGATTTGCGAAATGCTGGCTGACAAGTTCGACGTAGATGCAAGCACCCTGACCATGGACACCAAGATCAAGGAAGATCTGCAGGCTGACTCCCTCGACATCGTTGAGCTGATGATGGATCTGGAGGAAGAGTGCGGCGTAACGATTCCGGACGAAGAAGCTACAAAGATGGTAACCATCGGCGACCTGATGAAGTACATCGAAGAGCATAAGTAATTTGTATAAACGCAAACGAACCCCCGACACGGAAAACTGTGTCGGGGGTTCTGCGTTTGTTGACGTGAAATTCACGGCAACACCTGTATTGCCGTGCGCAGGATACAACCAGAGGGCGTGTGCTATCTGCTCCGCGTCCTACATAAAGACGAAAAATCCCCCGCCGAAAACCGGCGGGGGATTACTTTATCTTCAGATCAGACTACTTGTTCTTGTTCTGAATGTACTCGTCCATAGCAGCAGCAGCCTTCTTGCCAGCGCCCATTGCCAGGATAACGGTAGCAGCGCCGGTAACAGCGTCGCCGCCTGCGAATACGCCTTCCTTGGAGGTTGCGCCAACTTCGTCAGCTACGATGCAGCCCTTGCGGTTTGCTTCCAGACCCGGGGTCGTGGTGCGGATCAGCGGGTTCGGGGAAGTACCGATTGCAACGATAACAGCATCAACATCAAGAACGTCTGTGCTGCCCTCAATCGGGATCGGACGACGACGGCCGGAAGCATCCGGCTCACCCAGCTCCATGTTCTGGATATGTACGCTCTTTACGTGGAAATCATCATCACCGTAAATTTCAATCGGGTTAGCCAGCAGCTTGAAGATGATGCCCTCTTCCTTTGCGTGGTGAACCTCTTCCTTACGTGCCGGAAGCTCAGCCTCGGAACGACGGTATACAATATATACTTCCTCAGCACCCATACGCTTTGCGCAGCGAGCAGCATCCATTGCTACGTTGCCGCCGCCAAATACAGCGACGCGCTTTGCGTGGTAGATCGGGGTGTCGGAATCTTCCTTGTATGCCTTCATCAGGTTAACACGGGTCAGGTACTCGTTTGCAGAGTAAACGCCGTTGAAGCCCTCGCCCGGGATGCGCATGAAGTTCGGCAGACCAGCGCCAGAACCTACGAAAATAGCCTCGTAGCCAGCAGCAAACAGGTCGTCGATGGTCTCGGTACGGCCGACAACGAAGTTCAGCATGAACTTTACGCCCTTTGCCTTCAGAGTGTCGATTTCCTTCTGTACAATTGCCTTCGGCAGACGGAACTCTGGAATGCCGTACATCAGCACGCCGCCAGCGGTGTGCAGTACTTCAAATACGGTGACATCGTAGCCCTTTGCTACCAGATCGCCTGCACAGGTCAGACCAGCAGGGCCTGCACCGACAACAGCAACCTTGTGACCGTTGGATTCCGGTACTTCAATCGGATCGTTAGACGGATGTGCCATTGCATAGTCAGCAGCGAAGCGCTCCAGACGGCCAATGCCAACCGGCTCGCCCTTGATGCCGCGCACGCACTTGCTCTCACACTGGCTCTCCTGCGGGCATACACGACCACAGACAGCCGGAAGGGAACTGGTTTCCTTGATCTTCGCGTTTGCTTCGAGGAACTTGCCTTCCTTAATCAGGGAGATAAAGTCCGGAATCTGTACGTTTACCGGGCAGCCGCCAACGCACGGCTTGTTCTTACAATTCAAGCAGCGGGTTGCTTCGTCCACTGCGGTAGCTTCATCATAACCAAGAGAAACTTCCAGGAAGTTCTTGTTTCTTACGTTCGGATCCTGCTCTGGGATCGGATTCTTAACTGGGGACATATTCGGCTTTGCCATCTTTACTTTACCTCCATTTTCATGAGATTGCACTGGTGCTCTCTAGCAGCCTGCTCCTGCGGCTTGTAGATAGCGGAACGGCGCATAGCCTCATCGAAGTCAACCTGATGACCGTCGAAGTCCGGACCGTCTACACAAGCGAACTTGGTCTCGCCGCCAACAGTCAGACGGCAGCCGCCGCACATGCCGGTGCCGTCAACCATGATCGTGTTCATGGAAACGATGGTCTTGATGCCATACGGCTCGGTCGTCTTGCAGACGAACTTCATCATAATCATCGGACCGATAGCAATAACAATGTCGTACTTGTTGCCAGCCTCAATCAGCTCTTTCAGAGCGTCGGTAACAAAGCCCTTGTGACCGTTGGAACCGTCATCGGTTACCAGAGTCAGTCTGGAACATGCGCCCTTCATCTCGTCCTCGAGAATGATAGCGTCTGTGTTGCGGAAGCCTGCGATCAGATCTACGTCAACGCCCATGTCGTGCAGCTTCTGTGCCTGCGGCAGCGCGATAGCACAGCCCAGACCGCCGCCGACAACAGCAGCCTTCTTGATGCCGTCGAATTCAGAAGCCTTGCCCAGCGGACCGACAAAGTCATGCAGGCAGTCGCCCTCATTGAGCTGACCCAGCTTCATGGTCGTTGCGCCAACTTCCTGGACAACAATCGTAATGGTACCCTTCTCACGGTCGTAGGCAGAGATGGTCAGCGGGATACGCTCGCCATCCGCATCAACGCGGAGAATGATAAACTGACCCGGCTCAGCCTTCTTTGCAACATACGGTGCATCGATGACCAGCAGGACTACGTTTGAACTCAAACGACGCTTTTCAAGAATTTGATACATGAAAATATCCTCCTAATATCAATAAAACATTGTAATTACACAAACCAATCAATCAACAATATCTTTTTAGATAAACCAACTAATCTTATAATACAATATTTGAGGAATTTTCACAATACCTTTGGAATCTTTTTTTACGAAAATCAATAATTATGCAAAGAATTCCGAGAGAATGCAAAAGTTGTAATTGGATAACTTTTGCACAAATTTCTGAAAAATTCTCTCGGTTTTCGTTCTACCACAGAGGCAGTGCACATAAGCTGAATCAACATCCTATCAGAGAGGAGGGCGAATATGGAACAGCGGCTCAAACAAGCCTGCGCCTGTCTGCTTTTGGAGCGGAGGCAGGCCTTGCAGCGGCTGCCGATGGAGACACAGCTGCAAAGTGAAGAATTGCGTCTGCGTGTGGAACAGCCGATGTATCTTGTCGTAGACGGAAAGGAACAGCGTATAGGAGATGCCGTTTTTCGTGAGACAGAAATTCAAAATACCTTGGAACGGGCGGCAGAGTATTCAATTCATACCTGTGCGGACAGCTTGCGGCAGGGATTTTTGACCATGCGCGGCGGCCATCGCATCGGCGTGTGCGGACAGACCGCCGTGCAGGATGGAAATATGATTTCCTTTCGCAATATTTCCTCGCTCAATATTCGCATCGCCCGCCAGATCAAAGGAGTTGCTTCGCCGGAACTGCTGCAGCAGCTGTCCGATGGAACGCACTTACACAATGCTTTGTTTTTGGCTCCGCCCGGTTGTGGAAAGACAACCCTTCTGCGCGATATTGCCCGTCAGCTGTCTAATGCGCACGTTCGTACCGCTATTGCAGATGAGCGGTCAGAACTGGCGGCACTGCATCACGGTGTTCCTCAATTTGATGTCGGCGGGCATACCGATGTAATAGATGGATGTCCCAAAGCGCAGGCGGCTATGATGTTGGTCAAGACGATGTCGCCGCAGGTGCTTGTTTTGGATGAGATTACATCAGAAGCAGATATCTTTGCCGCAGAATGCGCGGCGCACTGTGGCACGGCGGTGCTCGCTTCGGCACATGCATGGAATTTGGAAGATTTTCAGCTTCGCCCATTGTACCAGCGATTGCAGGAACGAAAGATTTTTACCCGTGTGTTTTGTATCGAACAGCGGCATCAAGTGACGCGGATTGTCTAGCAAATAGAAAGGACGAACAGGAATGTTAAAAATCATGGGTGTATTGTTGGTGATTGGTTCGTTTACCGGTATTGGAATGACACAAAGACGACATTTTCGCAGGCGGGTAATCGCGTTAGGCGATATGCTGTCTGCGTTGGATCTGATTTCCGCGGAGCTTTCGTTTCATTTGACGAGCATACCGGATATTGTGGCAAAGCTGGCGGCAGACTCACGCGACAGTATTTCCGGGTTATTTCAGCCTATGCAGCAAATGATGCAGCACGATGACGGGCTGTCTATGACATTCAAATGGATGAAAGCCATGCGGGAATACGGAACCTTTGTCGGACTGAAAGAAGAGGACATCCTCATTTTGTGCGATTTATCAGAATTTATCGGAAAATATGATGTGCAGGCACAGCTCAACAGTATTTCCTACACAAAAACGCGATTGACCAGACAGCTGGACATTGCTTCTACCGAGATGAAAAGCAAAGGAAATGTGTACCGCACCTGCTGCGTGGCGACAGGTATTCTGCTGGTGCTGATTTTGATTTGATACATGCGTATGGAAGTGGATTTGATTTTTAAAATTGCCGCAGTGGGTATTTTGGTCGCCGTGCTCAATCAGCTGCTTGTTCGTTCTGGACGAGAAGAGCAGGCGATGATGACCACGCTGGCGGGACTCATTGTTGTGATGATGCTCATTGTACAGAAAATCAGTGAGCTGTTTACGTTGATTCAACATGTATTTGATTTTTAAATTGGCAGCGTTGGCGGTCTGCGGCGCATTATTTGCTGCGTTTTTGCGGCCGATTTCGCCGGTATTCGGCATTTTGACTGCTCTCGCGTGCGGGCTGCTTTTGCTGTATGCAATTTTAGAGCCGATAGAACAAATTTTTGCGGTGCTGTCTGGCTTTTTAAACGCAGCGGGAATGACAAAAAATCTGTACGTGCCGGTTATTAAGGCAGTTGGCATTGCGGTTATTGTGCATATCACGGCGCAGGTATGCAAAGACGCGGGAGAAAGTGCGCTGGGCAGCAAATTGGAGCTGGCGGGCGTCATCGCTGCTATTGCTGTGTGCATTCCGCTCATGCGGGAAGTCTTTGCCTTGCTGGAATCCATGCTGCTGTAATAAAAAAGGAGCGGAGGTATGAAACGCTTTGGAATTGCTGTGATTGTCTGTCTCTGTCTTTGTCTATGCGTTGCACAGAGACCGGCATATGCGACGGATATGTTTTCCGATCAGCAGATACAGGGACAGGCATCCATGCGGCGTTCCTTGAGTGGCGAGGACCAAACCTTGTTAGACGAGCTGTCCGAGGGCAAAGATTTGACACAGACAATTTCTCAGATCCTATGCCAGACGCAAACGCAGCAGCGGGGCGCCATTGCCGAAGCGGTTGCTGCGCTGACAGGTGCTGCTGTCGTTATGATTTTGTGCAGCTGTGCGGAGAGCTTTTCCAAAACATCGCGGATTTCTCCACTGATTTTACAGCTGGCGGGAGCACTGGGGATGACGGCTGCTGTTTATCAAACGCTTACCGGACTGACTAGCTTATGTCGGGAGACGACAGAACAGATACAGATCTTCTCAAAATCCATGCTGCCAGTCATGACGACGGCAATCAGTTTGACCGGAGCGCCTGCTTCTGCCGCCTTGGTATACAGCGGCACGATGTTCGCGCTGGATTTTTGTATTTCTTTGATCACCGGCGTATATATTCCTGCAGTATCTGCGTATGTTGCAATTATTACCGTCAATACAGCGATTGGAAATGATATGCTGACACGATTGGCAGCGTGTATCAAATGGCTGATTGTCAGTTCCCTAAAGCTGCTGCTGACGTTATTTTTCTTTTATATCACAATTTCCGGATCGGTCAGTCACGGAATGGATGCAGGAACGGTAAAAGCGGCAAAATTTGCACTGAATTCCTCTGTGCCGCTCGTTGGCAACATCTTGTCCGGTGCGGCAGATTCTGTTCTGGCGGGAGCTGTGATTCTCAAAAATTCTTTGGGAGTCTTTGGAATGCTGTGTATCTGTGCGATTTGTCTCGTGCCGTTTTTGCGGATTGGTGTGAATTACTTGGTGTTCAAAATTGGCGCGGCTGTTCTGTCACCGATTTGCCCCAAATCGCTCAGCGGGCTTGCCGATGGTATTGCGGACAGCATGGGCATGATTTTAGGCATGTTAGGAAGCTGTTCAGCCATTTTGTTTTTTGAGCTAGTGTATTCGGTGGTGATGACAACGTGATTGACCTGCTGCGCCAGATTATTTTAAGTGTTACAGCCGCTTCTTTGTTTGGTGCAGTCGTATTGGCGGTTGTGCCGGAAGGTGCAACGAAGGAGGTGCTTCGGATGGGAACTGGTTTAATCTTGATTGTATCGCTCGTTATTCCTATGCAGAAATACGCACCGCAGCGATTTCGAGATCTGTTTCCTAAAATAGAGACCACACAGATGGAAAACAGTACACAGCTGTTTCAGCAAGAAATGATCCGAGAAATCGAAGCAGAGACCGCCGATTATGTGGAGCAGCTTGCGCAGCAGAGCGGTGTTTCGTGTCAGGCACAGGTATCCGCGCAGATTCAGACGAATAACCAAGTTGTGATTACGCAGATTTCCTTAAAACAAGAAGGAAATACAGATTTGTCGCAGCTTAGGCAGACACTTGCCCAACAGCTTGGTATATCGGCTGATTGCATCTTCATACAATGAAACAGGAAGCGCAAGCGTGGCAGGTGTGGGCCTCACGTATTTTAGGACGATATAAATACTTTTTGCTTGTGATTCTGGTCGGTGTCTTATTGCTATTGACTTCTAATATGCAGCCTACATCGAATGCGCAAGAGCAAGAGGCGGAACATTCAGACAACGGATTTGATTTGCAGGCGTTTCAACAGTCTGTGGCGGATAGTCTGTCGCAGATTGACGGAGCGGGGCGCGTTACCGTATTGCTGTCATTGGAAACTGGGGAAGAGTCCGTCTATGCGGCGGATGTCAGCAAATCAAGTCAGTCGACCGACAACGACAGCAATGAATCGTATGAGAGCACAACGTCTATTTTATCGGATGGAAACTATGGAGAAGTACCGATTTTAATTAAGAGCAAGTATCCGACGTTTCGAGGTGCGGTAGTTCTATGCGAAGGGGCGGACGATGATGCCGTTCGATTGCAAATCGTTCATGCGGTTTCTGCCCTGTGTGGAATTTCCAGCGATTGCATATCTGTATCAAAGCTGAGTCAATAGGAGGGAAGATCATGGTATCCTTAAAGAGGCGCGGTGCTGTGTATGGCGTGATTGGTCTCATGCTGTGTGTTGCAGTCTATTTAAATTGGAGCTATTTTCAGTCACCGGATACATTGACCATTGCCGATCAGGCGGCAGCAGAGGCAACTGGCAGTATCTATGGTGCAGTGACGGCAGTAGACCATACAGAAACGGCTGACTCGGAAGAAACGAAAAACAATGAAAAGACTTCCGAATCAGCGGATACAAATCAGACGGATTATTTTGCACAGGCGCGGTTGTCTCGAGAAACTGCGCGAGATGAAGCGCTCACGATGTTACGAGAAACCGTTTCCAGTGACAGCGCATCGGAAGACTCCAAGAAACAAGCAAGCGAGAAGATTACGCAGATTGCAGGGAATACCGTAAAAGAAGAACGGTTAGAAAGTCAACTGAAATCCAAGGGCTATACGGATGCGGTCGTCTATATTTCGGATGAAACAATCAGCGTGATTGTATCCTCGCCAAAGGGCGGCTTAAACGCTTCTTCTACAGCAGCTATTTCGGATATGGTGCTGTCTGAAACTGGTGCGCAGGCATCCATGCTCCGTGTCAGCGAAGCGAAATAATCCGGCTTTTTTCAATTTTTTGTTTTCAAATGCCGAAACGTATGGTATAATCACATCGTAAGGAGTGTGATACCTATGGCAGACGGTAAGGAATACTGGACTTCCGGCAGCGAACAGGACAGCGTTCGCATTTCTGAGGATGTCATCGCGTCGATTGCAGCGATTGCGGCATCTGAGACAGAGGGCGTAGGCAACCTCTATTCCGGCATTGGCACCAATGTTGCAGAGTTTTTAGGTAAGAAAAGCTTGGCAAAGGGCGTAAAGGTCGTGTTCCATGGCGATCTGGTCGAAGTCGAGGTGAGTATGCTCGCACAGTACGGCTATGACATTTGCGAAGTAAGCAAAAAGGTACAGGAGGCAGTTCGATCTTCAATTCTGTCCATGACCGGTATGCGTACTTCGGCAGTCAATATTAATGTGGGTGGAGTGTCTTTTGAGACGCCGACGGCCGTATCGACTGAGGTTCAGTGATCAAAGCACAGTAAAATAAACCCTGACCAATGTCGGTCGAGGGTTTATTTTTTTGCAGACTTGTTGTATAATATATTTCAAATCATAAAATGGCTAGTTTTAACTAAATACGGAGGTATCCCTGTGGGAAGAAAAGAAGCAAGAGAAATTGCACTGCATCTGATTTTTGAATTGAGCTTTAAGCAGTTTGATGACGCGGAACTCGTTTCAGACCGTCTGGAACAAGAGGTTATGGAATCACTGGCGGGTGACGTTGCACTGTATGCGGGTGAACTGCCGGAAGAGCAAAAAACATATATTCGCAATACCGTTCTCGGCGTCTGCACACACAATGCAGAGCTGGACGCGGTAGTAGAAGCACATTCTACCAACTGGAAAACCAATCGTTTGACGCACATGACAATGTCTTTACTGCGTCTGGCACTGTACGAAATGCAGTACGCAGAAGACGTTCCGGTAGGCACTGCAATTGACGAGGCTGTTGCGCTCGCAAAGAAATATGAATCCAAGGAAGCATCTGCTTTTGTCAACGGCGTTCTCGGCGCAGTGGCACGTGAAAAGGCGGAATAATGTCTTGCTTTTTCGGAATTGATACATCCAACTATCGCACATCGGCGGCGCTGTTTGACAGCGAGACAAAAGAATGGAACAATTCCGGCAGATTGCTGGAAGTGCCGGAAGGGCGCATTGGTCTGAGACAGAGCGATGCGCTGTTTCAGCATGTGCTGCATTTGCCGGAGCGCATAGATGCTTTGGAAGCAGGATTTGGTCAAAACATTCGAGCAATTGCTGCGAGCACACGCCCAAGAGCAGTAGAAGGCTCTTATATGCCGTGTTTTCTGGCGGGAGCCGGTCAGGCGCGCAGCATGGCACATGCACTGGATGTGCCATTTTACGAGGTTTCTCATCAGCAGGGACATTTGGCGGCAGCTGCTCTCTCGGCCGGTGTGCTGGAATTGCTGCATCAGCCGTTTTTGGCGTGGCATTTGTCTGGCGGCACAACCGAACTGCTGCGTGTAAAACCGGAAGGCAAGCTGTTCAACGCAGAGATTATCGGCGGTACAGAGGATTTGTCGGCAGGTCAGCTCATCGATCGTTCCGGACGGCTGTTAAATTTGCCGTTTCCATCCGGTGCACAGCTGGAAGAGTTGGCAAACCAGTGCGAGGAGCCAGAAAAGCCGTTCCGACCGAAAGTGGTAGATTTTCGGTTTTCGCTGTCCGGTGCGCAGAATAAAATCGAACAATTGCATCAGAAAGGTGCGGATGCACCGACTATTGCACGGTATGCGATTGATGTCGTGTCCCATGCCGTCATCAAAGCGACAGAACAAGCCGTGCAGGAGACTGGTTTGCCGGTTTTGTGCGCAGGCGGCGTCATGTCGAATCGGTTGCTGCAAAAGCGGATGCGCCGTAAATTCGGAGCAAAATTTGCAGAACCGGTGCTTTCCGGAGACAATGCTGTGGGCGTAGCGGTTTTGGCAGCAATATTGAGCGGAGAAATATGATGAGACGGCAAAATGCAAATGTCTATACGGTAACACAGGTCAATCATGCGATTAAGCTGCTCTTAGAAGAGCAGGAAGCATTTTGTAATCTGTATATCCAAGGTGAGCTTTCCAATTATAAAAAATATCCGTCCGGGCATCATTATTTCACGTTAAAAGATGCAGATGGTGTGCTTTCAGCAGTGATGTTTCGTTCGGATGCTGCGCGTCTGCGCTTTCAGCTAGAAAATGGCATGAAAGTTATCGCGAGAGGACGCATCGGCGTGTATCCGCAGCGCGGACAATATCAGATGTATGTCGCGGACATGATGCCGGACGGTATCGGTGCTTTGACAATTGCTTTTGAACAGCTCAAACAGAAGTTGTATCAGGAAGGGTTGTTTGATGAAGCACATAAACAGCCAATCCCACGCCTGCCGGAACGGATTGCCGTGGTGACATCGCCAACAGGAGCCGCCGTGCGCGATATTTTGCGTATTTTAAAGCAGCGGTATCCGATTGCACAGGTTGTGATTTATCCCGTTCTTGTACAGGGAAAAGAAGCTGCCAGACAGATTGTCTCTGCGATCGAAGCGGTCAATCGGAGAGATAATATAGATGTCATGATCGTTGGGCGCGGCGGCGGTTCGCTGGAAGATTTGTGGGCATTCAATGAAGAGATCGTTGCAAGAGCGATTTATGCATCGAAAATCCCGATCATTTCGGCCGTTGGACATGAGCCGGATATTACAATTTCGGATTTTGTTGCGGATGCCAGAGCGTCTACGCCATCTAATGCAGCAGAAATCGTTGCGGCGGACAGCTTAACGATTCGAAACTTTTTATACAGTGCAGACAATGCGCTGCGCGGAGACATACAGGAAACCCTGCACGCGTGTCGGCTCGGGCTGGAGGCACTGGACAAACGCCGGAAGCTGCGTACGCCAAAGGGATATATTCAGGACAAGCGGTACCAGCTGGAACATGTGTCCGGTCAGATGGTTTCTGCCATGCAGCGCATTCTCGCCGCTGATCGGCAGCGATTTGTAGAACAGGCGGCATATCTGGATGCTTATAGCCCGCTGAAAGTTTTGTCGCGCGGCTATGCTGTTGTAACTAAGGATAACGCTGTGGTCTCCAGCAGTGCAAAGCTGCGCAAAGAAGATGAAATTTTGGTGCGTTTTGCCAAAGGCGGCGCGGTGTGCACGGTCAAGCAGGTAAAACGCAAGCTATGAGGATACGATCATGGAAAATTTGACATTTGAACAGGCTATGCAGCGCTTAGAGGAGGTTGTATCTCTTCTGGAAGACGGAAAAGCCACGCTTGATGAGAGTATGACGCTGTTTGAAGAAGGTACCAAGTTGTCCGCGTATCTATCGAAGCTGTTAGACACAGCAGAGCAAAAGGTAACGATGGTGACGGTACAGGGCGGAACGGAAACAGAAGTTCCGTTTGACACGCAGGAAGGGGAATGACAGATGACGTTACAGGAGCGGCTTGCCGCTTACAGCAAGCGAGTAGAAGATCGTTTGAGGACGTATATCCAGCCGAGCGAGGATAAGGGACAGGCGGTTATTTTTGAAGCGTGCCGCTATTCTGCTATGGCAGGCGGTAAGCGTCTGCGTCCAGGACTGGTACTGGAATTTTGCCGCGTCTGCGGCGGTGATTTGGAAGCGGCACTTCCGTTTGCTTGTGCACTGGAAATGATTCATACGTATTCTCTGATTCATGATGACTTGCCGTGCATGGATAATGATGACTTTCGCCGAGGAAAGCCGACCAATCACAAGGTTTATGGCGAAGCGACAGCGGTTCTTGCAGGCGATGGACTGCTCAATTTAGCGTTTGAGACGGCATCTGATCCGGCGAATACCAAATGGGTCACTGCTGAGACACAGGTCAAAGCGATTCGCATTCTGTCGCGTGCTTCTGGTATGGACGGCATGATAGGCGGTCAGGTTTTGGACATGCAGGCGGAGGAGACACAGATTTCTCTGGAACAGCTCAAGACCTTACAGGAGCTAAAAACAGGTGCGCTCATCAGCGCAGCGGCACAGCTCGGCTGTCTGATTGGCGGAGCGACGGAGCAGCAGACAAAGGCTGCCTGCGAGTATGCGGCATGCATCGGTTTGGCATTTCAAATTCAAGATGATATTTTGGATATCGAAGGTGATGCAGAAACCTTTGGCAAACCGATTGGCTCAGATGCAGAAAATGGCAAGAGCACGTATCCGTCTCTGTTGGGTTTGGAACGATGCCATGCGCTCGTGCATGAGCTGTCGCAGCAGGCAGTAGACGCGCTGGCGCCGTTCACCGATGCCGGTATTTTACCTGAGTTAGCGTACTCTTTGGCAGACAGAAATCATTAAATGCACAAAAAGTGAAATTCTTGTAAATAAATTGCCATATCCCTTGCAAAAAGAAAACAAGATATGGTAAAGTAGTACACGGTGGCGCAGTATTCTAGTCAGCCGCTTCGACTCATAAGACGGGCCTAAAAATCCGTAGAAAGGCACATCGATGAAGTCCCTGGTGTTTGCTTCTTACGCCCAGTTTGGGGTGGATGCTGGGGGTTAAGGTTTTAGGATGCTTCCCAATGGCATGGGAATATAGTTCCTATTTCCGTGGAGACCGTTTGCTGTAGAGAACCTATACACCTTCGGGTTGATGGATTCTTTACGGAATCGGAATAAACCTGCAATGCGGTGCGAATGCAGCTTTGACTGCAAAGACGCTGTGTGCAGTGTAGCCTGCCTTGCGTGAGTCTGGGGGATCGGGTGTCCGCAGATGCGTGGTCATGGCCATGATCGTCTCCTGTATTGACCCGTGAAACCTACCTTGCAAAAGAGGCTAAGAATCGGAGTGACTGTCGCGGAAATCGCCTAGACTGTCGTAATTGGGCAGGCAGAGGATTGCAGTACGGACTAAGTGGCAATTCGGTCCCGGAATCGGTAACGACTCGGCAGAGACCATAATGGGAAACCGCCAACTGGCAACGGTTGGTCGTCTCTGGGGAAATCCAACCGAACCTCAAGCCGTAAGATTTACTCTGCCTGCTGCCACCCTTGTTGTATAAACATACAAAAGCGTCCTGTTGTCAGAAATGAAACATTACTGGTAATGCGGCGCTTTTTTTGCGCCTTTTTGGCATGGATTCAGAAAGAAATCCAAATGGCTTGACATACTATGTAATTCATCTTAAAATATTTAGAAGAGAATAAATACAAACATTGTGAATATGGAGGGCAGATCACTTGGACAGTGACACAGGTAAACCAAAAAAGAAAACAAAGCAGAAACAGAGCAGTAATCCCGTCAACGTGCGATGGATCGCAACGATTAGCATCACCAGCTTTATTTTGTCCGTACTGATGTCGTACACATCGAAGCGAGCGCTGGAGAGCGTAGGAAACATCATTGCGTTTGTCATTCTGTTCGCGTTTATTGCGCTCGGCATCCTTTTTGATATTATTGGTGTTGCATCAACTGTTGCGACGGAAAAACGATTTCATTCTATGGCGGCGCGGCGCGTCAAGGGCGCGAAGCAGGCGATTTGGATTGCGAGAAATGCAGAAAAGGTCGGCAGCTTCTGTAACGATGTTGTCGGAGATATTTCTGGCATTATTTCTGGCGCGACAAGTGCTGTAATTATTACACGACTGACGCAGGATGGAACGGATATGCGCTCTGTGATTCTATCACTGGTTATCACAGGCTGTGTGTCTTCTCTGACGATTGGCGGCAAGGCGATTGGCAAGACATTTGCGATTTCTCACAGTGAAGATATTGTATTTCTTACCGGTCGAGTTTTATCAATTTTGCCGTGGAAAAAATAAAGATGCCGCTGATTTCAGCGGCATCTTGTTGGAATTTGGGGTTAAGAGATGGAAAAACAGAAAGAGACGATGCGATATGGCATTTTGGATCGAGACGATTTACCCTCGATGCTGGGATCACTGACGAAAGAACAATTGGATGAGCTTTGCGGAGAGATTCGGCAGTTTTTGCTGGATCATGTTTCTCAAACAGGCGGACATCTGGCGTCTAATCTTGGCGCAGTAGAACTGACAGTAGCCCTGCATCGCTGTTTTGATACATCACGAGATCGCCTGATTTTTGATGTGGGCCATCAGTGCTATACACATAAAATCCTGACAGGGCGAAAGAATCAATTCGGTAAGCTGCGCCAATTTGGCGGCATTTCTGGATTTTTAAAGCCGTCTGAATCGGTACATGATGCCTGTATTACCGGCCATGCGTCCTGTTCTATTTCTGTTGCGCAGGGCATGGCACATGCCCGTACGCTGCTGGGTGAAGATTACTCTGTTGTCGCAGTCATTGGCGATGGCGCGTTAACCGGCGGTATGGCGTATGAAGCGCTCAACTCTGCCGGAGCCAGCAAGGAACCGTTAATCGTCATACTCAACGACAACAATATGTCGATTGACAAAAATGTTGGTGCGATGAGCCGCCATTTACAGCGTCTGCGCGTACAGCCAGAGTACATCCGTATGAAGCAAGATGTCAAGCAGGTGCTGGATCGTTCTCGCGTAGGAGAACGGGCAGCAAATTGGATTTCTCGTTCCAAGCGAGCAGTAAAATCGGTGGTTTTGCAATGCTCTATGTTTGAGCAGATGGGCTTTACCTATTTAGGACCGGTAGACGGCCATAATGTACTCGCAGTCTGTGACTTGCTGCAAATAGCAAAGGATATGAAAAAGCCAGTGCTGATTCATGTCAAAACACAGAAGGGCAAGGGCTACAGCTACGCGGAACAGCACCCGAATAAATACCATGGTGTTTCCAAGTTTAATATCGGAACCGGTCAGCCACTTAAAAAATCTGCGACCAATTTTTCGACGGAATTTGGCAAAGAATTGGTGCGTTTGGCAAAGACTGACACAAAAATTTGTGCCATTACTGCAGCAATGCCGTCTGGCACGGGCTTGGGCAGCTTTTCTCAGCTGTATCCGCAGCGATTTTTTGACGTTGGCATTGCGGAAGAACACGCAGTTGCCATGACAGCGGGCATGGCAAAGCAGGGGCTTCGACCAGTCTGCGCGCTGTATTCTACTTTTTTGCAGCGAGCGTATGACCAGCTCATTCATGATGTAGCGATTGATCGTGTGCCGATTATTCTGGGCATTGACCGCGCAGGAATCGTTGGAGAAGACGGCGCGACACATAACGGCGTATTTGATGTGGGATTCCTGCGTCAGATTCCGAATATGACGCTGCTGGCACCGTCGAGCTATGCAGAACTTCGTGGAATGCTGCGAGCGGCCATTGCGCACACGGAAGGACCAATCGCACTGCGTTATCCGCGCGGAGGAGAAGGCACATATCAAGAAGACCATTGGCAGAGTCAAAGTACAGTCTGTCTGCGCAAGGGCACAGATATGATACTTGTATCATACGGTATCATGATAAATGAAGCGCTGCAGGCGGCAGACAGGCTACAAGAGCACGGTATTCACGCGGCAGTGTATAAAATCAATATCTTGACAGCAGATTTTTCTGAAGATCTGCTGCAGGATATACAGACCTGCGGGCGTGCTGCGGTGATAGAAGACGTGATGCACGCAGGAGGAATTGGTCAGACATTGACGGAACAGCTGACATTGAGACAGATACAGACGAAATGGATTTGTCTGTTCAATACTGACAGCAGCTTTGCTCCGCAAGGTGCTGTGCGACAGATTTACGAACATTACCATTTAGACGGCAATACAGTTGCCAAGACCTGTTTGGAGGCTATACAGCATGAAAAAGAAGAGACTGGATGTTCTTCTATTTGAAAAAGGCATGGTACCGTCTCGTGAGCGCGCCAAAGCGATTATTATGAGCGGCATTGTCTATGTAAACAACCAGAAAGCGGACAAAGCCGGTATGAGCATTCCGGAAGATGCAGAAATCGAAATTCGCGGAAAGACCAACTCGTTTGTCAGCCGCGGCGGACTGAAAATCGAAAAGGCACTCAATTATTTTCAGATTGATCCGAAGGATCTGTATGTAATGGACATCGGAGCATCAACAGGTGGTTTTACCGACTGTCTGCTGACGCGCGGCGCACGCAAAGTTTATTCGATTGACGTCGGATATGGTCAGCTTGCATGGAAGCTGCGGCAGGATCCGCGTGTGGTTTGCATGGAACGAACCAATATTCGCAAGGTGACACCGGATATGCTGGATGATGTGCCGGACTTTGCCGTTATTGATGTGTCCTTTATCTCACTCAAGCTGGTGCTTCCGGTAGTTGCGCAGCTGTTAAGCGAACACGGACGCATTGCGTGCTTGATTAAGCCGCAATTTGAAGCTGGCAAGGGCAAAGTCGGCAAAAAAGGCGTGGTACGTGAGCCGGAAATTCATCTGGATGTACTCAACGCATTTGTCGAGAATGCGCACGAAGCCGGTTTTCATATTTACAATCTGACCTTCTCACCGATCAAGGGACCGGAAGGCAATATCGAATTCTTAGGATACATCGGAAAA
Source organism: Anaerotignum sp. (assembly GCA_963620595.1). Lineage (GTDB taxonomy): Bacteria > Bacillota > Clostridia > Oscillospirales > Butyricicoccaceae > Butyricicoccus_A. The sequence continues at coordinate 133,341 of CAVFAY010000001.1, read as the reverse complement.
GATGGAGAGGATGCCGACATTGACACAGCGGTCTTGGTAGAAGAGGCGCATGGAGCATTAGACAAACATGACGAATGAACGCTTACAGCATCCAATTAAAAAAGTCATGATCTGGCCCAATACCGGAAAAGAAGGCATGGGTCTGGCGGTTCGGCAGGCGGCGGATGTCATTCGAGAATTCGGTGCAAAAGTCATTTTGGCAGAACGTGCACTGGAAATCGGAATTGATACTGATGGATTTCTCGTACATACCTTGCAAAAAGCAATGATTGAAGCGGACTTCATTGTAGTGCTTGGCGGAGACGGTACAATTCTTTCCATGGCACAACATGCGGCACCGTATCATGTGCCGATTTTCGGCGTCAATATGGGACATGTTGGATTTATGACTGAGGTGGAGTTTCCAGAATTTCGCATGATTCAGCGCATCTTTGAAGGAAACTATACTATTGATAACCGCATGATGCTGGATGTTGATGTCATGCGCGGAGATCAGCTGGTATATCGTTCGATGGCACTCAACGAAGCGATTGTCAAAACCGGTTCGATTTTCCGTATCAGCTTACTGGATATTTTTTGCGATAATCAAGCGGTATGTTCTCTGCATGGTGACGGTGTCATCGTTGCAACGCCAACAGGCAGTACGGCGTATTCGCTGGCAGCAGGAGGGCCAATTATTGAGCCATCAGCAGAAAATATATCGGTGGTACCAATTTGTCCGCATGAAGTAAATGCGAAATCGTATATCTATTCTCCGCATCGAGAAATCAGCATTGAACCACGATTTTTTAACGATGCAACGATTTTTGTGTCCTGCGATGGACGCAGAGGCTTTGAGCTGATGGACGGTGACCGCGTATCCATTCGCAAGGCTCCGTTTTGCACGCAGTTGCTTCGCGTCAAGGGAAACAGCTTCTATTCGCTGTTAAATGAAAAGCTGACCATCCGGCGCGTATAAAAGGTGAATTATCATGAAATTTCAACGCCAAGCAAAAATTCTGGAGCTCATTGAAACCAATGAGATTGAGACGCAGGAAGAGTTGTCTTCGCGCCTGCGTCTATTGGGCTATGAGACAACACAGGCGACAGTTTCCCGCGATATCAAAGAACTTCGTCTGATTAAGATTCTTTCTCCGTCAGGAAAATATCGCTACGCGACATCCACACAGGAAGCAGAAAACAGCTATGCGAGCCGCTTGCAGAATATTTTTCGAGAATGTGTGACCAGTGTGGCAGCCGCACAAAATATTGTTGTGATTAAGACGTTCCCGGCATTGGCGCCTGCAGCTGCCAATGCGATTGATGCCATGCGGCTGCCTAATGCGTTAGGGTCGATCAGCGGTGATGATACGGTGTTCATCGCGATGAAGGACAACGAGAGTGCCGTAGAATTTTGCGAAGCAACTAAGAAAAATTTGAAATAAAAGAGGTGCCGATATGCTGAGCCTGCTTCACATCGAGAATATTGCAATCATTGAACAGGCAGATATTGTCTTGCGGCCGGGATTTACTGTGCTGACGGGTGAGACAGGCGCCGGAAAATCTATCATTATCGATTCGATTGGCGCGATTTTAGGACAGCGTACCAGCCGCGAGCTCATTCGCAACGGCGCAAAAAAAGGCTTTGTCAGTGCGGTGTTTGAAGATATTCCGCCGGCTTTGAAACAACAGCTGGAAGAATTGGGACTGGATACCGAAGAGGATGGGACCGTCCGCATTCAGCGCGAATTATCTGCGGAAGGACGCAGTGTGTGCCGCGTCAATATGCGCCCCGTGTCTGCTTCTGTGCTCAAGACGCTGAGTCCATATTTAATTAACATTCATGGTCAGCATGATGGACAAAAGCTGATGCAGGAGGAATATCACATTGACTTTCTGGACAGCTTTTTTGAGGCAGAACCATTGCTGGAGCAGTTTCGGCCGATGTACGCCAAGCTGCATACACTGCGCAGCAAAATCCGTGAGCTGGAAAAGAGCGGACAGCAGCGCGAGCAGCGCATTGACATGCTGCGATACCAGATGGAGGAAATCGCGGCGGCAGAGTTAAAGGCAGGAGAGGAAGAGAGTTTAACAGAGCGGCGACAGTTTTTTGAAAACGCCGGACAATTGGCATATTCCCTGCAAGCGGCGAGCAAACTGCTCTCCGGCAATGAAGAAGACGAAGGCGCGATGGACTTGCTGTCCCGCGCGGCAGATGAATTAGCCGATGTAGCAACGCTGTCTCAAGATCTGAACAATCTGTCACAGAAAGCGGAAGAAATCCGATATCAAGCAGAGGATCTGGCGGCATCGGTTGCGATGCTTGCGACAGATATTGATTTTTCACCTCAGGAGCGCGATGCAGTAGAAGAACGCTTGGATACCATTTACCGCCTGCGTCGCAAATATGGAGCGACGGTAGAAGAAGTGCTCGCATACTATGATAAGGCGTCCAAAGAATTGGGAGAGCTGGAGAATGCAGACGACCGAAAGGATGAAATGATGGAAGAATACCATCAGACACTGACAAAGGCGCGGGAAATTGCGGGTGAGCTGTCCAAGCGTCGCCGTCAAGCGGCAGAATTGCTGGAAGCAAAAATCGTCGAACAGCTGAAAGATTTGGACATGCCAAAAGTGCGTATTAGCATTCAAGTGTCCAGCCAAACCAAACTCAATCCGCACGGCATGGACGAGGTTCGTTTCCTCATTTCGACCAATCCGGGGGAACCGGTTAAGCCGTTGTCCAAGATTGCATCGGGTGGCGAGCTGTCCCGCATCATGCTTGCGATAAAAAATGTCTTGACGCAGACGGAAGATGTGGGTACACTTATTTTTGATGAGATTGATACCGGTGTCAGCGGCAGGGCTGCGCAGAAGATCGCACTCAAGCTGGGAGAAATCTCGCGCAGAAAGCAAACACTATGTGTCACGCATTTGCCGCAGCTGGCAGCGATGGGCGATCATCATTTACTGATAAAAAAATCCCTGTCAGAAGAATATACATTTACGGATGTATTCAATCTCAATGAAGAAGAACGCGTGGGCGAGCTGGCGCGAATGCTGTCTGGAGATACCATCACTGAGCTTTCCATGCAAAATGCTGCCGAACTTTTAGAGCGAGCAGCGGCAAACAAGAAAAAGTAACCGAAACATCGGTTCGCTTATAAACAAACAGAAAGGGTTTCAAAACGATGTCACAAGTTTACGAAGAACTTCAGGCACGTGGCTTAATTGCCCAGTGCACAAACGAGGAAAAAGTCCGCGATCTGCTGGATAACCATCAGACGGCATTCTATATTGGTTTTGATGCAACAGCTGATTCACTGCATGTCGGACACTTCCTACAGCTGGTTGTTATGTCTCGCTTGCAGAAGGCTGGCCATCATCCGATTGCCCTCATCGGCGGCGGTACGACTATGATTGGTGACCCGACTGGCAAGACAGATATGCGTAAGATGCTGACCAAGGAGCAGATCAACCACAATGCAGAGTGCTTCCGCAAGCAAATGCGCAGACTGGTTGATTTTGATGATGGAAAAGCAACCATGCTCAACAATGCAGATTGGATTCTGAAGTTCAATTACATGGACTTTCTGCGCGAGGTAGGCGTTCATTTCTCTGTCAACCGTATGTTGACAGCCGAGTGCTTCAAGACGCGTCTGGAAAAAGGTCTGAGCTTTATCGAGTTCAACTACATGCTGCTGCAGAGCTATGACTTCCTGCACCTGTACCGTACCAAGGGTTGCCATTTGGAGCTGGGCGGCGATGACCAGTGGTCAAACATCATCAACGGTGCTGACCTGATTCGTCGTGTAGATGGCAAGGACGATGCGTATGGTCTGACCTTTACGCTGTTGACTACATCGGAAGGCAAGAAGATGGGCAAGACCGAAAAGGGTGCTGTATGGCTCGATCCGGAAAAGACTTCTCCGTATGAGTTCTTCCAGTATTGGAGAAACATCAATGATGCAGATGTTATTCGTGTCATGAAGATGCTGACCTTTATGTCTCTGGAAGAAATTGCAGAGTATGAAAAGCTGGAAGGCGCTGGTCTGAATAAAGCTAAGGAGCGTCTGGCATACGAAATCACTGCCATGGTTCACGGCAAGGAAGAAGCAGAGAAGGCAATGAACGCCGCAAAGGCTGCATTCTCCGGTGGCGCTTCTGCTGATATGCCGACCACAGTACTGACTGCAGAGGATCTGACCGACGGTAAAATCGGTGCCATGGATCTGCTGGTAAAAACTGGCTTAGTGAAGTCTAAGAGCGAAGCTCGCCGCACCATTCAGCAGGGCGGTTTGACCATCAACGATGAGAAGGTCACCGATGTCTATGCTGATTACGACGCAGATGCGTTTGCCGGAGAAGGCATGATTATCCGCAAGGGTAAGAAATCCTTCCGCAAGGTAACGCTGTAATATCGAAAAATAGATGCCGCTCTTCCGAAAACAGGATGAGCGGCATTCTTATGAATTTGTTTACAGAATTATAGTTGAAACGATGGGATAGAACTGATATAATGACCGAAAATATAGATCTTCGTGATTTTTCTTTCCCTTTTTGCATGGGCTATGATATAATGAATTATTGAGAATAAATGCTTGGACAAAAATCCGCTCCCAAAAGGAGGAAAAGTGTATGAATAAGGTTTCCATTCTTGGCGTCAAATTCGATGCCATTACAAAACAAGAAGCTGTACAGCGAGCGATGGATGTAATTCGACAGGGGAAAAAAGGCTATGTCGTCACACCGAACTCAGAAATTGTGTACATGGCACGCAGCAATCCGCAGCTAAAAAAGCTGCTCAATGCGGCGACACTGGTTTTGCCGGACGGCATTGGCGTGGTACATGCAGCAAAGATTTTGAATAAGCCGTTGACAGAAAAAGTAGCTGGCATCGAATTTGCTGCTGATTTGATTGCCGAAATGGAAAAAGAAGGCAGAAGCCTGTTCCTGTTCGGCGCTAAGCCGGGTGTTGCACAAAAAGCAGCAGAAAATTTAAAGAAAAAGCACCCGAATCTGATTATCAATGGCTGTCGAGACGGATATTTTAAGAGCGAAGAAGAAGCGATTCGAGATATTAACTCTGTCGGTCATTCGGATGTCATTTTGGTTTGCTTGGGTGCGCCGAAGCAGGAAATTTTTATGAATACCTATCTCGATGAGCTGAACGGTACGCTGTTATGCGGTCTGGGCGGCTCGCTTGATGTCTATGCGGGCGTAGTAGAGCGCGCACCGGATTTCTATGTTGATCATGGTTTGGAATGGTTTTATCGCTTAAAGAAAGAGCCATGGCGTGCCAAGCGTATGACCGCTCTGCCGAAGTTCCTTCTCACGGTCATTGGCGCGAAGATCACCGGAAAAGAAAACTAAGAAATAAGGAAGTTTACAATATGAATGTGAAACTGATTGCCTATACACCATCGCCGGAACAACTGATTTCTGCTGCTGCGAAAACCTGCTATTCCGCGGCAACCGTGGACACATTGCTTGACGGTCTGGACGAAGAGACAACCAAATCCTATTTGACGATGCTCACAGACATTGGGCACGAAAGCCCGATTGAACACGCTTCATTTACCTTTGCTATTGAAGGTGTCTCACGCTCTCTGCTGGCGCAGATTACGCGCCATCGCATGGCATCGTTCAGCGTGCAGTCGCAGCGATATGTCAAGGAAAATGCGTTTGAATTTGTTGTGCCGCACGAGATTGAGGCCGTGCCGGAAGCAAAGGAGGCCTTTCTTCAGGCAATGGCGGATGACCAGAAAATGTATGAAAATCTGACAGCGATTCTGCAAAAAAAGCATATGCAGACGTTTTTAGATGAGGGCTGCACGGAAAAAGAGGCACGCCGCAAGGCAGAAAAAAAGGCGATTGAGGATGCACGCTATGTGCTGCCGAATGCTTGTGCGACCAAAATGGTGATGACTGCGAATGCTCGATCGTTACATAATTTTTTCCGTCTGCGCTGCTGCAATCGTGCTCAATGGGAAATCCGAGAGCTGGCAGAGGAGATGTACAAGCAGGTTTGCGCGGTTGCGCCGACGTTGTTCCGCAAGGCAGGTCCTGCCTGCACCTGCGGTGCCTGTTCGGAAGGCAAGATGACTTGCGGCAAAGCGGCAGAAGTTCGCGCAAAGTATGAAGCGATTCGACAGGAGTGTGCCAAATGAGCGGAAAACTGCTGGTTTTAGAAGGAACCGATGCCTCGGGCAAGTCTACCCAGTTTGAACGGCTGTGTCAGGCGCTGGATGCGCGGGATATCACCTATCGCAGGCTGGTCTTTCCACGCTATCAGGAAGAATCCTCCGCGCTCATTCGTATGTATCTCGGCGGAAAATTCGGCACGCATCCAGACAATGTGAGCGCATATACAGCTTCTACCTTTTTCGCCGTTGACCGCTATGCATCCTATCAGACGGAATGGAAAGACTATTATGAAAACGGCGGTCTGATTTTGGCGGACAGATACACAACCTCCAACGCCGTGCATCAGGCATCTAAGCTGGAAGGGGAAGAACAGAAGGCTTTTCTGGATTGGCTGTTTGATTTTGAATATCGAATTATGGGCATTCCGGCACCGGATCAGGTGTTTTTCCTGGATATGCCGACGGAAGCTGTCAAGAATCTTCTGGAACACCGACAGGGGAAGACACAGGATATTCACGAGAAAGATCTTGGATACCTGAAAAAATGTTATCAGACAGCTTCTCAGCTCGCAGATCAGTTTGGCTGGCAGCGGATTCGCTGCACCAGCGGCGCGGATATTCGCACTATTGAGGACATTTCACAGGAACTGGTGGAACGGGTTCTCAATACTATTCGTTAATCTCTCATTTTTTAAGGAGTTTACTCTTTTTTATGTTAGCATTTCATCCAATTCAATTAGAAGACAAAGCGAGGGCTGAGGCTTGCCTGTTCAAACAGAATTATAGACTGTGTGAGCACTGCTTTACGGATTTGTTTATTTGGAAAGATCACTACAACACGCAAATTTGTATCCACGAGGGCTATTTGCTCATCAAGATGGAAACGTTTCCAGACAAGACACCGATGTATCTCGCGCCGATTGGCTCTGGAGATTTGAAAAAAGTCATGCTGGATTTGGAGGCCGACGCCGCAGAGCGTGGCATTCCATTTACGCTGTGCTGTATTCCGGAAGACATGATTCAGGAATTTGAAGCAGTTTTGCCGGGATACTACGTGATTTCCGATTACATTGACGGCGCAGATTATATTTATGATGTCAATAAAATGGCAACGCTGTCCGGAAAAAAATTGCAGTCCAAGCGGAATTTTATCAATCGCTTCAAAAAGACCTATGACGGACGTTGGTCCTATGAAGAGATCACCGATGCAAACAAGCAGGAGGCCTATGATTTTCACATTCACTGGGCACAAGACGGTGACAACTGTCCGAATGGCTTGATGTATTCCGGTGAGACCTGCGCTGTTTCTCTGGCACTGAATCATCGAGAGGCGCTTGGCATGAAGGGTGGTATTTTGCGTCTGGACGGCAAGGTAATTGCGTTTACAATGGGATGTCCGGTCAGCCATGATACTTTTGTTGTCCAGTTGGAAAAGGCAGAGGCATCTATTCCGGGTGCATATCCGATGATTAACCAGCAGTTTGTACAGCATGTCATGGAAGGATATACGTATGTCAACCGAGAGGATGACTTGGGTCTGGAAGGCTTGCGCAAGGCCAAGTTGTCCTATCATCCGGTCATGATGGGCAAAAAGTATATGGCGGTGAAAGCATGATTCGATGGGTAGAACAGGAAGACTTAGAAGCGGTTGTATCTCTGTGGACGCGCTGCTTTCCGGGTGATGAGGCATTTCGAGAGTGGTTCTTTGCGAACGTCTATCGTTCGGATGTGACACTCGTTGATGAAGATGATGGCACGCTGTGTGCTATGGTTCAGATGCTGCCGTATCAGCTGCGTGATGCACGCGGCGTGCGTCCGGTAACCTATATTTATGGCGCCTGCACAGCACCGGAATATCGCCGACAGCACCGAATGGATCGTCTGCTGCAAGCTTCGTTTGATTGGGATCAAAAGCAAGGACGCGCTGCGTCTGTCTTGATTCCGCAGGAAGAATGGCTGTATGGCTTTTACGATCAATTTGGTTATCAACCTGCATTTTATGTGTCCAATCAAATCATCAAGAGTACAGATAAACAGGTCGATGGCAGGTTCCGACGTTTGAATACCGGCGATATTCCGGCGTTAAACCAACTGTATACGCAGGGACAGGGAATGCATCTGCTTCGCACAGAGCAGGACTGGAAGCAGCAGTTCACATTGTTTGATGCGCTCGGTGCCGGAGTGTATGGACTTGAGCAACGGGGCACATTGACCGCATATGCCTTTGTCTGGCATGACGGTGCAGGTAAGCTGTGGGCACAAGAGATCTACGGTGCAAAGAAAGACGCTTTGGCACAAGCTGTTCTGCAGCAACTGCACTGTCAGACCATGCGATTGACCTTTGAAGGAAACGAACAAAAACTGGGCTGCATTCGGTATCACGATGATACACCGGCGCAGGATGGATATTTTAATTTGCTGTTTAACTGATAAAGGAGGCAAGTCAAGCATATGGTTTATGTTTTTCATGTAGATGGATATGAAGATACGGAGTTGATCGCCCCACTGGACATGCTGTCTCGCGCAGGGATTCCGTTTACCCGTGTCGGTGTGACTGGCAAAACCATCACCAGTAAGCTGGGCTTTATTATCGAGGCAGACATCACGCCGGAACAGTTGGATTTGTCCGACTGCGAGATGATTTTTCTGCCGGGCGGCCCGGGAACCAAGCATTATTTTGATAAGCCGGTCATTGACAAAGCTATCGCATATGCTATGCAGCATGATTGCTATCTAACAGCGATTTGTGCAGCACCGTCTGTTTTGGCAGCAAAGGGCGCTCTGGACGGCAAGCAAGCGGTTTGCCATTTTAGCGTTGATGATAAGATGGGATCTGCCCATGTGCGTAAGGACTGCATGGTATGCGTGGATGGAAAAGTCATTACCGCCTGTGGCGCAGCAGCATCCATTGAGCTGGGACTTAAGATGGTAGAGGTATTGCGTGGCGCGGAGGCTGTCCAAGCAGTTCGTCATGGAATTGAGAGCCGCTGAGATGGAGACACAGAAAAAGCAGCTGCGTGCGTTGCTGCTGCAACAGCGCAGAACAATGCCAATGGAAAAAAAGCAGTCGATTGACCGTCAGATTTGTCAACATGTATTGGAAAGCTCGGAATACCAACGCGCCAACGTCTTGTTCGCGTACTGGTCAACAGCAGAAGAAATTGACACGCACGCGATTCTCGCAGACGCATGGAAGCGGGAAAAATGTGTGTGTGTGCCGAAATGTCTGCATGGACATCGCATGATTGCACGGCGAATTGCTTCGGAAGCAGATTTAACCGAACAGACCTTTGATATTCCGGAACCGGGCGCGCAATGTATGGAGATTGCGCCGGAGGACATAGATTTATGTCTCGTTCCGGCTCTTGCATGTGATGCGTCCGGTGCGCGACTGGGATATGGCGGCGGATTTTACGACCGCTTTCTGCCAAAAACAACGGGAACTCGTATGGTGCTGTGTGCGCAGGAGCGATTGCTGCAGGAACTTCCCACAGAAGAACATGATATGCACTGCGATTGTATCGTGACAGAAAATGAGGTGATGCACATTTATGAAAAATAAAGCGACCATTTTACCGGGACTTATGTTGTTTGCCAGCTTTGTGATTCTGATGGTGTGCGGTTTGGGATTTGACTTTGTCTTTTCCAAGTTTCCATTGCTCGGAATCATTCTCATTGAGCTGTTGGCATTTGTTCCGCCGACCTACTGCTTGTACAAATCGCAGGATCAGGAGTTTAAGCTGAATTTTCGATGGGAGCAGCAACCCGAAAAACTGCCGACTTACTTTGGATTTACCGTGAAGTTTGCTCTTGCGGTTTCCTTTCTGTCTTTTCTTGCCAATTTGCTCGCTTATGTGGTGCGAGGTTCCAATGATATGGATGTCAGTGCCATGATTACCACAAGTGGTGCTGGAAATCATTATGGATTTCTCAGCTTTTTAGGCATTGTTGTCTTTTCTCCGATTGTGGAAGAAATTTTTGTGCGCGGCGCGTTATTTTCTTCGTTTGAGCAAAAAGCAGGAACAATTATCAGCATCGTGCTGAGTGGTGCTTGCTTCGCGATGCTGCACGGCTCTCTGCTTAACTTTATCGGACCGTTTATCGCTGGCTGTGCATATGCTTATCTGGTCTATATGTTTGATTCTATTTGGCCGGCTATTCTCGCCCATACGATAAACAACTGCTATTATTACATTATCAACTATTTGATCCATCTGTACAGCTCTTTCGGAATCTGGAAATACTTTACGATTATCAATGGTATTCTGTTTTTGCTGATGCTGTATTTGACCTTGCATTCGCTGGAAAATCAAATTCAGCGCAAAAACCTGCGCAAGATGAAGCCAAATCCCTCGACAAAATGGGAGGCGATTCGAGATTGTATTGTTAATCCGGGATTTTTTATTTTCATTTCCAGCTTTGTCATTCGGATTGTTCTCAAATAAACGATGTAAGATACAAGAAAGGATAGAGATATGAAATCTAAGAAGAAAAAAGGTATCAGCGGAACCATCAAATATCTGATTATGATCTTGGTAATCTCTGCTGTTCTGGCAGGAAGCGGCATTTTGCTGTGTAACGACTTATTCGCACTGGCGAAACCGGACAAGGATATCACAGTGACTATTCCGGAAGATGCATCAGTCAGTGAGGTATCTAAGTTGTTGGATAAGAGCGGCGTTATCAATTACGGCTCATTCTTCCGTCTGTTTACCAGCACGATATATAAGGATATTCAGTTTCGTCCAGGCATGTGGACGTTGAATTCCGATATGGACTATCGAGAAATTGTCAATCAGATTCGTCTGACCAGTAAGAGTACCGTTACTGTCACAATTCCGGAAGGCTATACTGTCGATGAAATTGTTGATATACTGGTTAAGAACGGACTCAGTTCCAAGCAAGAGCTTCAGTCTGCGCTACAGAACAATACGTTTAATTACGATTTCCTACCGGATGATCTAGGCAATCAGACCAATCGCTTGGAAGGATACTTGTTCCCAGATACTTATGAATTCTATCTCAGCGATTCTGCGGATACCATTATCAATAAAATGCTGGGCAACTTTGAGAATAAGCTCAATAGCACCTCTGATGGCAAGAGCTTGGTACAGATTTGCAAGGAAAAGAATTTGGATGTCTCGGATATGGTTATCATTGCATCAATCACGCAAAAAGAATCGGTAAACGCCGATGACATGTACAATGTGTCCAGCGTCATTCATAATCGCTTGAACAACGCGGCAGAGTACCCGTATTTAAACATGGATACGACAGTCGTCTATGCTGTGGGTCATAAAAATCTGACGAAAGCAGACTTGAAGTCGGATAGCCCGTATAATACATATACATCAAAGGGTCTGCCACCAGGACCGATCTGTAATCCGGGCATGGATGCGCTTAAGGCTGCTGCCAATCCAAATCAGACCGACTATTACTACTTTGTCGCAGATGATGCAGGAACCAAGCACTTGTATGCAAAGACACTGGCAGATCACAACAAAAATATTGCACAGCTGGAAGCAGAAGCAGCTGGCAATTAAATATATTGAGGATGAAGAAAGAGTATGAATAAACCTGAAGTATTAGCACCAGCTGGCGACATGGAGCGCCTGAAATATGCGATTGCCTACGGCGCAGATGCCGTATATCTTGCTGGAAAGCATTTTGGCATGCGTGCAGCATCGGACAATTTTTCTGATGAAGAATTGCAGGAAGGCATCGCTTATGCGCATGAGCGCGGTGTCAAAATCTATGTCACTGTCAATATTTCCCCCAGATCTCCGGAATTTCCGGAGCTAGAGGAGTATCTGAAAAAGCTGTACCTCTATCATGCCGATGCGATTATTGTGTCGGATTTGGGTGTCATTCGCGTAGCGAAGCGCGTTGTGCCGAATCTGCCGCTGCACATCAGCACTCAGACAAGTATTTTGAACTACGAATCAGCTCAGTTCTGGGTAGATATGGGAGCAGAGCGTATTGTGTTGGCACGTGAGCTGACACTCAAAGAAATCAAAACCATTCGTGAGCATATTCCGCCAGAAGTGGAAATTGAATGTTTCGTACACGGTGCCATGTGTATTTCCTACTCCGGTCGCTGTCTGATTTCCAACTATACAACCGGTCGTGATGCCAATCATGGTGCCTGTGCGCAGTCGTGCCGCTGGAAGTATGCACTGATGGAGGAGAAGCGTCCGGGACAGTATTTTCCTGTCGATGAAGACGAGCGCGGAACATATCTGTATAATTCCAAAGACATGTGTATGATTGACCACATTCCGGAGCTGATTGAAGCGGGTGTGACGTCGTTTAAGATCGAAGGCCGCGCCAAGACCGCGTATTACACCGCAGGCATCACGGCATCGTATCGCCGTGCCATTGATGCGTATTTTGAAAACCCGACACCGGATTTCAAGGTACCGGAGGACATTCGAGAGGAAATCGGCAAAATCAGCCATAGAGAGTATTTCACCGGATTCTATTTTGGCCGCGATCCGAAGGGTCAATATTATCCGGATGTCATGTATATCCGTGATTGGGAAATCTCCGGTCTGTTTGTCGGCTGTGACGATGACGGCAATGCAGAGTTTGTGCTGAAAAACCGCTTTTTCAGCGGTGATACGCTGGAACTGATGCAGCCAGGTAAGCCGGTCTATTCGTTCCAGGTGGAGAATATGACGGACGACAATGGAGAGACATTGGAGGCAGCGCGCTCAGCAATGATGCACATTCATCTGAAATTTCCGTTCAAGGTTTCAGAGTTTGCGATCCTGCGCAAGGAAAAAGCAGCAAATCCGATTAAAAAATCGTAACACTCTTGACATTTCGGTGAAAAACTGTATAATGAAAGCTGTTATACAACCAACATGGCGATGACGAAATGAGACAGTGGATAAGCCTTTTAGAGAGCAGGGGACGGTGGAAGCCTTGCAGAGCGGAAAACTGTCAGCTGCTTCTGAGCTATTCGGGATGAACCGGATCGTCTGCCCGCGTTAAGGGTCACTGAGATGCTACATTGTGGCAAATTAGGGTGGTACCGCGTAGAGCTAGATAGCCTTCGCCCCTATTGGGGCGAAGGCTTTTTTGTTTGTATGACAAGAATTTCGTTTTTAATTATTTTCATATAATGGAGGCAAATGTATGCATTACATGGGTTTGAATGAGATTCGTGAAAAGTTTCTCGAATTCTTTGAATCAAAAGGTCATCTGCGTCTGCCAAGCTTTTCGTTGATCCCACAGGGCGATAAGTCCCTGCTGCTGATTAACTCCGGCATGGCACCGCTGAAGCCGTACTTTACTGGTGAGCAGGAGCCGCCGCGCCGCCGCGTGACGACCTGCCAGAAATGTATCCGTACCGGCGACATCGAGAACGTAGGCAAGACCGCTCGTCACGGCACCTTCTTCGAGATGCTGGGCAACTTCTCCTTCGGCGATTATTTCAAGGAAGAAGCTATCACTTGGAGCTGGGAATTCCTGACTAAGGTCATGGAGATTCCAGAAGACCGCCTGTATCCGTCTATCTATGAAAACGATGACGAGGCATTTGAGATCTGGAATAAAAAGATCGGCGTATCGGCTGACCGCATTTTCCGTTTCGGTAAGGAAGATAATTTCTGGGAGCATGGTTCTGGCCCATGCGGTCCGTGTTCGGAGATTTATTTCGACCGTGGCGAGAAGTATGGCTGCGGCAAACCAGGCTGTACCGTAGGCTGTGACTGTGACCGTTACATGGAGGTGTGGAATAATGTATTCTCCCAGTTCAACAATGATGGTCACGGCAACTATACTGACTTGATTCAGAAAAACATCGATACCGGTATGGGCTTGGAGCGTCTGGCTGTTGTTATGCAGGACGTTGATTCTCTGTTTGACGTTGATACGGTAAAAAATATCACCAATCATGTATCCAAGATTTCCGGCAAAACCTACGGCGAGTCCTACAAGACCGATGTATCTCTGCGTGTTATTACGGATCATATCCGTTCTACCGTTATGATGATTTGTGACGGCGTTATCCCGTCCAACGAAGGCCGCGGCTATGTACTGCGCCGTCTGCTGCGCCGCGCTGCCCGCCATGGCAAGCTGCTCGGCATCAACGAGCCGTTTCTGTATAAGGTATGTGACACTGTAATTCATGAGAGCGGCGGTGCATATCCGGCTCTGATTGAGAAGCAGGAATATATTCGCAAGGTCATTCAGGTAGAGGAAGAGCGCTTTGACGCAACCGTCGATGCTGGCCTGTCTATCCTGCATGACATGATTGAAAAGGCAAAGAGCGCAGGCAGCAAGGAGCTTCCGGCTGTTGATGCCTTCAAACTGCATGACACCTATGGCTTCCCGATTGATCTGACGATTGAAATTCTGGAGGAGCAGGGCATGAGCACAGATCGTGACGGCTTTGACGCCCTGATTCAGGAACAGAAGGAGCGTTCTCGTGAAGACCGTAAGCGCATGGGTGACTTGGGCTGGGCTTCCGAGGATTTGGGTCTGGATAAGTCTTTGAAGACTGAGTTCTGCGGCTATACCGAGCTGGAAGCTGAAGGCAATGTACTGGCTCTGGTTTCTGAGGGCGAGAGCACAGATGCTGTTCGCGCTGGTTCCAAGGTAACGGTTGTTCTGGATAAAACCCCGTTCTACGCTGAGATGGGCGGTCAGGTACCGGATTATGGCATCATGTCTCACGGCGAGTGCGAGATCGAGATTACCAATGTACAAAAGAGTGGCGATGGCCGGATGTATCTGCACTCTGGTGTTGTGAAGAGCGGTGTTGTCAGCCGCGGCGATACTCTGGTATGCAAGGTTGACAAGGAGCGCCGTCAGGCAATCTGCCGTTCGCATACAGCAACCCATCTGCTGCAGGAAGCCCTGCGCGAAGTATTGGGCAGCCATGTCGAGCAGGCTGGTTCGTACACAGATGCTGACCATGTTCGCTTTGACTTTACCCATTTCGCAGCTATGACGCCGGAAGAGATTGCCAAGGTAGAGAGCATTGTAAACAATACGATTCTGGCTGGTCTGGAAGTTCGCACAGACGAGATGCCGATTGAAGAAGCAAAGAAGCTGGGCGCTATGGCTCTGTTCGGCGAGAAATACGGCGACATCGTTCGCGTTGTTCGCGCTGGCGATTTCTCCATTGAATTCTGCGGCGGCACTCATCTGGACAATACCGCAAAGGCTGGTATGTTTAAGATTATCAGCGAGGCTTCTGTTGCCGCCGGCGTGCGTCGTATCGAAGCACTGACCGGCCGCAAGTTCCTCGAAATGGTTGAGGAGCGTCAGAAGACCTTGAATGATGCCGCAGCTGCGCTGAAGACCACACCGAATGACTTGGTACAGCGCGCAGATCAGGTTGTCGAAGAGGTTCGCAGCCTGACCCGCAACGTAGACAGCTTGAATGGGAAGATTGCAGAGATGAAGCTGTCTGAGCTGCTGGGAGCTGCACAGGATGTCAACGGCGTTTCTGTTATCGCTGCTAAGCTGGATGATACGCCAGAGGTTATGCGTTCTATCGGCGATATTCTCAAGGAGCGCAATGCAAACGGCGTAGCTGTTCTGGCAACTGTTACCGGTGAGAGCAAGATTCAGCTGCTGTGCGTAGCTGGCAAGGATGCCATCAAGGCTGGTGCGCATGCTGGCAAGATTATTAAGGAAGTTGCCAAGCTGTGCGGCGGTGGCGGCGGTGGCCGCCCGGATTCCGCTTCCGCAGGCGGTAAGAAACCGGAGAAGCTGGACGAAGCTCTGCAGGCAGTTGCTTCTGTTGTTGCAGGTATTGTTAAGTAAGAATCACACGATTCTTTACATCAATAGTCAATAAAGGAGGTTTCTGGTAATGGATGATTGTCTGTTTTGTAAGATCATTTCCGGTGAAGTTCCGTCCGTGAAGGTCTACGAAGACGAATACTGCTATGCATTCAATGATATTGCTCCGGCGGCACCATCGCATTTTCTGGTCATTCCGAAGCAGCATATTGCATCTGCTGCCGCAGTGACACCGGAAAACAGTATGATTGTCGCAAAGTGCTTTGAAGCTATTGCAAAAATCACAAAGGAAAAGGGCATTGAAAGCTTTCGCATTGTCTCCAATATTGGAGAACAGGCACAGCAGAGTGTATTTCATCTGCATTTTCATGTTCTGTCCGGCCGTGATATGACATGGCCTCCAGGCTAATGCATAAATTGGACTGACACAACTGAGGTGGTGTTTCGCAAGAAGCACCACCTCAGTTTCTATACTTAGATATAGAAAAGGAGAGGCATGGAGAGATGAAACGTCCTTGGATTTGGTTTGTGACGGCGTTTGCCGTCGGTGTGGCATCAGCTCTGTGTGCTGTGCATGTTCCTTGGATTTTGGCTGTTTGCATGATTGCCGCTGCTACTGAAATTGGATGGAAAATACAAAAAATTCGTCCTATTTGTGTATTGATAGCTGGAACATTGTGCGGATTGTGCTATACTCAGGCATATCATGCCGTGTTTCAAGCGCCCTGTATCGCTTTGGCAGATACCAGCAAATCCATGATAGTGGAAGTGACAGATTTTCCAACGCAGTATGACACCAATCAGCGTGTAGAGATTCGTGTCATTGGTTCTCGCGTTGGCTGCCCGTTAAATTTTCGGACATTGGCATATCTGCCGAAAACAAAACAGCAGCTCAAACCGGGTGACGAACTGACAGCTACAGTTTCCTTTTATATTCCCAATCAAACAGAAGGATTTGACCGCGCCTCGTATTACCGCGCACAGGGATATGCGATTTTGGCAAGTGTTGATGAAGAATTTGGTGTCGTTGTGACATCGCCAAAACATCGGCCATTGAGCTATTATCCTAAAGCCTTTGCTCAGAGATTACGGGATGTCTATGCACAGCAGGGAAACGACCGGCAATCTGCTTTTTGGTGTGCGCTGGCGACTGGAGACCGCACGAATCTTACAACCACAGATACCGATCATTTGCGCAGAGCAGGTCTTGCACATGTCATTGCGCTGTCCGGCTTACATGTGGGATTTTTACTTTCTATGCTGTTATTTTTCTTTGGCAGAAAGATTGGTACATATCTTGGCGTTCCGGTCTTGCTTGCGTTTTATCTTATGGTTGGCTGGTCGCCGTCAGTCGCCCGTGCTTGTATTATGTATGGCTTCATTTTGGTTGCCTATGCGTTTCGCAAAGAAAAAGACAGCATGATTGCGCTGTTTCTTGCTCTGCTATTGATTTTGATCCGTCTGCCGGATGCTTTGCTGTCTGTAAGTTTGCAGCTGTCCTTTGCAGCGACTTTAGGCATATTGTGCTTTGCTCCGAAACGCAAACAGCGTGGTGTGATGGCGAGTATCGGTTGCTCTATTGCCTCTTCTGTATTTACGGCGCCATTTTTGCTGTATCATTTTGGATACTTGTCTGTTTTTTCGATTTTTTCCAACTTGCTAGCACTCTGGGCGATTTCCTTGATTTTTCCGCTGTTGTTTCTCGGAGGGATCCTCGGTATCGGTTCTGCAACGTTGGCGCACATCTTGTTGATACCAGCAGCGTGGCTAACCAATTATGTATTGGCTGTCAGCGATTTCTTTGCAGAAATCCCGTTTGGTGTGTTATACGTTGAGAACACAACAGATTTTCTTATATCTGTGTTTGTCAGCCTGCTCACAGCCCTGCTTTTATGGCTGGCGAGCAACCGCATCCGTGCGGTTGTTCTGACAATGTTGATTATCGTACTCATAGGAGTCAGTTTCTCCCGCAGCAATGCCGCGTGGGACGATTGGAAGGTGACGGTATTATCTGAGGGAAACGGGCAGGCAATTCTGGTATCCTGCCGAGATGAATTGGCACTGATTGATTGCAGCTGCACAGGGTATCATGATGTCGTTGAAGACATCGAACAATACATGGATTGGAATAATCAGGAAGATATTGATGTTTTCATTTTGACTTCTATAGACAAATCTGCTGCACGAAATGCTGCGGAGTTATTGCAAGAGATTCCGGTTGACCAAGTGATTTTACCAGCCAAAAATCGGGAAAACAATGCCGTCTATCCGGATTTTATCCGTGTGCTAAAAGAAACAAATATTCCGTATGACAAGACAGCACCGCAGCAAGAGATGTCTGTCGGCGATCCGTCACTGGGATTGTTTATTTTGGGACGCACAGAGCGCAAATTGGTGGTGCGGATGCAATCGGAAGATCAAAATATTGTAACGGTACGTGCGTTGACACAGAAAATGCTGCTGGATTTGACCGAAAATGATACGCTGTCCTGTGATACATTGCTGGTGTCAGGCAGCTTTATCGAAGATACAGACAAGACGCACATCTTATTGCAGCGCATCAATCCAAAACAGCTGATTATAGAAAATGGATGGAAAAGCAAAGAGTCCTATGACGGCGTTCCGGCAAGCAATCCGTATGCTGTCGGTGACATAACATGGAAAACCGTGCGGGAAGAGGAGTGAGAGACATGCCGCCTAAAACAAAAAAATCCAATAAAACAGATGGAACGCAGCTGCTCAAACAGGACTTGAAAAATCATACGGTGGGTTTGCTGTATCTCATCGGCGGAGAAGAGTCCTATCTCAAGCAGCATTATTTGGCGCAGCTGGAAAAAGAAGTAGTAGATGAAACGTTTCGAGATTTCAATTACACAGTATTTGAAGGCGCCTCTCTGAAAATAGAGGATCTAAGCGATACCATAGACAGTTTTCCGATGATGGCGGAGCGCCGCATGATTGTCGTGCGAGATTTGGATGTCTTCAAGCCGAATGCTGCACTCAAAGAGCAACTGATCCAGATTATTAGTGATCTGCCGGACTATGTTTGCTTGGTTTTCTACTATGATACCATCGAGTTAAAACCGGATAAGCGAACCAAATTATATACTGCGATGACAAAAACGGGCTGTATTGCCGATTTTTCTCATTTGGAACGGCATGATTTGATTCCGTGGGTCAAGCGGCATGCCCGCGTAGCTGGAAAGCAGATTGACAACGACACCTGTGACTATCTGTTGTTTATCTGCGGTACGTCTATGACCAATCTCTTATTAGAAATTGAAAAAGCCAGTGCACACAGCGCGACAGATTCTATTCAAAAGAGTGATATTGACGCGGTTTGCACGAAGGTTTTGGATGCCGTGACGTTTGATTTGACAGATGCGATTACTGCGCAGCGCTTTGACCGTGCGTTGGGATTGGTAAATGAATTGATCGCGCAGAAGAATGAGCCGATCGTCCTGCTCGCTGCGGTTGCTCGACATATTCAGAGATTATACGCGGCTCGTCTTGCACTGGAAGCACACAGCAGTGAACAGCAGCTGATGGAACTGCTTGGCAGCAAATCTCCGTACTATGCACGAAAGATGCAGCAGTCTGCCGCGCAGCTTTCTGTAAAATGGCTGCGCCGCGCGCTCCTGCTGTGCGGAGAAAGTGATGTTGCGATGAAATCCGCAGGCTCCGACCGGCAAAAGGTATTGGAATTGCTTTTGCTGCAGCTGGCAGCAAATTTTGAGGAAAGGAAATCGAAGATGCGATGATACACATCAAAGAAGCGATTATTGTAGAAGGCAGATATGATGTCAACAAAATCAAACAGCTGGTAGATACCGTTGTCATTGAGACTGGTGGATTTGCTATTTTCAATAACAAAGAAAAACTGAAGCTCATTCGCCGTATTGCAGCGGAACGCGGTATTTTGGTTCTGACAGACAGTGACGGCGCAGGTTTTGTCATTCGCAATTATTTGCGCGGTGCGATTCCGAGTAATCAAATTCGCCATGCATATATTCCGCAGATTGCCGGTAAGGAAAAGCGCAAAACGAAAGGATCTAAAGAGGGAACATTGGGCGTAGAAGGTGTGCCGAACGACGTGATCTTACAAGCATTGCAGCAGGCTGGCGTTGATTGTTTGGACAACAAACCGAATAGACCACAAATCACCAAGGCAGATTTTTACGAATGGGGATTGACCGGTGTTCCAGGAAGTAATGAAAAGCGCAAGCAGCTGCTCAGAGCCTTAGATTTGCCGTCACATATGACAGCTAATGCTTTGCTGGAATTTATCAATGCTGTGGCCGATTATGACACCGTAAAGCAGAAAATCGAACAGTTATCTGACGAAAAAGCATAGATGCAACTGCATGACGGAGAGAAAAAAGAAATAAATCTAACGCTCTCTGCATGAAACATCACATGCAGGGAGCGTTCTTTACTCTTCGTTATTTTTCCGTTTAAATGATGCAAGCGGATTGTTTTTCGCAGCGTCTCGCATATTGGCGTCATTGATATGCGTATAAATCATCGTTGTATTGATGCTGTCGTGTCCTAAAACATCTTGTAAAGTACGAATATCCGTGCCATTTTTATACATCAGCGTTGCGGCTGTATGACGCAGCTTATGCGCGGAATATTTTGTCGGATCCAGTCCGGCTTTGGCGATATATTTTTTCACCAACGCTTCGACAGAAGTCTTGCGAATCCGATTGCGCTTTTTGCTGATGAACAGCGCGCCGGCATTTCCGGTATCGGAATTTGGCTGTAATCTGTGCGGCAAATAAGCATTGATGGCATCAATGCAGGCGTCATTTAAGTATAACATGCGCTCTTTGTTACCCTTACCGAGAACACGAATCTGATTTTCTTTAATATCAGAGATATTAAGCCCGCACAGCTCAGAGACACGCAGGCCGCAGTTGAGAAACAGCATTAGAATACAATAATCCCGCTCCTGAAACGGTCCGTCTACAGACTCAAGCAGAGCCACACTTTCTTCCATGCTTAGATATTTCGGAAGAGAGCGGCGGACAGAAGGGTATTCCAAGTTTTGAATCGGATTATGGTCAAGCAAATGCGCTTTATCCGTCAAATATTTGAAAAAAGAGCGCAGAGCAGAGACCTTTCGTGCACGAGAAGCTGCCATCAATCCAATTTCACTGTTATCGGAATTCATGTGCTTGGGACGATCCTGCACGGTATACATAAGAAAATCATATGCATCAGACAGAGTGATTGTTTTGATATATGCAATATCAATATCTTTAATCGGAATTTCATCAAAGGGAAGATCATCAGCTTCACCGCGCTTTTGCTTGATGTATCGGAAAAACATCCGAAGATCCAGGTAATATTCTTTGACGGTCTTAGGAGAAGAGCCTTTGATTGTCTGTATATACGACAAAAAGTCGTTTAAAACCTGTGGGGATTCGTGATAATGGTTCATAAAAACACCTCAATATAGAATGATTTTATTATACCGTGTTTTTTGCACAAGCTCAATGGTTTCTTGCAAGTTTATGAACAAAAATTTATTTTTGTTCATAAACTTGCGCATGGGCGGCAGTATACTTACTCTGTGAATGGGGAAAACTGTGGAATAGGAAATCGTTTTGCCTGTAGGAGGGAAATAGCATGAAAAATAATCCGAAGAAAGCAGCGATTATTGGCTGCGGTTTTGTCGGTGCAGCCACTGCCTTTACATTGATGCAAAGCAAGTTGTTTTCTGAGCTGGTGTTGCTGGATGCCAATCACGATAAAGCTGTGGGAGAAGCGGAGGACATTGGACATGGCATTCCGTTTGCCGGCGAGATGGATATTTATGCCGGCAGTTATGATGACATTGCGGATTGTTCGATGATTATTATAACAGCTGGTGCCAATCAAAAGCCGAATGAAACACGGTTGGATTTGGTGCAAAAGAATGTTGCCATTTATAAAAACATTCTTTCAGAGATTACTCAGAGAAACTATGAAGGCATATTGCTCGTTGTCTCGAATCCAGTAGATATTTTAACGTATGTTGCACAGAAGCTCAGCGGCTTGCCGGAACACCGTGTCATTGGTTCGGGTACTGTGTTAGACACCGCCCGACTGAAATATGCATTGAGCCAGCAATTAGATGTAGACAGCCGCAATATTCATTCCTTTATCATCGGTGAGCACGGAGACAGTGAAATTATTGCGTGGAGTAGCACCAATATTTCCGGTGTGCCATTGGATCAATTTTTAGAAATGCGCGGGCATATGCATCCGGATATGGACAAGCAGGAAATCGCAGAGAAAGTCAAAAACAGTGCGTATGATATTATTGCAAAGAAAGACGCAACATATTATGGTATCGCCATGTCGGTTCGCCGTATTTGCGAATGTATGATTCGTGATGAAAAATCCATCTTGCCGATTTCGACAAATATGCACGGAGATTTCGGCGTAGAAGATGTGTGTTTAAGTATGCCGACGATTCTCAGCACGGAAGGGATGGAAACTCATATTCCGATCAAGCTAAATGAAACGGAACGAGAAAATTTGAAACAATCTGCAGATACGCTGAAACATATTCTTGCAGGATTAGACTTAAAGCTCTGAGAACACAAATATCCCGCTGGGAGAGAGTAACTTTTACCTCTTCTCAGCGGGATATTTTTATGGTTTATTTTTGCAGTTGTTTTTCCTCAATATATGCTTCAATGACACGAGCAGTACCTTTCACACCCAAACTGCTGATATTTAAGCACAGATCATAGTATTCAGCCTGTCCCCAAACCTGATTCGTATAATACTTGTGGAATTCCTTTCGATTGTTATCGGTTTCTGCAAGCAGGCGTTCTGCCTTGCGCTTAGAAAGTTTCTTCCAGTTTTCCAGATTTTGCACACGAATATCATAATCAGCGGAAAGAAAAATACGCACGCTGTCAGGACGATCTTGAAATGCATAGTTGCTGCAACGTCCAATGACAACACAGTCTTGTTCTCCAATCAGATTTTGCAGGGCATGTACAGGGACTTGCAATGCATCGTATTCTCCATAACCTGCTGCAATAGAATAGAGCAGACTGTTCACAGGCGTTTCGCTGAAGAAATTCGGAATGCTTTCATACAGTCCATTCTTTTGCGCCATATCAATCAGTGCGTCTTTATCGTACAGCGGAATGTGATAGTGCTCAGCTAAGAGCTGACCCACTTGCTTGCCGCTGCAACCGCTTTGTCTCGCAATCGTAATAATCATACGAATTACCTCCTGTGCTTTAATCATAGCAAATTTGTGTATGATTTGCAATGTAGCGTGAGGATAAATAAGTAAAAAAATAATGAAAAACGGCAAATAGAAGGGAAATATTTTCAGTATTGTTACAAAAAATACAAATAATATGAAAAAGTGTTGAAAATCTGTGAGTATGATGTAATATAGTTAATTGTATTAATATAAAACGAGAGAAATAAATCGAAAGAAGGTATTACAATGCGAGGCAAAAGTATAAATCTATTTTTGATGGACGGTGAAGCAAGTGGGAGGATTAAATGCACTCTAGCCAATTGGACAGGTATTGCATATAAGATTCCTCGAACTGAACTCGACAAGTGCAAGACACGGCAAGACTTGAAACAGAGCGGAGTTTATTTTTTGTTCGGCACTTCTGACAACACCGGAAGAGGTATTGTTTATATTGGACAAACTGGAGCAAGAAAGAATGGAGAAGGGCTTTTAAATCGTCTACAGGAACATAAGCGAAGCACGGAAAAAGATTATTGGACAGAAGCTATTGTGTTTACTACATCAAATAATTCATTTGGACCAACTGAGATTAGCTATCTTGAAAACCGTTTCTGCAATCTTGCATTGCAAGCTAACCGATATGAGGTAAAGAATGGAAATGATCCGACTCCTGGAAATATTACGGAAGAAAAAGAATGTGAATTAGAAGAATTTATTGATTATGCAAAAGTAATAATAGGAACATTGGGACACAAGGTATTTGAACCAATTGCTAAGCCTATAAAATCAAAGATAGAAACGGAAGAAAAGCAAATACATAAGGTTGATCGGTTGTATTTAAAACGCAAGATTAACGGGATCGGTACAATAGAAGCAACTGGAATGCAAACTGCGGAAGGTTTTGTCGTTTTTGCAGGGAGTTATATCTCGCCAGTAGATGGTGATACGATTTCAGAACCGATTAAAGAAAAGAGAAAAAAAGCTATTTTAGATGCGGATGGAAAGTTAACTGAAGACTTACTATTTACCAGTCCTTCTTATGCTGCAAATTTTGTAACCGGAAAAAGTGCGAATGGATTGACGAGCTGGAAAGATGCAGATGGAAATACACTAAAAAGTTTAGAGGAAAGCGATTCATAAGCAGTCCCAAATATCAAACGAGAAAAACCTGTTGACAAGTGCAAATCAGCTCAGTATAATAAAAGTAACCGAACGGTTACTTTTTAGCAGGAGGTAGAGTATGGCACGAGATACCAAGACACGGATTGTCGATGCTGCGCTGGAGCTATTTGCACAGAATGGATACCTGGGAACATCCATGAGCGATATTGCCAAGCAGTTGAGCATTACCAAAGGCGCATTATATAAGCATTTTGCCAGCAAACAGGAAATCTTAGATCAAATCATTCAGAAAATGAACGATTTGGATTTAGAACGTGCACAGGCATACGGGATGCCGGAAAACGAAGCGGACGGATTTGCAGAAGTCTATATGCACACGACGGTAGAAGAAATTCGTACCTACAGCATCGCACAGTTTCGCCACTGGACAGAGGAATCATTTTCTTCTCAATTTCGAAAAATGCTGACCTTAGAACAATATCGTGATCCGGAAATGGCAAATTTATATCACAATTATCTTGCCTCAGGACCATTGGAATATATGGCGGAGATTTTTAAAAAATTGACGGATTCTGATGCATCTGCGATGCAAATGGCGCTAGAATTTTACGGACCGATGTATTTATTATACAGTGTCTATGATGCGGCAGAGCACAAAGAGACCGTCATGTCTATGTTGGAAATGCACATTGACCAATTCATAAGGAGGGTAAATTCATGAAAGCGATTGTTTACACAACCAATGCGGGAAGTACAGAACAGTACGCCAAACTGCTGGCACAGAGAACAGGACTGCCAGCATATTCGTTGCTGGAAGCAAAACGAACGCTTTCCGCTGACGCAGAGATTGTATATCTGGGCTGGATTATGGCGGGTACCGTGAAAGGCTATGCATCCGCCGCAAAACGGTATCATATCTGTGCGGTTTGTGCTGTCGGCATGGGACAGACGGGAACACAAACCGGTGTCGTGCGCAAAAAGAATGCGATTCCGGAACAGATTCCGCTGTTTACCTTGCAGGGAAATTTTGATGTAGAAAAACTGCATGGTGTGTATCGATTCATGATGCAGATGATGGTCAAGTTTGCCGGAAAAGGTCTTTCGGAAAAAACAGACCGCACACCGGAAGAGGATGATATGCTGGACATGATGCTGCATGGCGGCAATCGCGTGTGTATAGAAAAGCTGCAAGCCGTGCTGGATTGGTATGACAAACGGAAAGCCGGCGATTGTGTATGAAGGTATACTTTGGAAATACAGTTACCAATGTAACTACATTGATGATAATTTTTCTATTGGGTTTTATCGGATATTGCGTAATTCATCGAGTGAATATTTCCTGATCAAATAAAACAAATCTCTGACCGTTTTATTATAGACAGTCAGAGCTTCTTTTCACTTTGGAACGATAAACGAATGCATATCGCATTTTTCCAGCGTTAACAGCTGGATTTTTTCTCTATTCCACCCGCATATCCCGTCAGACTTCCGTTTGCGCCGACAACTCGATGGCAGGGGATGAGAATAGCAATCGGGTTATGCCCGACAGCGCCGCCGACAGCCTGCGCAGACATACGGGAAATCCCTTGCTTCTGAGCAATTTGTCGTGCAATTTCTCCATACGTGGTTGTATGTCCGTAGGGAATCTGTAATAGAATCTCCCAGACGGACTGTCGAAACGCTGATCCAACCGGGTGCAATGGCGGCAGAAAATCCGGTCGCATCCCGCGAAAATAGAGAGCCAGCCAGCGCTTTGTATCTGTCAAAACAGACGTTTCTCGTTCTTGGTATTCTGCATCGAGAGAGCAAGCAAAGTACTTTTGTCCTTCAAACCAAGCACCGGTTAAACCGATGGCATCAGCCGCCAACAGCATGTTTCCTAGAGGAGACATATATTGTGTGGTGTACATCATGCAAATCAATCCACCTTTTTCTTTTAGTATAGCGTGGTTTGAGGATTCGCGCAAGTAAAATGATACCGCTCTATCCTGTTCTTCGGAATAAGTTTTTAAATGATAAAAAATGTCAAGTGCATAAAATAGGAAATAGTTCAAGTGCATAAAATAAAAAATAGTTGTTGACAAGCACCTACAAGATATGATATTATAATTTTAACAAAATAAGTCAAAAAACGCGGAGATTTATTGTGATTTTTGACTATATTTTGTGTGGGATTTGTATGAAAAGAGAAAGGAGGGGGAATCCGATGCACTGTGAAGGGGAATTTTATTGCATACACCGGATTGAGAAAAGGAGATGATTTTATGACGAAAAAGAGATTGGCTGCTTTGATACTGGGATTGGTTATGATGTGTGCAATCACCATGGGCGCGTTTGCAGCAAGCACCACGGTAACAATCAAGAAGGGACAAAGTTCTGTCGTGAGCGGTAAATTGTCGGGAAATAATGCAAAGTGGACAGTCACAAATTATTCCAGTTCTGTGGAAGTAATGCAGGGATATGGTGATGCAGGACGGTCGAATAAGTGGTATTGTTCAGCAGATCCAGGAGAAACCAAAAGTGGAAATTGGGGCTCATCTTCTGCTAAGTATAATTTCACGCTTACTCTTGTAGGAAGCTATTATTGTAACGGAAAGGGAACGATGACTGTAAGTTAATATTTAACGATGAGCTGGGATTTACCAAAATAGTAAAACTCAGCTCATTTTATTCAATATTAAATCGTAAAAGTGGAGGTTATGCTGTGAATTATGTGCAGATAAAAGAACTACTCTGTAAACGTGTATTTCTGCTTTTTGGAAGTATCTCATTTTTTGCTTTATTAGTTATGCAGATATGCATTTTGATTGCCTTACATTCAGGCATAAGTTCAGATGCATCCATATATACAATATTTTTATTTTGTAAGTATTGGGTGTACATTTGCATTGCACTGACAATCTTTGCATATTTGTGTTTGGCAGATTCACATACACGAGATGTCGATGAGACCATTGCAGCGTATAAGGGTGGAAAATATTATCAGCGGTTTTGCGTCAAATATTTTATTGCCGGTGCAGTTGTTTTACAGCTATTGATGCTGGCTTTATACTGGTTTGCATTTCGGACAATGGAGCACTTTGCCGACCTATTTCCGGCACTGTTCACCATGTATATCTGCAATATTTTCCTGCCTCTTCTTGTGTGCTTATTGGCGGCAAGCTTTTTTGCTTGCTGGAACAACCAGATTCGAGGCGTTACCGGTCTGATTATTTTTTTGGTTTTGGTTAGTCCTCTGTCAGAAATTCTTGTCAATGGAGACAAGCCCAACAGTATCGTAGAGCGGATTCTCTATGCCGTTCGACACATATTCGGCTTTTTCTATGAAAGTTCTTCCTGGGAATGGAATACTCAAATTGGATTACAGACTGAATGGACGCGATTTGCCTCGCAGTTTTTCTGGATTTTTTTGTTTCTCGGATTGCTGTTCTGGAATACCCATAAAAAGAAGAGAGCAATATCTGTCATATCTCTGGCAGTCAGTGTTCTGCTGTTAGTTTATACCAGCTTACCTGCAAGCACCTATCATTTTAATAGTAGACTCCTTTCGGATGAATACACTTACGGAAGAAAAGCAACGAGCACAAGTGAGACCGCAGTTTCACAAGCAGAAAAATTAAAGAATATTGGGTATACGATTAAGGACTATCAACTTCAAGTGACCTGCAATCGGCAATTACAGGTTTCCGGCACGATGCAGCTGCAGGCGCAGAAACAGATGGATGCGTTTGTCTTGACTTTATATCGTGGATATACAGTCAAAAATTTGCAATGTGCAGATGGCACACCGTTGGATTGGTCTGTAGACGGAGACTATATTACCATTCATACCGCGCAGCCGGTCACGCAGCTTGCTATTTCTATGGAATACGCAGGCTATCACGATATTTACTACAGCAATCGAAATGGTGCGATGCTGCCCGGATGGCTGCCGTGGTATCCAATGGCAGGAGAACATACCATTTGGTTAAAAAATAGTCCAGAAACAACGACAGTGACATATGGATATAACACCTATAATCGCATTGAACAGGCAAATATTGAACTGCAAGTCGATGTACCGTTTACTTATGTGACAAATCTGGAACAGATTGATGAAAACATATGTCGCGGAACTAGCGATAGCATTACATTGATCGGTGGGTATATCGAAAAAATAGATGAATCTCCTTTGACAAATATCGTGCTATTTGATAACGCCTATCCGACTGATAAGGACTATATTTCTCATTACAAACAGATTTGCCAAAGAGTATATACAGCATTTGATGTGTATGAGATTGACAAATCGTTGATTGACAACAAAAAGATTATTACAACATCTTATGATATTGGTCGTACAACGCAAAATAATCATATCGCAATTTTTTCGGACTATATTCTTTACGGTAATTCGCCTGACTGCATGTTCCAAGATCTTACAGCTAGTATTTTATTGAAAAAAAGTGGCACTTGCAATTTGGCAACCAGTCTAGGAGCCGGATTTGGATTCGATGAGTCTCCGGAAGATACTTGGGATTACTGGTATACGATCTATGGTGATCCATCAGATGCTGATAATTTTGAGTACTCTCCGGTAGAATCAAAAATAATTTCCCTCATTTATGCGGCGCATAAAGTAGATCGTGGGCCTGAATTGGTAAAGGATTTGGCAAAATACGCATTCTCTGACCATGACGAGAGCAACGACGATGCATTTGTAAAGGAGATGAACCAAAAGTATGGTGCGAATTGATGGAATTACCAAAAAATATGGAAAAGCAACAGTATTGGATCAGGTGTCCTTTGCATTGGACTGCTCGACATACGGCCTTTTAGGCCCGAACGGAGCGGGCAAAACTACGCTGTTTCGTATCATGACGCGACTGATTTCGTCGAACAGCGGTACCATTACCATAGATGGCAGAGAAAAAGAATTGTCTATTGGGTATCTGCCGCAGAAATTCGGTGCTTTTCGTTCCTTAACTGCTCGCGAACAGCTCTTGTACTTTGCAAAACTCAAACAGCGCAAGCATGACAACATCAACTGGGAAGAAGAGGTTGACCGCGCGTTGGAGCTTACCAACCTGACCGATGAAAAGGATAAAAAGTGCGGAAAATTGTCCGGTGGCATGGTACGGCGTTTAGGAATCGCGCAGGCAATTTTGGGCAAGCCGGATTTGATTTTGCTGGACGAGCCGACAGTTGGTTTGGACATCGAAGAACGGGCACGGTTAAAAGATGTGCTGCTGCAGCTGCGCGGCACTTGTCCCATGATGATTTCCAGCCATATCGCGGAAGATATTGCGTCAACCTGCCTGCAAACCATCGTTCTGGACAAGGGAAAGGTGATTTATTCCGGAGAAGTGGAACAATTGACGCAATTTGCGCAGCAGCATATATGGAAGCTGTCTGAGCAGGATTACAGCAAACATTTTCGGGCGTTTAAGCAAATCGGTCACGTGGAAGATCGAGACGGAAAACGCTGGCTAAAGGTTCTCTCTTTGGAAGAGCAGCTGCCGGAAGACGTTTTGGCTCAGCCGGTCGTTCCTCAGCTGGAAGATGGGTATCTGTACTTACTCGCAAAGGAGAAATCCATATGAGACGAATTTTTTCTCTGCTTGTGTATCCGAAGCGGCATATATTGGTGCGGCAGGGAATCTCTGCTGCGCTGGTATATCTGTTTTTGCTGCCGTATCAGATGCATTATCTGCAAATATGGGGAGAGATGTCGGCCTCCAGAGAAATTTTTAAAACCGATCAGCTGTTTTTGCCGTTGCTGCTGCTATGGTCACTGTTTCAATTTTTCCTGCCGGTCTATCAATCCGGCACGAGAGAGGTCTTACAATCTCTGCGTCATCCGATAACTTCCGCGACATTACTTCTGTCGTTTATACAGCAACTGATCTATTTGCCATTATATATTTGGACGTATGTATCCTTGCCGCATTTTTCGTATATTCCCGCCATCTTAGTGTTTCAACTGGTGTGTACGGCAATTATTTTTGCAGCAGCCCTACAGCTGTTCAGATCACCAGTCATCAACATGGGTGTAGGTGTAGCATATATCGGCGTATCTGCACCTATGGCAGAGAGCATGATTCCATTATTGTTTCGCCCGAATCGTATGTCAGACGGTTTTATGTTGGATTACTGGATCATATATGGCGGAATTTTGTGCTTTCTTGTTGTATTTCTCGCCGTGAAGTATCAGTTAGGCAAACAAAAACAAGCAAGATAAAGGCAGGAAAGATAAATATCTCTGACTCAGTCTGTCACCCCTAATCGTTATTTGAAATATTAGGGGTGACAGACTGAAACCAGCTTTTACAGACATAATCTGTAAAAGCTGGTTTTTTCGTTATTCATACGCCGCATTTAAGAACATAGGCTTGATAGCAACTACTTCATCGTGTTCTTCCTGAGATACCTGCACATCGGAGTTGAGCGCTTGTAAATCTTGTTTGATGATTTCCAATGCTTGTTCTTTGGTTTGTGCGCGACCTTGCACGATAACACGCTGCATTCGTTTTAATACGATCGGATGCGCATATCGTACCGGAACAGGAAAATCAAAATAATTTTGCAAATAGGATTCCATCTGCTGCTGCGCTTGCTCATCGTATTGCAAAACAGACTTTTTGTTATTTTTCGCGGTAGGGAGCACGCTAAAACCAGCAAAAGTAAAGATTGCAGCTAAACCAAACAGCGTAAAGTAAATGGCAAAGGTTCCGTGATGCAAAAGGGAAACGATACCGTAAACCAGTGCGACTAATCCTAGAATAGTAATTGCCATCGCTGCCCAGCGATAGCTTGGGCTGGTACACTGATAAGCACGCTTTCGTTTTGCAGCTTTGCTCAGTTGGTCGCTCAGCGCTGGTTTTTGTTCCAGATAATCAATCGCACGCTGTAGATCGTCTATTTCTTGCTTAGCAGAAGCAGACAATTTTGGTCGAGATTTTTCTTCCTCCGCCAATTGCGCTTCGCGCTGAGCAAGGCGTTTTTCTGCCTGTGCACTGACGCGCTTGATTTGCGGCTGCTCGCGGGCAAGCAACGTTAACAGTTCGTCCACTTGATTTTCATATTTGAAATTGCACTGTTTTTGCTGTCCATTATCAAATTCCACAACGAGATAGGCCATACTGGCAAACATGCCTTTGCCAGAAAATCCGCCTTTACTCATAGCGACTCGTTTAAAAACGCGCTGAATGGAAGAAAATGGAACATAATATTGTCGATCGATAAAGAAACTATTGAGATACAGTGCTTTTTTACCGACACCGCAGGAGCCAATTTTTCGGCAGGATTTTTTGTCTTGAACCAATACTTGGTTGTCAATCGTCATTCTACTCAATGGAGAAGGTTTGAAAATCATAACAAAAACCTCACTTTTACGTTGCTAAAAAGGAAAGAGAAGAACAGCCAGCTACTGACAATGCAGCAGCTGGCTGTGGACTCAAATAACACGGTTATGCTTGAGAAGCTTTTGCAGAATGCTTCTTTGTTGCGTGCAGGAAGATGACTAACAGAACAGCTGCAAAGATAATACCAATCGGATAAGCAACAGCTGTGTTGTAAATCGTTGTGCCATCCGTAGCCTTAGAGTTAATCAAATTGCCAAGGCATTCCGGTGCAAGAATGAAATATGTACAGGAGACTGCACTCATGAATGTCGCAGGAACTGCTGTAATCCAGAAGTTCTTCTTTTCTGTGAACAGATACATCGAAGCTGCCCACAATACAATCATAGCCAAAGTCTGATTTGTCCAGCTGAAGTAACGCCAGATAACGGTATAATCAATCGCGCCAATTGCATTGCCAATACCAAGGACAGCACCGACACCCAAAACCGGAATACATAGCTTTAGGCGATTGCGGTACGAACCCTGATCGATATGAAACCAATCAGACAATGTCAGACGAGCGGAGCGGAATGCTGTATCACCGGATGTGATTGGGCAAACAACAACGCCGATCATTGCGAGGGCAATACCAATGCCGCCCATTGTCTTAGAACATACATCGTAAATCGCTGCGGACTGACCTTCTGCCAATGCAGCAGCCAAACCAGTGTTTAAACCGCCAGTGACCTTATACAAAGCGCAGCCAGCTGCTGCCCAAATCAATGCGATAATGCCTTCGGCTACCATAGCACCATAGAATACAAAGTGACCTTGTTTCTCGCTCTTCATGCAACGAGCCATCAGAGGGGATTGTGTGGAGTGGAAACCGGAGATTGCACCACAGGCAACCGTGATGAACATGAAACTCCAGATCGGGGTGCCAGCCGGATGCATGTTATACATGTGACTCCAAATCTCAGGGATGGTGTAATCTGGATTGGTGAAAATACCAAAGATAACACCGATTGCCATGATAATCAGGCAAAAACCAAAAATCGGATAAATCTTACCGATAATCTTATCAATGGAGATAAAGGTTGCGATAAAGTAGTAAACCAGAATGATAATCAGCCAGAACAAAGTTGTTGTAACAACACCAGACAGACCACCATTTTTGCACAATGTAACGATCAGACCAGCTGGACCAACAGCAAATACCGTGCCAACCATAATCAGCAGAACAACCGAGAAGACACGCATGACATTCTGCATACCAGAACCCAGATACTTACCGGTTACTTCTGCAACAGAACTGCCATCGTTTCGCTCACTAATCATACCAGAAAAATAATCGTGAACGCCACCGGCAAAAATCGTGCCGAATGTGATCCACAGGAATACGACAGGTCCCCACAAAGCGCCCTGCATGGCACCGAAGATTGGACCAAGGCCTGCAATATTCAACAGCTGAACTAAAAACAATTTCCACTGCGGCATAACAACGTAGTCAACGCCATCGTTGATGCGCACAGCAGGAGTTTCACGGTCATCTGGACCAAAGGTGTTATCGACAATTTTGCCATAGGTTAGATAGCCGATAATCAGGAGAGCCAGACAAAGAATGAAGCTTAACATAAGACAACCTCCTCGCATGAGCAGAGAATCAACCAAAGATTTCCAATTGATTCACTCTGCTTTCTTTACCTGTTATTATAGAACTTTCGAGCAAAAAAGCAAGAGCAAAATCAAAAAAATTGTAGAAAATATCCAAAGAATTGCAAAGGTTGTGTTAAAAATTCGAAAATCGTCAAATAAAATGAAATTTTACTCTTTATCGTACTATTTTTGTTCCTATCGAAAATTAAAAAAATAATTCCTTTGATTGGAATCTTTTACAAACAAAGGAATTATTTTCCATAAATAAACAATTTAGTTGTCTAAATCACGGATTTCATGTTGAATCAGCAGTCCAGCCGCTTTTGCCAATTGGTCAATGCCTTTGATCCGCGCGAATTCTTTTCCGTAAATAGCAGAAGCGTTGGATGCAGTCGAGGATTCTCCCATGAAAATAGCAGAGACATGAAATCCTTTTACTCGCAGCGCTCGCACCTCGGCAGCCGTATCCTGTACACCAAAAGCATCGCCATAATCGTGTCCAAACGGATTTTCCGCAGAAGCTTGCACCCGTAAGCTATCGTTAGGCGAAGCATCTGTCAGGATAATAATTAAATGACGGGATGCAGGGCCGGGGAAAACGGTCAAAAGATCTCCCACAGCACGCATGACTAACCCATCTCGATTCCAACCGGAAGAGAAGTATTGAAAAATAGACTGACTGTTTTTCGCATCAAACGGTTTTAGAATATGGAGAATCGTGTACCCGCGTAAGCTGCAAAAGCTGGATACGCGCACAGGAATGCTGCACGTGCGCAGACTTTCTGCCAAAATGACGCCTTGCGTTGCGAGAACTTCCTGACAATGCAGTCTGGAAGCGGATGCGTCCAGCAATAAATCTACGGTAAACAGCGGTTGATTTTCCTCTTCCGCCTGGAGAAAAATACGATTGTCTTGCAGCAATGGCGCCCGCCAGACATGTGCTGTATCCAGTTTTCCACAGCGTGACAGGCACGCATGTGGCTGCTGATGCACAAGCATACAGTTGCGAATCTGTTCTGTCAATCTTGATATGGCACTGCGATGCAAGTCTATATTCTTCGAATAATATGCCCGATTTCGCATGGCTTGAAGCTCCGCCTGTTCCATCAAATGCTTGGCTTCTGCTGACGGTGCAACGTTCTGGGAAGGAGCACCGTCCGTAAACCAAAGATGGCAGCCGAGATGGTTGCCTGTGCATAGTTCTTGTTCTGCGCGTCGCAGTTGTTCCGGCGTATAGAGCGAGCGGCCAAAACAACTTTCAATATATGCACGATCCTGTGAAGCGTGTTGCTTCAGCGTTACCTGTGCACGATTCTTTTTTTGTAAAAATCCATCTTCTTGCAGAGGATCTGCCAGAGAAGACCGCGTGACAGTGACGCGGTCTGTCTTGACCAGTTGTGTTGGCATTGTTTTGGTAAGCAATTCCGCCAATTTTCCTGTGACATGCAGCCGAAGGGCTTTCTTTCGATGAATTTGTCCATCAAACAACAGAAAATGTTTGTAAATGGCAAGAACTGCCGCTTGCAATTGGTTTGGCTCTGGGATCTGATGAGGAGCGAGTGCGTTTGCCAATGATTTTTCACGCGGAGTCAAAACCGGTTGCTTTCGTTCAAGCACAGTACACCAACGAGAAGCCTGCATGGTATATACCAATTGATTTTTTGCCATCCATTCTTGGCGAGATAGTTTGTATTCTTGTCCAAAGAAGGTTTCTGCGTAGGTACGGCGCAAATCAGCCAAGATAGGGCGTTGAGGCAATTCTTTTGTATAAACAATGTGCTCCAAATACAGCCACGTCAGATCATCTAACATGGCTTGATGAATGTCTCCCGACCATGTGTCAAATAGAGAACGAACAACGGAATCTCCATAATATTTATGTACGAGTCCAACAACACAGTTCATATACAAAGCCGGAGAACCATCTGTGTGCTGTGCCAAAAATATCGGTTCAAAATCATAGGCATTGGCAGCATTCCATACCTGATTGGCAGCGCGGCGCTGCATGGCCGTATAAGACGTCGTATCCATCAGTGAAACATCTCCGAAACATGCAGTTTAGCGGGAATCCGCGATGCAATGGTATCGCGGATGAGACTCTGTTCATATGTATCAAAGGCTTTATTGGTAATGCCCATGTCCAGTGCAGCTCCGGCCGAAATGCCGTATCGCATCAAGCGCAAAGCGTCTAACATGCCGCGCAGATCCAAGGCTTTTGTGGAAATCTCAGAGTTTTCACATTTTTTCTGTAAATCTAAGAACAATAAAGCAAATTGATGCACATATTTAGACGCTAAATCAGGGAATTGCGCAGCCAATAGACGTTCCAAATCCATTTGTGTGATAGAAGGCATTTGAATGACAACAAAACGCGACGTGAGCGCTTCGTTTAGTTCTCTTGTACCGGAATATCCATAATTCATCGTTGCAATGAATCGCGTTTCTTCTGCCAAGGGAATGCGGTCATAGCCAGGCACATCCATTGCCCGCCGGAAATCCAATACGGCATGTAAGACTGCCAATGCTTCATTTTTCGCCATATTGATTTCATCCAGCACGCCAAATCCACCATGCTGCGCGCAAGAATACACGGGACCAGGGCGAAACTGTACCATTCCATCGGCAAAAGTATCCGTGCCAATCAGTGAGGCGGCGTCCATGTTGATATGAAAGGAAATATCCCATTCCGGTCTGCCAAATACCGCCGCCAAATTTTCGGCAAGTACATTTTTACCTGTTGCCTTTCCGCCGGCCAGCAGCACATTTTCTCCGCAAAGCAAGGCGGCAAGTGCTTGCTCCCAGATAGATTTTCCGTAATATGGAAAACGCGGTACAGGAATACGCGGCTGTAAAGATTCCTGTACCGGATGGGCAGCGCGATATTTCTGTACCGCATCGAGCAGTTCAGGCTGTATTTGTTCTTGCTGAAGAAATTGAAATAGATTCGACATATGTCAACACCTCACAAACCTCTCTGAATACTTTTATCATAGCACAACAGGAGTTGATTGTTAACATAAATTTGTTTTATTTCGGTACGCCTTGCAAGCAAAACGGCAGCTCCAGTCCATTTTCTTCCAGCAATTTCTGATTGGTTAAAATTTCCTTGGTCGAGCCATCGCATACGATTTTTCCATTGGACAATAGAATCGTTCGCTCGCAGGTTTCTAAAATCATATCCAAATCATGAGAAGCAATGATTTTTATCTGTGAAAACGAGTTTAACAGCTGAATCAATCGCCTTCGATTGCGCGGATCCAACGCGATAGACGGCTCATCCATTAAAATGACGTCCGGCGTCATAGAGAGAATCGTTGCGATAGATACCAGCTTTTTTTCTCCGCCAGACATTTTATAAATCTGTTTGTCTCGCAAATGCTGAATCCCAATTGCATCCAAGGCATGATTCACACGTGCGTCAATTTCTTCCTTGGGCAATCCGTAATTGCGCGGTGCAAAAGCGATATCTTCATATGCCGTAGACATGAACAGCTGGCTGTCTGAGTCTTGAAATACATACCCGATTTTTTCGCGGATGGTCGGAAAATATTTCGGCTGCACAGGAAGTGTATCAATGAAAATACTGCCCTGTGTCGGCAAATTTAAGCCCACGAGCAGCTTGAGCAGGGTAGACTTTCCGACACCATTTGCACCGATTAGACCAATAGACTCCGATGCATGAGCAGAAAAAGTAATATCCTGTAAAATATCTAGTTGTTTTTCGTAGCGAAACGAGACATGTTCTACGGTAATTTGTGTTTCCTTCACGAAAAAATACCTCCCATAAACTGACCAACCAGCACAAATATCGGAAAACAACGAAAGCAGATCAACAGAACCAGCCAGACAAGCAAGTATAGTAAATCATTTGCGCGCATGTGATGCTCTTGACCGAGATACGCAAATTCTCCCTGATAGCCGCGCAAGAGCATACTCTCATATACATCATTGGCGCGATCAATGCTGCGCAGCAGCAATTGTCCTGTCAGAGAGCCCCACACCTTAAAATGTACCCCCTTTTGCTTTGGTGCCCGCAGGCTGTATGCCTGTGTCATGCGGTTGACTTCTCCAAGTAAAACTGTTACATACCGATAGGTGAGAAGAATCTGTGTGACCAACAACTTGGGTACATGCAGCAGTCTCAGGGCATAGCAGATGTCTTCGATAGATGTCGTGGCGATAAGAAGATACGATGCAAGAACACTGAACACGCCCTTCATAATCAGCGTGCACATGGACAAGATGCCTGCACTCATGAGCATACCGCCAACCTGTACGGTTGTATGGTCGAGCAACGGATTAAATATGCCAACACAGCACACGAGCGGCAATACAATACGCAGCCGTTTGATGCAAGCACGAAAGGAAAGATCCGCCAGTTGAAACAGAACCAGCGGATACATGACCATACCGGCGATTCCGATTACGTCATATTTAGAAAAAGACACGACGAGTGCAATATACATGATCGTGATAAAAAATTTAATCAGTGGGTGAAGTCGATTCACCCACTGATTTCTCGATGCCAGAGAATCCATGGTATGGATCTCATAAATAGCAGATTCAATATGATTCATGATGATTTTTTCCGAGAGAAGAATTTAAACAACCGGCACGCAAGCACACACAGCACGATAACGACAATGCCGCCAAATATGCCGGAAAACGTTGTGCCAAAGACGGAATCCGAATTACTGAATGC
The DNA here is from genome assembly GCA_963620595.1 of Anaerotignum sp. Lineage (GTDB taxonomy): Bacteria > Bacillota > Clostridia > Oscillospirales > Butyricicoccaceae > Butyricicoccus_A. Next base: position 95,442 of record CAVFAY010000001.1, on the reverse strand, counting down.
ATAGTCCGGCAGAATCGAGGTTGCCTGCTGAATGGCGTTGGTGATCCGATAAATCCCGCCGGATGCGGAAAGCTCTGTCGAACCGGTCAACCGTTCGATGGACCACTCCAACCCGTCTGGATGAGAAGAGGCAAACAGGGAGAGAATGCCACCAATGACTACAGCTGCCGCGGCCAAAATTGCCAGCATTTTTTTGAAACTGAACACATTTTCTTTCGTGTTGACCTGCTCTCCTGTATACAACAGCTCTGGACGCGCTTCATAGACGAACACCAGAACAGCGGCAGTAATGCAGCCTTCCACCAGACCAATGGCTAAATGAATCGGCTGCATCGTTGCCACAAATGCCAGAAACGGAAGCTCTGTAATACCGGAAGCCAGCGTCTCCAATGAAACACTGAACGCGCCGAGCTGCAGTGTCAGAACACATCCCAAAATAGAAGAAATAATAATACGTTTTTTCGACATGCCGTGCTTCATCATCGGGCGCCAAATGAGCAACGCGCCGATAAAACAGCCGTAAAATGCCATATTCCACACATTGCATCCAAGAGCCAGCAATCCGCCATCTGCGAATAATAAGCACTGAATCAACAATACGCCGATCATGGTCAAAAATCCGGCGCACGGACCGAGAAGGGCTGACAGCAGCATACCGCCGCACAGATGACCGCTGGAGCCAGTGCCGGGAATGGTAAAGTTAATCATCTGCGCCGCAAAAACAAAGGCTCCCATAATTCCCATGACAGGAATTTTTTTCGCGTCTGTGTCCATTCGTACCTTTTTGATGGAATATCCAGCGGCGGCAGCAGAGCATACATACATGGTGCCCGCGACAGCAGGAGAAATTAAGGCGTCTGCCATATGCATGAAAAAAGTCCTCCTTTTGCATTATTGTGCATGTAAACTTTCATTTTTGTATTACTATATCATCTCGTTTCGTGCGCCGCAAGCCCCCATGGGGGATCGGAACACTGGGAACTTGCATCAAAGCTGTCATATATGCTATACTCAGGAAGAGAAATCATATATGGAGGGACAGCGCATGGATCCAAAAGAACATGACCGTCTGCACGCAAACGGTATTCCGCACGATCACAGCGGTGCGCATGGACACACACATGCCAATACAAAGGCCGTATTAAACCGTCTTTCTCGTGCGATTGGGCATTTACAGTCTGTCAAACAAATGGTGGAGGATGGAAGAGACTGCTCGGAGGTTTTAATTCAGCTTGCAGCCGTTCGCGCCGCACTCAATAGCACTGGAAAGGTAATACTAAAAGATCATATTGAGCATTGTATCGTCGATGCCGTAGAGCAGGGAGATCAAAAGGCAATTCAGGATCTAGAGCGGGCTATTGATCAGTTTGTTAAATAACATGCTTAAAAAGAAGTATATTATTGCAACTTTTGGTCGATTGACAAGTAGCAATTATTTTTCTATACTCATATTGAAAATACCCCCACCGGGGGATTACAGATGAGAAGACTATGACGTCATGATTGTATGGCGGCGTTGTCTTTTTTACTTTTAGAATATTTGTATTTCCCCTGACAGATGGACTAGAGAGGAGCACTACTATGCGTCTGAATCCAAAGGAACAGGAAAAGCTCATGCTGCACATGGCAGGAAATCTTGCCAAAGAGCGCAAGGAGCGCGGATTGAAGCTGAATTATGTAGAGGCATTGGCTTACATCAGCTCAGAACTGCTGGAATTGGCAAGAGACGGCAAGACGGTTGTTGAGCTGATGCAGCTCGGCACAAAGATTTTGTCAAAGGCTGATGTCATGGATGGTGTCGCTGACATGATCGGAGAGGTTCAGGTTGAAGCGACTTTTCCGGATGGCACAAAGCTGGTAACCGTTCACAACCCGATTCAATAAGGAGGCTACATATCATGAAAATTGGCGAAATTATGCCGTTGGATCGTGAAATCACGCTGAATGAAGGAAAATCGACGGTAACATTGGTTGTTGCCAATACCGGCGATCGACCGGTACAGGTCGGTTCTCACTATCATTTCTTTGAGGTCAATAAGTGCCTGTCTTTTGATCGTGCAGCAGCATATGGCTACCATCTGGACATCCCTTCCGGCACAGCAGTTCGCTTTGAGCCAGGCGAGGAAAAAGAAGTACAGCTGACGGAAATGGGTGGTCGCCAGCGTGTATTTGGCTTGAATGACTTGTCTTGCGCACAGGTCAGCGAAGCAACAAAGGCAGCATCTCTGGAAACAGCGAAGCTGAAGGGCTTTATTTAAGGAGGGACAAACAACAATGAGTGTGAATATTTCCGGCAGCAAGTATGCTGCTATGTACGGCCCAACCGTTGGAGACAAGGTTCGTCTGGCAGATACCAGTTTGGTTATTGAAGTAGAAAAAGATTATACACAGTACGGTGATGAGTGCAAGTTCGGCGGCGGTAAAACCCTGCGTGACGGCATGGGTCAGTCGGTAAAGAGCCGCAGCGAAGACGGAGATCTGGATCTTGTCATCACCAATGCCCTGATTGTGGACTACACCGGTATTGTAAAGGCCGACATTGGCATTAAAGACGGTAAGATTGCCGGTATCGGCAAGGCAGGCAATCCGGACACTATGGACGGTGTGACACCTGGAATGACAGTCGGTGCTTCCACCGAAGCACTGGCAGGTGAGGGAATGATTGTCACCGCCGGTGGTCTGGATACACATATTCATTTCATTTCTCCGCAGCAGATTGATTGCGCATTATACAGCGGTGTGACGACCATGATTGGCGGCGGCACCGGTCCGGCTGACGGCACCAATGCAACGACATGCACACCGGGTCCTTGGAATCTGAAGATGATGTTAAAGGCAGCTGACGAGTATCCGATGAATCTTGGTTTCCTTGGAAAGGGCAATTGTTCGGATGAGCAGCCGCTGATTGAGCAGGTAAAAGCCGGTGCGATGGGTCTGAAGATTCATGAGGACTGGGGCGCAACGCCGGCAGTCATCAACCATTGTCTCAACGTGGCAGATGAATATGATGTGCAGGTTGCTATTCATACCGATACTCTGAATGAGGGTGGCTGTGTAGAAGATACACTGGATGCCATTGCAGGTCGTACCATTCATACTTATCACACGGAGGGCGCAGGCGGCGGTCATGCACCGGACATCATTCGTGCAGCCGGTGCACCGAATGTTCTGCCATCTTCTACCAACCCAACCATGCCGTTTACCGTCAATACTCTGGATGAGCATATGGACATGCTGATGGTTTGCCATCATCTGGACAAGAATATTCCGGAAGATATTGCTTTTGCAGACTCTCGTATCCGCCCGGAGACCATTGCAGCAGAGGATGTTTTGCATGATATGGGCATATTTTCTATGATGAGCTCAGATTCGCAGGCAATGGGTCGCGTCGGAGAAGTCATCACGCGTACTTGGCAGACCGCTTCCAAGATGAAGGATGAACGCGGTGCGCTGCCGGAGGACGAGGGACACGGCAACGATAATTTCCGTGTCAAGAGATACATTTCCAAGTATACAATCAATCCGGCTAAAACACACGGTGTCGCACAGTATGTCGGTTCTGTAGAAACCGGCAAGTTTGCCGATCTCGTCCTGTGGAATCCGGCGTTCTTCGGTGCAAAACCGGACATGATTATCAAAGGCGGCATGATTATCGCTTCTAAAATGGGTGATGCCAATGCCTCTATCCCGACCACACAGCCGGTACTGTATCAGCCTATGTTTGCAGCTCATGGCAAAGCAAAGATGGCATCCTGCCTGACATTTGTCTCAAAGGCTGCTATGGACGCGGATGTCAAAACAGCATATGGTCTGGAAAAGGCGGTTGTGCCGGTTTCCGGTTGTCGGACGATCACTAAGCGTGATATGGTATTTAACGACCGCACCCCGAAGTTGACTGTTGATCCAGAGACCTATGAGGTAACGGTAGATGGAGAGGCTATCACCTCCAAACCGGCAGAGAAGCTGCCGTTGACGCAGCTGTACAGCCTGTTCTAATCTAAAAGTTTACTTTTACATAGGAGGAATTCCATTATGTTAGGCGTTTGCCTGTTATTTGTTGGTATCGTGCTGATTAACAACGGCATGTGCAATCTGTACCATGTTGACAGTAAATCTGCTTCTGTGATGAATATTTTCACAGGCGGTCTGTCGCTGTTTATCAATTTTGTCAATCTGGTACAGGGCAATTATTATGCGGCTGGAACCGGTCTGCTATTTTGCTTTACCTATTTGTTTGTTGCCTTTAATGGTCTGGGACTCAAGGGGAAGGCAAGTCCGATTCCATTTGCTTGGTTCTCTACATTTGTCGCTGTCAATGCGGTGATTTTCGGCGTCATTGAAGGTGTTACAGGCAGTGCAGCTCTTAGCATTACTGCAGATTGGCGCTGGGCTGCTATCTGGTGGCTGTGGGCAGTCCTATGGGGCACCTCGTTTGTCGAGGACATCATGGGCAAAAAGCTTGGAAAATTCACGCCATGCCTGCAAGTGTTTGAAGGCGTTGTGACTGCTTGGATTCCGGGCGTTATGATGCTGTTGCAGATCTGGTAAATATTCTGCGAGCGGCAGTTCGTTGGCTGACTGATAGTAGCGAACTGCCGCTGTATCTTAAATTCAGAGTGAGGAATTGAGTCTTTATGTTGTGTGAGCATATTTTAGGGAAGCTACAGGATATGGATACTGCCGGAAAAGAAATTGTGACAGTAGACATTCCGTGGCATGATGCATTTAAGAAAATTCACAGACTGACAACCACGGACAAAAAAGAAATCGGCATTCGGATGGACGATTCGATTTTAACGCGTGGTCTGCGTCAAGATGATGTCATTTATACTGATGAAACTACTATCGTTGCTGTCAATATTCCGGCCTGTGATGCCATTCGCGCCAAAGTAAGGGAAGATCATCCCCAGCAGATTGCAAAGCTGTGCTATGAAGTTGGCAACACCCACACGACCATGTTTCGCGGAGAAGACGATTTTACATTTTATATTCCGTATCACGAACCAATGATGGAAAAACTGAGCCATATTCATGGTGTTTCTGTTGAAAAAATACAGATTCAGTTTGATTTTGACAAGGCTCTGTCCTCGTCTATCAATAACCATCATCACTAAGGAATTAACATGAACAAAACACAGTTTTATTTGCTTCAAGTAAACGATGCATTATTTCCTATCGGTGGATATTCGCATTCTATGGGATTGGAAACATATATTCAAAAGGATATTGTACATGACGAGGCAACAGCGGCACAGTACATAGAAAATAAATTGCGCTGGAATTTGGCGTATACCGATGTATTGGCTGTCCGACTGTCCTATGAATGCGCGGCGAAGCACGATATAGACGGGCTGATGCGGCTGGAAACGCTGTTGGCAGCTTCTCGTTTGCCGATGGAACAGCGAGAAGCGTCGCGTAAAATGGGTTCTCGCTTTGCCAAGACCATTACCAAGTTAAACTTGCCGGAAATTCTTCCGATTTTTTCTGAGTATATTGCCGCCAGAAAAGGAAAGGCCATGACACACTGCTGTATTTACGGTGTGTTTTGTGCCGCTTTACAATTGGAGGAACAAGAGATTTTGGCACATTATCTATACGCGCAAACCTCGGTTATGATAACAAACTGCGTAAAAACAATTCCGCTGAGTCAGAGCGCCGGTCAATATCTATTGAGCTGCTGTTACGATACATTGAAAAACATTTTGACAGATGTTATGCAGTGGACAGAAGAAGATTTATGTCTATCTGCGCCGGGGTTTGATTTGCGTGGCATTCAACACGAAAATTTATATTCTCGTTTATATATGTCCTAATTGAGAAAGGAAGCATGTGACATGTCTTATGTGAAAATTGGCGTTGCAGGTCCAGTTGGTTCCGGCAAAACTGCTTTGATTGAAGCACTTTCGCGCCGGATGGCAAAAGATTACAGCATTGGCGTTATTACCAATGATATTTATACTAAAGAAGATGCTGAATTTCTGGCAAAAAATAGTGTCTTGCCGATTGAGCGCATTATTGGTGTGGAAACCGGTGGTTGCCCACACACGGCAATTCGAGAAGATGCCTCGATGAACTTGGAAGCAGTTGATGACATGATGGAACGGTTCCCAGACATTGAATTGCTGTTTATTGAGAGTGGCGGAGATAATCTGTCTGCAACCTTTAGTCCGGAACTTGTCGATGCGACGATCTTTGTCATTGATGTGGCTGAAGGAGATAAAATTCCGCGCAAGGGCGGCCCCGGCATCACACGCTCCGATTTGCTTATTATCAACAAGATTGATCTTGCTCCTTATGTCGGAGCAAGTTTGGAAGTTATGGATCGAGACTCGAAAAAGATGCGCGGCGAACGTCCGTTTTTATTCACCAACATTCGAAGTGGCGAAAATGTCGATCAGGTTATTGAATGGATTAAAAAGAACGTTTTACTGGAAGGATTATAATGGAACGCAATCAATTCGGCAAAATATCTCAGTTGGCTGTTCAAGCAGAATATCGTGACGGAAAGACAATTTTGACAGATGTTTCTTTTACTGCACCATATAAACTGATGCACCCATTTCCAAAAGCGAACGGCGGTGTTCAGATTATTCCTGTTTGCGCTTCGGCAGGCATTATGCGCGGAGACCGGCAAGAATTTTCATATCAAGTAGGGGAGAATGCAGAATTAGAAGTTTTATCCCAGTCATATGATAAGATTCATAAAATGGACGATGGCTGCGCGCAGCGGCATATCCAACTGACTGTAAAACATAACGCAACCCTGTATTATGCACCACAGCCTGTAATTCCGTTTGCACACAGTGCCTTTGACAGCACCATTACGATTCGACTTTCTGACAAATCGTCGCATGTATTCTTTCAAGATATTTTGTCCTGTGGCCGCACAGCATACGGAGAACGATTTGCCTATCGGAGATTCTCTTCTAAAATCATGGTATATCGTGCCGATGAACTGATCTATCGGGATAATACCCGATATGAGCCGGATCGAATGCCTATGGAAGGAATCGGCATGTACGAAGGTTATACGCATATGGCAAATCTTTTGTTATTTGGTGTCGACGCACAGGCGCAAGAGAAAATTTGGGAGCTGATTGACACAAGCGATTGTGATGGCGGTGTTACTGCGCTAGATTCGCATAATCTCGTTGTGCGATTGTTTGGTGTTCGTGCCCAGCAGCTGCAGCGCATCAGCGAACAGGTAAAAGTTTTATTTGCAGAACATATTCAGTAAAAGAAGACATATACTAGTGAACTGCACCTTGTTTGTACAAATTTAGAAAAAAACGTCGCAGAAAATTCTGTGACGTTTTTTTCATACACGATAGATATTAGTTATTCTTCTATTGTATCAACTGTATCAACATTTTTTCCTTCGCGTGCAATCAATTCCTTCATCATTTTGCCGTATATCTTATCCAAGCTATAGCAAGCAGCGATGGCGAACATGATTACCCACAGAGCAATCGGAACATACAGATAAAATGCTTTAATTGCGCTAATTGCTGTAGCCGTCTGTTCTGCGGCGGTTGCTTTCAATCCGTTAAATGCTGCCATAGACAGAATGGCACTCATAACAGCGGAAGTGATACCGGAACCGGCCTTTTGCCCCATACTCATAGACGAGAACATCAAACCTTCCACGCGAATGCCATTTTTCCAGTGACCATATTCAATGGCATCACTCGGCAGCGAATACTGTACACCATAAAACGGCGCAATGCCAAAGCCACGCATCATACAGGTAATAACACCGAGCGGTACACTGGTAATATTTACGAGGAACAACAGCTGACCGGCAATGCCCAGTAGGCAGCCGGCACAGATAAGATTGCGCTTTCCGTATTTCGGCAACAGCTTCGGCAGAAGTGCAATACCTACAATCGTACAAATCTTTTCAGCAGCAGACAGCGGCATAACCAAATTGACATTGCCCAAAACATACTGGCAGTAATACGTTAGATCTGTACCGATGATAATCTGATATGCCGTGTAAAACAGCATCAGACCTAGTGCGATCAGGAAATACTTGTTTGTTACCGTAGCCTTAAAAGCAATCTTGAACGGAATATCTTCTTTCTGAACTTTATCCGCTTTCACACGCTCAGTACAAGTCGTATAGGTATTTAATAAGATAAATACAGAACACAGCGCATAGGCAGCAGTTACAATGACCCAAGCAAGCTGCGGCTTATGGGTAATATCAGCGACTTTGTTAATAAGGGGTAGCGTAAAAGCCGTTACGATCATGCTTGCCGTAATAGAGAGCAGCATTCGAATATTGCAAATGGTGTCCCGTTCGGTACGGTCGCGACTCATCAGGGATCCCAAAGAATGGAACGGCTGACTGATTGCCGTATATACAACCGTATTCATCAGGTTATATGTCAGAAATGCATAGATAATCTTACCAGTATCACCAAATGGCGGCATAGTAAACAGGAGCACTGCCGCTACCGCATACGGCACAGCCAGTCGCAAAATCCAGATACGGGCCTTTCCATACTTAGAATGTGTCCGGTCAATGATGGTTCCCATCAAAATATCAGAAAATCCATCAAAAACACGAGACAGCAACAAAATTACACCAACCGCTCCGACAGAAATACCCACGACGTTTGTATAGAAGTAGGTGAGGAGAGTAGTTGTGATTGTATATATGAGCGTAAGCGCCGGATCTCCGAAACAATATGCCAATTTTTCCGACATTGGCACCCTAATAAACTCATCCATATTTTTGTTTTTTTGCTTAAAATTGAGAAGCTCTGCAATACCACCTTCATGAATTTTTGATTTTTTTATGCAGGTTGCATCAGTCTTTTCCATAAATATTCCCTCCCAGTACACGTGTGTTTTTAACAGGAATACAAAACACAGTGAATTCATATTTTGTTCATTATATCATTGCGTGCACGAGAACGCAAACTAGTTGTATGCTTTCAAGCATAATATAATTTAAAAAATTGTGTTGAAGTTTACTTAATATTTCGTGTAAAGAAAAAAAGAGAATGACAGTCTGACAAAATTATTCTATAAAATTTGTCAGATATTGTGCATGTTCGTAGAAAAAATAGATGTTGAAATATACGACAGCAAAACGAGAGAAAATAAATTGTGATATTTATATCAATATATAGCTAAATAATAACGAAAAAATGTAAATGTTGGCATTTTTATGTGCATATTAGAAACATTTTTATACATATTTTAATGTGCCGATCAGTCGTATGGCGATAATCGTACAACATGGTTGTGAAAATAGTAGAAAAATAATTAAGCATGGCACGGGAAGCGTAAATGAAAGATGTCAAGACATACTACTAATTATAATAAATAGTAGACAAGAAAACAAATGACCAAAATAGCTAGTTAATACTATGCGAAAGGGCTAGTTTTACAACTGAACAAAATAAAAATTTTGTTCAGTTAAGGATAGGGTCTCTCGAGAAAACGACCAAAAACCAAAAATCATGGTATGCAAGATCTCAAGCATACCATGATTTTTGGTTTGTAAATTTCTCTTCTGCGTTTGAACTATCGATTATAATTCCAATCGTTTCGTACAACTGTTCGCTACCATCATATCGTGCGTAACAATTACAACCGTCTTGCCGGCATCATTTAATTGATGCAATAATGAGATAACCAAATCGCGATTGCTCGGATCCAACGACCCTGTCGGTTCATCTGCCAAAACAACTTGGCATGGCTTTAAGAACAATCTCGCAATGGCAACGCGCTGCTGTTCGCCGCCACTTAATTCCACGACCTTCTGTTTCATCATTTCCGCCGGTAAGTTTACTCGTTCCAATGCTTCGATGATGCATTTTTTCTTGTTTTTCACGTGTTGATACACCAGTGCCCAGTTCAAATTTTCTTCTACTGTACAGTTTTCCATCAATGCAAAATTTTGGAACAAATATCCGAGTACATTGCGGCGCAATAGCATTGCTTGCTTACTGTTGATCGATGGATTGCGAATATCATTAAAAATCAATCCGCCAGACTGATATGGCTCTAACAATCCAATAATGTTCAGCAAAGTGCTCTTACCTTTTCCGCTGCCGCCGGTGATGGCGAGCATGTCGCCATCACCGATAATCAGGTTAAAATTTGTCAGAATATTGTGACTTCCGAACGATTTATTGATGTCCTTCAAAATAATTGGCATATAGATTCTCTCCTAGTTCTTATTTATCCTCGTGGTGCCTGAATACCCTTTCGTACCTGCAAAACAGTCTGAACAAGCATTTCCAGCAGCAATGAAGCAATACATATCCCTGCGCACACACCTATTTCCGCTGTAGAAATACTGATTATACGCATCAAATTTAGAACAGCAAATACGATAGCCCAAAATATAATCGACTTCGCATAGTATTGAAGATTGCATCGAAATGCTGAATAGCCGAGCAAACTCATAATGTACAATTTGCGATGTTCTGCTTGAAGGATCGTCAAGGCGCTGATAAAAATCAAAACAACAAATACAATAGAATATGCAATACTAAAGAAAATTTGTTGCCGCAATTGCTGTTCAACACGGTATATTTTGTCGGAAACTCGCTCATATGCATTATTGACAATGGTTACACTATCTTCTAATCCACAGGCTTTTATATCTCTTTCAAAATAGGCTAGATATGAAATCGGGTCTTGAATATAACAGTTATGCGCCATGCCAACATCTGGATCATAGGTAAAGTACTTCTGATTATCCTTGACCCAGGTAATTTGAACAGGATAATCCGGGTGTTGCTGTTCCCCCGTCTTAGAAAGATCATCAATGATATAATAATCAGAAGTAATATTTTTGATAATTTGCTCTTTCAAAGTCTTCTCATATGACTTAAACTGTTCTGGAATCAATACATGAACAACAGCCTCATTCTGATTGGTAAACTGTACACGATTGCCATCCACATCATAAATTGGATTCTGCTTTAAATACTCATAATTGATACTGACATGATTATTGCTGACATACTCTTCTTTATCTGGTGTGCTAAAATCATCCCCGTCAGACTGTTGCAAAACATTTTCATAGTTATCATTAGATTTTTCAACAATTGCGCCGGTGGCATTAAACAGCAATGCACCTCGCTCGTTTTGAATCGCAAAAAATTTTTTGTATTCGGCTGTTAACTCCTGTTGTCCTTTCAGAGTTTCCATTCGATCCGATGTCAACGGCAACTCGACATAGTTTTTCAACAATTCTAATCGTTCTGCTGAATTTCCGTATGCAATATTTTGCTGATATAAACCAATCGCTGATGCAATCATCGGAACCAACAGTAAAACGAGAATCAATTTATACGCATAAGCAGTTCCTAAAACACTTTTATATGGAAAATTGTTCTTGATGATTCCAACCGGACGAATACTGGAAATCAATCCAATATGAAAAACGAAAACGATGGCATAGACAAATGCGGTAAGTACGAGTGCCAAAGCAAAATATACTTTCAAAAAAGAAAATCCAAGCGTCAATCCATTGTAGCAATACAACACAATCGCTGTAATGCCTGCAACACCAAACATCGTAACAACGGATGTAGGCACATATACACGTGGCAAAAATTCCGCAACCAGCTTTTGGTTGCTATACCCCAATATTTTTTTGATGGTTTCCCCTTTGAGTTCTTGAAATAACAAATAGAGTGCCAACAACGTTGTGATAATAATTAACAAAATCAGTAACTTTCCGTATTGCGTAATGGCATCGTGCAAGCCATAGGTATCGCTTGCTTCTCCGCCAATAAACGTTGCTTGATATTGTGTGCCGTCCCCAATTTCATTTACCTTTTGTATGAATGCATCAGCATCCTCTTGGTCAGAAGAAACAACTTGTACTTGCTCCATGCTGACGCTTGGTTTTCTAGATGCCAAAGAGTATAGATTGATTGTATTGTCCACAGAAAAAACGGAAATCTGTCCAACCTGTTTTGAATTTTTCGATGGTTTACTGGAAACATATTCTCCAGTCTTAATCGGCATCGTCCCGCTTTTTAAGCGTTCTGTGTATTTATTTAGGTCAGATGTATACACGCGAACTGTCTTTTTTGATTTGTCATAGTCATATTTCATGACTTCCAAATTTAAGTTTTGAGCCACTTTTGCAATTTCTGTCACTGGTTTTCCAATTTCATCAGCTGAAACTTGAATCTGTACATTAAAACAAAAGCTAGGCGAGAAAAAAGTCTCTCCATTTGTATTGAAATATGTGAATGTAATCCAACTGACCAAGCAAAATAAACAGCCTAACGATAACGCAAATATTTTCTTCATGTTACTCCACTTCATATCCATACCATGTTCCAAAGATGATGGCTCCAAGCGTTCCACCGGTAGCACTCGACTGCCGCATATTCTTTTCTCCGACTTCCAGCCAACCGCTCCAGTGTTTTCTATCCCAAGCGCCATTTTTCGTATAAACGCGAGTCTTTTTGGTGCTGGACTGTGCGCATGATGTGATGGTTCCTTCCTTTAAGATGCCACCATACCATGATCCCCCGTCAATGGAATCGACAGAATAGATCGCCCAACCATCTTTTTTATTTCGGATGTCTAGCAGAGAAAATACATCCCCGTAGTTAGTAGCACTAGCATCATGATCATTTGTCGTTGTGACTGTACCATAAACCCAATAGGCAGTCAGTAATGCAACCAATGCAATAGCAGCTATAACAACTCTTTTAACGATAGTAATTTCTTTCATCAGCTTATCGCTCCTTCTTTGATTTTAGTTGAAAATATTTTGTCAGAAAAATAATTTTGCCTCCCTTCTATTTACTACAACCATAGAAGGGAGGCAATCTCGGACAATTTTTTCAAAAAAATTTTTATTTATTTTTTGTTTGCGGTATTGTAATATTTTTCGCTATTTTTATGAGGTTTTCTTTAGATACCGAACCGGAAAGCTCCATAACACAACCGCCTTCATTCCATACCAATGAACGGAAGTCATCACTTTCATCTTCAGTCAGAGTTGCTGTGGTACCACGTAGTTCTACTTTGGAAACTGTTGCATCTTCGCTATACCAAGCAACACTTCCCGATTCTACTGTAACAAATGTCTGATCTAATCCAAAACTCATACCATTAGAATCTTGATAAAAGACATGATAGTATCCATTTTCTTCATCTCGTGTTTCATTTACTCGCTTCATGCCATCTGGAATCCAGCCAAGCTGAGCAGGTGAGAATTCGTCTATGGTATGGTCACCTCGCATTGTAACGGAATTTTCAGTATAACCGTCTTTTTGTTGAGTTAATACTTGGAAGAAATCCCGATACGCCGCACGGACATCTGTATTAAAAAATGGCAACGCAATCGCAATGACAAGAACAGCAGCAACAGCATTTCGGCTGTAATGGAGTACTTTTCTCCGCTTTTCTCGGCGATTTTGTTGTTCAATCAATTTTTGCATCTCTTTTTCAAACCACGGCGAGAAGGTATGCTGCTGTTTTTTTGCTTCTTCTGTACACATTTCATCCATATACTGTGCTGCTTCGGATGCCGCTTCGCGGAGCATGTCATCTGTTAGTTTCATAGCTCTATTCCCTCCTCTTGCAAATATTTTTGCAATTTTTTCTTACCACGGCTGATTAGTTTTTCCACTTTGCTCACAGAATATTCTAACATCTGTGCAATTTCTCGATTATTATAGCCCTCTGAAAATTTTAATAGAATTACTTGACGATAGCTCGGCGGGAGTTTCACAATTGCTGCTGCCAACGGCGAAAGAGATTGCGGTGGATGTTCCTCATATCCAGGTTCCTCTGTAACATCTTCCAACGAGACCGTTGTATGCTTATTTCGCTTGTGATACAAATCAATTGCCGCTCGTTCTGCAAGAATAACAACAAAATGACGTGTTTCCGAGCTGTTTACATCCCGAACTTTCTTGATATTCTTTGCAATTTTCATAAACGCTTCACTGAGAGCATCCTCTGCCCAATAGTCATCATGAAGAATTTCTCGCGCTCGGTACATCATGAGTGAACGATATGTATAATAAATTTCTTCTAGTTTTGCTTTCTCTTCCGGTTCGTCAATCAATGCCATACCGGCGATCATTTTGACACCTCCATGCACATCCGTATTTTTCACCCATTATAATCATCGAAAATCGTACTGTCAAGGAAATTTTACTTTGCAAGAATAAAAGCCAATAGAAACTGTAAGCAGGAATTCCCACCTAATATTTCTATTGGCTAAGTTTTTTAGTATTTTTTACAAAATATACTAATTACAGTGAGCACAGTAACGCTCATTCCTTTGTCATGAAATTCATCGCAGATTTTGCCATCAATCGCTTGGTTCCCACTTTGTCAAACGTAATTTCCAGCAAAATATCACCGCCCATCGGCTTGCACGAAGTAATCATACCATGGCCGAAAACCTTATGATCTACCTGATCGCCAGGCTTGAGTTGCGGGGCTGCGACTGTCTGAGAAGATTTTTTCTTTGACACAACAGGACGTTTTGGTCGTGTTCCGGAAATATCGTACGCCCGACTGGACTGATACCGCGGATTCGGCTGAAAATCGAGCTTTTCCTGCATCTCCTGCCGTGTTTCTGCAATATTAGAATCGACAAACTGCTCTGGAATCTCTTTTAAGAACTGAGAGGGTTTGGAATACTGGGTTCTGCCGTACATCATGCGCCGTTCTGCACAAGTTAAATACAGCTGTTCCTTTGCTCGTGTCACAGCAACATAGCACAGACGCCGCTCTTCTTCCAGATCCTCTTCCTTTTCCATAGAACGGAAGCCTGGGAAAATACCATCTTCCATGCCGACAAGAAATACACCTGGGAACTCCAAGCCCTTCGCCGAATGCATCGTCATCATAACAACAGCGTCAGAACTTTCATCCATGCGGTCAATATCCGTAAACAGCGAAACTTCTTCCAAGAATCCTTCCAAGGTCGGTTCTTCCTGTCGAGACATAAAGTCAGCAATATTGGATTTTAACTCCATAGTGTTTTCAATTCTTCCCTGTGCTTCTTGTGTCTCTTTCGACTCTAATGCCTCTAGATAACCTGTTTGAACCATCACTTGTTCATAGAATTCATCTAATGGCATATATTCTTTCATCTTTTGCAAATTCGTGATGAGTTCCGCAAATTTCGTCAATGCATTTGTCGCACGGCCTAATTCCGGATAGTCTGACGCATGAGACACGATATCGAACATAGTGGTCTGATTGATTTCAGCCAACGTAGCAACGGTTTCAATCGTTTTGTTGCCGATTTTTCGTGCCGGCACATTGATAATACGACGCAAACGCAGATTATCCGTCGGATTGGAAATCACCCATAAATAGGCCAGCATATCTTTGACTTCTGCGCGATCAAAGAATCGCAAACCGCTGACAATACGATATGGAATACCATTTCTCTTAAAGGCACTTTCAATACTGTTGGACAGCACATGATTGCGATAGAGAATGGCATAATCGCTAAATTGTTTTCCGTCCGCGACACCTTCGGCGATCGTATGTGCAACATATTCTGCTTCGCCTTCCTGTGTGTCCGACCGGTGAAAACGAATTTTTGCGCCGCTGCCATTGTCTGTCCACAATTCTTTGCCCTTTCGATGGGCATTGTTGCGAATCAGCTCATTCGCCGCACTCAAGATGTTCTGCGTAGAGCGATAATTCTGCTCCAAACGAATTGTCGTTGCATTTTTGTATTGTTCTTCAAATTCCAAGATATTGGTAATCGTTGCACCGCGGAATTTGTAAATACTCTGGTCATCGTCACCGACTACGCAGATATTTTCATATCCGCCCGCCAGTAAGCTAGTCAATACATACTGCGCATGGTTGGTGTCCTGATACTCATCTGCCATAACATAATGAAACTGCTTTTGATAGCGTTCCAAAATATCCGGATTGCCTTGCAGCAACTGCACTGTTTTCATGATAATATCATCAAAATCCATGGCATTGGCTTCTTTAAGCTGCTTCGCATATTCCTTGTAAATCTCTGCGACTGTTGATTTATAATAATCTTCGGAATTTTCCACAGCATACATGCGCGGCGTCTGCAAATTATCTTTTGCTCTGCCAATTGCACTAGCTACACCACGTGCATCAAAAACTTTATCATCCAGCTTCATATTTTTAATAATCGCTGTCAACACACGTTTCTGGTCATCTGTATCATAAATCGTAAAAGAACGATCAAAACCGATGGCATCGCATTCGCGGCGCAAAATACGCACACACATGGAATGAAACGTGCTTGCCCAAATATCTTTGGCGAATTCTTCGCCCAATGCACGCTGTAAACGATTTTGAATTTCCTTCGCCGCCTTATTGGTAAAGGTAATCGCCAAAATCTGCCACGGACGGGCGGGATTGACGCGGCAAAGTGTCTCCGCACGCATACGATCGTCCTCTGTCGGATGACGCAGATATTCTCTCAAAAACAGCAAATCATCCTCTGTCGCATCTTCTGGTGCATATTCGTAAGAAAATCCTTGACCAAAGCGCAAAATATTGATAATTCGATTGATTAAAACGGTTGTTTTGCCGCTTCCTGCACCCGCCAGCACCAACAAAGGACCTTCTGTATGAAAAACAGCCTCTCGCTGCTTATTATTCAAGTGTTGAAATTCCCGTTCAATAATGGCCGCGCGCATCGCAGCGTATTGTATGTCAAATCTTGATTGCTCCATGAGCGTCTCCTTATTAAAAGCGTATTCTTACAGTAAATCTTATATTTGCTGAAATTTATACTATCATACAATGATTTTTTTATCAAGAGAAAGCCCTCACACGCTAGAAATTCTAACCGTGTGAGGGCTGCTATTATTATCCGTATGTTCTGTGCATCTGTGAGTCGTGTCGTTTATTCCAGTAAATTTATTTTTTGTGTTTACACAGAATCATACCGAAAATACGAGAGTTATGCTTGCTTTGCCTCTTTTTCGCTTACCAATTTAGCATTTGCCTGCTCAACCTTCAAACGAGACAAGACAAGAGCAATAACAAGATTGATAACGGTCGGAATGACCAGATACATGACAGAGATCATCCGTACACAACCGGCAGACTGTACTGCTGCGTCATTGATAAATCCGCTTGCCGCCAACAGCCAGCCAGAAAGTGCAGTACCAATACCGCCGCCAAGCTTCGTGCCAAACGACGAACAAGAGAACATCGTGCCGTCGATTCGCTTATTCTGTGTCAGATATGTGTATTCGGACGATGCTGCAATCAGTGCGGTCAAATCTCCCTGCAGAGGACTGATTGCAAACGAAGCCAGCGCAGAGCAAGCCAACATCATTGGAATGCTGCCGATCATAGCACCGACGATAACCAAGCCTCGGCAAATTGTGCCAAGAATATATCCAACCAGATTCAGCTTATACATGCCATGGAGTTTCTTTACTAAAAACGGTGTGACAAGCAAACCAATAATCATCGGAACGTTGATCGCTACAGCAAACGTGCCCAGAAGCTTTTCATCTCCCAGTACATACGTCATGAAGAAAACGCCAACGTTAATCATTGCACCGTAGATCTGCTGGAAAATATAAATACCGCAAATCATAATGTAGTACTTATTCTTGAGCAGCATTTTTGCAGCATCTTTGAGACTGTATTTTACCTTTCCATCCTCTGTCACCATGGTATCTTCGTCATCCAGTTCCTCATCGGGAAGTTCCTTGACGGAGAAGCAGGAAATGGTATTGGAAATCAGTCCGATGATGGAATAGATAATTGCGACTGTTCTCCAGCCTGCTGCTCCGCCGCCAAAGAAGGTTACAGCTCCAATTGTAACTGCCTGTACAACCATGCCAGTTCCGTACGAAAACATAAAACGAATCGAACCCATCTGCACGCGTTCATTTCCGTTCTTTGTAATCAGTGCGGTCAGGGTGCCATATGCCACATTGTTTGCTGTATAAAATACAGCATTGAGAAGGGTACATGTGATAAAGAAGTAGGCATACTGCGCGGTTTTGCCCCAGCTTGTTGGAATCGCAAAGATTAAGGACAGGGTGATTGCACAGCCAATGAAACCATACAGCATCCATGGACGGGCACGTCCCAATTTTGACCGCGTTTTGTCGATCATCGCACCGAAGAAAATATCCGATACGCCATCGCATAGCTTAGACAACATCATCAGCGTACCAATCACACCAGCGTTTAATCCGATAGTCGTGGTCAGATACAGCATAACGAACGCTGCCAGGAAATTATATACACCGGAACCGGCAATGTCACCGGAGCCGTAACCTATCTTGTTATACCATTTTAAATATTTTTTCTCCATATCTCTTATCTCCGTTCTCATCTCAGTTCCGGAATCAGCTTCATCTCAAATGTAAAAGCCTCATCGTCCAGACGATATTGTTCCATCAATTTCGGACCACAGCTCTGGGAACCAATGCCCGCCTGTGCATAATCCAGACAAAAAACAGTGCTTCCACACGGAACGAGTTCATAATTGTGGTTCTTTTTCGTCATTTCTTCCTGTGTATATATCGATGCGTTGAATGAGAACGATTTCGCGCTCACAGCTGTCAGCATCATGGTGTCATCTGCCACAACAACATAGTCGCATCCGCAATGACTTCCATTTTCCTGTGGGCGAATATAATCTTCATGCATCTCCGCTACGGTATCATGATATACGCCATAGCTTCCGGCAATACGCTTATCACAATAGCTTTCCATCGGACCAATACCGCAATACGTAACCTGATTCAGTTCTTTCGGCAGGAACAGCCGAATACCAAATCGGGGCAGTTCCGGATAATTCATATCCCGCTTAACCTTCATGTTGACAGTGACAGCACCATCATTTGCGATTGTCCAGATAGTATCAATATCCATAAATCGCTGTACAGACGGAGCAAGCATAGACATCATGGTGTGAATCTGCACGCCGCTGTTTGTCACCTGATATGCAGTCGTATATCCGCGCGTCATACAGCGGTCATATTGTGCATCCATCCATTCCAGCTTGATTTTCTTATCGTTATCCGTCGGCGCCCGCCAGATGTTGACATTCATCGGATGCATTAACAATTCTCTTCCATGATATACCATGGATTGGAATACACCGGTCAGCTTATTGTATACATAGGTATACGATTTCGTCAGAATCGTCAGATAACGATCCGACTCACCAACGGTTGGCATTTCTTCCGAAGGAGCAGCGTGTGCTGCCCACAGTTCCGCGCTCAACTGATTCTGTTCATTGCGATTTGGCAGTGGAATTTCATCAAAACCAAGTGCAAAGCCTTGTGGACGAATTTCTGTTCCGTGCTTTAATTGATACATGATCTTCAGGAAGCAGCGACCGTTCTGCGGAATTTCAATCGGAAGATAAAATTCCGACTCTGTTCTCGGCAGAGTGGACGGCAGTTCCACGGTTCCTGAATCTACCGTCTTTCCATCGCAGGTTACATGATATGTTGCAGTACAATAATCTTTTAGATCGACAAAATCCATATAGTTATGGATGATTGCCTTTCCATTCTGGGTATCATACGAAGAGATACGAGCCGGACGATAGACATTTTTATACTCAATAACACCGGTTCCCGGTGTTCTGTCCGGAAATACCAGACCATCTAAGCAGAAATTGCTGTCGTGCGGATATTCTCCATGATCTCCGCCATACCAATACATTGCCTTACCGTTCTCTGCGGTGCCTTTATAAATTGCATGGTCACACCATTCCCAAACAAAGCCGCCGCATGACTGATCTACAGCTTGGAAAAAGTGGAAGTAATCTTCCAGATCTCCAGGGCCGTTGCCCATCGCATGGCTGTATTCTACAAGTAAATACGGCTTGTCCGGAACGTCCTTCATATCTTCCATTGCAGTCTCAATGGTGCGATACATCATGCTGTACATGTCGATGTTGGAAAAATCATACTTCTTTTTGCGGTTGTAGTAGTATGAACTCTCATAATGCGTCAGGCGGGTTGGATCAAATTTCTTTGTCCATTCCAAAGCCTTTTCGAATGTGCAGCCATATGCACTCTCATTGCCCATCGACCAAATGACAACGCACGGACGATTTTTATCTCGCATGACACAGCGTTCGGTTCGATCCATTGTCGGCTCCAGCCATTCTACATTGTCAGCAAATGGCTCATTCCAAACGGCAATATGCTCATCCCAAACATCATTGTGTTCACAATAAATCTGTGAAGCACCGTGGCTTTCATGATCCGCTTCATCCACAACGAAGAATCCATATTCATCGCATAACTGGTAGAACTGCGGGGCATTCGGATAATGGCTGGTTCGGATTGCGTTGAAGTTATGCTGCTTGATTAAGTACAGATCCTTTTTCATCTGTGCTAAGCTGATCGTAAAACCTGTAACAGGATCGGAATCATGTCGATTCACGCCGCGGAATTTAATCTGCTTTCCGTTGACATAAATAACCGTGCCTTCTACATGAATTTCACGAACTCCAACGCGGTCTGTAATCACTTCGTTTTCTGTCGTCAGAATCAGAGAATACAGATGCGGATCTTCCGGATTCCACAGCATCGGATGCTCGATAGAAATACGCATCTCATGCGTATAGTCTCCATCCTTCTTTTCTTCCGCGTCTGCCTCGCCAATCAGCGCACCGTGTTCATCATACAGCTCTGCATGGGTCGGCACAGCATCGCCTAAATAGTTGAGACGAATGCGAACATCTGCCGCATCCTGCTGCATCTCTGTCGTTACAAAATAGTCAAAAATACAATTCTGTGGACGATCCAGCAGATATACGTCACGGAAAATACCGCTCATGCGGAATTTATCCTGATCTTCCAGATAACTTCCATCACACCACTTAAGAACCAAGACTGCCAGTCTATTTTCGCCTTCTGTCAGAAAGGCTGTGACGTCAAATTCACTGGTCGAATGAGACACTTGACTGTATCCGACATAAGCGCCATTCAGCCAAACATAAAAGCAAGAATCGACACCTTCAAAATTCAAAAACGTTTTTGGTGCGGTTGAGTGCTTATGATACTGAAAGGTATGTACATAAGCACCGCATGGATTGTCTTCTGGGACATACGGCGGATCCAAGGGAAATGGATACCGAATGTTGGTGTATTGCTGATGATCATATCCGTGATTCTGCCAAACACTCGGTACAGGAATGCTCCCAAAGCCCTCCAATGCAGAATCACAAGCGAAAAACGGCTCCTGCAAATCATGAATGCTGCTGTAATATCGGAATGTCCAATTTCCATTCAGCAGATGCATGCGGTCGGACTGCGTCCGTTCCGTCACAAGATTGTCCATTCGCTCCGATGCTGGAATATAATATGCACGATTTGGCATGGTGTTTTCATGCAAAACATGCAAATCCTCATAATGTCTCGGAACAATCATGTTTCCTACCTCCTTTTTCCTGTTGCAAACACATGGATATCCTGTGTTCGTACAAAATCTCTCTATCATAAACAGTACATACCTGTCTATTTCTTACCGTAAACTGCCATATGCATCGCGCCATACATGCCGGCATCATTTCCCAGCTTTGCCAACGCAAAACGGGTATCCCGTGCTGCCGGAAATGCATATTGCTGAAAGGCTTTGCGGGTTTCATCAATAATAATATCTCCCGCACGCGAAACGCCGCCGCCAATAACAAAGATTTCCGGATCACAAACGCAAGATACTGCTGACAATGCTTTTCCCAGCATGGTTGTCATATCATGCACCAGCTCATATGCGACTGCATCTCCCTGTTTTGCGCAATCAAAGATAAATTTACTGGTCAAATTGGGATTATCTCGGAGCATCGTTGTATAATCATCACTGTGCAGCAATTTTTGTGCTTGATATACCAATCCGGTCGCCGAAGCATATTGCTCCAAGCATCCGAAATTTCCGCATCCACACATTCGGTCGTTCGATTCACCGAC
This sequence comes from Anaerotignum sp., assembly GCA_963620595.1. Lineage (GTDB taxonomy): Bacteria > Bacillota > Clostridia > Oscillospirales > Butyricicoccaceae > Butyricicoccus_A. The sequence goes on along the minus strand of CAVFAY010000001.1, from coordinate 73,525 downwards.
CTTGATATGTCCGATTTCTCCGCCGGATCCATGTGCCCCGGCAACTAATTTTCCATCTATAATAATGCCGCCGCCAACGCCAGTTCCCAATGTAACAAACACAATGTTGTTATAACCCTTGCCGCCACCATGACTCATTTCACCCAATGCAGCTGCATTGGCATCATTCAATACAACGGTCGGCAATTGGCACAGCTTCGATAACTCTTTCGCGGCATTTAAGTTTCCCCATCCGTCAAGATTTACGCAGGGTTCTACATAACTCTCATCTTTTACCGCACCCGGAACTCCCAGTCCAATGCCTTCAATCATCTGCGGCTGGAGACCGTACATCTGCATATTGCTTTGAATCGCCCGCGCGATGTCCGGCAATAACTGTTTGCCATGATTCTTACTTTTGGTCGGAATTTCCCATCGTGATACCTGTTCTCCAGATGCGTAAAACAAGCCGATTTTTATCGTCGTTCCTCCTAAATCGACACCATATGCATACCGCTTCATCTAATTCTCCTCATCTATTATTATGTTATTCCAAATTGAAATGCCGTGATGTGGTCATACGTTTCACCGCATCGAAGAATCGGCTGTGGGAAATTTGGAAAATGAATCGCATCAGGCGGATACTGCGTTTCTATACAAAATCCGCATCTTTTTTCATATCTTGCGCCGCCTTTTCCCCTTGGAAGCGTGTGATCCAAGTAATTTCCGGAATATAATTGCAGCCCCGGCATATCTGTCTGAACATCTAATGTAATTCCCGTTTTTTCTGACCACGCATGAGCAGCCCATCGCAAGCCAATTCCATCAATCAAATAGTTGTGATCCAATCCGCCTGCCAGCTCTATCTGTGGAAAAGGCGCGCTCCAAAGTTCTGAAAAGAAACGTTCTTTTTGTAAAAATAACGGCGTTCCATTCAACAGCTCAATATTTCCTGTCGGTAATCCATGTTCTTCTATCGGCGTATACGCATGCGCTGCAACTTGAATCCTTTGTAGCCCAACAGGTCCAGATTGATGACCAGCCAAATTGAAGTAACTGTGATTCGTCAAACTGCACAGGGTATCCTGATCGCTCTCCGCTTGATAGTGCAATGTCAATGTTCCATCTTTGAGCCGGTATGTAATCGACGCACATAATGTACCGGGATATCCTTCTTCTCTGTCAGGACTTGTATACTTGAGAATCAGCCGATCTTCCAGTATCGTTGCTTGCCAAATTTTTTGGTTGAATCCGGAAATACCGCCGTGCAAGTGACAATAACCTTTATCATTTTTAGCCAAGAATACCTTCTTATCATTTAAGATGATATTTTCTATTCGCATACGATTTGCACAGCGACCGACTGTTGCACCAATGTAACAATCTTGTTTTTCATAATCTGCAACATGGTCAAAGCCCAATACAACATCGACCGGTTGTCCCAGCCTGTCTGGAACGACAAGGGATTGAATGATGCCGCCTAGTGATAATACCGAAACGGAGAAATCTCCATCCTGCATTCGGTACAGTCTGACTTCTTTCCCATCGTGCGTATAGCCGAACATGCTGTCTTTTATCGTCATGTGTTATCACCTACATACTGTACAAACCGCAAAAATGCCCGTTTCCCTGTTTCATCTCGTTTGAACACGCCTGCGTGCTCCAGTACCTGAGAAAACACGATACCGACTTCCTTTTGCAGGATGTCCATGACATTTTTCTTCGTAAAGGTATAGCGCGTTTTCAGCTCGTTTGCCCAAGCGGCATGAGGAGCTGTGTGTTCGTCTGCGGTCAGATCTGCACCGGAAACCAGCGCATCTGCCACGGCGGCAAGTTCGGTTTTCAGTCGTGCCGGAAGAACAGCCAAGCCCATCACTTCAATTAAGCCGATGTTTTCCTTCTTGATGTGATGCAACTGCGCATGCGGATGATACACGCCGAGCGGGTGTTCCTTGGTCGTGATATTGTTTCGCAAGACCAGATCCAGCTCAAACTTACCGTCCCGCATTCGCGCGATTGGTGTAATCGTGTTGTGCGGCTCGCTGTCTGTCTCGGCAAAGATAAAGACATCTTTATCGGTATATCCTCGCCACGCGGCGAGAATCTTGGATGCCAGTTCGACAAGCTGATTATCATCCTTACTTCTCAGTCGAATGACAGACATCGGCCACTTGACAATGCCTGCTTCGATTTGTTCAAAGCCCTTGAAAGTCAATTTGGTTTCGATTGGCGCACGCTCCATGGCAAAAGTGTAATGACCGCCCTGAAAATGGTCATGAGCGAGAATCGAACCGCCGACAATCGGCAAGTCAGCATTGGAACCGACAAAATAATGCGGAAACTGCTTGACAAAGTCCAATAATTTGCGGAAGGTTGCCGGTTCGATCTTCATCGGTGTGTGCTGCGAATTGAACACAATGCAGTGCTCATTGTAATATACATACGGAGAATACTGCATAAACCACGGACTGTTGTTGATCGTCACTGGAATGATGCGGTGATTTTGCCGCGACGGATGGTTGATGCGTCCGGCGTAGCCTTCATTTTCCTTGCACAGTAAGCACTTCGGATAAGCGGACTGCGGCAGCAGCTTTGCTGCCGCAATCGCTTTTGGGTCCTTTTCCGGCTTGGATAGGTTGATGGTAATGTCTAAATCGCCGTATTCTGTCGGTGCAATCCATTTGACATCCTTCGCAATACGATCTCTTCGGATATAATTGGTATCCTGAGAGAATTTGTAAAACCAATCTGTCGCCTTTTGCGGATCCTGTTTATATAAAGAGAAGAAGATTTGCTGGATTTGACTCGGCATGGGAACCAAAGCTCCCATCAGCTCTGTATCAAACAAATCTCGATACACAATGCTGTTTTGCTTGAGCGCACCGGTTTCCAATGCACAGTCACACAAGTCGTTCAAAATCTCTGCCAAACTACCGCTGGTTGCCTGCTCCGGCTCCGTGTATGTATCCACCTGCATGACCTCTAACAGACGGTTAACCGCCCATACGCGATCTGCGTTTTCAATCAGACCTGTGCGTTCTGCATGATCAACCAGCGCTTTGATGCTTTCATTTAACATATTCCAACGCCTCACTTTGCAAATCCATGCGGATGGTTTTTGTGCCAATTCCAAGCGGTTGCAATGATTTCTTCCAGATCTGCATGTTCTGGATGCCAGCCGAGAACGGTTTTTGCTTTCTCGCTGGATGCAATGAGCTGTGCCGGATCGCCAGCGCGGCGCGGTGTGATTTTTGCCGGAATCGGATGATCTGTCACCTTACGGGCGGTATCAATCACCTCTTTGACCGTAAATCCAACGCCGTTGCCCAGATTGAAAATATTGCTCTCTCCACCGTCCATTAAGTAATCCATGGCGAGAATGTGTGCCTGTGCCAAATCGGTCACATGGATGTAATCGCGAATACATGTGCCATCCTTGGTGTCGTAGTCGTCACCGAAAATCGAGATGAAGTCGCGCTGACCGTTCGGAACCTGTAAAATCAGCGGAATCAAGTGCGATTCTGGGTTGTGCGCCTCGCCAATTTTACCGGAAACATGAGCACCGCAGGCATTGAAGTATCGCAGCGATACAAAGCGCAGTCCATGTGCTTTTCCTACCCATTTGAACATCTTTTCCATGCTCGATTTGGTCTCACCGTAACAATTGGTCGGTTCAGTTTTGTCTGTCTCCAGAATCGGCACGCGTTCCGGCTCACCGTATGTTGCGGCCGTTGACGAAAAGACAATCTTGTCAATGCCGTGTGCCACCATGGATTCCAGCAGAACCTTTGTGCCGCACAGATTATTGTCATAGTATTTGAGCGGATTGATCATAGATTCACCGACCAGAGAATTGGCTGCGAAGTGAATCACGCCGTCAATCTGTTCCGATTCAAAAACAGAATCTACAAATTCACGATTGCGAATGTCACCCTGATAAAATTTTGCTTTGGGGTGTACTGCCTTAATATGTCCGGTTTCCAAATTATCCGCGATGACGACGTCGCGTCCTGCGTCAATGAGTTCATATACGGTATGCGAGCCGATGTAGCCCGCGCCGCCAAGTACCAAAATAGCCATATCCATTCCCTCCTTAGGACAGTAAAACCACACCGCCAGCCGGTCGAATCGTCAGCACATGACAGGTATCTTTTCCGAGTACCGATTCCATGGTTGTTTTAAAATACGTGAGCATGTCATTCGGAACAAAGGCTTGAATCGTACCGGCAAATCCGCCGCCGTGTACACGCGCTGCGCCGCGTCCGTCCAAAATGCTTTCTGCCAATGCTAGAGCAACCGACATTTCCTGTTTTTCCGGATTGACACCAGTATATACGTTTTGTAAGTACATCGCAGAAGATCTGCCTGATGCAATCACTAATTGACGGAAATTTTCAAAGTTTCCTTTTTCCAACGCCTCTTTTTCTGCAACAGCCCGGCGATTTTCTGCAAAGAAATGCATCACACGCAAAACAGCACGGTCTCCGCACTGGCGGCGCAGAGAAGGAATTGCCTTTAAGAATTCCGCTTCATCGACTTCGCGCAGTACTGTTTTGCCGAATGCTGCGGCAATTTCTCCCATTTCGCGAGGAATGGCTGCGTAATCTCCGGTCAGCTCTGCATGGTCTCCGCCGGTATCTACAATGCACAGCGAATGTTCGCTTGCATGCATGTCATAGATGATTTTGCGTACTTTCGGTTCATTCTGATTGGAAAAATCAATGGCGACAATGCCACCGACAGACGATGCCATCTGATCCATCAAGCCGCACGGCTTTCCAAAATAGATGTTTTCTGCGTACTGACCAATCTTTGCGATGTCCACAGCGGTCAGCTTGCTCTCGCAGAAAAAGCGGTTCATGATGACACCGATCATGGTTTCATACGCTGCGGAAGAGGATAATCCCGAACCGCTCAGCACATTGCTGGTCATATATGCGTCAAAGCCCTTGATTTCATGGCCGAGCTTGTGCGCCGCAGCGGCAACGCCGCGAATCAGTGCAGCTGTCTTGTTGGTCTCTTCTGGATGCGGGGTCAAATCCGTCAAATCAATTTCATCCAGCGGATAGCTTTCCGACTGAATGCGTACAACCATGCTGTCATTCGGTGCAGCACAGGCGACAATGTCTAGATTGACACTGGCCGCCAGCACGTTGCCGTGCTGATGGTCCGTGTGGTTGCCACCCAGTTCTGTTCTGCCCGGTGCGCTGAACAGCTCGACTTCATCAGTTCTGCCGAATTCTGTGCGGAAACCTGTCAGCACATGCAGCAGTCTGTTTCGATATTCCGACAGCTCCGGGCTGCCTGCCATACAGCCGTAGACTTCACAGAGTCTTTCATCTGTTTCACCGGTATGAATTTTCAACTCTGCTTGATTTAACAACACCATAATTTCACCTCAATTTTTTCTTTCCTGTCTCTCTTCTGATATGTTATAATCAATAATAAACTGATGCAAAGGAAGGATTTGCTTTGGAAGATTCTCATGTTTTGACGTTACAAGATAAAAAGCCGCCTTTTCAGGACCTATATTTATGTTTTTGCGGCAGGTCAATCTGTCAGCCAGATCACAGCATTGGCCCTGCCGCACATCCGAATTATGTTCTCCACTACATATTAGAGGGAAAAGGTGAATATCGAATTAACAATCAGGTGTACTCCCTGAGTGCCGGTCAAGGATTTTTGATGAGACCAAATATTATGTCATCGTATAAAGCCGATCACACAACACCTTGGCAATATCTATGGATTGGATTCGACGGAAATTATGCAAAGGAACTGTTGTCACACCTTGGTCTATCTTCCCGTACTTTAACTTTCTCGGCGAACTGTGGCGATACCTTACTGACAATTATCAATCAGATGTTAGAATGCGATGCAGAGGGCATTGCATGTCATTTATACTTGCAAACACAGTTGTATCACTTTTTCTCCTGCTTATCTCAAGATTTATCTGTAGAATCAAACAAACTGCACGGCGGGCAGCAAAACTACTACATTCGAATGGCAGAAGAATTCGTCCAGAAGCACTATGCGCAAAATATTCATGTCCAAGACATTGCTGATTATGTTGGCATATGCCGCAGCCATTTGACGGCACTCTTTCAAAACAACCTTCAAATGTCTCCAAGTGAATATGTAACACATTTTCGTCTAACACGAGCGCATGAACAACTCGCAATTTCCAATTTTCCTATCGGAAAAATCGCTGAAATCTGCGGTTATCAGGATCCACTCGTGTTCTCTCGTGCGTTCAAAAAAATGACTGGCATGACACCGACACAATATCGACGGATTCGACAGGAAGAGTATCATTTGTCCATCGAAAAGATTCGTAGGAAAAAGTAACAGGTTGTAAAAATCAGATTTTTTCTCTAACAAAATTGCTCGACAAAAAAGCATTACCACAATCAACTTTGATTCGATAATTATCTTTTTGTGTTGTTCTTTCGTCATTTTCTGGTTTTTATTATATGTTATGTGGAATCAACTAGAAAGTATCATCCGTTGCAATTAACAGATTATTTGTAGACTATCTTAAAATCCAACTCCTTTTTTCTGTCTATTTTCACAATGAAATGGCGTACTTTTTTCAATATATACGAAATATGCACAAAATATATGCAGCCGATAATATTGAACGGGTTCTCATCTTCATGATTTTGAGCATGAAAAAACAGACGTGTAACTACCACATCTATGGTATGCACGTCTGTTTTTTCTGCTTATTTATTTTTTCTGAATTATTTTCGTTTCATAACTCGATTTTGAAGCAAATTAGTAAAACGACCTGAGCCCTCATTGACATTGCTGTTTTATCTTTATATATACTATCACATTCACACAAATTTTCCGATACATTTTTATATGTTTTGCCACATAACTCTTTTGAGTTATTTTGTCATTTTCTCCTCTTTCTGTCCAATATTGTTTCGTCCAGCCATATTTCTATGTAATAACTTGTGTTCTTTCCCTCGAATCAGACCGTCATACAGAGAAAGCACCAGTGGATTTTCGTCGGATTTTTTAATCTGACGGGTCAAATCGACTTCGTATAATCCTTTTGGCCGCGACGCTCGCTCTTCATCTCCCGCCGGAAGGGGCTGGCCGCCGCCCATGACACAGCCACGACGACAGGCCATGACTTCCACAAAATGATACGTTACTTTTCCCGATTCAATGTCCTTTAACAATTTGGCAGCATTCGCCAAGCCGCTGACAATAGCCGCGCGCAGTTCTTTTCCGTGATAGTGGAAAACAATCTCCTTGATTCCCTCTTCTCCTCGCACGCCGCTCTGCCTGATCTGCTCCATTCTCGCCCGTTCATGACCATCGTTCAAACGGCGCAAAACCGCTTCTGTCACACCGCCGGAGTTGCCAAAAATCATTCCGGCACCGGAACTAATGCCAAACGGCATGTCCACGGCCTCGACTTCCAGCCGGTCAAACAAAATTCCGTCCTTTTTAATCATCGTACACAGTTCATTGGTCGTCAGAACATAATCAATATCCTGTACGCCGTCTGTCATGGATTCCGGTCGCAGAATCTCTCCTTTTTTCGCGGTACACGGCATAACAGCAACAGAAAGCACGCGTTTTCCTTCATTATTCTTCGGGTCCTCGTAGTATTCTCGAATGACTGCTCCCAACATCTGCATCGGAGAGCGACAAGTGGACAAATGGCTCGCCAGCTCCGGATACCGTTTTTCACAGTCCAGCACCCACGCAGGACAGCAGGAAGTGAACAGCGGCAGATTTTCACCCGACTCCAGCCGCTCCAACAACTCCTTGCTCTCCTCCATAACCGTAAAATCTGCGCCAAAAGCCGTGTCGTACACTTCATCAAATCCCAAGCGATGCATCGCATTGACAATACGCCCCATCACGTTGACACCATTCGGAAATCCGAATACATGCCCGACTGCTACGCGCACAGCAGGAGCAATTTGTGCTACAACTTTGACGTTTGGATCAGCGATTGCCTCTCGAATCGCATTGATGTTTGTGTTAATTGTAATCGCGCCTGTCGGACAAAATGTACGGCACTGGCCGCAGCCGACGCAATCCGTATCCGCCAGTTTACTGCCGCCGACGGTCGCAACACGGTAATTCGGGCCTTGGTCAACAAAATCCACCGCGCCGATTCCCTGTACGTCTCCACACATCCGAACGCAGTTGCCGCACAAGATGCACTTGTTTGGATTCAATACAATGGCTGGCGAGCTCATATCCAGTGGATAATTTGTCTGCTGGGTCTCATAGCGGATTTGATTGACACCCATTCGCCGCGCGGTCGCCTGTAACAAACATTCGCCGCTTTTGATACAGACCGTGCAGTCTCGCTGATGCGACGCCAGCAGCAGCTCCAGAATCATTTTGCGGTAACGCATCAGGCGCGGTGTGTTGGTGTAGATTTCCATGCCATCGCGCGGTTTTTCCGAGCATGAGGCAAAGGTTCGCCCGTGCTTGTCCTCTACCACGCAAAGACGACAGGAACCGTGTATTAAGAGCTCCGGCCGATAGCACAGCGTCGGCATTTCAAATCCGGCTTTGCGAATCACAGACAAAACATTTTTTTCTTCGTCCGTAAATGTAACTCGTATTTTATTGATTGTCATTGTTCCCATACGACTCTCTCCTTTGTTTCAAGAGCTCATGCCGGATAGCCAAATGTTGTCAGTGAAATGGCGTGGAATGCGCAGGTATCTGTGCAAGAGCCACAGCGGATGCATTTGTGCGGATTGATAACAAACGGAGAACGAATTTGTCCGGAGATCGCATCTACCGGACATTGCTTCGCGCACCGAGAACATCCCTTGCACACCGTTGGGTCAATCACATACTGCTTCATTCCCAAGCCGCACAATGCTGTATTCGTAATCATGTCTGCCAGCTCCGCCAGCTGATCCAGTTCCTGATCTGTGCCGTTGCCTTCCATGATTTTTTTTAGCAGCTGCCGCATTCGCTTGGTTCCCTCTCGACACGGTGCACACTTTCCGCAACTTGCCAAATGAGTAAATTTTTGAAAAATCTGTTCAATTTCAGGCTGAATCTCCGTATGGTTTTCAATGTCTAAAACACCCGTCCGAATCATCTGCTTTAAATGTTCAATCGAGGCAAAGCTCGCCGTTGCTTCTGGATTGATTTCCGGCTGAGATGGTATATCTGTCGAAATTCGTCCCAGGAAAACGGAATTGTCTGTCATAGAACTCCCTCCCCGCAATCCGCATTGGTTATTTATCCTAATTTATATCTCTCGCAAGTCTTTAAATCTATATAAAGTATACAGGAAAGCAATCCTTTCGTCAACCGGTAAACGGCGTTTCCTCTTCTTCGAGAATCTGCCGTAGTTTTGCAATTGCTTTTCTCTCCAATCGCGACACCTGTACCTGCGAAATGCCGAGTTGACGTGCGCAGATCTGTTGGGTTTGTCCGCGAAAATACCGCAGCAGAAGCACCTGCTGGGCGCGGGCATCCAGCTGGCGCATGGCTTCTTGCAGAGACAGCGATTCCAAGATCGTCTCTTCCATCCGCTGATCTCCCAGTAATTGTTCCAGCGTTGTTCCATCCTCTCCGATTTCTCGTTGTAACGAGTCCATCGGCAGCAGAGCGGTTTCACAAGACGCAATTTCTTCCGGCGCAACGTCCAAAAAATCCGCCAGCTCAGATACCGTTGGAGATCGTTGTAGGGTTTGGTGCAGCGTTTGTCTCGCGGCACTGATGCGATAGCCAAGTTCTTTTACCGTGCGGCTGATTTTAATTGTGCCGTCATCGCGCAAAAAACGGCGAATTTCTCCTGCAATTTTGGGGACTGCATAGGTAGAAAACTTCGTACCATACGTGCAGTCAAAGCTCTGTATCGCTTTGAGCAGACCAATGCTTCCCAATTGAAACAGATCTTCTGCTTCTGTACCCCGTCCGGTATATCGCTTGACAATGCTCCAAACGAGCGCTTGATTGTCGCGCACAAGCTGTTCTTTCGCCTGTTCATCTCCCTGCTGTGCTTTCTGTAACAGGCGCAGCTGCTCCTCGTACTTATGCAAAACGGTTGCGTATGCGCTTGGTCATTGTGACCTGTGTGCCAATATCTTCCCTCGAGCGAACACGCAATTTATCCATAAAGCTCTCCATAATCGTAAATCCCATGCCAGATCGTCCTGCATCACCCGTTGTAAACATTGGCCGTCGTGCCTGCTGAACATCCGGTATGCCACAGCCTTTGTCTTTGACAGAAATCTGAATTTCATCATTGTCAAATAGCTTTGCCTGAATGGTTATGTATCCTGTCTCTTCTTTGTACGCATGAACAATGCAATTGGTTACCGCTTCACTGACCGCTGTCTTGATGTCATTGATTTCCTCAATGGTTGGATCAAGCTGCGCTGCAAAGGCTGCGACCGCCTGCCGAGCAAATGCTTCATTACAGGATCGACTGAGAAATTTGATGCTCATTTGGTTTATTTCGCTGCGCATACTGCTGCCTCCTTTTCGTCTGTCTCGGATAGCTTGGGCAGTTCCGGCAGGAAATTAACCCGTCTCTGAATACCTGCCGCCTTGAAAATCCGCATAGCGGATGCCGGTGTGTGGATGACGCAGAATGTTTGTCCCGCTCCCAAAATATTGCGCTGTGCACCCAGCACAACGGCGATACCGGAGCTGTCCATAAAGGTCAGACCAGATAAATCCAAGATAATCGGGTCATTGGCGTACAAAATCATAGTCTTTTCCAGATATTCTACGCACTGTGCCGCTTCATGGTGTCCCAGCTCACCGCAAAATTGAATGACAATGCCTTCTTTTTCTCGTTTATGCGAACATTTCACGCATTTTCCCTCCTAATACATGCCAAATGGGCAAAAAAAATAGAACCGTTCCCTTTTCAGAGAACGGTTCTATTATAAAAAACATGAGCAAAAAAATTCATCAAATCCTGTCGGCTTCCAGAGTATTTTTCGCTTCGCCTGCAACATACAGCGAACCACACACGATAATGGTATCTGTCTCATCTGCATAGCGCATAGCGCGCTTGAGTGCTGACGGAACATCTCCGCAGTCAATGACATTACAGTATGGCGAAAACGCGCGAATCATCGTTGTTAATTCGCGGCTGGACAGCGCACGCGGATTGTCCGGCTGCACAGCATAGACTGAATCCGCCCGGCGAACCAACATGCGCACGCAAGCCTCATATTGTTTGTCTGCCACCATGCCCAACACCAGAGAAATACCACCGGCAGGCAGTAAATCATCTATCGTAGCACACAGTGCCGTCACGCCGTCCACATTGTGTGCGCCGTCAATCATGAGCAACGGTTCGGTCTGTACGACCTCCTGTCGCCCGGCTATAGCAGCGCTGGAGAAGCCATCTGCGATCGCCTGATCGGAAATATTCCAGCCCTTTTCGCGTAAAACAAGCAGAGCCGCATATGCCGTTGCGGCATTATCCGTCTGATGTCTGCCGACAAGGCGCAGATGAAACTGCTTGTCGTCTATCACACAGTCCGTGCCATCCAGCGTGCAAGATGAAATTTCAGGCATCGATGCTTTCACGTACTGCGCTGTTACTTCATAACAGCGCTGCTGCAAAACAGCATCAACGCTGTCTCTCTGTTCCGGATAGTTAACCAGCGTACAGCCACTTTTGATGATGTGACTTTTGTCCGCAGCGATTTTCTCAACGGTATTGCCGAGCACTGCCATATGATCCAGCGCGACATGTGCCATTACAACAACCTCCGGCGCGTCTATAATATTCGTTGCATCATAACGTCCGCCGAGACCAACCTCCAGCACGACAATGTCACACTGCTGCTGCGCAAAATACAGCATCGCACATGCAGTCGTGAATTCAAATTCACCGATGTGTTCTCCTTCCGGGAGTTGAAGCTGCTGTTCCTTTTCCATAACCTGCGCCGCGATGCGGCACAGGTCAGCGCGCGGAATCAATTGTCCATTCACGCGAATGCGCTCACAGAAATCCATGATGAATGGTGAAGTATATAAGCCGGTTTTATAGCCGGACTGCTGTAAAGCGGATGCACTTAACACCGCGATACTTCCCTTACCATTGGTGCCTGCAATGTGGACAAATTTCAGTTTTTTCTGCGGATTTCCCAATATCGCCATCAGGGCACGCATCCGGTCAAGGCATGGCGTGCCGCTGAAGCGACCATGGGCATGTATCCGCGTTAATGTCTGTTCATAGCTGTCCATGGAGCTTAATCCAGAGCAGCGATGCTCTCGTTCAGCTTGGCGATCTGATCGGTCAGCTTAGCAGCCTTGACACGCTCGCCCTCGACAACCTGCTCCGGTGCCTTGTTCAGGAAGCCCGGATTGTTCAGCTTCTTATTGATAAAGTCCAGATCCTTCTGAGCCTTCTTCAGTTCCTTGTTCAGACGAGCCTTTTCCTTCTCGAAGTCAACCAGCTCGTTCATCGGCAGATACATCTGTACATCGCCGGTGACAACGGAAACCATCTTTGCTGCATCAGCTGGAGCTTCTGCGGAAACATTGAGTGCGCTAGCATAAGCCAGCTTGAGGAAGCAAGCCTCACCCTCGGTAAAGACAGCCTGACGTGCCTTGTCCTCGGTCACAACATAGACCTGTGCCTTCTTGGACGGCGGAACGTTCATCTCTGCGCGGCGGTTACGGATAGCGCGAATGCTCTCCATCAGCATTTCCATCTGTGCCTCTTCGGTCGGGAAGTTCAGCTCTTCCTGATACTCCGGCCACTTAGACAGCATGATAGTCTCGCCCTCATGCGGCAGTGCCTGCCAGATGGTCTCGGTGATGAACGGCATAAACGGATGCAGCAGCTGCATCGAACCGGACAGTACGTAGCACAGTACATTCTGTACGTTCTCGCAGGTGTCCTTGTCGTCTTTATTCTGCAAGCGAGTCTTGGCAATCTCAATATACCAATCGCAGAATACATCCCAAATAAAGTCATTGAGCTTCTGTGCAGCGATGCCCAGCTCGTACTTATCAATGTTGGTGGTGACATCCTGAACCAGCGTGTTGAACTTGGACAGAATCCACTTGTCCTCCATGGTCAGGTTGGTCGGCAACTGAACCTTGTCAATGGTCAGATTCATCTGAATGAAGCGAGATGCGTTCCAAATTTTGTTGCAGAAATTGCGGCTTGCTTCAACGCGATCCTTGGAGTAACGCATATCATTTCCTGGGGAATTACCAGTTGCCAGCGTGAAGCGCAGTGCATCTGCACCGTACTGGTCAATAACCTTGAGCGGGTCAATGCCGTTGCCCAGAGACTTGGACATCTTTCTGCCCTGCTCGTCGCGCACCAGACCGTGAATATAGACGGTCTTGAACGGAACCTGCTTCATATGCTCCATACCGGAGAAGATCATACGAGCAACCCAGAAGAAGATAATATCATAGCCGGTGACCAGCGTATCGGTCGGATAGAAGTATTCCAGCTCCGGTGTCTTGTCCGGCCAGCCCAGCGTGGAGAACGGCCACAGTGCAGAGGAGAACCAAGTATCCAGTACATCCTCTTCCTGACGGATGTGATGACCGCCGCACTTCGGGCAGGTGGTGACATCTTCCTTGGCTACGACCATTTCGCCGCAGTCCTCGCAGTAGTATGCCGGAATACGATGACCCCACCACAGCTGACGGGAGATACACCAGTCATGTACATTCTCCATCCAGCGCGTATAGGTCTTGCTAAAGCGTTCCGGAACAAACTTGATCTCGCCATCTTCAACGACGCGAATGGCATCCTTTGCCAGCGGTGCCATCTTGACAAACCACTGTGCGGAAGTCATCGGCTCTACGGTTGTTCCGCAGCGATAGCAGGTACCAACGTTGTGGGTGTGATCCTCGATCTTTACCAGACGACCTTCTGCTTCCAGATCAGCCAGAACCGCCTTGCGGCACTCATAACGATCCATGCCCTGATACTTGCCGCCGTTTTCATTGACGGTTGCATCCTCATTAAATACGAGAATCTGCTCCAGATTATGGCGCTGACCCATCTCGAAGTCGTTCGGGTCATGGCACGGTGTGGTTTTTACACAGCCAGTACCAAATTCCTTGTCTACATAATCATCGGCAAAAATCGGAATCTCACGGCCAATAATCGGCAGAATAGCCATCTTGCCAACCAGATGCTTGTAGCGTTCATCCTCCGGATTGACAGCGATGCCGCTGTCGCCCATAAAGGTCTCCGGACGAGTGGTTGCAACGATAACGCTCTCATCAGAATCCTTAATATCGTACTTGATATACCACAGCTTGCCCGGCTGGGTTTCATACTCAACCTCAGCATCGGACAGTGCCGTTGCGCAATGCGGGCACCAGTTGATGATGCGGCTGCCCTTGTAAATCAAGCCCTTGTTGTACAGGTTGACAAATACTTCCTTGACAGCTTTGGAGCAACCCTCGTCCATCGTGAAGCGCTCACGGCGCCAATCACAGGAGGAGCCGAGCTTCTTGAGCTGCTGGATAATGCGGTTGCCATACTGGTTTTTCCACGCCCAAACGCGCTCCAGGAACTTCTCGCGGCCGAGGTCATAGCGAGTCAGCCCCTCTTCCTTTCGCAGGTTTTCCTCTACTTTAATCTGAGTCGCAATGCCTGCGTGGTCTGTACCCGGCATCCACAGCGCAGAATAACCCTGCATACGCTTGGTACGGATGAGAATGTCCTGTAAGGTCTCATCAAATGCATGACCCATGTGCAGCTGACCGGTTACATTCGGAGGCGGAATCACAATCGTAAACGGTTTCTTGTTTTTATCTACTTCGGCATTAAAATAGCCCTTTTCTTCCCACGTCTTGTACAGCTTGTCTTCTGTCGCAGACGGGTCATACGTCTTTGGCAATTCGTTGGTCACAAAATTGCCTCCTTCCTTCAATATATATTCGCGTGCAGCCGGATCTTTCGCTGAAAATAAGAAAAAGCCTTCGTCCTTGTATCAGGACGAAGGCTTGTGCTCTCCGCGGTACCACCCTAATTCACGCAAGCAATCCATCTTACGTGCACTTTCAGTCGGATAACGGTGACAGGCCGAATGTTCCTACGCACTGGATATCTCCAGTTTCAGTACATTAACTCAGAAGCTACCTTCCATTCCCTGCCGCGAAGCCTCGCACCGACCGGCTTCTCTCTTGGCTGGCGCGGGAATGTACTCCTCTTCTTCAGCGTCGATCTCTGTTTTAGACCTGTATATTATAGTATGGCGTGGCGGGGTTGTCAAGACAAGAAATACATAGCCGTTAAATGATATATATGCTGCGTTCAAGGTGCAAGTTCGATAAAATGTCCCCTCGCGGGGTACGAGTTGTTTCCCGCTCTTGACTGAGAACATCAAGCTGCTGCACGAGAAGTTTTCGTCCCCTCGCGGGGTACGAGTTGTTTCTCTTGTTTTGTAATGGCATCGAATTTGACGCCAGTTTTCGTCCCCTCGCGGGGTACGAGTTGTTTCTAGAACCGCCTGAGAAAATCAAAAGAGTAAAAGGTTTTCGTCCCCTCGCGGGGTACGAGTTGTTTCCAAGGTTGCCGCGACAGGATATAACTCCAGGGTTGGTTTTCGTCCCCTCGCGGGGTACGAGTTGTTTCGCTCAACATATGTCACGGATTGCAGACCAACTGTGTTTTCGTCCCCTCGCGGGGTACGAGTTGTTTCCATTGCAGCAGGTGACCATCGCGCGATTATCACGTTTTCGTCCCCTTGCGGGGTACGAGTTGTTTCAATGATGACATCAAGGTTGATTATGAAAGCTTTGGGTTTTCGTCCCCTTGCGGGGTACGAGTTGTTTCCTAATATTATTTTGCAACGCTGGCTTTAAAAACGTTTTCGTCCCCTTGCGGGGTACGAGTTGTTTCGCTCAACATATGTCACGGATTGCAGACCAACTGTGTTTTCGTCCCCTCGCGGGGTACGAGTTGTTTCCATTGCAGCAGGTGACCATCGCGCGATTATCACGTTTTCGTCCCCTTGCGGGGTACGAGTTGTTTCAATGATGACATCAAGGTTGATTATGAAAGCTTTGGGTTTTCGTCCCCTTGCGGGGTACGAGTTGTTTCCTAATATTATTTTGCAACGCTGGCTTTAAAAACGTTTTCGTCCCCTTGCGGGGTACGAGTTGTTTCATCGTAAGCGCGCACGGTCATCGTCACCCTGCCCGTTTTCGTCCCCTTGCGGGGTACGAGTTGTTTCTCATCTTCATGGAAACATCTTGGAAAGATAAGAGTTTTCGTCCCCTTGCGGGGTACGAGTTGTTTCAGAGGCGTTTTAATCCCGCAGACATCAAATATCGTTTTCGTCCCCTTGCGGGGTACGAGTTGTTTCACAGAGTAGATAAATCAAAAAAAGAGATTAAAGTTTTCGTCCCCTTGCGGGGTACGAGTTGTTTCAGAAACGATACATGCAATCATAAAAGAAGGCAGGGAGTTTTCGTCCCCTTGCGGGGTACGAGTTGTTTCGATGAGCCGAGGCTGAATTGCGCCTTCCTCATCGTTTTCGTCCCCTTGCGGGGTACGAGTTGTTTCTTTGTGTACTTGGTGCGGTACATATAGAACCCCGGTTTTCGTCCCCTTGCGGGGTACGAGTTGTTTCGGCAAAAAAGTACAAAAAAATTCTTTTGCTGAAACAATTCTTATTACAGTATACCAAGCTCACTGCATAAATGCAACGTATTTTTCGTTTCTTTTACAAAAAGAGCTATATTTTCCGGTGCGAACCCCCTGTTTTTCCGCAAAAAATCCCTTAATTTTCTGTTAGTTTCGCACAATATCTTGAAAATATATCTAAAAGATGCTAAACTATCCGTATCAAATTTGTGAGAATCGAGGGGGATATTATGGAGCGGCACAACCAAACACTGTCTGCAACCTATGGTGCGCTGGTGCACGATTTGGGAAAAATCTTATATCGCGCCGGCGAAAGCGGTTCGCACAGCGAGAGCGGTTATAAAAAACTGAAAGCTATCTGGAACCAGCCGGATATTCTCGACTGTATTCGGTATCATCACGAAGGTGCTTTGAAATCTGCCAGTTTATCCAAACAGTCTCCGGCATACATCGTCTATATTGCAGACAATATCGCTTCCGCCGCGGATCGGCGAGAAAAAGAAAACGCAGAAGAAGGCGGTCAGCCATTCAAAAAGCATCTTCCGCTGTCCTCTATCTTCAATCTCATGCACGAAAATCCGAAGGACTTTGAAATTCCGCTGGAACCACTGTCCAACAATTATACTCGTCCGATTCCGTCCGGCGAATATGCGTTGACCCAGCGGGATTATCAAAATGTTGCAAACTGTCTGCTGCAGGCGCTGCGCGACATCCCGACAGAGCCGCGGTGGATGAACACAACGCTCTCGATTTTAGAGACATGGACAAGCAGCATTCCTTCCAGTACCAGCACGAAAGAATATGCTGATATATCTCTCTATGATCATCAAAAAATCACCGCCGCCTCTGCTGCATGTATCAGTGAATATCTATTGGAAAACGACATTTCCGATTATCAACAGGCGCTGGTCAAGCAAGGCAAAAAATTCTGGGACAAAAAAGCATTTCTTCTGTACTCCGCTGACATATCCGGCATCCAAAGTTTTATCTATACAGTATCTACGGATAACGCACTTCGTTCTATGCGCAGTCGCTCCTTTTTCTTAGAGCTTCTTATGGAGCATTACATTGACGAAGTGCTGGATAGCTGCGGGCTTTCCCGTGCCAATCTGCTGTACAGCGGCGGCGGACACTGTTATATGCTGTTGCCGAACACACAAAAAATACAGACGTGCTTGGCACAGCAGCGCACACACATCAATCGCTGGCTGCGGCAGCAGTTCGGTATCCGTCTGTTTCTCGCTGATGGCATGATGCCGTGTTCTGCCAATGAGCTGACAAATCAGCCGCGTGAAAATGCGCCATACAAGGAAATTTTTCACCGCGTTTCTCAGCAAATTTCGTACCGTAAAATGCATCGCTATTCCGCCGCAGAATTGATGGAACTCAACCACGGCACTGTTAGAAAAGATGGACGCGAATGCAAAATTTGCGGTGCTGTGGAGCAATTAAACGGCGAAAAATGCCATTGGTGCAATCTGTTTGAGCAAATATCTCGGGATATTCAAGACAAAAGAAAAACGGTTTTTGTCGTTTCAGAAACACCATATACCCAATTATATATAGAACTACCGCATGAGAATTCTTGTGTCTATCTCTCGATTTTCGAAGCCGAAGATGCACAGCAGCTGTTACAGCAAACAGAGGATGTTCTCCGCGTCTATACAAAAAATGCTAAACCGCTCCAATCTGTCGGGGCACACTATGCAAGTCAGCTGTTTGTAGGCGAATATCATGACTCCAATCGCATCAATGAGCTTGCTGAGAAAAGTACCGGCATTTCCCGTATTGCCATTTGCCGCATGGATGTGGATGGCTTGGGCGAAGCATTTATCTCTGGATTCGAAAGACCACATGCCGCAACCAAGGAAGATCAATACAAATATGTGACGATTTCCAGAACCGCTTCTTTTTCGCGGCAGATGTCACGGTTCTTCAAGTACTATATCAATTCTATTCTCTCCCGCGTGACGAAGGACGCACTGTCTGTGACCATTGTGTACTCCAACGGCGATGATGTCTTTCTCGTTGGTGCTTGGGATCATATTCTAGAAGCCGCCATGCGAATCCAGGAGGATTTTCAGACATATACGTGCCATACGCTGCACCTTTCCGCCGGCATTCTGCTCAAAAATGCAAAATATCCTATTCGTCGCTCTGCTGCAGAAGCTGCAGAACTAGAATCTTTTGCAAAGAGTCAAAATGGAAAAAATTCTGTTACAATATTTGAAGCATCCGCGCAGCAGACCTATTCTTGGCAAATCTTTCAGGATAAAGTCATCAACGAAAAGAAAAATCTGCTGGAACGCTTCTTTGCAAGTCAAGAAGACACGGAACGCGGCAAGGCTTTTTTATATCGCTTACTGGATCTTTTGCGGAACAGCGAGCAGTGCATCAACTTGGCGCGATTTGCATATCTTCTCGCCCGCTTGGAGCCGAAGAAAAACAATCCGTCCTACGCCATGTATGCCGAATTTTCCAAACAGATGTATCAATGGTACCGCAATCCAACAGACCGCCAGCAGCTGATTACAGCTATTTATATCTATGTATATCAGACAAGAATGAAGGGGGATACCGATCGTGCGTGAAAACAACAGATATCCGCAAAGTCGATATGGCGAAAATCGAAGCCGCAATTTTAGTGACCGCAGAGATACAAAACCAAAGGAAACTAAAGAAATTAAGGAAATTAGGGCGTTGCCTGTTCCGGAAGACTATGTCGATGCGGCGGATGCAGTGATGCAACAGTTGGCTAAAGTAGATTCTAAAAACAAAAAACTAAAGTTCGATCTGACAACTAGCAAATTGCGCAATATTTTGACACTTGTCAGCGATATTTACAATTATGAAGTCCGCAGTCATGAACACACTATCTCTAAAGAAAGTATTGCTAAGCTGCAAAAACTACGAATCCGCGTTCTCTATGATGCAGGCCGCGAGCAAAGCGTGAAAGAATTCGTAGAAACCAGCAAACTGTTGGAATACATCAAGGGAATCGACAAGAAGCGCGAAAACATGCTTCGATTTTGCCATTACATGGAAGCACTTGTTGCCTATCACCGTTTTTATGGCGGCAAACCGGATTAAGGGGGATTTTTTTGATATGTACGGAAAAGTAATTATTGATTGTACGCTTTTGGTTCGCACCGGTTTGCATATCGGCGGAAGCTCTGTCTTTTCTGCCATCGGTGCGGTGGGTAGCCCTGTTGTTTCCAATCCCAATGACGGAAATCCAATCGTTCCGGGCAGCAGCTTAAAAGGCAAACTGCGCACGCTCCTCGCCCGCAGTTATGCGAAGAATATTCACAATATGCCGGATTGCAACGATGATGATGCGGTCATCATTCGTCTATTCGGCGCGAGCAAATCTGCAGACGGCAAGCCGGTAACTGCTCGCCTCCAGTTTGCGGATGCTTTTGTCTGCAACGAAGATGAAATGAAATCTATCGGGTTGACCGAAGTAAAGTTTGAAAACACCATCAATCGAGAAAATTGCACTGCCAATCCTCGACAGATTGAACGTGTTGTTCCCGGTGTTCGCTTTGCTGTGCGCATTGTTTACGATGTGACTGCGGATACCGAAACAGAAGTATTTGAGGATATGCAGGTTCTCGCAAAGGGCTTCAAGCTTCTGCAAATGGATTATCTCGGCGGTCACGGCACGCGCGGAAGCGGTCGTGTCTCCTTTGAGAATTTCAAAATGAAGGACTTTGAATCTGGTTTGGATACAAAAAAGCTGTGTGCAGTCTTTAAGGATGTAGAGAACTATGAAGTATTGTCTGTTTAAATTAGGTTTCACCTCTCCCGTCCATTTTGGAAGCGGTGCTATGGCACATAGTCTGGATACTGGAGAAATGACTTGCCATGCAGATACACTGTTTTCTGCTCTATGCCACACCGCTTCTGTGCTCGGCGGCGACTGCAAGGTAGAATGGCTCATCCGTCTTGTACAACAGGATGCACTCCGATTTTCCGACTGTATGCCTTATCAAGACGAAACACTTTATCTTCCCCGCCCTTGCTGGCAGCCTATGAAACAATTGGATTTGCCCTCTGGTGACAGAAAAATTCTCAAAAAGGCAGAATGGATTCCTGTCGATGAAATGGAATCGTGTCTTTCTGCCCTGCGCGGAGAAGGAACATACAATTGGGCAAATGCCGGAAATAAATCAAAATTCGGTACAACCGTAGAGATGACAAAAGCTGCTGTTCCCGACCGTGAAGATGCTGTGCCATATACTGTCGGCTTGTTTCAGTTTTTTGAAAACTGCGGATTATATTTTATTCTGCAATATGAACAAGAGGACGATGCCGCACAGATAGAGCAACTCGTACAAGCACTCGGGTATTCTGGCATCGGTGGAAAAATCAGTGCTGGTTATGGAAAATTCGAAGTAGCAGATGCCGCGTATTTTTCTTGTGAAGATGATACGTATGATGAATCAACCACTTGGTTATACCAACACTTTAATTGCGCAAATAATAAGCATTGGATGTTACTCTCTACCTCTCTTCCAGCCGATGCAGAGTTGGAATTTGTCATTCCTTCTGCCTGCTTTCAGGTAGTCCGCCGAGGCGGGTTTACGCATCCTCGCGGAAAAAATGCAGAATTATTAAAAAAACAAACACAATACTTTTTGTCCAGTGGATCTATCATCGCACAGTCTTTTTCTGGCGATTTATTTGATGTCGGGTTCAGTCCAGATCATCCGATCTATCGGTATTCCAAACCGATCTCATTGGGGGTAAATCTATGAAACAACTGGGACATTTGCAGGAATACACACTTACACTGACTACAAAAGCACCTGTATTCGTTGGTTCTGGCGTCGTATACGGAAAAATGGACTATATTTTTGACGCAGCCAGAAAAACAGTGTCTTTTATCGATCAGACACAATTCTTTCAGTTGCTGATTGACCGCGATCTGATTGATAAGTACGAGTCTTTTATTCTAAACAAGCGTTCAACGGAAAACGAGTGTCCAACGGATACGATTCAGTATTTTCTAAAAAACATCTGCAAATTAGATGCCAAAACAATCAACAGCTTGATTGTCAATCGCGTTTCCGCTGCAGATGCATTAGATGAAACTCATTCCTTAACGGAGATACAAGCCTTCATTCGCCGAGCCGATGGCCGCGCATATATCCCAGGCAGTTCATTAAAAGGCTGTCTGCGCACGGTTCTGCTCACAAATATGCTGCTGCGCGATTCAAACAAAGTATATCCTATAAACATAAAACAACTAAACATAAAACAACTGGAGAGTAAATATCTGCATGCCTTGCAGATCACAGACAAACAGTCTGACATGGTAAACAGTATCATGCGTGGCATTTCTATCTCTGACAGCGAGCCTATCGATGAAAAAAACATGATTTTAGCTTCTAAAATCGATTCTCTTCCCGATGGTTTTGAAAATAGAATTAACGTTGTTCGGCAATGTGTTGCTCCGGAAACCAAAATAACGTTTCGCTTGACGTTGGATCAAAACATTCTCTCTGACACAAACATCTTGACAGAATTACGCGAAGCGATCCGAGCTTTTGATACATTTTATATTCAAGAATACAACTCTTATTTTGCTATAAAAAAGGAGTTTGAATCTTTATTTCGCAATGATTTTATTGTTTTGGGCGGAGGCAGCGGATTTTTTGCCAAAAATCTTATTTATCCACTCTACGCTCCAAAACATGCAGAGGCGGTGAAAGCTGTTTCCCAAAGTATGCAGCAGAAGCATAAACACGAAAAGGACATAGAATACGGTATTTCCCCACACATGTTCAAGATAACAAAATTTGACAGATTTGCATATCCTATTGGACTCTGTCAGGTGATAATTCAATGATACAAAAATTTCAATATCTTATACAGACACAAGACGGAAAGATCATTCCATCTTTTTGGGCGTATCGTCTATACTCAGCACTGCTAGAACGTCTGCCTACCGAATTTGCAGACGCAGTTCATAAGCAGGGATTCAGCGGAATCAGCCAATATATTCATTTCGACTATGAAAAAAAGCAAAGTATATGGGTTATTTCTCTATTAACTGATGTAGCGATCGCCTATTGCGCTTCTATTCTTAACAGCTTAACTCAATTAAGATTACATGATTCAATCATAAACCTAAAAAAAATTCAACAGAGTAATACACTCACCGCAGATGATATAATGCTACAAGCTGAACAGTTACCTTCGTCTCATTCTGTTCATATTGTTTTTCATAATGCGGCTTCATTTAAATCAAACGGAAATTATCAAATTTTTCCAACGCTTCCTCTCATTCTGCAAAGTTTACTGCAGCATTGGAACCAAGTCTTTCCCAAAACGTCATTAGATGACGCTGATGCCATTCAAATGTTGTTAAGCGGTCTTGAAATTCGTTCTTATCGATTAAAAAGCAGTGCATATCGATTAAAACAAAATTCTATTTCTGGATTCTGCGGTGAAATAGTCATCTCTTCTAAACTTTCTCCTCCCATGTTGGAACTTTGGAAAACATTGCTTATTTTTTCAGAGTACGCTGGAATCGGCATTAAGACTGCACTTGGAATGGGCGGTATTTCGATTTTTGTATAGAGGTGAAGTGCAAAATGGAAGAAAAATTATTCTCTACTGTTGCAACTATGCCAGAGAATGACATTTGGCAGACAGCAATATACAGAGAAGATGAATTATACAAGCATGACAACGATAAAAGAGATGCCTTTGAAAGAGATTTTACCAGAATTCTCCACTCATTGGGGTATCGACGGTTAAAACATAAAACACAGGTATTTTTTAATACGCATAATGATCATGTTTGTACACGAATGGAGCATGTGCAGCATGTTGCATCTATCAGTCACACTATCGCACATACGCTAGGTCTGAATACAGAGCTAACAAATGCGATTGCCACGGGACACGACTTGGGACACGCACCATTTGGTCATCAGGGAGAAACTGTTTTGAAAAACCTTGTTTGTCAATTCACAGATGAGTCATTTTTTCATGAGAAAAACAGTTTGATTTTTGTTGATGATATTGAACTGCTGGAGGATACACAATGCCATTTGCACAATTTAAATCTAACCTATGCAGTCCGAGATGGTCTAATTTCACATTGTGGAGAAATTGATGAAAATCATCTAAAACCACGTACAGAGCCGATTGATCTTCGAACACAGTTTCAATATTCTGGGCAATATCAGCCTTTTACTTGGGAAGGATGTGTTGTCAAATTATCCGATAAAATTGCATACTTAGGCAGAGACATAGAAGATGCTGCGAGATTAAAATTCTTAGACGAGGATACACACAAAATATTGACCGAAATTGGAGAAAAATATCAGATTCAATCGTTGCATATGGTAAATACATCTGCATTAATCAGCACATTGATTTCCGATTTATGTCAACATAGCAACCCGCATGACGGCTTACAATTTTCAGAAAATATTTTGCATCTGCTAAATGAAGTTAAAGCATATAATTACAAATACATTTATACCAACAAAAAATTTGAGTACTATAAGAAGTACGTCAGATTAATAATTGAAACATTATATACAGAATTAAACAATTGGTATGCTGCAGATAAAACGTTTGACGAAATTCAACGACAGGAACAATGGCATGAAGAACTTTCAAAAGGATTTGGAAATTGGTTGGCATTATATTGCGAGCCTAATATTGTTAACCACAAATACAGCTTCAAAGAAGTTCAACGAGCAAACAATCGGAAAATTTATGGTGATTTAACAGATCATACAAAATACAGAC
Organism: Anaerotignum sp.; assembly: GCA_963620595.1. Classification (GTDB taxonomy): domain Bacteria; phylum Bacillota; class Clostridia; order Oscillospirales; family Butyricicoccaceae; genus Butyricicoccus_A. Next base: position 49,176 of record CAVFAY010000001.1, on the reverse strand, counting down.
GCTCGATTGTCGACTATATTGCCGGAATGACTGATCAATACGCAATCAAGATGTTTCATTCGCTAACATCATTCTAGCGAAACGGCGCAAAAATCTCTCAAGAATGTAGGATTACAATACATGTTGGACAATTGAATAAATCGGCAATCCCTGATGAAATATGCAGCGTCGAAACCCTAAACTCGGCCATCGATGAATTTACACGCCTGCGTTTCCTCGCAGCTTATGAAGAACAATCCACTTATTCTTCCGCAGATTTCCTCCGGAAACTGACTGCATGGTACAAACGACGAGGAATTACAGTCGAATGTGTTCAAACTGACAACGGTTTTGAGTTTACCAACCGTTTTTCACCCAGCAAGCGTGATTTACTTACTCTTTTTGAAAAAACTGCTGCTGAATTGCATATTCGGCATAAACTAATTCGTCCTTACACACCTCGCCATAACGGCAAGGTTGAACGCAGCCACCGCGAAGATCAGAAACGACTGTACAACACACTCTCTTTCTATTCTTTTCAGGACTTTACTGCACAGCTTGCCCGACACAATCGTTGTTCTAACAATTTATCTATGCGTCCTCTGTGCTGGTTCTCTCCTTTAGAGTTTGCTGTCCAATATGTTTGACAAACCTACATTCTTCTAATTCCACAGCATACGTTTTTCGTGCGCATTTCCATGGTCTTGTTGGATATATTGGTGATGATAGGAGGCGGGTGAAAACAATTTGATTATATCGATGAAAAACGCAGGACGTTTTCGCGTCCTGCGTTTTTGTCTTTGCATTACAGATTCAGATAATTGGAAATCAGTTCCTGCATCAGTTCATCGCGGTCAATTTTGCGAATCAAGCTGCGTGCATTGTTATAGTTCGTAATATATGTTGGATCTTCGGAGAGCAGATAACCCACAATCTGGTTGATCGGATTATAGCCATTTTCCTTCAGAGCATCATATACTGTCTGAAGCACGCGCTTCATTTCCTTATTACTTTCTTCTTTCATGCTGAACTTTCTTGTTCCATCAAGCATTACGGAGCCCTCCTTTCAACTATCTACCATGATAATACAAAAATTCAAAATTGTAAAGGATTGTAAATCATATTTTACTGACGAAGTTTTGCATCGAACTGCTTTTCGAGGGCAGCGATTGCCTTCTTCATTGCGTTGTCGCATTCTTCATCGGTCAGGGTACGGTCCTTGCCGCGCAGACGCATAGAGTATGCCACGCTCTTCTTGCCTTCCGGTACCTGATCGCCCTTATATACATCGAACAGGGAAACTGCTTCCAGAATGCCGCCGACAGCCTTTGCGATTGCTTTTTCCATGTGCGCTACCGGAATGGAGTCGTCACACAGAACCGCAATATCGCGGGTAGATGCCGGATACTTCGGCAGCGGCTGATACAGTTTGTCGGTATTTGCGTTGGCAAACATGAGATCCAGATTGATTTCAGCAGCCAGAACCTCGCTCTTGCCAGCACCATAGTTCTTGGAAATGACTGGGTGAATGGTGCCAAAGATACCCAGTTCGGTTTCGCCGGTCAGGATCTTTGCGCAGCGTCCCGGATGATAAGACGGATTGTCGGTTACCGGCTCGAAGCTGATGTCAGATACGCCGCTCTCGCTGAGAATCTTCTCCACAATACCCTTGAACTGGAAGAAGGACAGACGACCGTAAGTGCCCATGGTCAGAATGTGCGGCTCCTGCGGCATAACCTCGGTGTTTACCTTGCCGTCTTTGATTTCCGGCAAATATACCGTAGCGATCTCATACAAACTTGCCATCGGGTTTCTATGATTCAGGTTGTGCATCAGGCACTCCAGCATGGATGGCAGGGAAGTAGTGCGCATTACACTGAAATCCTCGCCCAGCGGATTGAGGATCGTCACGGACAGACGCTTTTTGCTGTCCTCCGGCAGACCGATGCTGTCATACATCTTTGGGCTTCCAAACGAGAAGTTCTGTGCCTCGTCGAAGCCGCAAGCACGGGCATAGGCGCCGATGTTCTTCTCAAAATATTGTTTCGGGGACAGACCACCGGCGGCTGTGCCGCCGAACTGCGTGGTCGGAATGTTGTCGTAGCCATACATACGGGCAACTTCCTCCGCCAGATCGCACATGCGCGCAATGTCGGTGCGATAGAACGGAACAACGACCTCTTCGCCCTCAACAACGAAGCCAAGACGATTCAGATAGCCGACGATTTCCTCGCGGCTCAGATCAATGCCGAGCAGAGCGTTCATCTTGTCGCACTCCAACGGCAGACGCTTGTGCTCGTCGCTGGTTGCATCGACGTCAATCACACCGTCAACCACTTCACCGGCACCCAGCATTTCTACCAGCTCGCAGGCACGGTTGACTGCATCCATCGTCATGCGTGGGTCAAGACCCTTCTCGAAACGACCGGAAGCCTCAGTACGCATACCCAGTTTCTGTGCGGTGATACGAACGGTTGCGCCGTGGAAGTTTGCGGACTCAAAGACAACGGTCTGAGTTTTTTCGGTGATTTCACTCTCGTAGCCGCCCATAACACCGGCAACAGCGGTAGCTGTGGTGCCGTCAGCGATACAAAGCATATCCTTGTCGAGGTAGTGATTTTCGCCGTCCAGTGTCTGGATAAATTCGCCATCCTTCGGGCGGCGAACAACGATCTTGCCGTCCTTCAAACAGGAATAGTCGAAGGCGTGCATCGGCTGGCCGTACTCCAGCATGACATAGTTGGTAATATCGACAATATTGTTGATCGGGCGAACACCAGCGGCGTGCAGACGCTCACGCATCCAAGCCGGAGACGGTTCGATCTTAATATTCTTGACTAGACGTGCGGTGTAGCGCGGGCACAGATCAGCAGCTTCTACTGCGACAGACAGTGTATCGTTGATGTCACCGCCGATACCCTTGACAACCGGTGTGTGCAGCTTCAGCTCGCGGTTAAAGGTAGCAGCCGTTTCGCGTGCCAGACCGATGATGCTCAGGCAATCCGGGCGGTTCGATGTAATTTCAAAGTCTGTGACATACTCATCCAAACCAACCAATGTCTTGATGTCTACACCGACCGGTGTGCCTTCCGGCATGAGCAGCAGACCTTCCGGATCGCCATATGGGATTTCGTTCAGGGTTAGCCCCAGTTCTTCGTGAGAGCACATCATACCGTTGGACGGTACGCCGCGCAGCTTACCTTTGGTAATCTTCACACCACCCGGCAGATACGACTTGTGCAGAGCGACCGGAACGATACGGCCAACCTCTGCGTTCGGTGCGCCGGTGACGATTTGAATCGGTTCATCCTTGCCAACGTCTACCTGACAAATAACCAAATGGTCAGAGTCCGGATGCGGGACGTTGGACAGAATTTTACCTGTAACTACATTTTTAATTTCATCGCCGAGGTAGACGACTTCTTCCACCTTGGAACCGGACATGGTCATCTTGTCCGCATATTCCTTGTTGGAAATACCAGTCATATCTACAAATTCGGCAAGCCAGCTCATTGGCAGCTTCATGATTTCATTCCTCCAAAAATCAAATATATTCCAGCAATCAATTAAAACTGGTGCAGGAAACGCACGTCATTTTCATAGAACATGCGGATGTCGGTGATCTTATAGCGGCTCATAACGATACGCTCCAGACCGATGCCGAATGCATAGCCGGAATATTCGTTCGGATCGATGCCGCAGACCTCCAGAACCTTCGGATGAACCATGCCGCAACCGAGGATTTCAATCCAACCCTCATTCTTGCACAGCGGGCAGCCAGCACCATGGCACTTGAAGCACTGCATGTCCATCTCAGCAGACGGCTCAGTGAACGGGAAGTGGTGCGGGCGGAAACGGACAACTGTGTCTTCGCCGTACAGCTTCTTGGCAAACTGTTCCAGAATGCCCTTCAGGTCGGACATGCGGATGTTCTTGTCAACGACCAGACCTTCGATCTGATGGAACATCGGAGAGTGGGTAGCATCTACTGCATCAGAGCGGAACACACGACCCGGTGCGATGATGCGAATTGGAGGCTTTTTATGCTCCATGGCACGAATCTGCATCGGAGAGGTCTGCGTGCGCAGAATGATGTTGTCGGAAATATAGAAGGTATCCTGCGTATCACGTGCCGGATGATCTTTTGGGATGTTCAGCGCTTCAAAATTGTACCAATCGGTCTCGACTTCCGGACCGTCAGTGATGTTGAAGCCCATGCCGATGAAAATATCCTTGACTTCATCCAGAACGATGTTGAGCGGATGCTTCTTGCCGAGGGTAAATTCCTCGCCCGGCATGGTGACGTCGATGGTTTCTCTTTTGAGCTTGGCTGCCAGAGCAGCCTCTTCCAGACGAGCCTTGTTTTCAGACAGACCGTTCTCAATGGCTGCGCGCAGGTCGTTGACCATCTGACCGAATGCCGGACGCTCCTCCGGTGTCAGATTGCGCATGTTCTTCATCAGCGCAGTGACTTCGCCCTTTTTACCCAGGTATTTGACGCGAATGGCGTCAAGTTCGCGAGAATCCTTGCAGGCTTGCATCGCCTGCTCGGCAATCTCACGAATAGACTGTAATTTTTCCTTCATTTGTTAAAACAACTCCTTGAAAGATTTAATGACACTAAAAAAACCTTTCGCAACCCTATCAAAAACAGGGACGAAAGGTCAGGGAACCTCCGCGGTACCACCCAGATTCCGGTATCACACCGGCTCTTTGCGACTGATAACGGGGTCTCCCGCTGGTGTTTTTGGACACCAGAGCTCCCGGGCGAACTTCGTCAATCCATTTCAGCAGGCAGCTTCCAGCCAATGGCTGCCGTTCTCTGATGCCGCAGGGCTTTGAGTACTTTTCCCGTTCGTTGCTTTTCCGTAGAATCAATATACTATATACTTATACCATACAATGCAGGAAAAAGCAAGGAGTTCTTGAGAGATTCTTGCGCCGTTTTGTAGGTTTGTCAAACATATTGGACGGCAAGCTATAAAGGAGAAAACCAGCACAGAGGGCGCATGGGTAGATTGTTAGAACGACGATTGTGTCGGGCAAGCTGTACAGCAAAATCTTGAAAAGAATAAAAAGAATGTGTATCATATAGCCGTTTCTGATCTTCGCGGTGACTGCGTTCAACCTTGCCGTTATGCCGAGGTGTGTAAGGACGAATTAGTTTATGCCGAATATGCAATTCAGCAGCAGTTTTTTCAAAAAGAGTAAGTAAATCACGCTTGCTGGGTGAAAAACGGTTGGTAAACTCAAAACCGTTGTCAGTTTGAACACATTCGACTGTAATTCCTCGTCGTTTGTACCATGCAGTCAGTTTCCGGAGAAAATCTGCGGAAGAGTATGAGCGGCTTTTATTATATTTACGGCTGGCGCGGCTAACACCATATTTTGCTGCATATTTCATCAGGGATTGCCGATTTATTCAATTGTCCAACATGTATTGTAATCCTACAAAACGTATGCTGTGGAATTAGAAGAAAGCATTGACATTACACACTGCATGTGCTATACTATAGCCAATGTAACCGAATTGTAATGTATTAGAGAATTGATTGTAACCTGGGAAATGCAATTGTAACTTTCTATTCACTCCGATGCGATTGCATGCACGTCTTTCGTTTGACAGAGATTCTTCAGCGTGTTATACTAGATATATTATTGCGAATTTTTAATCAAAGGAGAATACGATATGTCAGCTACCGCTAAGAAAAGTGCAGATGAACAGATTCTGACCTACAAGGGTCATCCACTTATGAGACATAACAATATTATTTATTATGGCAGCATGAGCGACCGTTACATCATTATGATGCAGATCCTCGAAACCAAAAAAGTAAAGGACATGGAAGTAGCAACAAGAGTTGCCGTTCAGCTGCAGCAGACATCCCCGAGTGTGCGTCCAAAGGATCGCATTGTAAAGAAGACTGAGAAGAATGGTCTGTATACAGCTCTGGATATCGCCGTTGTATGGCTGAATCGAGCATTGTCTGCGAAGTAACCTATTTCGTTAATTTTCAGGAGGATAATCCCATGATACGTTCAAAGAAGATGAAGTTTGCAGTAGCCACCGCAGCAACAACTGCGATTGTATGCACTGGTGCGCTGGCCGCAAATGTAACTTCTACCACTGATGTAAATGTCCGTTCCGGTGCAGGCAACTCTTACTCAGTTCTGACCGTTATGAAGTCCGGTACCACTACCGCAAGTCTCGGTACTTCCGGCAACTGGATCAAGGTCAATGTAAACGGCAAAACCGGCTACGTATACAGCAAGTACCTGACTTCCGGCAGCACTTCCTCTACCCCGTCTAACAGCGGTACGCAGAGCGTTTCCAAGACCGTTTATATCTCGGCTTCTTCTCTGAATGTTCGTTCCGGTGCAGGAACCTCCTACAGCGTGATCGGTAACCTGAAGAAGGGCAATAGTGCCTCTGTTGTCGCTTCCACTAACGGATGGTATAAGATTATGTACGGCAGTGGTTACGGCTACATCAGCAGCAAGTATACCACATCTTCTGCTCCGACAACGAACACTACTAACGTTGCTCCGACGACTTCCGCAAACAAGACCGTTTACACAACTACTAGCCTGAATGTTCGCTCTGGCGCAAGCACTTCTTACAGCGTAGTCGGCGTTCTCGGCTCCGGCAAGGCCGCTTCTGTTGTCGGCACTTCTGGTAGCTGGTACAAGATCAAGTACGGTAGCGGTTACGGCTACATCAGCAGCAAGTATACCACATCTTCTGCTCCGTCTAACGGCGGTAGCACAACAACAGTTACTCCGTCCAACGGTTCCGGATCCTCCATCGTATCTTACGCAAAGAGTTTCCTTGGTTGCTCCTATGTATACGGCGCTACAGGTCCGCGTAGCTTTGACTGTTCTGGTTTTACCCAGTATGTATACGCGCACTTCGGCAAGTCCATCCCGCGCAACTCCGCTGCTCAGTATTCCAGCTCTAAGAAGATTTCTAAGTCCCAGCTTCAGGCAGGCGATCTGATCTTCTTCTCTAACTCGACAGCCGGCACAGTTGGTCATGTAGCCATTTACATCGGCGGCGGTCAGATGATCCACGCAGCAAATTCTAGAACCGGCGTATGCATTGACAGCATCAATAGCTCGTATTACACCAGCCATTACATCGGCTGTGGTCGTTACTAATACATAACAAAACGTTGAAAGCCGACTGATTGGATTCAGTCGGCTTTTTGTCATGAATATGAGTTGGAAATTTCGAAATGTATTCCCGCTGCTTCTTCAATCGCTCAATCTCGGATTCATAGCTTTCTGCACTGCGAGATTTTACAGAGTAGCGATTGCTTTTTGTGTCCTGATATGTTATACTTCGTATGAACCCAAACATGGTTCCGTCTAACGGCACTTTTAAGTTGTCGCAGACGTGGAACCATGTGCGGGTTCTTTTTTTATCTTCGTTCAGATACAAAACGCTGGCATCTGTGATTTGCTTCGCATAATTGCTCCGCGGATGCACTGTACGGATATTGGAAATAAGTGTACTGCCGTCAATATCTGTATGAACAACCATTCCAACAACAATCGGTGCTCCTTTTGCGGTAAAAAGATTTCCGTACACATTTACAGTATTGGGCGCACCCTCGTATTCTGTAATGACAATAGGGTCTCCTAACAATGCAGGTATCTGTTTTAGTTCGCGGATTGACAATTGATTTCCGTGTTTGTCCATCGTCTTTCGTATTTTGCTAATATCATAGAATACCCGTTCTGCCGGAATGCCGACTTTGTTCAGCGCACTGTTTTCCTGCACGATGCCGACTTTGATTCGCGTGCCATCGCGCAGCTCTTCCCACTGATCAAGCTGCCTTTGATAATATTTGTCCTCCTTGAACGCATTTTCTCCGGTTGCTGTCTGGCTGCTTCTCTGTGTTTTTACGGAATACCGAATATCTGCATTTTTTCTGTCAAACGTACCGACATTATCCGTTGCGGATTTTACCTGATTTGAAGAGAATGCAATAACAGAATCCGTGCTTCTGCCAAAACCGCCCTCATCTTGAGCAAGTATAATTCCGTCATACTTGCTGTTGTGCATGTAATCATTCAGCAGCTGTTTTGCCTGCTGCGTGATGCGCTGTTCTTCCTGTTTCCACTCTTGGAGAATTTTTTCGCTGGCATCTTCTTCAATGCCGCTCTGGTACTGTTCCTCTGAAATCTCGCCGTTTCTCCACTGCTGCCAAAGTTTTGCATGCTGCGCATCTTCTTCCGCTTCTGCCTGCTCCATCCGCATATTGTACAGTGCGTCCGTTCGCTGTGATTCCTGCATCAGTTCCTTGTATCCTGCAACATGCTTTTCCCAATATGCCTGCGCGGACGCGCGGTCTTTCAGTCTCAGCGGGTTGCGAACATTGAGATATACCCGCATCTGCTTTTGACCGGATACCCCAATGTCTGTATCAGAGGATTTGAAGAATGCACCGTCCGGCAGAATAGTGTCACCGCGTCCTGCTCCCGTGCTTTCCGTGCGGAACACCGAGAAGTCTGCATCCGTTTGGTGATACATAATTTTCGGAGAACCATCTTCGTTGACGATTTGGCTTGCAGCCTTCGGAGAAAATTTCTTGTCACATCGCTTGACAAGCGCAAACAAATCTGATACGGTATGTACATCAGCAGCAGTCGCTTGTGATGAGGCTAGGGTAACATTGTTACTTGAACCTCCGACACTCGACTGCTGCTGTTCTATATAATTCAGCTTGTAAGCACGCTTTGATGTCTTTGATTCATTTGGGTTATACATTTCTTCAACATATAATCTAAGCAATACCGGTTTATTCCCGATGTCGGCAACTGCATACAAGCTATGCATCAACAAGGAATTCTGAGATTTTGTTTTTCCGATTGTACTAGAATCAAGAAGCACTGCCTTTTCAACAATATCATTCAAATATTGAGTATATGTGTATGCCTTTTTGCTACTTGAACTCTGATGCGCTTGCGTTTCCGAAAACACTTTTCCCGAAACACTAATATCCCATCCGGTATCAGCATTATGCTGCAAGCCTCTCGCGCTGCCTTCCTTCGTTGCAACCTGCACGCTGGTCTGGTCATTCACGCGCCAATCGCCGAACCATGCGCGGAAAAACGGAGACTTCTCTCCCATTGTCCGATAATATCGTTCTGCTATCGGTGCGAGTTTTTTTAATTCCGCCTCAGTCAAACGATTTAAACTCTTACGTTCCAATGATTGAACTGTCTTAATTTCATCCTCCGTCATACGGCTGCCGCCATCGGCAGTCTTTTTCTTTACGGAATATTTTGTTCCATTTTTCTCAACACTTGCGTACTGCCCTTCTGTTGCATCAATCCATGCAACATCTGCCAGCAAAACAGTTCTTTCATAGATATGCCCTGATCCAGCATAGTCCCTCGCAATCCGGAGAGATGGAGATACAAAAACACCCTGCTCGATTGGGTACGAACTATAAACAGTTATTTTGCCGCTTTCGAGCGCGTCTTCCACCATTGGCCACGTGAAGTCTGGTGTAATATCATCACCGTATCCCCAGTCTTCTATAACTTCCTGGAATGTCATAATCTCGTTTGCTGAACGTATACCAGTATGCACATCATCATGCATCGGATTTGAACTTTGAATGATGTTAAACTGTTGTTCAGCATGACTCAACTCTTTTTTTACTGCATATCTTGTGTTCTTTCGGCTCTTTTCGGTCAGGCTTTTGGTGGTTTCCTGCTTGCGCGCCTTGGTTTTTACGCGCTTGCTGCTCGTCTGCTGCACGCCGTTGGCGCGTTCGGATGCCGCCTGAAAAGCGTCTGCCCACAGCCGTTCCGCGGTAGACATGCGCCGCAGGATTTTCTTTTCCGCCGCAGATGTGCCGTCAATCTTCTTGCGCAGTTGCTTAAATGCATTGCGCAGCTTTTGCCAAAATGAACGCGCCGCCTTGGGCTTGCTGTTGACAAATGCCTGAATGCTCTCCGGATCCGTCATGAGTTCGTTTGCCGCATAGTCTGCGGCAATTTCGTCCATGGCTTCCTGCCGTGTCAGCGGGATGCCGCTCTGTGCATACTGGTCAATCGTCTCGGAAATCAGCTGTTCCATGCCGTCAGCATTGCCGTCTGCTCTGAAGTCCATCGTGGATTATTTTTTATTTAGTTGTTCAACTTGATTTTTTTTACGCTTACAGCGTATAATACTACCAATGAAATCTACTACATATACAGAAGAAATGGATAAAGCTATATGACCTTACAACAGCTGAAATACGCGGTGACCACGGCAGATGCCGGAACGGTCAGCGAGGCCGCCAAACAGTTATATATCGCTCAGCCGTCTCTGACGGCCTCTATTAAAGAACTAGAGCATGAGCTGGGAATCACGATCTTCCATCGCACCAACAAAGGTGTCATTGTGTCCGCAGACGGCGAGGAATTTCTCGGCTATGCCCGCCAGATTATAGCACAAACTACACTCATGGAGGAGCGCTATTTTGGTGCCGCTCCGATCAAGCACCGCTTTTGTGTCTCGACGCAGCATTATTCCTTTGCAGTAGAAGCCTTTGTCGCTCTGCTCAAGCAATATGGAGGAGATACCTATGATTTTCGCATTCGAGAGACCAAAACACACGAAATTATTGAAGATGTTTGTCGCCTAAAAAGCGAAGTCGGTGTGTTGTACCGCAATCCCTTTAACGCGGTTGTTATCAACAAGACGCTCAAAGATAACAGTCTGCTCTTTCACACGCTGTTTACCGCCAAAGCGCACGTCTTTGTCGGCGCAGATAATCCACTGGCACAGCAGCCCTCTGTAACGCTGCACGACTTAGCCCCCTATCCCCGTCTGTCCTATGAGCAGGGCGAACACAATTCCTTTTATTTTTCCGAAGAAATCTTGAGCACGCTGGACTGCGACAAAGACATCATGGTATCCGATCGTGCAACGCTGTTCAATCTGCTCATCGGCCTAAATGGCTATACAATTTGCAGCGGTGTTATCAATGAACAGCTCAACGGCAAGAATATTGTTGCCGTACCGCTGGATGTTGACGAATGCATGGAAATCGGATATATCACACATAAGCGTACAACCTTGAGTCTGTTTGGAAAACAATATATTTCCCTTCTTCGGCAATACACACAGCCATTTGAAGCTAAGCCATAGATTCTTCCTATATCAAACCGCTCCTATTTGATATTTTACAGCAACGCTTCAATATCGTATACTGCAAACATACTAAATCAAACACAAGCAAAGGAGCATGTTTTATGAGCAAGAAATCTATTCCATTTATTTATGATATGGTCGGTAGCTTTCTGCGTCCAGCTTCTCTCAAGCAGGCGCGTGAGGATTTTAAGTCGGGCAAAATTACGCGCGATGCGCTGACACAGATTGAAAACGAAGAAATCACCAAGCTGGTAGCAAAGGAAAAGGAAGCTGGCTATCATGCTATTACAGATGGTGAATTCCGCCGCAGCTATTGGCATCTGGACTTCATGTGGGGTCTGAACGGCATCAAAGAAGTTGAGTTAGAACACGGATACTTCTTTCATGACGAGGAGACCACACGCGGTTCAATCGAGGTCACTGGAAAAATCAGCGGAGAGAATCATCCATTTGTTGAACACTTCAAATTCATGAAGCAGTTTGAAGATGAAAACACCATTGTCAAGCAGACGATGCCTGCACCGGCGCAGCTTCTCGCAGAATTAGACCGCGGAGATAACAGCATCAAGACCGCAGCGATTTATCCGAACATGGAAGATTTGATTCAGGATGTTGCCGCCGCATATCGCACCGTCATTCGAGAATTGTATGAAGCAGGCTGCCGCAACATTCAGTTTGATGACTGCACTTGGGGCATGTTCTGCGACACCAATTATTGGAATGCTCGCCAGAATGATAACGTATCGCTGGAAAGCGAAGCAGAAAAGTATCTGCGTGTCAATAACCTCGCTATGGAAGGCAAGCCGGCAGATTTGACCATCGCCACGCATGTATGCCGAGGCAACTATCATTCCACATACGCTTGCACCGGCGCATATGATACGGTAGCACCATATCTGTTCGCCAATGAAAAGGCTGACGCGTTCTATTTGGAATTTGATGACGAGCGTTCCGGTGGATTTGAGCCTCTCAAGTACATGGCAGAGGACAAAAAGGTTGTTCTCGGCCTGATTACCACCAAGTCTCCGGTTCTGGAGAATAAGGACGCAATCATTGCCCGCATTCACGAAGCAGCAAAATATATCCCGTTCGATCGTTTGTACCTCAGCCCGCAGTGCGGCTTTGCTTCCTGTGAGATCGGCAACAAGCTGGTCGATGCAGACCAGTGGAACAAGCTGGCTCTCGTCAAGGAAATCGCCGAGGAAGTCTGGGGATAATTTTGCTATTTTTTGTGCCGACTCTCTGATCTTTCTACTATGAAATATCATAGTATCTTGTATCTACATATCAAACGGTTTACACTGATGGTAATAGAATTCGGAGGTGTAATCGGTATGAATGGATCACAAATCAAAGCAAAAATCTGTAAAAAAGCCAAGGCATTAGGTGCGAACGTCGTTCGTTCCTGCTCTGTAGACCGCTGGCGTGAGATTCCGATTCAAGAACCGGAATTCTGGCCGCAGAACATTTGGAGCTGGAGTAAAAACGTCATTGTCCTCGCTATTCCGCTGTTTTCACCGATGATGAATGCCACGCCGTCTATGGTCTACCAGGAGTTATATGACACCAGTAACCGCGTACTAGATGATATGTCTTATCACCTAGCGAATTATATCGTGTCAGAACTTGGCTATCGTGCCATTTTCTTTCCGCGCGACTGTTATTACAGCATTGAAGTTCTGGTGGACAATTCAAACGCCGCGTTTTCTCATGTTATTGCCGGATATTACGCCGGTATCGGCACATTGGGTGACAGTCATAATCTGATTTCCAAGGAATTCGGTCCACGGATGCGTATTGTTTCTATCATCACAGATGCGCCTATCCCGCAAGATGACATGCTGGATCACGAATTGTGCGTACACTGCAAAAAGTGCTTAAACAGCTGTCCGTCACACTGTTTTTCTCATCCAGAGCAGCATCCATATGTTATGGACAAGGTCGCCTGCACCAAACATCATGTAGAAATTAAAAATCAACACCACTGGCCGTGCGGCATCTGTGCTGCCGTATGTCCTGTCGGTGAAGATCTCAAACTGTACCGAACCGTCAAGTCGATCACTCCTCAAGGCATTTTGCATTGTCAGAGCTTTGGCTCATAAAAAACAACCCATCTCCTGCCGCAGCTTTGCTGCAGTAAGAGATGGGTTTATTTTATTCTATTAGGAGTTTATCTCTATTCAGCGAAACCGCAAGTTATGCCTGCCACTTCCAGTCGCGGACTTCCGGCATATCCAGACCGTACTCGTTGATATACTGCTTGTGTTCAACCAGCTTGTCGCTCATCTTCTGGTACAGATAAGCGCCGCGGTTGCCGAGCTGCGGCAGACGGAGCAGAACGTCCTGAACCAGATGGAAACGGTCAATATCGTTCTGTACGCGCATGTCAAACGGCGTAGTGATAGTGCCCTCTTCCTTGTAGCCGCGAACATGCAGCTGGCGGTTGTGACGGCGATAAGTCAGCTCGTGAATCAGGGTCGGATAACCATGGAAAGCAAAGATGATCGGCTTATCCTTGGTAAACAGCATGTCATACTCTGCATCAGACAGACCATGCGGATGCTCAGCCTTCGGCTGGAGCTTCATCAGGTCAACAACATTGATAACACGAACCTTGAGTTCCGGCAGCTCCTTGCGCAGGATAGATACAGCAGCCAGTGTCTCCAGTGTCGGAGTCTCGCCGCAGCAAGCCATAACAACATCCGGCTCCTGACCAGCATCGTTGGAAGCCCATTCCCAAACGCCGATGCCCTGGGTGCAGTGCTTGACAGCCTGCTCCATGGTCAGCCACTGCGGACGCGGATGCTTGGATGCAACAATAACGTTGACATAGTTGCGGCTGCGGATACAATGATCGAAGCAGGACAGCAGGCAGTTTGCATCCGGCGGCAGATACAGGCGAACGACGTCTGCCTTCTTATTGGCAATATGGTCGAGGAATCCCGGATCCTGATGGGTGAAGCCGTTATGATCCTGCTGCCATACGTTGGAAGCCAGAATCAGGTTCAAGGAAGCAATCTTCTGACGCCACGGCAGCTGGTTGCAAACCTTCAGCCACTTTGCGTGCTGAGCAGCCATGGAGTCAATGATGCGAATAAATGCTTCATAGCTTGCGAAGAAGCCATGACGACCGGTCAGCAGGTAGCCTTCCAGCCAGCCCTCACACATGTGCTCGGACAGCATGGAGTCCATAATGCGGCCGTCCTTTGCGAGGAATTCATCAGTCGGCAGAGTCTCTGCGTTCCAATCACGATTTGTTGCTTCAAATGCAGCGTTCAGACGGTTGGATGCAGTCTCATCTGGTCCGAATACGCGGAAGTTGCGGCTGTCTTCGTTCAGCTTCAGGATGTCGCGGACAAACTTGCCCATCTCGATCATATCCTGACCTTCGGTTGCGCCCGGCTGACCAACTGGGAATGCATAATCACGGAAGTCCGGCAGACGCAGGTCGCGCAGCAACAAGCCGCCATTGGCATGCGGATTTGCACCAATTCTGTGATCGCCCTTCGGTGCCAGCTCACGCAGCTCCGGAATCAGGCGGCCGTTTTCGTCGAACAATTCCTCTGCATGGTAGCTCTCCAGCCAAGTCTTAAGGATTTCCAGATGCTCCGGCTTATCCATCATAATCGGAACCTGATGAGCACGGAAGCTGTTTTCAATCATGTTGCCGTCTACTTCCTTCGGACCAGTCCAGCCCTTCGGGGTGCGCAGAACAATCATCGGCCAGATCGGACGAGTTGCATCGCCTGTCTCGCGTGCATGCTTCTGGATGCCCTTGATTTCTTCAATAGCAGTATCCATTGTCTCAGCCATCTTGCGATGCATGGTCATCGGATCGTCGCCTTCTACGAAGTACGGCTTCCAGCCGCAACCCTCGAAATACTTCTGCAGCTCTTCATGAGAGATTCTAGCGAAGATGGTCGGGTTTGCGATCTTATAGCCGTTCAGATGCAGAATCGGCAGAACAGCACCGTCAGTGATCGGGTTCAGGAACTTGTTGGACTGCCAAGAGGTTGCCAGCGGGCCGGTCTCAGCTTCGCCATCGCCTACGGTGACAGCAGCAATCAGATCCGGATTGTCAAATACAGCACCGAATGCATGAGCAATGGAATAACCCAGCTCGCCGCCTTCGTTGATGGAACCCGGTGTCTCCGGAGCAACATGGCTTGCGATGCCACCCGGGAAGGAGAACTGCTTGAACAGGCGCTTCATGCCCTCCAGATCCTCGCTTACGTTCGGGTAAACTTCGCTGTATGTGCCCTCCAGATAGGTGTTCGCAACAAAGAAGTTGCCGCCATGTCCTGGACCGGACAGCAGAATCATATCCAGATCATACCGCTTAATCACGCGGTTCAGGTGTACATATACAAAGTTCTGACCAGGTACAGTGCCCCAGTGTCCTACGATTTTCTTCTTAATCTGATCCATTGTCAGCGGCTCGCGCAGTAGCGGATTATCCAGCAGATACAACTGACCGGCAGCCAGATAATTGGTTGCACGCCAGTAGGCATTCATCTTGCGCAGCAGTTCGTCTGTCAGCGGTCCTTTTTCTTCGCAGACCGGTTTCATGTTTTCACTCATGAGTCAGACTCCTTTCTGTTTCGTATAATCTATAAGGCTTTCCCTATCCGACATTGTACGACATTATAGGAAAAGAAGGCAAGTTTTGAAAGTTAAAAAAGTAACGAAAAACACAATATTATTTTTGCCCGTTTTGGAGACAATTAACCATTTGTTACTCACGGTTTCAAAAATACAAAAAAAGATGCAAATTTTCACATAAAATTGAGCAGTTTTCCATTTTATAACAGTTAAAAGTATGTATATGCTTCTTTTATTTTTTGTATACAATGTATACAGTATGTTTAAAAAACTACATGGCGGCAAAAAATTTACTGGTGTTTCCAATATGTCCGATACTGCTGCGGTGTCATGCCAACAGCCTTTCGAAATGCGTTGTGAAAATGACTGACGCTGTTATATCCTACTTTCGTAGCAATGTCTGTAATCGGTAAATCAGACATGAGCAGCCACGACTGTGCCTCACCGATCCGGCGGCGGATCACATACTGTAAAATCGAATAACCGGTTGCTTTCTTAAATGTATGGGATAAATATGACTCGCCCATATGTAAATGCTGGGCAATATCAGAAATCGTAATTTCCTCCAGATAATGTTGGTCAATATAATCTTGAATCGCCCGACTCACTTCGTATACTTTTCCGCTATACATTTTTTGATTTAGCGTTCCCGCCTGATATAACAGCAGCACCAACGTACTAATCAAATGTTCCTGCATCTCTTTTGTCACTTTGGGTGTGCCCATTTGTCCTTCGTAAATCATAGACAACAGTGCTTCAGTTTCCTGCATACACCAGCCGCCATGAATAACCGGAGAGCAGTCATCCGGAAGAATATGATTGGGTTTTCGATTTTTGAGCTGGATATTTCCAATGGAACAGCCCAAAATTTCCAAACCTGCCACCTGATCGGCGCATTCATCGTGCAGCACATACGGATGAAAAACCAAAATATCTCCCGCCTGTGTGGCATACGTGCGTCCGCCAATGATGTGCATCCCATTTCCACGGCGAATCAAGCGAATCTCCACGCGGTCATCGTGCATATGCATCGCACGATTGAGCCGTGTGTGCTCAATGTCCTGCATCTCTGCCTCAATCAGCTGCGGCTGCGTCTCAAGCAGTCGATCTGTGACAGAAAAAGTCGGTTTGAACAGCATATGATCGTCTCCTTATTCATCCCACAATCCGGATACAAAATACAGCAGAGTTGCCCATGTGTAGACGGAATAAAACATACCATGTGCATCGCGTCCCTGACGCAGAATTTTCCGTGCTTCTGCCTTGGACAGCAGGACAAAGCCGTCAAAGCACTCTGAACCAATGGCACCCGCCTGTGTCAGCTGAGACAAATCCTCCGGATGAAGCACCGCACAGACCAGTGCATTGCTCTCGTCCGTCATACCCGGTGAGCTAAATAGGCACGGATTCACGACATGCATAGTATCCGTCCTGCTTACCGTCAAGCCAGTCTCCTCATGAATCTCCCGCGCAGCTGTCTCTAAAAGCGGCTGCTCTTTTTCTTTGTCCTGCGGATCAATTAAGCCTGCCGGTGGGCTGAGCAAAAATTGACCAGTCGGATAGCGAAATTCATACGTCAGCAGCAGCTTTGCCTCTCGCTCTGCTTCCTGCACGATGACAATACAAGTCACTGCATCTGGCAGCATAGTCTTGCACGCCTCATCCGATTGCAGGGCAACTAAATTCTCTTTGCTGCGGCGCGTTGCATCGAAATAGTGCTTTCCCGGTGCATATTGCAAGTCAAAAACCTTCAAGAACTTGGTTTCCAGCAGGGTTTCCGTTGTCTCTTTGGTGATATTCGGCTTTTCCATACACAAATTCCTCCTATGTCAGCTTCTATGCCCATTATAGCAGGAATAGTATCTCATAGACAAGCACCAAAATGTGAAGAGCCGCCTCCCTTGTCGGAACGCAGCTCTTCGCATAGGTTAAGTGAAATAGATAAGGATAAAAATAGGTATATGTTGTAATCGAAATAATTTAACAGCAATTCATTGTCATCAGCAGTTCGCCGGCCTTGACGCTGCTTCCTTCTTTGACCAGAACCTCTTCAATGTGTCCACTCATACGCGCTACCACAGAGGTTTCCATCTTCATGGCTTCAATGACAGCGATAACCTGATTTTCTTCCACAGCATCGCCAGGCTTCACATGCACCTTTGTCACCATACCCGGAATGGATGCGCCAATCTGCCCTCTGTCCTTCGGATCTGCCATAACAACGGTATTCGCCGTAGATTCGGCATTCTGATCCGGTACCGTGACCTCGCGGCGGCTGCCGTTCAACTCAAAGATAACTTGTCTTGTGCCATCGTCGTTCTTATCGCCAAGACCCAAGTATTTGATAACCAGCGTCTTACCGTCTTCAATGTTGATTTGTGTCGTCTCACCGACCTGCATACCATAAAAGAAGACATGCGAGCCCATGCGCATCAGATAGCCATATTCTCGATCGTACTGCCAGAAATCCTCCAGCACTTTCGGATACAGGCAGTACGAAATAATGTCGCGCATATCCGGATTTGGATGGAATTTCTCCACTTCTTTGCGCACTGCTTCAAAGTCAATCGGCTCCAACAATTCGCCAGGGCGACAAGTAATCGGCTCTTCGCCCTTGAGCACGACCTTCTGAATGTCTTTTGGGAATCCGCATGGCGGCTGACCCATCATGCCCTTAAAGTACGAGACAACAGAATCTGGGAACGTTAGAGATTCGCCGCGCTCGACGATATTTTCCGGTGTCAAATCATTTTGCACCATGAAAATCGCCAAATCGCCAACCATCTTAGAAGATGGCGTGACTTTAATCAAATCGCCGAGCATATCATTGACAGTTTTGTACATCTCCTTGACTTCTTGGAATCGGCTTCCAAGACCCAGAGAAATAACCTGCGGTTCCAGATTCGTGTACTGACCGCCCGGAATCTCATACCGATAAATATCTGTGACCGGCGTTTTGAGTCCGCGGTCAAAGTTCTTATAGCGCAGGCGCACATCTGCCCAATAATCCGTCAGTCTTTGCAACTCATTGAGATCCAGACCGGTATCTCGCAGATTCCCCTGCAAAGCCGCAACCACCGCATTCATAGACGGCTGAGAAGTCAAGCTGGACATAGAGGCAATGGCGGTATCTACAATATCTACGCCGGATTCCGCCGCCATCAGCAGTGTAGCAACCTGATTGCTCGTTGTATCATGGGTATGCAGATGAATCGGCAGGGCGATTTCCTGCTTGAGCGCATGTACAAGCTCCTTCGCCGCATACGGCTTGAGCAAACCGGACATATCCTTGATTGCAATCGAATGCACGCCGAGCTTTTCCAGCTCCTTTGCCATCTTGACATAATAATCCAAGGTATAATGGTTTCTGGTCTTATCCAGAATATCGCCGGTATAGCAAATCGTTCCTTCGCAGAATTTGTTCTGATTGAGCACTTCATCAATTGCCACAGACATACCCGGCAGCCAATTGAGCGAATCAAAGACACGGAAAATATCAATGCCGCTCTTTGCGCTCTGTTTGATAAACTCACGCACGACATTGTCCGGATAATTGGAATATCCGACTGCATTGGATCCGCGCAGCAGCATTTGGAACGGAATATTCGGAATCTTTTCGCGCAGAAGATCTAAGCGTTCCCACGGAGATTCATGCAAGAAACGGAATGCTACATCAAATGTCGCGCCGCCCCACATTTCCAGTGAGAAGCAATCTGCCAGAATATCCGCTGTACCATCTGCGCCTTTGACCATATCGCGAGTGCGCATTCGTGTAGACAACAGAGACTGGTGTGCATCACGCATCGTCGTATCCGTAATCAGCAGCTTTTTCTGATCCAGTACCCAATTGCTGAGCGCCTTCGGACCTTGCTCGTCCAGCAGCTGCTTGAGGCCCGGCTTCGGATGGCCGCTTCCTTCTGGGAATCGCGGTTTTTCATACAGCTTCGGGTCTTTATCCGGCCGATTAACTTCAATACAGCCGATGTATTTCAAAACACGGGTCGCACGGTCTCGGGAACCGACAATGTCAAACAGCTCCGGTGTATCGTCAATAAATTTCGTATGGCATTTGCCAGCCAAGAATGTAGGATGGCTCAAAATATTGGTGACAAACGGAATATTGGTCTTGACACCGCGGACGCGCACCTCATTGATCGCGCGCAGTGCCTTGCGGCACACGCCGCGGAACGTATTGTCATGGCAGGTCACTTTGACGAGCAATGAATCATAATACGGAGAAATGACCGTACCCGTTGTTGCATTACCGCCGTCCAGACGAACACCGAAACCACCACCTGTGCGATACGCCGTAATTTTTCCGTTGTCCGGTGCAAAGTTATTCGCCGGATCTTCCGTTGTCACACGGCACTGCACTGCATAGCCGTTGATCTTTACATCCTCCTGCGAATGCAGTCCAATCTCCGGATGTGACAGTGGATAGCCTTCTGCAATCAAAATCTGTGCACGCACCAAGTCAATACCGCTGACCATCTCGGTCACCGTATGTTCCACCTGAATACGTGGATTCATTTCAATAAAATAGTAGTCTCCATTTTTATCTACTAAGAATTCCAGCGTACCCGCATTAACATATCCTACGGATTTCGCGATCTTGACCGCATCTTCTCGAATACGTTCACGTACTGTTTCCTCTACAGCAAACGCCGGTGCAAATTCCACAACCTTTTGATACCGACGCTGCAAGGAACAGTCACGCTCGCCGATATGATAACAATTGCCATAGGTATCCGCTAAGATCTGCACTTCAATATGCTTTGGCTCGACAAGAAATTTTTCAATAAAGATGTCATCGTTGCCGAATGCCTTGAGTGCCTCATTCTTTACCAGTTCAAATGCCGGTTTGACTTCTTCCGGTGTATTACAGCGCCGCATACCGCGTCCGCCGCCGCCAGCTGCTGCTTTTAAAATGACTGGAAATCCAAAAGACACCGCTTTTTCCAGCGCTTCCTCTGCATCCTTCAACGGTTCGGTACATCCCGGAATAATCGGAACACCTGCCTTGATAGCAATTTCTTTTGCGCTGAGCTTGTCTCCCATCATGGCGAGGATCTTGCTCGGTGGACCGATAAACTGAATACCCGCCTCTTCACACGCCTGTGCAAACGCGGCGTTCTCTGACAAGAATCCATAGCCCGGATGAATAGCTTCTACGCCCCGTTTTTTGGCTAAGTCTATAATACCCGGAATGTCCAAATAGGCTCCAACAGGACTTTGATTGATGCCTATCTCATAGGCTTCATCTGCATGGGTGCGGAATTGGCTGTTCATATCCTCGTGAGAATAGATTGCTACTGTGCGCAGGCCAAGATCGTAGCAGGCACGAAAAATGCGAATCGCAATCTCTCCGCGGTTTGCCGTAAGCACCTTCTTGAATGGTCTCTGAGTCACAAGATCACCTCATCTTCATGATTTGTAATTGTTTTTCAGTATACGTTTTCTACAGCAACAATGATCTTCTGTGTTTCTGTTGAATTTTGCCTGTTCTCAGGTAAACTGTGATTTTGCACGAATGCAAGACAATTCATTGGATCATGCATAAATTCAGAGTTTTACACCAAAATATTCTATATTTTACAGATATATATCTATACACTTGCATTTCCAGATAATTTCCTTCGTTAACTAAGACATCTCTTTTGCTATAGTTTTGTGAATAACCTGTATTTTTTCGCAAGATTTCTGTTTTGTTAATATTATAACAAAATTTTACCGAATGGCTGAAGAATTGAACATTTCACCTAGGAAACGGCAAATCACACGGATAGAAAAAGCGTATAATAAAACTCAAGAAATGCATCTCAGCACAAAAATCGATAAGAAAGAGGGATCTATCGTGGAAAAGCTTCATACAAGAACTGTTCAATTCAGTTCTAATAAGTTTGGCAACATTGTTCCGATCCAAGCCATTCCCGGTCACTTCGTCACAAGTCATTCGCATGTCAATTATTTTATCGATTTAACCATGCTGAAATCCAGCCAAGAAGATGCCAAGAAATGCGCACATGCTTTGGCGAGCCAATGTGAAGAAGTCGATCCGATTGATACGATTATTTGTCTGGATGGAACCGGCATCATCGGTGCATTCCTCTCTGTGGAGCTGCAAAAAAAGCTGCCCGCTTCAGAGCATAAAAAAATTTATGTGATCTGTCCGGAATGCGCCAATAACGGGCAAATGTTCTTCCGCGAAAACGTAGAGCCAATGGTCTATGAGAAGAATGTCATTTTGCTCATGGCAACGGTAACAACCGGCATCAGCATTCGCCGCGGCATGGAATGCATTGATTATTACGGCGGCAATCTTAAAAGTGTATGTACGATTTTCAGCGCCGTAGATGACGTGGACGGCGTAACTGTTCACAATATTTTTACCGCAGAGGATATTCCCGGCTATGCATCGTATCAGCGCCGCGATTGTCCGTTTTGCAAAAACAATACACCCATTGAAGCTCTGGTAAATTCCTATGGATATTCCCAGCTTTAATAGATAAAAGTGCTTATACCATCTCCAATTCACACTCTTTCCTATTCTCATGCAGCGTGTTGCTTCAGCCAAGCGATACGCGCGCAAACAAAAACACGCAAGAGGTTTCTCTCCTCTTGCGTGTTTTTGTTTTCTTAGACTGTTTCTCCGATTTGATTCAAATTCTCCTGCAGCCGATGAAAAAACATGCTGCTGTGATACCCATCCGCTGCCGCATGAGAAATTGTCAGCGATACCGGCAAGGTCAAGATGCCATTCTGCTCTGTATATTTTCCAAAGGCCAGAATCGGAAACAACGCCGGATCCTCGTTTCCCGCCGTATAGGTAAAATAGCCGGTATAATCCAGCCACGGCACGCAACTGATACAAAAGAAGTTCATCGGCTGACCATCCCGTGCCTTCATGCCATGTCGATGTCCATATTTTTGCATGACGCGCAGATAGTCTTGATAAAACGAGGAAAAATCCGGTTGATAGTTCATCCATATATCACTGAATGTCTTATCATCCTCATGGAAAACGGTAAAATTCGGATGAGACACCTCCCAAATGCCCGGATTTCCTTCCGGCGTGAGCATCATCCGCATTTCATCTATCTGATTTACCGTCCGTGAAGCGGCATACAGAAAGCAGGGAAAGAAATGAAGCTTGCGCAGTTGTGAAAATCTTACGAGTTTTGTCACATCTATGCGAACCGTCAGCGAATACCCGCAGCGGATCTGATGCCGATAATAGGCAAAATGCTCTCGTCTCGGCCATGCATCCACCTCAATCGCTCGGTATGCCGGATAGCTCTGTTCCATACGATCTCACCTCTTTGTTTTTCTTTTATTATACCACATGCAAATAGCTATGGCATAGATGCAAAACGAGTGGTACAATAGAAACCGAAAACAGGAGGAGCATCATGGAAGAACTGCTTTTTGAACAAACAGCCCGCGGTGCGGTGCTGAAAAAATATACCGGCCATGCGGTACACGTTACCGTTCCCGCCCAAGCACACGGACAACCGGTGGTTGAACTCGCAGACTACGCGTTTGCAGGTCACGAAGAACTCCAGTGCGTCACTCTGCCGGCTTGTGTGCAGGACATCGGAAATCATGTTTTTTACAACTGTCATGCTTTAGAGCAGCTGCAATTGTCGCGCGGCCTGCATTCTGTCGGTGACGGTGCATTTAAGAATTGCAGAAATCTGCATGCCATTTCCGTCAGCGGTCTGACATGGCTCAAAAGTCTTGTGACGGATTTTACCAACGAAATCACCTTGACGATTCAGGAACGCGGAGAAACCATCGTATTGCTGTTTCCGGCATATGATTATGCGTTTCAGGAGATCATCCCGCCGCGGGAATTTCGTTCTGTGACATATGGCTCCGGCTCGTTCTACCGCATGTGTGTGATGCGCAAAGGCATTGATTTCCGAGAATACGATAAAACTTTTTCCCGTGCCGTGCGCGAAGATGCTCCGGAAACCGCGCAAGACATTGCGTTTTATCGGCTGCTGTATCCGTATCGGCTGCTGCCAGACGCACGCGAACAATATATCTCCTATTTAACCAAGCAAGCAGATGCAGTTATATCTCGCCTGCTGGATCAACGGAATTTGCCGCGCTTACAGCTGATGCTGGACGAAGAACTGCTGTCCGAATCGGTTGTATCCTATGCCATTGGCAAGGCTTCCGAACTAGAAGAGCCGGAAGCTGTCAGCCTGATGATGAATTATCGGCTCAAGCACTTTGGGAAAAAGAAAAATCGGTTTGCACTGTAATGATAAGGAGGCTTGCCTATGAATCCGTTACATCAAGAGCTGATTCAGATCGGTACACGCATTCTGTCTCTATGCCGCAGTGAGCTATATCTTTCGATGCGGTATCTTGACTTGGCGCTCTCCGCTCTCAGCTATGATTTGAATCTACAGACCCGCACCATTGCGACAGACGGTGTACACCTGTTTTACAATCCTAATTATTTGATTCACAGCTATGAAGATGATCCCGTTGCAGTCAACCGCATGTATTTACATATGATTCTGCATTGTATTTTCCGTCATATGACGCAGGCAGAGCAGCGTGATCCAGAGGATTGGAATCTCGCCTGTGATATTGCCGTAGAATCCGTGATTGATTCGATGACATATTCGTGCGTGCAGCGGCTGGTCACGGATCACAGACAGAAATATTATGATTCTCTGTCTGTTTCGGTTTTTAATGCCGAGCAGATTTATGCTGTACTTATCAAGATGACATATAGTCAAAAAATCGGCATGCGACGGGAATTTACCGTAGATGACCATCATTTTTGGGAAGAATTGCAGGATGACAAAGAGCGGCCGCAACAGACGGGCAGTGACAGCTCAGAGGACGATACACCTCCACCACCGGATAAAGACGAAGTAGAACAAAAATGGCAGGACATCAGCCAAAAAACACAGACTTCTATGGAAACCATTCAGCGCGACATCAGTCTGATGGCAGGAAATTTGCGCCAACAGCTGCAAATTGAAAATCGGCAGCGATATGATTATCGTTCATTTTTGCGCAGATTTGCTGTGACGCGCGAAGAAGTCCGCGTGGATCCGGACAGCTTTGATTACGGTTTCTATAACTACAGTATGCAGCTGTACCACAACATGCCGATGCTGGAAGAATTGGAATATCGGGAATCCAAAAAAATTCGCGATTTTGTCATTGCGATTGATACCTCCGGTTCATGCAGCGGAGAACTCGTCAAACAGTTTTTGGAAGAAACTGTTACGATTTTATTGGACAGCAACAGTTTTTTCCGTTCCGTCAACGTCCACATCATTCAATGTGACGCAGGCATTCAATCCGACATCAAAATTACAGATACCCAGCATTTTCATGATATGCTGCAACAGTTTGATGTCAGCGGCAACGGCGATACAGACTTTCGCCCTGTGTTTGATTATATTGAGCAATTGCAGCAGCACGGCGAGCTTTTGCAGCTGCAAGGGCTGTTGTTTTTCACTGACGGCGTGGGCGTGTATCCAAAAAAACGTCCGCCGTATGATGTCGCATTTCTATTTTTCGACAACACTTATGCAGAACATCTAGTCCCACCATGGGCAATGAAACTGATTTTAAGCGAATCTGACCTGACAAGAAGGTAATCTATGATGAACATTTTGCGAGCAAAGCAAGAAATTATTCGTACTGTAAAAGCGTATTTGGCAAAAGATGAAGACGGACAGTATCTCATTCCGTCCGTGCATCAGCGTCCGATTCTGCTGATGGGACCTCCGGGCATCGGCAAAACGGCTATTATGGAGCAGGCTGCCAGCGAATGCGGTATCAGCCTCGTTTCGTACACCATTACCCACCACACCCGCCAGAGCGCTATCGGTCTCCCCTATCTGACCAAACGCAAGTATGGCAGCAAAGAAATGACCATTACAGAATACACTATGAGTGAAATTATTGCATCGGTTTACGACAAAATCGAAGAAACCGGTCTGCAAGAGGGTATTCTGTTTATTGATGAGATCAACTGTGTATCCGAAACGCTGGCACCAACCATGCTGCAATTTTTACAACGAAAGTCGTTTGGTAGCCATCAAGTTCCGCCCGGCTGGGTCATCGTTGCAGCAGGCAATCCACCGGAATACAACAAATCGGTTCGCGATTTTGATGTTGTCACCCTCGACCGACTCAAGCGCATTGATGTACAGGAAGATTACGCGGTCTGGAAACAATATGCCTACCGCAGACAAATGCACCCTGCGATTTTGTCTTATCTGGACATCAAAAAGCAGCACTTTTATACCTTCGAGACTACCGTAGACGGACAAGCTTTTGTCACCGCGCGCGGTTGGGAAGATCTCTCGCAGTTTCTCTTGGCCTGCGAGAAATTGGAATTGCCAATAGACGAATCCGTCATTCTTGAGTATATTCAGCATCCAAAAATTGCACGGGATTTCGCCGCATATTATGATCTATTCAAAAAATATCAGTCGGATTATCATGTAGAGGAAATCCTCGCAGGCAAGCTGCCGGCAACCGCTGTAGAACGTCTCAAGAGTGCTCCATTCGATGAGCGTTTGAGTGTCATCGGCTTGCTTATCGGAAAATTAACGAGTATATTTTCCGCGTCATATTATTTGGACATGCAAATCACAACAGTATTTGAAAGTCTGAAGTCCATCAAACGGCGTCTGGAGCAAGACGATCTCGTACAGCTCCTATCCCAAGAAGCCAATCGTCAGAGAGAAAAACTGGCTTCCCGCCAGAAAGCCGCTGCTGTTGATCGTCAAGAAGCCGCCGCCATTTTGAAGACCGCGCAAACCCTAGAGACTGATGCCAATCTGCTGCGCACAGAAGCTGTCCGCTCTAATGAAGATGGTTTTGCCAAAATTTCTGAACGATTCCAGCAGGCAGTTGCAGAGATGGACGCGCAAACAGAGCAGGCCTCTGCCATGCTGGAGCACGCCTTTGCTTTTTTGACCACAACCTTTGGAAAAAGTCAAGAAATGGTTGTCTTTGTCACGGAACTGAACACCAATTTCTTCTGCACTTGGTTTATCGGGCAAAACGGCAGCGAAGCGTATACCCGCTGCAACAAAGAATTGATGATCGGCAAGCAAAAGCAAGAACTGCTTGGAGATATAAAAAAGATTCATAGCTTTTTGACTGTATTGGAATAAAACTGTTGACGCAGCGATTTAACTCTGATAATATAAATATATGGGTGAGCACCTACCGGCAGTTAGGCTAAAAAGTCTAACTGCCGTTTTTATTTTGATTTACAGGAGTGGTATTTATGGTTGTATCTTATATCTGGCCGCTGGCGATAATTGTTCTTGCCAACACGTTTTATCAGGTCTGCGCCAAAGGCATTCCCAGTTCTATGGATCCGTTTGCCTCGATGACAATCACTTATTTTGTCGGAACAATTTGTTCCACAATTTTGTATTTTATTGTCAACCGAAACGGCAATCTGCTGACAGAATACAGCAAATCCAATTGGGCACCGGCTCTGCTGGGGTTGTGTATTGTCGGTTTGGAAGTCGGATTTATTTATGCGTACAAAGTCGGCTGGCAGGTCAGTACGCTTTCCATTGTGCAAAGCGCCTTTGTTGCTGGTGTTCTGATTTTCGTCGGCTGGCTGTTGTATCATGAAGCTATCAGTTGGAGCAAGATCATCGGTATTGTCATCTGTTTGATTGGCTTATATTTCATCAACAAATAGACGGAAACGGACAGCAGCGTGCTGTCCGTTTTTGCTATTCTTATGGAATAATATGACAAATCAGTATCGCAATGACAATACCTACAACGATGCCCGCAAGAATCTCCGATATCGTATGTCCCATTTTTTCTTCCAATTCCTGTTCCATAACCGGTCGTTTATGTTCTTCCAAGTCACGACGGCGCAGTTGATTGAGCGCTTTCGCTTCTTTTCCGGTTTCCAAACGAACGCCAACTGCATCATACATGACGATAATGGCAAAGAATAATGCCATCGGGAATTCAAATCCACCTGTGCCATAGACAATAGCTGTCGCCGTTGTTAATCCGATCACTGTTGCGGAATGCGCACTTGGCATTCCGCCGCCACCCGACAGCCGTTTGAGCGTAAATGTTCCCTTTATCATGTCAATCAGAATCTTCGATCCCTGCGCAACAAACCATGCCGCAATTGCAGAAATCAAAACCTTATTTGTTATCAATCCCATCACATATTCCATGTTATTTCCATTCTCCTTGGTTCTTTTTTGTCCACTGGAAAGTATAGCATATCTTGCTATTATTTTCCACGAAAAAACGACAAAATCAGCTTTTTCTTAGCGCATGCAATTGCATGAACACGCAAAATATGCTATGGTTTATAAGAGATTCTTTGATACAAACAAAAAGGAGTGGAACCTATGCCGCACCGTTATTTTACAACCGAAATTGCCGATGGAATTGCCTTTCTACGCGGAAAAGATGCACATCACTTATCCCGTGTCATGCGGGCAAAAATCGGTGAAACCGTCATTCTGTGCGATGGAAATGCCATCGAATATACCGCGCAGATTACAAGATTTTCAGAAGATGCTGTCGAATTTTCTGTGGAAGAGGGATACCCAAGCACAGCGGAGCCAAATATAGATGTTACGCTATACGCCGGATACCCTAAGCAGGATAAATTGGAAGAAATTATTCAGCACGGTGTCGAACTGGGCTGCACCCGCTTTATTCCATTTTTCAGTCGATATTGCGTTGCTGCCCCCAAAAAAGAAGAACAGAAAAATACCCGTTATAACCGTATTGCCGCAGAAGCTGCCAAGCAGTGCGGCAGAGGTATTTTACCGCAGGTATGTATGCCTCTAAAAAACTTTGCTGCTGTTTGTGCCGATTGGGCACAGTATGACCTCGTTCTATTCTTCTACGAATGCGGCGGAAAATCTCTGCGTTCTCTGCTCGAAGAACTGCCTGCAAAGCGCACCGGTGATTGCAAAAAAGTTGCGATTGTGACCGGTTCAGAAGGCGGATTTGCCGCCGAAGAAGCGCAGACCGCTGAACAGGCGGGTGCAAAGACAGTCGGTTTAGGCCCGCGTATTCTCCGCTGTGAAACAGCCCCGCTGGCTGCTCTTTCTGCTGTTATGACACTGACAGGAAACCTAGAATGATGCTGCATGGATAATATTCTTATTGCCATCAATGCCGTCGTTCCGTTTCTTTGCTATATCTCGTTTGGATATTTGGTACGCATGGCCGGTATTGTAGATGAACCATTTATGCGCCGACTGAACCAGATGGTATTCCGCGTTTTCTTCCCTGTCATGATGTTTTACAACATATATCATCATGCAGCTCAAACTGCACCGGACAAAAAACTCATCTGTGCCAGTCTTGCCAGCTTTCTTCAACTGATTTGCTTGACTCAAGAAATCCAAGAAGGAGTCAAGGTTATCTCCACCGTTTTGAGATTCAAAAGCGGTTGCAATACCAGAAAAGGAACCATCAACTTTTTGAATTGAACCGGAAGCTTCTTCGGCAGACTTAGCAAGATCTTTAAAGTATCGAGACAGAGCTTCTGCTCCGCTGGCGTTGTTTTTTAGCCCAAGATCAGATAAAGACAATCCAAGGTTCTTTAATGCTTTGTTTACGTCTCCACCGGATGCTGCAACTCTCGTCAAATAATCTTGGATACCACTATGACCCATCGAAGAAGAGAAGAAAGTATTTAAAGCGTTAAGAGATTTTCCTGTTCCAGTCATGTTGACAGAACCAATATCAGACAATACCTGATATGCTTCTCTCATGGTTTTAATTTGACTGGAACTTAAACTACCATCTTGATAAGCAGAAAAAAGAGTATCGTATTGATCTTGAATCGTTGTAGTTTTTTCGGATAACGATTCGGAATATTTGTCAATAGCTTTCTGATTCTTTTGCAGTTCATTACTAATAGATTTATAGCCTGCACTACCATAATCTGCTTGTAATAATTTACTTTCAAGATCTTTTTTTGCTTTGCAGCTCTTGTAGTTTAGATAGATCGGATTTAGCACTCTCTAGTACATCTACTTTTACGGCTCCCTGATGAGGAGAGTGCAATCCGCCCAAGCTTTTAAGCGCATCCCAAGACGTATCTTTAATATCTTTATCTGTAAGAACTTTTGTCGCATCTCTAGCAGCGGTTTGTTGTTTACCTTTATTGAGCTGTTTTTGCAGCGCAATTTGTTGCTCTAATTCGGTTCGTTGAGCTTTCAATTTTGAAAGTTCGGCTTCATCCGTTAAGCTGATTGTACCAGACGCTTGGATTTCTTTGATTCTTGAATTGGTAGTGTCAAGTTCAGAATTCAATGAACTCAATTCTGTTTGAGAACTCTGATATTCTGACGCAGAATTCTGCGCTTGTTCTACTGCATCATCAAAAGCATGTGCTGTTTTATATGCTACGGCTGCCGCAGCGGCCAGTGCAGCAACAATATATGTAACAGGATTAGTTGCTAAAGAAACAAGAAATGCTTTAGCTGCCGCTCCGGCTGCTGACAATGCAGCTCCGAATCCTACAGTAGCGGCAGAAGCTCCGGTTTCGGCGGCGGCTAATCCTGCTACATTGGCGGCTGCGGCTGCGGCTTCTCCCGTTAAACCAGACTTAGAAATAGCAAGTTTTTTGAATATATCCGGAATACCTTGCAGAACTTGTGCTGCTGCTTCAACTTTCTTTAAATCACCAAATGCACCATTTAACTTTTGTATATCAGAAATAAAAGTACCTATTGATTTAAATGACGTATCATGATATAATACACAAAAGGATGTGATAATATGGCACTAGTAAAATGTCCTGAATGTAATAAAGAATTTTCTGAACATGCAGACTGCTGTCCGAACTGCGGGTGTCCTATGTCTGTAATCAAAAAGCAGCAAGAAGAAAAAAAATTATGCAAGAAACTGTTGTTCAGGAATATGCAACAAAATTCAAATGTGAAAAATGCGGTGGAACAGAATTCCATTTGATAACAATAAGCCCGTTCTTATGTGGAAAATGTTCCACTTGCGAGGGAACGTCTTCTGTAATTCGTAGATTAACAGACAAAGAATACGCCGTAGAAAAACGCAAAATGCAAGAAGAGCGAGAATCCAGAATGCCACACTGCCCGATTTGTGGTTCTACAAACCTTAAAAAAATTGGTGCGGGCAGTAGATTGCTGTCTGTTGGCACATTAGGATTGGCGGGGTCAAAGATCGGCAAGACCTATCACTGCAATAAATGCAAAGCCAACTTCTAAGGATGTGATAATATGGCACTGGTTACATGCACGGAATGCGGTAAAGAATTTTCGGAGCACGCAGAATATTGTCCGAATTGCGGCTGTCCAATTGATGTTATCAAAGAACAAGCAGAACTAGCAAATATCAAAAAAGAACCAGAGACAATAGAATTCGCCAAAAAATATAAGTGCAAAAAATGCGGCTGTACAGAATTCAATCCTATTATCGTCAACCCGTTTGTAGCCGCAGAATGCGCGAACTGTGGCAATGCTACATTTAATGATATTATTAGAAGACTGACACCATTAGAAAAAATGAGAGCGGATGCAAAACAAAGACGGGAACGAGAAGCCGAAAACCTCATTGTCCGTTTTGTAACTCTACTAACTTGTCGAAAATTGGCACCGGCAGCAAATTGTTATCTATTGGAGCTTTTGGATTAGCAAGCTCTAAAATCGGAAAGACTTACCACTGTAATCATTGCAAGGCTAATTTTTAAATGATAAAAAGAATCGCTTCACGGCGATTCTTTTTTATAGCTATGTCTTAACATACAGTCGTTCCTCAAAGGTTCTACCTTTATTGTCTTTCTCGTCTTATTGTATTGCCCCCAAGTATTGTTGCCAACATGCTGTGCAATTACCGTCATTTCCTCGTCAAAAGGGATATTGATAGCTCTCAATTTCTTTTTGCATTCCTCTGTAATTTTTTCTAAATCCTTCATTCTTCCTCCGTTTCTGCTAGACCACATTTGCTTGACATTCCCCATGCCTAAAGGCAGGGGGAGTGTCAATTGTTCGTACTCTTTCTCCAGTGCATCGAGTTCTTTTCTCAGTGCACTATATTCGTTTTGCAGAAAATCCACAGCTTCATTTCATACGGTCTGATTCCTTCCGCAAGATCATATATATCTCGGATGTATTCGTTCCGATTTTTGATTCTGATTAAATGTCCCACACTGTTTCACTTCCTCTCTGTGTACAAGCTTCGTATCTACAAATTCATCTCGCAACACAACTTCTTTCCCTGTTGCATATTTTCCTAACAAATTGTACATCACTTCATCTATCGCCCACTCTTCTGCTTGGGAATCCGACACTTCATCAGAAACTTCTATAGCAAATTCCTTTCATTTCAATTTTTTTGCAAGATCAACTCCGGCCTTGAAAAACTCAATTGCCGCAGTGATCCTCAATACTACAAAGTACGCCATGCTCATTTTCAACTGCAATCCGATCATCAAAAGCATAACTATATACAGCACAATATCCTCCTTAAATTTCAAAGAATAAAACCGCCTTGCTTGCGCTTGGCGGCTTTATTCTTTGAAAAACTGTTCCAACTCAATCTCTGCTTCAATATAAAGAGCTCCGACGTATTCGCTGTTATACACAAGAATTTTTGTCCCATCCTTTGCATATACCTGAATCTGCGAGCCGTCTACATCTTCCAGCAAATCTCCTTTAATCAGATCGGGGATATGCTTTTCCAACGCATGACACTGTTTCTCAAACAGCTTGCTATCTGGCTGGTTGTAAATTGTATAGCTATACATAATCAATCCTCCAATCCGAGGGATTTATTAACAGACTAATGCTCGTTTATATAACACCATCTGCACTTTTCGCAAATGTCGTTTGCTCGTTCTATGTCCAGTTCAAAAGTTAAAAATTCCGCATCCATATTATCCTCTCTAACCTCTTGGATCTCCACGCAACCGCCTTCGCCGCCCCAGAAAATTTCCTTTTCAAGCAATGGACAACGATGTATATCACTTGGTTGTCTCACTTTAATCCCTCCAAGTATTTATTATATTTGTTTCTCCATTTCTTCAGATTCTTGCCAGACAAGCTAAACACTTGCGCTCGACGGTCTATCTTACATTTTATTTTAGTTATTGACGTACAAATCGTCAATCGCATAAATAATAGGCCTGGTTGCTTCTGTCGGATTATAATTTTCATCTAAGCTATCCAGCTCCATTTCGTCTAACCGATCAAGTATATCATTCAAGTGTTCCAAATCCCAAGGAATATCAGCACAGTTTTTTTCTAAAAACATCCGTGTCGATTCATTCATGTTCAGCATATTATCAACTCCTGCTTTTCGGTGTTACCTGAATCAAGATGCCTTTATCCGGATTGACAGAAACTTTCCAATGTTCCCCCTAGATTAGCGGTCTACTCTTGTCTATGTTTTAATGCATATACTTCATCATACAACTGGTATAATTTACGTCCATATGATGTCACTTCTTCTTGATCTTCCGACAAACCGTTCACATCAATCTCTTCACTGATAATAACCATGAAAGTATCAATATCACTTTTCGGAATTGTAACAATACATCGCTCATCATCAAATTGCACCTGATCTAAAAGTTCGGAAAAATCAATATGTTTTGCTAAATCAAAGTTTTCTTTGGAAAGATTTAATGCATACATCAAATCACCTCTTACTTCGGATTACATTGTATCAGTGGTTTCTCAGTCTTTCAATTCTTCTATGTCAGAAATCTCAGATTCCATCAATCCATAACAAGCGTTTGGAATTCCAGAATCTATGTCAATTTCGGCAATCTCTAGCTCGTTGTCAACAGCTCGTGTGTAGCCAATACACTTTCCGACAATAGGTGTCCCTCCATCTTTAAATCTAATTCGCACCTTTTTTCCAACCATTTTTTCACACAACGCTTCAAACTCCATGAACTCGCCTTCTTCATGGGTATAAAAATAATTTGCTTTTACTATCAATGCTCGTTTATATAACACCATCTGCACTTTTCGCAAATGTCATTTGCCCGTTCTATGTCAAGCGTAAATGGCAAAAATATGCTTTAAATAAGCCGCAACGTTATCTTCTGCGTTACCTGAATTATACAGCCGATTTGCCTTGCTTTCAACAGCTCTTGCTTTTCCAGCCGCCTGTGTTGTGTCCAATCCTGCAGCTTCCATTGCTGCATGCTCACACTTCCAGCGCCTGATTTTGCGTCCGTTTTATGCAATAGCCTTAGTATTCTGTTTTTGTCACAAGTAGCCCGCCGAATTAAACCTCTTTACAAGGCAGTTTAATTTATCTCCGGCCACTCGGTCAACCTGTCACTTTCCTCTTTTAGCCGCTGGCATTCAGTTTCACGCTCTTCAAGAGAGAGTTGTGGGTTTGAATAGAGAATATCTAATCGTGTTACAACAGCTTCTTTTGTTACTTTATTTCTCTCCATTGAATCCCATATTCCTCCTTCATCTCCTCTAACGTTTTTTGTGTGCTTCTTCTATGCTCATATTATATTGGTCGATCAATATATTGGTCAACTCTGCCGTCAAGCAACTCTGGTAAAAACGGTCTTGTTACGGCAGAATATTGAAAAACTCGTCCGTCATGCGTTACTACAATTCCGAATTTATACTTTCTGTATCCTGCCGCTAAATTAGACATTGGCAGCAGCTTGAATGCCAGTGCCGTGCCGGAAGTCGCACTTCCGAACGTCTCATCCGAAATTGTAGAGATGATGTAAGTATAATTGAGCATGGTTTCAAATTTAAAGGAGTCGAATTCGACCCCTTTAAATTTGAAATATAGTAGAATTGTTTTTGTGCATTAAAAGGTGATGTCGTCTTTGATCTTTTGCCGCTGGCTTTCTGTTAAAATTGAATGTTCTACATATTGATAGTTATCACGCAACCATCGCACTGTTTCCTCACGAAAAGAGTCCGCTGGAGACACAATATATGCTGTTTTAAAGTCTAATTTCCCATTTTCGAAATCGCAACAAAGAAATCTATTGTCCCCATCTCCTGTAATAAAAAGTTGGTCAATCAAAATCTTTCCTGACGAATCAATCACATTGGGAGTTTCTTCAATGTTACTAAGATTGTCTATTGAACTTTCAGATGACAACCACAAGAGAAATCTGTTGTAATCACCATTGTTAGTCTCTTTTACAACAAAATCATTCATTATATATCCTTCTTCCAAATTTTGAAATTATGGCTATGAACCATCTGTTCTCTCAGTCTTCTTTTTAATAAGGCTCTCCATGTCAAGATTAAGTGCGGTGGTATGCACATTTATACCCGAATCAGTTATATCCGTGCTAATCACTTTGGACATATACTCATCGCGCAATTGACGCCATATTGTCGTAGCCTCTATATACTGGTGCTTCCCTAAATAGTCAAGAGCTTCTTGTATTCTCTTACCAGCTTCATTTCTACGCATATTCATCTCCACATCCAACGTAATCTGATTTTCAATAACTGCATTTGCGTTGTTTCCAAGGAGTTGACGTTGATGATTTAAAATTTCTTGCGCTTTATCAAAATCTTCGCAATCAATGGCGGAATTAAATTCCTTTTGCAAGTCCGTAATTTCTTCAGGAGATACATCTGTATTCATAATATCACAAAGAATCTCCTCCACAGATCGTCCATAAATCATATCCTGCAAAGGATTGACGTTAAAATGATCAACAATGTGAACATATTCTTTTTCTTTAATATTGGCTAACACACTCGGAGAATGAGTCGTGACAATAAATTGAACGTTAGGGAAAATATTCATCAAATCTTTCATAATTCGTTTCTGCCACGACGGATGCAGATGCATGTCGATCTCATCAATCAGCACCACTCCTGGTGTTTGCAAAACTCGTTCAAATAAATTTGGATTTAACAAAGCCATTCTATAAGCAATGTCAGCTACTAAACTGATAACACCTTTTTCTCCATCACTCAGCATACGAATTGGAAATTTTTCAACAGTATCATTTCGATGAATTGTTACCTCAAGTTCATGATTCTTAACATTATATTGAAAACGCGCATCATCGATTGATGGAGCAGAACTCATATAACATTGACGAATTGCCTGTTTTACAGCTTCCAGCTCTGCTATCGGCCGTCCCTCTTGTAATTGAATGTATGTCATATCAGCGAACCATTGAAGCATTTGTTTTTCGTTGGAAGCCGCCGCCATACAGCCTATATACCCCATTTGCCGTTTCAGCGTTTTATATTTTTCATAAGCAGTTCGATTTCTTTTCTGCAACCACAAACGTTCTGCGCTATAATATGCGGTCAAAGGAAGTATACAAGCCATATCCCCGGAGCGAACTGCATCTTGTGACTTCTTTGCATAATCAATAATACATTTTGCATTTCCGTATGTAGTTCGATGATCTTTTCCATTTAGTTCTCTCTGCCATTTTACATCACGTTCATCGTCAACAATACCTTCTGCATATATAATCACCGGAAACTGTTCTTGAACCTCTATTCTGTTTCCCACTTGATGCGTTACAAAATGAGCATCTTCCGTTTGAATATATGCGCCTTTTATATCATCAAAACCTAACAAATAACCGCTAAGCGCGATAGAAAGTGCATCTAAAATCGTAGACTTTCCCGAACCGTTTATACCAACCAACACATTGCAACGCGGGTTAAGATTCATTTCTAAATTTTCAAAACATCTAAAATTTTTAACTTTTAATTTTTTGAGCCTCAAATCAATCACCACTTTTTTTCACCAAATAATGTAAGTCTCATTTATATCATAGTCTATTGGCTTAATTTTATCAACAATTTAGAATAATGATTCTAGCACAGCAGGTAAAACAATTGTCTCCTCCCAATCACGAGCAGAGGCAATTATTAACTTTCCGAAAACCTACATTTTCAAATTTTGAATGAAATTATTGCTATACACTATCCGTTTTCCCAGTCTTCTTTTTAATAAGGCTCTCCATATCAAGATTAAGTGCGGTGGTGTGCACATTTATAGCCGAGTCAGTTATATCCACACTAAGCACCTTAGACATAGATTCATCGCATAATTGCCGCTATTTTGTTGTTGCCTCTACATACTGGTGCTTCCCTAAATAGGCAAGAACTTCCTGTATTCTTTTATGAGTGTTATCTCTACACATACTTTACACCTCATTCCATCTATTATTTTATTTAATTTTGGATCTTTTTAATCAAATTCTCCATATCAAGATTAAGAGCAGTCGTGCACACATAAGTGGTTGCGCCAATATTATATTCTCTGATTATATGTGCATGGTACTCGTCTTGCGCCTTTTGTCCTCTCCTTGCCGCCTCTAAATCAGGATGCTGATCAGCATAGGAAAGCATTTTAGCAATTCTTTTATAATATTCAGCATTCGATTTATTACTCAAGTTATCACCTTCTTTAAGACCAACGAATACATTCCTTAGGAATATATTCATCTGGCAAATCAGCCAACACATCTGAGGACTGAGTTGCCATTACAAATTGGATGTTAGGAAAAATATCTAATAAGATAGCAACAATTTTTTGTTGCCATACAGGATGCAAATGAATCTCAACCTCATCAATAAGGATTATCCCATCAGTCTCCCAAATATGTTCCAACTCATTTGGATTCAGCAGGATCATTCGATACATAATGTCTGCTAAAAGACTAACGATATATTTTTCTCCATCACTCAATAATTCCACAGGAAATTTTTCAAATGTATCATTCTTACAGCGGAGAATAACCAATTAATTCTTTTCCAGATCGTATTCAAGACTTACACTCGTGATGGACGGATCTAAATTTCTAAAACACTGCGTAAGAGTTCGATCTATTACAGCACGTTCTGCTAGTTTTGCGTTTTCAATAAACCATTGAATCATTAAATCTTTATTATGCTCAGTGTTTAAGCAATCAGCCGTATCCGTCCAGCCGATTTAGAAATTGCTTTTTTCGGTTTTTCCGACCTTTTCTCTTCTGTTTTAACCACATGCGCCCCAGATCATGATAATACGCAATAAAAGGAAACTCACACGATGCTTGCTCATTCTGTATTCTCTTCGCATAATCCAAAAGAACATCATCTGTAAATTGTTGAATTGCATTGTTTTCTCCAACAAGTCTCTGTTCCCAGGCTAAAGTTGTAGATTTCCCATTCATTTCAGATAAAACGTTGCATCTTGGATGAAATTCAATTTCAAAATCTTGAAAACATCCAAAGTTTTTTAGTTTCAATGTCTTGATTTTCATAAACCCTCCAGCAAAACTCCCGTCCTAATATCGGGCGGGAGAGTCAATCTTGATAATTCACACCTTTGGCAAAAAGAAATAGTCTCCGGCCGCTAAAAAAGCTGCTTGAGATGAGGCACTATGTTTGTACGAACAACAAAGAAGAAAACGGAGTCTTTCACGCAAGAGCAATTGACTCCCCCAAATCGGGAGTACATAAAGTTAACATTAACTCGGCTTTCCGCAACTTACAAAACAGCAAGCGGAAAAAACGAAACCCTGACGATGGAAAAGCAGTCAGACGAAGAATTCACTGTAACACAGGGAGACACCGGTGTACGCTGGAACAATAAGAAAAAGGTCCGGAGATATGCTATGTCTCAATGGGACGATGTATATGCGGATCTCATTCGCTCCGGCTGGACTCTCTTCGATACACAACGCCGAAAAAGAGTCACGGTCAAATCTCAAGGGATTACAGTTAACGGTCGCATGTATTCGCCTATTAAAGACAAATACGTGGAAAGCATCGTAGAAAGATTGGTTTCCTACGCTAATCAAATGATTGAGTGTGAATACCAGCGGTCTATTTTAGATGTTCCAGAACATGCGTTCGAGGAAGCGTCTACGTGCTTAGACACATTGGCAAAAGAATACAAAAATATGAGCAACAAGGTTTTCAACGAACACCTTATGCATGTTTTTGCTGTTCTTCCGCGACGAATTGATGTATTGGGAAAGTATATTGCTTCTAAGGATGCAACCGCCAATGATAGAGCAGAAATTATCGAAACAGAGCGAGAACGATTGCAGGTTTTTCACACTATGCTTCGAGGCGGGAATATCAATCTTGAAGGAAAGGAAAATATTCTGGAAGTCTACGGCATCGAAATGCGCCGCTTTACTCCAGAAGAAGAACAGATGGCGAAAAAACTGCTGAAACATCAAGCAGGAAAATTTGTTCGAGGATGGCGTGTAATCAACAAACGAACTGAGAAGGATTTTCTCTCTTTCTGCAGCAAAGAACATCTGTCTGAAAATCACGGAGTTGATTATCTTTTTCATGGTTCAAAACATCAAAACTGGTGGAGCATTCTTACCAATGGCTTAACCATTAACCCGATTGGAGTTGTGATTACTGGAAAAGCTTATGGTCAAGGCACTTATTTTGCACCAGATGCAATCAAATCACTCGGCTACACATCTAAGGCTGATGCCAAGTATGGTGGTGGTCACGAATCTACAGGATTTATGGCCATCTATAAAGTGGCAACCGGCAATCGATATGATGGGCGGTTAGGAATTGATGGACAGTTAAACTGGGACAAACTTCAGAAAATTCAGCCAGGTGCTCACTGCACATGGGCAGAATGCCGTTATTCTGGCTTTCAAATGGACGAAGTTATTGTTTATAAGAATGAACAAAGTACCGTCTGGGGACTGCTAGAATTGGCAATGTAAAACAAAAAGAAGGCATACGGCAGTGTAAAACTACCATATGCCTTCTTTCTCTTTGTTTTTTCGTAAAAATAGAGTAGTATGCCTTTCAATTCTACACACTATATGTTTTTTTGCGAGTAGGGTATCATTGCAACAAGACACAGTTCAATACAGATGCCCTTCCTACAACTTTATAAAAGGACATGCAATGCAATATCCTTTTATTTCTCGTCGATTTAGCACCCAATATATCAGTTTTGTACATATTTATCAAACATTTCATTCCATTTTTCTATTTGTTGTGTATTTTACATCTTTCAATAAATAATATTTATTTTTAAATTATAAACATAAAAAATAAAATTTTTTCCGTAACAAATCTTGTAAATTCTTACATTTTTCACGTATGTTTTGTGCACATATTATAAATTTGCAATTTTTAAATTGTTTAATATGTGGAACATTATTGTTTTCGTCATTTTTCGCTTAACAAATATATTGCTGTATGTTATAATAAATTCACAGCAAAGCCAGACAATACGTATTGCCTCAGCAACATTAAAAAATATTTTTGTAGAATTTCCTTTCAGAAATATTTATTATCACTATGCACTGGATATGAAAGGAGTCTTATTATGAAATATTTGAAACGACTGGCTTCAACTGCCTTAATCTTAACGGCAATCGTCGGAGCTTCTGTATCCGCAAACGCTGCGACCAATACAAGCTATTATGATGGCGCGAAGGTTTCTGTAGGACGCGGAAGCAACAACTCATGGCATCAGGTTTCTGGCGTTTCTTACCCTTCAGGCAAGGGAAAATTGACCTACGTTTATAACGGAAAGATTCAGTACAAGTATACGTCCGGCACAAGCTATTCCTCTTACTGGTATGGTTCTACCTCAAGTAATGGTTCTGCACGTGCAGCAACTACGACTTATAAATCGTATACGCTCAGCGTATAAGTAGTGTCAATAGTTCTCTTCTCGCTACATAGCGAATAATGAAAAGTAATTGCGGATTTCACACAAAAGTGAATCCGCAATTACATTATATTACTTCTAAAAAAAGAGGAGGATTCTCATGAAATTAGTTCGCTTTTTATCAATATTTTTAACTTCTTCTTTTCTGTTAACATTTTTCTCTGGTTGTTCTACAAACAACTCCAATGTTGAACCGAAAAAAGAAGAAACAGTCTCAAATAACACCATTGTCTGGGAAGTACCGGTTTCTGGTGCCAAAAGTGCATGGGAAGCACCTCTGAATCAAATTTTAGAAGAAA
The DNA here is from genome assembly GCA_963620595.1 of Anaerotignum sp. Taxonomy (GTDB): domain Bacteria; phylum Bacillota; class Clostridia; order Oscillospirales; family Butyricicoccaceae; genus Butyricicoccus_A. Next base: position 8,481 of record CAVFAY010000001.1, on the reverse strand, counting down.
AAAATACTGGATATCGCGTCGAAATTAGAGAATATATTGATCATACAACAGATGACGAACTTAATGGAACGCAAATCCTGTCAAATCTCAGAGAAAACAAAAAAGCTGCTGATATAATTTCAATTTCTCCAACCTCTTCTGTTTCAGTAGACAATAAATCTGTGAAAACTATTTATCCATTTCAAGAAATGGTACAGGAAGGACTATTGGAACCACTTGATGATTACTTGAAATTAGAACAAGCGAAATCACTATCAGACGTCATCCTTCCCGATGAATGGGAATGGGGAAAAATCGATGGTATCACATACAAACTGTCACAATATGTATATGATTATCATGGAACGATATATAATAAAGATCTTCTTGACAAATATAAAATATCAACAGATTCTCTATCGGTTAATCCATTCGAAAACGAAGAAATTTTTAAAAAAATTCGTGATAGTGAGAATGTCATCCCATATCTCACCAACGCTAGCAATGCACTTAATCGAACTTGGTGGAGCGAAGTTGGTAACTGTTCCTTGTTAGTTTGTCAAACGGACGGAACGATGGCGAACGCGTTGTATACAGAAGAATTCCGTGAATATTTATCCAATGTTCAAAAATTTAGACAAGAGAAGTTAATTCAATTTAATGATGAATTTGAAGATAGCCCTGCTCAATCGTTTTTTGCCCGCGATGCTATTGTTCCGGCGGAACATGCCGATCAAGCATATGCAACGACATATGAATATACAAAAAATGGAGTAGATACATCTATGGACGTTATAGTTGTTCCGGATATTTCTTCTCCTTGTTGTGGATTTGAAGGCGGTGACGCTGGAACAGGAATCGCTTCTTGGTCAAAAAAGAAAGATAAAGCATTTGATTTTTTAGTTCGATTGTATACAGATACCGAAATTGCAAACTTAATCAATCAAGAGAATGATTCTCTTGTCGGTTTTCCTGCATATTGCTCTAACAAAGCACTACTTCAAACAACAAATGGTACCTCGTTACTATCTCTTATGCGTCAAACATATACAGAGATTGAAAAAAAATTACCTGCTGGCTTCCGTTTCGATAATACAGATGTACAAGATCAAATAGACACTGTACAGGATTCATTAGGTAATCTTTACTTTTCATCCGCTCCCAATGAAGTACAAGCACTCTTTTATGGTGACTGTAGCAACGTAGATGCCGCTTTATCAACTGTCCAAAAAACAATAGATAACGCTGGAATGTCAAAAATTCTTACTGAAGCGCAATCTCAATTAATTGCCTTTCAGCAGAAAAGAGGTGACACACCGTGATTAAAAAAAGAAGTATTCTTTTTCTTCTCTGCACAGCAGTCTTTTTAACTTCCTGTGCAGAGAAGAACACATCAAGTTCATCTGTTTCTTCGGATTATTACGATGAAAGCATGGGAACTGCATTCGCAACGGAGACAGGAATTTATCATGCGAATAGTTCCAATTTTCTCTATTTTTATGATTATGAAAGTAAAAAAGACGTTCTCGTGTGTAGCAAACAGAACTGTACGCATGAAGTCTGGGACGAAAGTACACCTGATGAGCAAAAATGTAACGGTTATTTGGGTAACGGTCTTTGTGCTGGGTTTGTAGCAAATAATACATTATATATTCTATCCGTTGATCCATCAGAAGCTGAAAGTCGGCTGTATTCCTCTCAGTTAGATCGTTCTCAGCAAAAACTGCTCTGTAAAGTACCATCAGGAACAACAGTTCCTTCTTTCGTTGTGCAAGATAATATTCTTTACCTTGGCATTAGCCAAGCTCAAATGAATGACAGCAATTCACCAAACGCAGGAACAAACTCTGCAAAAACGGACACTTGGTTTACAAGTATCAATTTAAACACCGGAAAATGTGAAAACTTGACAGAATCAGAAACATCTTATAATGCCGATTTGCATGTGATTGGATCTAGTGAACATACAATCTATTTAGAGCGAACATACTTTGAAAAAGAATTTACTGGTACCAACTATGCCGATGCAAAAATTCATACACAGTTTTTCTCTTATGACACACAAGCGGCATCTTATCAGGAAATTATTCACTTGCCAGAGGGAGTTTCCTCTGCTTATGCTTTTGAGGATCAATTGTTATATGCGAAAAATGATCCTCAACGTTCCCAGAGTTATACTATATATCAAATTTCTGGCAAAAATGCATCTGAAACACAAATCGGTACAAGCTCTACTCCCCCAGCATCTATTGGTCAAAATATTATTCTAAATACAGAAAAAGGTTATGTACGATATGATATAAACTCTCAGCATACACAGCCTATTACGGGAACTATTTTGAATAATTTCCGCTGTTTCCAAGAGTTTGGTGCATATTATTATGGTGTGCCACTCAGTGACAATGCTGCTCCTTGCTTAATCTCAAAAGAAGATTTATATAATGGTAGAGAACAATTTGTCAAATTGATATGGTAATTTAAATATATAACAGGCTATTTGCCGTATGTTGACATAAATCTTGTACGTTAACGTTGGTGAATAGCTTGTTTTTTGAAGGGAGATATATCATGAAAAAATTGGTCATTCAGGACATCTGCAAAAATTATGGTAAAAAAAAGGCTTTAGACCATGTTACCATGGAACTTACGCCTGGAGTTTATGGATTACTTGGTCCCAATGGTGCAGGAAAAAGCACTCTAATGAACATTATCGTTGGAAATTGTATGCCAACATCAGGATCTATCACATACGACGGAAAAGACATTTTGGGAGGAAAATCATTTTTTCGTGATATTATCGGCTTTATGCCACAGCAACAAGGTCTATACTCACAATTTACCGGTTACCGTTTCTTGTTGTATGTTGCCGCTCTAAAGGGAATGAACAAGAAAGAAACAAAATCAGCTGTTGAACGTTGCATCGATATGGTGAATATGCGCGAGCATATAGACAAACGTATTGGAAGTTACTCGGGAGGTATGAAACAACGATTGCTAATTGCACAATCTATCTTAAACAATCCCGATATTTTAGTTCTGGATGAACCTACAGCCGGTCTTGATCCGCAAGAACGTATTCGTATTCGAACGATGATAGCTAATATTGCTCAGGAAAAAATTGTGATTTTAGCTACCCATGTTGTCTCTGATATAGAAAAGATAGCACGAGAAATCATACTGATGAAGAACGGTCATCTTATTGCTAAAAATACACCACAAAAGTTAAAGCAGGGAATTCCTGTTTACGGTCGTGATATTGACTTAGAGGATGTATATCTTCATTATTTCGGAGAGGAAGGTTCGGCACATGAAAATATTTCAGAATGAGTATCTTAAGCTCATCAAAACCCCACTTATCCTGTTTTTAACATTGTCTATTTTGATGTTGAATACTGTGTTAATCTATTCTTCTGATCCAGATACAGGCATTTCGCCTGCTGTATATAAGAAAGCATATACTTACTTTTCAGATGAATCGAAAAACACCTCAAACGAAATTTCAACCTTATATAAGCAATTAAACTCCACTCTTTTCCAAACGAACGTATCAAATGATGATGAGTCTACTCCAGATTCTTACGATGATTTTCTTTTTTCCGATGACATTTGGACAGAATATCAACTCATTTCAGAACTAAATGAACAAATATCAACGATAAATAACTATCCACAATATGTAGAACAAATCATACAAAGTCATAACGATCAATCAATTTCTATTTTTTCCCAATCAAATCCATATGAGCAAAAAAGTTCCCAAAAGACTATACAAGTTTTTCAAAATTTATCTGACGTAAGACCTTCTTTTGTAAATTCTAGATCCTTTTCTGAAGCAATAAATTCTCCTTCAACAGATTTCCTTATTTTGCTTATTCTGTTCATAGAAATATATTATTTGGTAATTTATGAACGAGAGCAGGGCTTGTTTTCTCTGCAATTAACGATGTATCATGGTCGTGCGCATTTCATGCTATCTAAAGTTTTCGTACTTTTATGTAATAGTATCTTTATTAATTTCCTATTCTGGGGATGTAATTTAATTATTACACAACACAAATATGGAGCAATTCAGTTTTCAGCTCCAATTCAATCTGTTAACGGATTTGATAGTTGCGGACTTTTTCTATCTATTCAAGAATATTGGATTCTGTTCACTTTTATGAAAGCGATTCTTTTTTTTAGCATTGCTGTTGGTCTATTATATATTGCTTCCAGAATAGATCAATTACCTCTTCTTGGTTTAATTTCTACGATTTATTTTGTTTTTTCATATGGTTTATACTATTTCATTGATGGTAACTCCCCGATTTCTTTTCTAAAGTATTGCAATCTTATCCCTGCTCTTTCTGTAAATAAATTATTATCATATTATTTTAACGTAAATATTTTTGGGTATCCAATCTCAGCACAATGGATGTTTGCTGTTTTTTGTGTAATTTTTGACATTTTATTCATAGTTCTATTAATCACCCACTCCAAACCAACTTATTTGTTAATCTCACACTCTAAAGAGAAACATCAGCGCACGATGCCACACTCAAAAAAGATTTGGAATATTTTCACGTATGAAGCTTACAAAAATTTAATTCTTCAGAAAGGAGCTTTGTTACTTGTTGCATTCTTCATATTTCAAACCTTTATTATGATAAATCAAAAGCCCACTCTTTCTTATCAAGAAAAGATCTATAAAACCTATATGGAACAACTCAACGGTCCCGTAACAGAAGAAAAACGTAATTGGATCAAGGAAAAAGATGAGCACTTGAACGCTTATTTTACTATGCTTGCAGAATCAAAAGAAAAATATAATAATCATACCATTACTGAACAAGAATGGTATGCAGTTCAACAATTGGTGTCTGATCAGACTAGAGACCAAGAAGCATTCTCCCTGGTAAAGCAACGTTTAGAATATTTAGATGGTCTTGATAAAGATTCTGCTAAATTCATTTATGAAGGCGGATATGAATATCTCAGTGCTAATACTTATTCTGGAAATAAAACTGACCAGCTTCACGCTATCATTCTATTAACAATGTCTGTGCTTTTATTTTCCCCCATTTTTTCTATGGAATATACAAGTAAGATGATTACACTTTTGTCTACGCTAAAGAACGGTAGGAAACAGTTAATATTAGCAAAAATTAAACTGGCTTTTGTTTTATCTTTACTGTTATATTCAATCGTTTATCTATCCGATTTTTTATGCACTGTATATACCTATGGGCTTCCATCACCTTCTAGTGCATGTATTAACATTCCTTCTCTTGCAACGTTCGGATCTATGCCGCTATATCAATATTATGTTACGGTATATATAGTCCGCTTTGTCGTATATGTCTGCATAGTAATGCTTTTTCTCTTGTTGTCCACATTCATGAAAAATGCAGCAAAAGCGATTTTTGTTGGTCTGTTAATATTTATTTTTCCAATATTTTCAGCACTACTTGGCATCACCCAATTAAATGCATGTACATTTAATATTTTTATATCAGGGAATCAGTACATGTATGTTAATCCATATACCATTATTATTCCAATTACAATTGGAATAATCTCAGTTATTACCCTGTTATATTCCACGTTCAACACTGCAATGTGCAGAATATTTCACAACTAGTTTGTAAGTGACCAGTTCTATAAGGGACATTACAGGCGTTTTCCTTCTTCAAGAAGGTATTGATTTTTATTAAAGGCGACCGCTTTTAAGCGGCCGCCTGTTTTGTGAGAAGCCCCCACGCAGCTGCTTCTCTTTTCCGTTATATCATTTTATCTCTCTGTTTTTTGTTAAGCTACTGCCAAAACAGCACCAACCACCATATTCAGTACAGCAAGCACCAGACCGATGATAGAAATCACCAGCGCGGCATTTGCCTTGCTCCACTGCTGTGCTTTCGCCTTCGCAGCCAGAACAATACCGATAATGCTCAATACCAATCCGCCTAAAGCGAACAGCAAAGATAAAATCAACCCAATAATTGCTACGACTAATGCCGCAGTTGCACTCTTCTTAGTTTCCATGATTATCTACTCCTTTGTTTTCATCTGACCTATTTCGTCTTCTAACAACTTCTGACGTTGTTCATGATACTGTTGCGTTTTGATCTGTTCTGCTAACTGTTGATCCAATGCTTCGATTTCTTTTTTGACATCTGCAATATAATCAAGATAAGTTTCTTTTTGGCGTTCTTCTGTTGCATCCGCATATTTTTGATATAAAATAGCCAGCTTTTTTTGTTTTTTATATCGCTGCTCTTGAGTATACTCAAGAGCAAACTTTTGTTGTTCAACTTGACCCATCGCATCATCTATCTGTGCTTGCATAGATTTCGCATCTTTGATTTCTTCTATATGAATAATAAGATGGCTGAATCTTAACATCTTGATACGATAAGTATGTGCAGGTTCACAATCAAAATCTGTCAATCGTCTATCTAACCAAATTACCTCGTAGATATGTGTAATTTCTAAGATACGCTCTATATAATAAAAAAAACCAATGTTTCGATATAAGTAGTCATGCTGACCTTTGTTGAAAATATTATCTTTCACCCCATAACCACAAGTACCAATTATCATTGTTTTTTCAATTGTTGAACAACGAAAGCTAAAATCTAATAATACATCCAAGATTGCCTTACACTCTATAAGAATACCATATGGTGCAACATTTTGAATCATAACAGCCATAGCATGCTTATATGGAATGATAGGATTCATTTCTCCTCTAGGATTAAAAAGAATAGCAATGGAAAAATAAACAATAAACAGAATAAACGTAGAACTACGTTCTAATAAGATAGATCTAATGATCTTTCCATTATTTTCCACACTATATTCATCTCCTCTTCATCCATCGTTTCCATTTTCTTTTAAAATTACGCTTTATTTCTTTCCATTTTACAGCACAATTTACAGAAAAGGCAGAGATATGACCCTTGACGTCAATCTTATGCTTGTTACAGAAATTACTAACTTTTGTTTTTAATGCTGAAGCTTTCGATTTTACTCGATTAAATTTAGTTTTTACTTTACTAATTATCGAACTCTTCTTTGCAACTTTTGCTAAAGGCTTTGCTGCTTTTTTGCCCAAACTTTTTACAGCTTTTTTTCCAAGACTTGTTGCTACACGTGAACTTGCTGCACGTGAAATGCCAGCTGATAAACCATTATTAAAAACTGAACTACCTATTTTAGATACAACATCTTTTTTTGTTGCAGTCTTGGATTCATCTGAAAATGAATATGCCATCATATCACTTCCTACTCCCACTCCAACGTCTACAACATAACGAGCAAAACCAGCAGCAATACTTGTTCCTTCTACAGCTCCACTAATTGGTCCAAACGCCGTAGCAATACTACAGGAAAATCCCGACAATATGATCGACTCACAGTCAAGTTGTTCACCTGCAAGGTGTTCAGTTAATGCTTCTACTCCCGATCCTATCGCAAATGCTATTACAATGTGCCAAAATTCTCCCTGCCCATCCGCACGCATAACAGGATTATTATCACAATAAGCAAACAGATTATTATTATTCAATGTTGCACCAGTTGTCAAGCTCTCATCATCTGATGCGATCATCCTCTTCATCACCGGATCATAGTACCGGCTCTGGAGATAATACATATTCAGTTCAGAATCATAATAATAACCACGATAGAGAATTGGGTTAATAGTGCCGATTTCGGAACCCTTTGCATTGGAGACATTGAGGATTTCACCCCAGCCGTTATAGGTATACTCTGCAACAGTCTTGCCGGAAGTATCAACAATACGAATGACATCGCCCTGCTGGTTCAGGATATAATAATACGTATCTACTTCGTTACCACGAGAATAAATGACACTATACGGTGCGCCACCATTATCATAAATGAACTCAAGGCTCTTTTCTTCGCCATCGTTCCAGCGTTCTAATGTGACGTTACCGCCCTGCGTGATATACTCATGCTTCACGCCGTCTACCGTCTTGCTATCGCGCACGCCATCCATATCATAATGATACGAAATAGACTTGCCGTTGCCCTTGGCTGTCGCAAGATCATGTGCATTTTCCCACGTGAATTTCCACGCAGTGCCATTGTTATAGCTCAGCGGATTGCCTACAGCATCATACGTAATCGCAGTGCCATTGTAACTGGTCAGCAGGTCTTTCCAATCCGAATCCGTATACTCATACGCGTCCGTTGTGGTCTTATTCGTTTTGGTATTTGTTGTTTCGACCGTTCGAATATTGCCAGACGTATCGTAAGTATATATGTATTTCAGATTTTGCTGTGGCAGCTTTTCTGAAATCAACTGATTGAGTTTATCATACTGATACTCGGCTACTACTGTCGATCCCTGCGAAACTTTAGATACATTGCCAATTGCATCATACTCATAGGACAAATTAAACGGATTAACAATACCTGTATATGCAATATTCGCAATCTGATTAGTTGTCAGCTGCTTGCCATCAGTCGTTTGTCCGGCTCTATCTTTGTAGGTATATG